>NZ_JBVJLY010000018.1:0-170399 GCF_055584485.1 Amycolatopsis sp. NPDC102522 | reverse complement strand
GATCGGGATGCTCAGTCCCGACAACTTCGAGCAGTCACTCCAAGCGGCTGCCTGAACCCTCGTAAGCCCCTGTCCACCATTCGGGGTGAACCTCATTGCGCGGCCAGCCACGCATCGGTGCGGGTTTCCCGGAACATCGTGATGACAATCGGGAGGTGGTTGCCGCTGCGGGCCAGTCGGCGTTGCCGGAGAGCGGACACCCAAGAAATGACGATGGCGAGCAGGGACAGCGTCAAGGTCGCGAGGTTCAGCCACGGAGAACCGCTCACCCCGCCGATGCTACGAGGCCGCCACCCGGATCGGGTAGACCACGATACCGGCCGACCCATGACCGCCCCGCTATCCACACGACGGTCTGGGCGTAGCGGTCGGAGTCCGGGCTTCGCGGCCGGAACCGTGGCCACGTCGCTTAGGTGCCCGACGCAGATGCAGAATGTTCTCGACAGGGTCGCCGTGAGTAGCAATGTTGCGCCGAAGGCAAGGAACGCGATGGTCAGCAGTCAGACCTTGTCGACGAGGAGGCCGCCGCCGCGGTGGTGGTGGTGGTGGAAGACGAGCTCGGGGTAGGTCAGCTTCTCTGGGCGGCGGCCGGCGTCGTCGGTCGCTACTGTCCGCGCCCGGCGCAGCTGGGTTACGCGATCAGACCTCATCCGGTGGCGCCCAGCGTCTTCCGGGTGCCGGATGTGTCGCCGCTCAGCCTCCGCGTGTAGCGGGCCATCTCCGCCGGTGTGGACGAGATGCTTCACGGTAGCTGGGTGTCTGCGGGGGCGAGGAAGAACAGTTCGGGGTCTCCGTCGTCGAGGCCGTAGACGATTCCGGCCGATTGCCAGCCAAGGCGGGTGAGGAGCCTTTGCATGGGCTGGTTGGACAGGTTCGTGGAGGTGAACAGCTTGGGGGTGTTCCGGCGTTGTTGTGCGTCCAGCAGCAGGCGGGCGCCGACTCCGAGGCCGCGTGTGTTCTCGGCGACCATGAGCATCGTGACGAAGGCCTGGCCGAAGAAGGTGTACTCGGTGACGCAGTAGCCGGTCACCTGGCCCCGGGAGTGCGCGATCCGGGTGTCGGCGGTGGTCACCCAGTGCTGGATCTCGGCGTGCCTGCCGGAGTGCCCGGCCGCGGCCGCCGAGTCCGCCTGAGCCAGCAGGGGCACGTCTGCGGGGAGTGCATCCCGGATAGTGATACCCGGGACGGAGACGTGGTCGCTTTCCATGGCTGCGCTCATTTCCACCTCCGCGGGGGGCATCGCCCGCCGCTAATGATCATCGGTTCGACGGTAGCGGACGGCCCGGCGTTGGCAGTTTCCGCGACGTCGATGGTCATGACCGGCGACGCGCGGCCCTCAGGTCGCAACTCAGCCTGCCAGCATGTGGTTGCCGTGGGCGAGCATCCACGGACGACCTGGTCGTAGCCGTGGTGTGCGGGGTTTCGCGGCCAGATCCGGAGCCGCGCCGCTTAGGTGCCCGACGCAGACCGCGATGAGACCGTGATCGGTCGTCGGGCTACTACAGGTCCGGCGGTGGTCTTTCGAGAGACGCTGCGGCGCCCACTACGAGACCTGCAAGAGACCATGCGCACGGCGAGACCTACCGGAGCCCCGGAGAGGTCCTGACACAGCGCTGTCGTTGCTGCTGAAATCACACTGCACGCGAGGATTCAGTGTTGCGAACGCAGTGCCTTCGAGTACCGTGAAGATCAAGGCAGCGCACGGATTGCGCGGCCGATCCAGGCAGATGCCAGACCGCTTGAAGACCTTTTAGGTCTCGCGGGACGAGGGACGGACTCGGACGGGGCTCGCCGCGCTGGGCGCGGGAGGAACGAGACAACTCATCGACACGTGAGAGGTCTCCGATGTCCCTCCTGTCATCCCTCGTTCACGCGGCCGTGGTCGGCGCTGTCCTCCGTCAGTCCCTTCGGCGTCGCACTGTGGCGCTCCTGGTCGACTCCGATCGAACCTCGGCTGAGGTTCCCGGCTTCGTGTTCAGTGCGGTACCTCGTCCAGTGCCACGCTTCATCGTGCCTCCGCTGATCTTGCCTCGTCATCGGGCGCGCCCAGCCTTCGGAGCCCACGCGGCAGCGTCCGGGAGCTTCGGCGCCCCGTCGCGCGGCGGGGCGGGGCAGTCGTGACGGAGCTGCGGCTGGTGGACGGGAAGTGGCTCTCGACGGAGGCCGTGGCGGCGCTGTTGCATGTGGATCCGTCGACGGTGCGGCGGTGGCGGACGGCGAGGCCCTCTTTTGCTCCAGTCAAGTGCGCTTCGGGCGCCTGAAGATCAACTTGGTCCCCACGTGGTCCCCAAGCAAGCGCTTCGGTGTGCGCCGAAAAATTATCTTCGGTGCAACGAAAAAACCGCTTGACCAGGACCCTAGTCCCAAATCAAGCGGCTTTCGTTCCGGTCGGGCTGACAGGATTCGAACCTGCGACCCCTTGACCCCCAGTCAAGTGCGCTACCAAACTGCGCCACAGCCCGGACCCGCGCTCCGTGGAGTGCGATGTGAGTACTTTAGCGGGTCCCGAAGAGGGACTTGCAACCAGGGGTCACTGTGTGTCTGACCTGGGAAAACGGACCGTGAGGGCCGCCCTGCCGCAATCAGGCGGCCCTCACGGAGTCACTGTGGGTTGTCGGAGTGTGTGAGGGTCTGCCAGGAGACGAACAGGGCGTTGGTGCCCGCCGGGCGCTGGCGCAGGGTGAGTGCCTCGGTGTTGCCCATGGTGAGCCCGAGGCGGGTGTGGAGGTGGTTGTAGCCGACCTCGGTGACCGGGCCGAGGCCGAGCTTCAGGCTGCCGTCGCACAGCCACGACGGGACGGCCGCGCCCATCTGGTATTTCGCGTGGAAGCCGAGGCCTTCGCGGAGGCGGTCGGCGATCTCGGGGTAGAGGTCCTGGCCCTGAATGCGGGTCGTCTCGGCGAAGTTCGCGATGGCGGCGAGGCCGTAGCCGGTGTGGGTGAAGTCGCGGCAGGTCTCCTGTGAGAGGCCGTTGACGAACGTCGTCTGACCTTGCCAGTACTTCACGATCTTGTCGCGGGTGTCCAGGCCGCTGCCGGGCGCGGTCTTCGGGAGCGCGCCGTCGCTGGTCAGGTAGAGGTAGGCGGGGACGCGGGTGCGGAACTTCGTGACGGCCTTGTCGTAGCTCGCCTTGTCGTCGAGGAAGACGGCGATGCCGATCGCGGCCTCGGTCATGCTGAGTTCCCAGTTTCCGTTGCTGTGACTGCCGTTGATCACCTTGGGCAGGTACACGTTCCGGAGCATGGTGCCGAAGCGGCCGGAATTCGGCCAGCTCGTGTAGGTGTGCTTGATGATTTCCGCCGCGCGCGGCCATGAGGAGGCCGACCATGCCGATTGCAGGGGAGCGTTGCTGTTCGTGTGATCTTTCAGTACCGCGGACCAGGCGTCCATGATCTCGATCGCCTTGGTCGCGTATTTCGCGTCGCGGGTGATGTACCACGCGAGAGAAAGTGAGTACGCGGCGATCGCGTCTTGCCGTTCATCGGTACAGCCGATATTCGGTTTCGAATAGGGGCCGCATTCGACGACGGCGCGTGGTTTCGGTGATCGGGACAGTGAGGCGTACGGAGTCGACATCATCGCGTCGTAAGCCTGTTTCCAGGGTTGCGCGCCGGCCTGGACCTTGGTGCGCACGAAGTCCAGTTGCGGGCGGCTGACCAGCACGCCCGGGTGGGTGAAGGTGGAGGGCGCGGCCTGGGCGGGGACAAGGAAAAGGCCTAGTGCCAACGGAACGAGCGTGGTCAGGGTGAGCAGTTTCCTCGGTAGGGACATGGTTCTCCTCGGACGGGTGTGAGCCAGGTCACCGGCGGTGTGCGATTCAGTGTCATGGTCTGAACCAGTTGCGTCAAGACCTTAATTCGCCTCGAAAATAAAGAAATCCGTCTTTGTTCAGCCCGCTGAACGAATCACCGTCGCCAAGGGGCGACGAAGGCCGGGCTCCCGACCGGATAACTGCCGATCAGGCGCCAGGACGCGAGTTCGTAGGCTTGGATCATGTCATCGCTCTGCGACGCGACATAACAATGCTCGCCGACGACGGAGAAATGCCGCGGCCACCTGCCGGTCCCGTGGTCGGCGACGGCCTTCGGAAGGCCGCCGTCGAAAGTGAACTCCGTGATCGCCTCGGGGCCCCTGCTGGAGAGGTACAGCCGATCGTCGCGCAGCACCAGCTGACCTGGGAGGTTCTCGCCGCCGGGTGCGAGCGTGGCGGGGACGGAGTTCTCCACGGTGAACGTGCCCGGCGGCTCCTCGCGCACGGTCACCAGCGACGCGGCCAGTTCGCCGACGACGTACGCGTGGTTCGTTCCCGGTCGCCGGACCAGCTGGCGGGGGCCGGTCCCGGCGGGCAGCGCCGACACCGCCACGGGTATCAGTTCGCCTTCCTCGCCGAGGCGGTAGCTGCGGATCTCGTCGGCGCCGAGGTCGACCGCGCTGACCAGCGTGGCGGTCTCGTCGACCACGGCCATGTGCACGTGCGCCGCTTCCTGCCGCTCGGTGACAGGACCGGTGCCTTCGTGCTGGACGAGCGCCGTACGCACGGTGGGTACCCCGTCCGGGCCCAGTGCGAACGCCGCCAAACTGCCGCCGCTGTAGTTGGCGCACAGCAGGAACCGGCCGTCGGGGGTGACCGCCAGATGACACGGATCCGCCCCGCCGGTCGGGATCGAGTTCAAGGTCTCCAGGGTGCCGTCTTCGCCGACCGCCACGGCGGTGATCGCGCCTTCGGCCGTCTCGTTCACGGCGTAGAGCACGGGCAGCGTGGGGTGCGGGGTCAGCCAGCTCGGCGAGTCCAGTTCGAGCGAGCCCGCCGGGGTCAGCTCCCCGGTCCGCTCGTCGCGCCAGAAGGTGCCGATACCTTCGCCGTTGCCGTCGCTCGCGGCGGTGTAGGAGCCGACGATGAGCAGAGTCCGGTCGTCGTTCGCAGAAGTCACGAGGCACACTGTGCAGCAAGCCGAGGTGGAGGAGAATCCCTTTTGACCACATCCTGCGCGATCGTTTCGGGAGCGGCGACCGTCACCCGCCTCGCCGCGGCCGGGCACACTGTCGTCGGCGTGGACCTCACCGGGCAACCCGGACTGCGGCACAACGTCGTCGGTGACGTGTCCGATGAAGACACCTGGCGGCAGGCCGTCGCACTCGCCGAGAAGCTCTGTGGCAGGGGCGATGTCACCGGGACGCAGCCGTTGGTGGACGGCGGCTGGTCCGTGACCAAGGACTCGGTCCAGAAAGTCGTGAGTGGTAAGGACGGTTCTAACCGTCCTTACCACTCACGAGCATTTACTTCAGCGAGTTGTCCACTGTGGTCATGAGGGTTCCGGTGTCACCCGACATCTCCCATGCCATGACTCCGAGCAGTCCTCGGGTCTTGAGCCAGGCGACCTTCTGCTGGATGGACCAGGCGTCGTCGAAGGTCCACCATTGCCCGCCATTGCCCGTGTAGCACGCCGTGGCCACGGCCGCGGTGTCGTGCTGGACGGTGCAGTTCGGGACACTGGCCAAGAGATTCGCGTAGCCACGAGTACCTGCTTCCTCGGCGAACTGGCCTGGCGCGGCGCCGGTCGCGCTCTGCCATTCACCCTTCTTGCCGCCGTCCGCGACCCCTTGCCAGCCTCGCCCGTAGAAGGCGAGCCCGAGGGTCAGTTTCCGTGGATTGGCCCCGGCGTTGGTATAGGCGTTGATCGCCGCCTCCACGCTGAACTTGAACTTGTACGGATCGTCCGCGTCGGCGTAGAGGTTCCCTTGATGGCCGGTCATGTTCGGCTCCCACGAGTTGTCGCTGCCCGAGCCGTGGAAGTCGTAGCCCTGCACGTTGGCGACGTCGAGGTAGTCGAAGATCTTCGGGATCTCCCAGCCACCGCTCACCTTCGCCGGGTCGGCGGGGGTGAACGCCTGCAGTTCGTACCGCTTGCCGGTGGTCGCGCCGTAGGCGTCCATCTGCGTGCGGAACTCGGCCAGCAGGGCGGTCAGGTTCGTCTTGTCGTTGGCGCTCCAGTGGTTCCCGGGGTGCCCGTCGGGGCTGCCCGGCCACTCCCAGTCGATGTCGATGCCGTCGAAGATGCCCGCGGCCGTGCCCGGCCCGCCGGCTCCGCCGTATGCCTTGATGTTCCCCTTCAGGTAGGTGTCGATGCACGACGCGACGAACTTCTGCCGCGACGCGGCGGTGGCCGCGACGTCGGAGAAGTACTTCGAGTAGGTCCAGCCGCCCAAGGAGATGAGAACCTTCAGGTTCGGGTTCTTGACCTTGAGTTTCTTCAGCTGGTTGAAGTTGCCGCGCAACGTTTCCCAGCCGGTGTCGCCGACGCCGTCGACGGACTGGGAAGCGGACATCGGCCGTGAGTAGTCGGCTTCCGCGTCGCCCGCGCCGTCGCCCTGGCTCGGGTCCTGGGGATTGGACGTCGTTCCCTTGGTGACACCCGAAAGGCAGGTGTGGTTGACCGGGTCGATGTTCCCGAAGGCGTACAGCAGATGCGTCAGCTTGCTCGCGGAACCGTTGGTCACCAGGTTCTTGACGAAGAACTGGCGGCCGTAGATGCCCCACTGGACGAAGTAGCCGACCCGGGCGTACCCGTTCACGATGTCGCCGGTCCGAGCGCTGACGGCGGCGCTCGCCGCGGAGACGTTGTCGTACCCGTCACGGGCTTTGACCGTGAAGGTGTACGAAGTGGACGGTGAAAGCCCGGACACCGTCGCGGTCGTCCCCGTCACCGTGGTGGCGAGGTCCGTGCCGCGGTAGACGTCATAGGAGACGACGCCGGTGTTGTCCGTGGACGCGTTCCACGCCAGGGACACGGAACCCGAGGTGACCGCGGTCGAGCGGAGGTTCGACGGCGCGGTCGGCGCCTGGGTGTCGTCGCCCGGGTTGTTGGTGGTCACCGCCAGTGCCGCGGTGGGCGGGGACTTGGCGTCCTTCCGGTCCTTGGCGACGACGGTGAAGCTGTAGGCCGTGTTCGGCGTCAGCCCGGTGATCCGCGCTTCGGTGCCGGTGACCGAGGTCGCCAGTGTGGTGCCCTGGTAGACGTCGTAGCCGGTGACGGGCAGGGAACCCGGTGCCGAGGCGTTCCAGGCCAGCGCGGCGGTCGTGGTCGTCTTCGCCACGAGGCGCAGGTTGGCCGGGGTCGACGGCGGCATGTCGCCCGTGCCGTCACAGTTGGCGTCGTCGATCCGGCAGGTGGTCGGCGTGACCCCGGAACTGAGCTGGAACGACGGACTGTACGGATAGGTCGAACGGCCCGGCGCGAGCGATTTGATGTAGAACGCCGGGGTGAGGGTGACCTGGTTGCCCGCTTGGGACACCGTGGCGTGAGAGCCGCTGGTGGCGGTCACGCCGGCGGGGACGGTGAAGGTGATGGACCAGTCGGCGACGGTTTCGCTGCTGGGGTTGGTGACGGTGTACTCACCGGTGTTCCCGGCCAAGGTGAAGGCGGCGCGGAGGCGGCCCGCCGCCAGCGCCGGAGTACCTGCGGCTACGAGGAGCCCGGCGGCGAGGAGTGTCACGGTGAGTGCGCTGAGTAGTCGTTTTCTGGTGCGTCTCATGGCGGTTCTCTCCAAAAGAGGCGGCGAGACTGACCTGCTCGGAAATTGGCACGTGTGGTCTAGACCACAGATGAATGTAGCGCGGCACGCATAAAAGGTCTAGACCGATTCGTCGGTCGTGAACCCATTCGAGGCCGAATGCGGACAACAGGTGACACTGACGAATGGCGAAGGGCGGTTCATGAGCTCATCCGTAGCGGATCCCGGCGATCTGGAGGACGCGGAGTTGATCGAGAGGTCGATGACCAGCCCGGACTGGTTCTCCGCGATCTTCGACCGGCATGCCGCGCACATCCACCGCTACCTGGTCAGACGCATCGGGCCGGCCGCCGCCGAGGACGCGCTGGGGGAGGCGTTCCTGGTGGCCTTCCGCAAACGCGAGCGATACGACACCGAGCGCCGTGATGCCCGGCCGTGGCTCTACGGCATCGCGACGAATCTGGTGGCACAGCGGCGCCGTGACGAGGTCAAGGAGCTGAAACTACGCGAAGCCCTCGGCCCACCGCCCGACGAAGAAGGCCACGCCGAACGCGTCGCCGACCAGGTGACCGCGGAGGCGATGGGGAAACTGCTGGACTCCGCGCTGGCGGAATTGACCGACGGCGACCGGGACACGCTCACGCTGTTCGCGGGGGAATGCCTGAGCTACGAGGAGGTGGCCGCGGCGCTGGACATTCCGGTCGGCACTGTCCGCTCGCGGCTCAACCGAGCCCGCCGCAAAGTCCGCGAAGCGTTGGGGCGCCCGGACATCACTACTTCGAAGGAGATCGTCAACCATGGATGAGCTTCAGCTGATCGCCGAGCGGACCGGAACGGTGTCTCTCGCGGATTCCGGCGCGCTGGGCGGAGCCCGCGCACGATTGATGGCCGAAATCGCCGCCGCCGGAACGGAAAACGTGGCACCGCTGAGGAACCGGCGGCGCTGGGTCTGGACCGGAGTGGGCGCGGCGGGCCTGGCCGCGGCCATCACCGCCGTCGTGGCGCTCGCCCCGGCGGGCCTGGAACCGCCCACGGCCGCCGCGGATCCCGTGGCCGTGCTGCGTGGCGCCGCCGCGGCCGCGCTGAAGACGACGGACAAGCCACCGAAACCGGACCAGTTCGTCTACACGAAGACCAACCAGTCCGACGGCGTGCGGGAATCGTGGCTTTCGGCGGACGGCACCCACGACGGGTTGATCAAGATGGCGGACGGAAGTTTCTTCCCGCTTCCAGGCTGCCGGAACGGGCGCGCGCAGGCGTACAAGGGCGAAGAGCCGCTCAAGGGCGTCATGGAGCCGTGCACGCCGCGGCCCGGTTACCGGCCGGATCTCCCCTCCGACGTGGACGCGATGTTCGCCCACCTTAACGGCGACAACGCCGACCACAGCGGTGAAAAGGGCGATTACAACGCGATGGGCAAGGACGTCGTCGCGCTGGCGAACGAAAACTACCTTCCGCCCGCCGTCCGTGCGGCCCTGTACGGCGCGGCGGCCAAGGTGCCCGGCCTCCGCGCCGTCGACCACGTCAAGGACGCGGCGGGCAGGCCCGGGGTGGGCATCACCTGGCCGCTCAGGCCGGAGGACGACCCCAAGGTGGCGAAACCGACCATGATCGTCTTCGCCGCTGACACGTTCCTGTACCTGGGCGGGAATGGGACGGCGGTGACCGCGTCCGGGGTGGTGGACGCGGTCGGTCAGCGCCCGTAGCGGATCAGCGGCCGGTGAAGGTCGCCTTGCCGGGACCGTCGGCGAGGAACGACTTCACCGCGCCGCGCAGGTCCTCGGTGTCGAAGAGCCCGGCGGCGATCGTCGTGATGTGCTCGTTCGCCTCGGCGACGCCGCCGTGCTCGTAGTGTTCGAGGACCTTCTTGGTGGCCGCGTGCGCCCGGGTCGGCCCCTGCGCGAGGTCGTTCGTGAAAGCGCGGACGGCCTCGTCGAAGCCGTCCACCGGGAGCACGCGGTTCACCACGTTCCAGCGTTCGAGGGTCGCGGCGTCGTAGGTCGCGCCGGTCATCACGAACTCCTTCGCGCGGCCGACACCGGCCCGGGCGGCGAGCCGCTGCGTGCCGCCCATCGTCGGGGTCAGGCCGACGACCCGTTCGACCAGGCCGAACTTGGCCTTCTCGCTGGCGAGGATGAGGTCGCAGGCGACCGCGACCTCGAACGCCCAAGTCAGGCACAGGCCGTGCGCGGCGAACACGGTGGGGAACGGGAGAGCGGCGATCCGGTCGGGGATCGCCAGCATCTCGTCGAAGAGCACCTTGGCCTCAGCGGCGTTGGTCTGGGCGTCGAACAGGGAAACGTCGACGCCACCACTGACGATCTTTCCCTCGGCCCGGATCAGGGCCGCGCGCGGCGGCGCGGCCTCCAGCTCGCCGATCGCCTCGCCCAGTTCGTCCTGGAGTTCCGCCGTGTAGAGGTTCAGGGGCGGCGAAGCGATGGTCAGGATGGCGAGGCCGTCTTCACGGTCGAGGCGGATCGAGGTGGCCAAGGCGGGTTACCTCCCGGTAGATCGGTTTCCCGTGACCCTAGCCGGAGGTCGCCGAGAGTTCGTCCCATTGCGCCTGTGCTTCTGGTCGCCATTCGACGTGCTTGCGGTGGAAAAGGTCCGCCGCGCGCACGCCGCTCCAACCGTCGGGGAGAAGTTTCAGCGGAAGGCGAGGATCCAGGAACGGGAAGCTGCGCCATTCGTGGACGAGTTCGGTCTGCGCGCGCAGGACGCCGCGTTCGCCGGACGGGTGGGAACCGGTGAAGCGGTCGATGAAATCCTCGTAGCGGTCCTTGAGATCGGTGAGATCCCAGGACCGGGCGACCATCGTCTCCTGATCGCCGACATCACCATAAGCAGCGGAGAACGACATCGCCTGCGCGTCGAGGCCGAGTTCCTGCACTATCTGCTGCGCTTCCCGCTGGCGGCTGAGATCCGGGCTGACCCAGACGCCGGCGACAGGGGAGCCGAACCCCGCCCACGTCAGGCGCGTGCGCAGCCGGTGCCGGAGATCCCGCTTCGCTTCGGGGACCGACACGATCAACATCAGCCAGCGGCCGTCCCAGGCCTTTTCCTCGTTGCCGAAGGCGTATATCCGTTCAGCGCCTTCGGTCAGAAGCCGTCTGCCTGGTGGGGTGAGCGACCAGCGCACTCTTCGTCCGACGCGTTCGGAGACGACCCAGCCTTCCGCGGAGGACCGGGCCAGGGCCTGCCGTGCGGACTTCTCCTCGATGTCCAGCACTCGCAGCGCTTCGACCAGCGTCGACGTCCAGATCGATTGATCACGGGGCAGGACGTACTCGCCGAGGATCGTCATCAACAGCGACCGCGCGCTGGCATGACTGACTTCGCGCCGCCTGCTCAACGTCGGCCTACGGGTACCGCCTTTCTGCTGGTGGACGACGGGGACCGGGGTGGCGGAGTCCGCCATTTGCTGTCACCGACCTCAATACTCGGGGGGATTCGTTCGGGTCCAGAAGAACATCCAGGCTACCCACGTTCCGTGATCGCTTGGATACTTGCCACTCTTCCGAGGGACCACGAGCTGTTCAATCGGTCCCCGTAGACTTACCGATCTCATGAGCGCCACACTCGTTGCCAAAGATCTCGCCGCCGGCCACGGCGACCGTGTCCTGTTCTCCGGTCTCGACCTGGTCGTCGCCCCGGGCGAAGTGATCGGTCTCGTCGGCGTGAACGGGGCGGGCAAGTCGACCCTGCTGAAGACCCTCGGCGGCCTCGTGCCGCCGGAAGAGGGCAGCGTCCGGCTGAGCCCGCCGACGGCCACTGTCGGTCACCTCCCGCAGGAGCCGGAACGCCGGGAGGGCGAGTCCGTCCGTGCGTTCCTCTCGCGCCGCACCGGCGTCACCGCGGCCCAGGCCGCGCTCGACGCGGCCACCGAGGCGCTCACGGCGGGTGAACCCGGCTCGGACGACGCCTACGGTGTGGCGCTCGACCGCTGGCTCGCGCTCGGCGGGGCGGACCTGGACGACCGGGCGGGCGAGGTCGTCGCGGACCTCGGGCTCACGGTCAACCTCGACCAGCCGATGCTGTCACTGTCCGGCGGGCAGGCGGCCCGGGCGGGGATGGCCTCGCTGCTGCTGAGCCGGTACGACATCTTCCTGCTCGACGAGCCGACCAACGACCTCGACCTCGACGGCCTGGAGCGGCTCGAGCGGTTCGTGACCGGGCTGCGCGCCGGGACCGTGCTGGTCAGCCACGACAGGGAGTTCCTGGCCCGCACCGTGGACCGCGTCGTCGAACTCGACTACGCCCAGCAGCAGGTGCGGACCTACGGCGGCGGTTACGAGTCTTATCTGGAGGAGCGTGCCGTCGCACGGCGGCACGCCCGCGAGGAGTACGACGAGTACGCGAACACCAAGGCCTCTCTCGAATCCCGTGGCGCGATGCAGCGTTCGTGGATGGAGAAGGGCGTCAAGAACGCCCGGCGCAAGGTCACCGACAACGACAAGGTGGGCCGCAAGTTCCGGAGTGAGGCGACGGAGAAGCAGGCGTCCAAGGCCCGCCAGACCGACCGCATGATCGAACGGCTCGACGTCGTCGAGGAACCGCGCAAGGAATGGGAACTGCGGATGGAGATCGCCGCGGCGCCCCGGGCGGGAGCGGTCGTGGCGACCCTGCGTGGCGCGGTGGTGCGGCGGGGCGGGTTCACCCTCGGCCCGGTCGACCTGCAGATCGACTGGGCGGACAAGGTCGCGATCACCGGGGCCAACGGCGCCGGGAAGTCGACCCTGCTCGCCGCTCTGCTCGGCAGGGTCCCTGTCGACGAGGGCGCCGCGTCGCTCGGCTCCGGCGTCGTGGTCGGCGAGGTCGACCAGGCGCGGAAACTGTTCCTCGGCGACCTTCCGCTCGTCGAGGCCTTCGCCCGCGAGGTCCCGGAACTCGCCGACGCCGACGTGCGGACGCTGCTGGCCAAGTACGGCTTGAAGGCCGCGCACGTCCTGCGGTCGGCGGCCACGCTTTCGCCGGGGGAGCGGACCCGGTCGGCGCTGGCGCTGCTGCAGGCGCGCGGGGTGAACCTGCTGGTGCTCGACGAGCCGACGAACCACCTCGACCTGCCCGCGATCGAGCAGCTGGAGTCGGCGCTGTCGGAGTATCCGGGGACGCTGCTGCTGGTGACGCACGACCGGCGGATGCTGGACGCGGTGGCGACGACGCGGCGGCTGGAAGTGGCCGAAGGCAAGGTCACCGAGCTCTGAGCATTTCGTCCTCTGAATGCGGAGCCGCATTCAGAGGACGAAACGCGCCGGGTCAGCCCTTGGTGGCCCCGCCGGTCAGCCCCTTCACGAACTGCTTCTGCAACGCCAGGTAGAAGATCAGCACCGGCAGCGTCGCCAGGAACATCAGCGCGAACACGCTGCCGAGATCCGCCTGGTACTGGCCGATCGAGCGGTAGATGCCGGTGGTGATCGTGGTCCCCTGGCTCGGGCCGAGGATGATCAGCGGGTCGATGAAGTCGTTCCAGATCCACACGCCGAGGAAGATCAGCACGCTCGCCGTGGCCGGGCGCAGCAGCGGGAACACGATCCGCCAGAACACCTGCGCCCTGCTCGCTCCGTCGAGCAGGGCGGCCTCTTCGAGTTCCACCGGCACCCCGCGGATGAACCCGGTGAACACGAAGACACCGAACGGCACGTAATACCCGACGTTGAACAACACGAGGCCCTGCAGCGTCGCCATCAGCCCGGTCAGCCGCAGCACCTCGGTGACCGGGATCAGGATCACCTGCGGCGGGATCATCAAGCCCGCCAGCAGGATCAGCGCGAGCACCTTGGTCCATCGCTTGTCCGAGCGCGCCAGGTAGTGCCCGAGCATGGCCGAAAGCACCGTCAGCACGATGATCGACAGCAGCGTGACGAGCATGCTGTTGGCCAGGCTCACCCAGAACAGGTCGTCGGGGCGGGTGAGCACGGCGTGGATGTTGGTCAGCGTCGGGGGCAGCGGGATCGACGCCGGGTCCTGGGCGATCCGGTCGCCGGGTTTGAAGACGTTGACGAGCACGTAGTACAGCGGCACGAAGAAGATCGCGCTCACCAGGATCGCCGCGGCCGGGCGAAGCCACGAACCCCGCGGACTGTCCTTTGTGGTCACAGGTCGACCTCCCGCCGCCGCAGGAACCGCAGTACGATCGTGGTCAGCGTCGCCACGATCACCAGCATCACCACGGCCATCGCGGAGGCGTAGCCGACGTGGTTCGCGTCGAGGCCGGTGGCGAGGACGTCGAACGCGATGGTGGCGGTGGTTCCCGAACCCGGTCCGCCGTTGGTGACGACCTTGACGTGGTCGTAGGTCTTGAAAGCCGAGATCAGCAGGACGACGGTGTTGATCGTCAGCGACGGTGCGAGCAGCGGCCAGGTCACCGCGCGGAACCGCCGGACCGGTCCCGCACCGTCGATCTCCGCCGCCTCCAGCAGTTCGGCCGGGATCCCCTGCAGGCCCGCGAGGTACACGACCACGCAGAACCCCAGCATCTGCCAGCACACGATCGACGCGACCGAGTACAGCGCGAGGTCCGGGTCCGAAAGCCAGCCCGGCGGATGCTCGACGCCGAGCGCGCGGAGGACTTCGTTGATCGGGCCCCGGTCGTCGAGCAGTTTCGTCCAGATGATGCTGACCACGACCGAGCTGAGGATCACGGGCGTGAAGAACACGCTCCGCAAAGTGTTGTACAGCCAGCCCTTCCGGTCGAGCAGCAGCGCGACCCCGAGCCCGAGCACGTTCGGCACGACCACCACGATCACGGTCAGGATCGTCGTGACCCGGAGCGCGGTGAGGAACTGCTCGTCCTGGAAGAGGAGCTTGTAGTTCTCGAGACCCACGAACTCCGAGGGCGGGTTGAACGGGTTGTGGTTCGTCAGGCTGTAGCCGAAGCTGATGAGGATCGGCGCCATGACGAAGCAGAGATAGATGACGACGCCGGGTGCGCCGAACGAGGCGAAATGCCACACCCGCGGCAGGATCGGTTTTCTCGCCATCGTGGGGTCAGCGCGCCTTCGCCCACTCGGAGTCCAGGAACGCGCCCGCGTCGGCCACCGTTTTGCGGCCGGTGATGACGTCCTGCGCGGACTGGTAGACCTTGTCCTTCATCCCCGGCAGGAGCCCGTCGTCCGCGGTTTCCCAGCTGAAGGCGTTCACGACGGCGTTCTTCGCCACGGCTTCCTTGTAGAGTTCGTAGCCCGCCTTGAAGACCGGGCCGGCGTCGGACGGCGGCGTGTAGCCCTTGATCGCGGGGAACAGGCCGTCGGCCTTGACCGAGGCGTCGATCTGCTCCTTGTCGAGCTGGAACGCGAGCGCGAACTTCCTCGCCGCGTCGAGGTTCGGGGACTTGGCGTTCACGACGATGCCGCCGCCGGTGTAGGCGGGCACGACGAGTTTCCCGTCCTCGGAGGGGAAGTTGAAGACGCCGATCTCGAACGAAGGCTTCTTCGCGTCGGCGCTGGCGGCGAACCAGTTGCCCATCGGGTACATCGCGCCTTCGCCGTTGAGGAAGGCCGCTTCGGTCGCCGAGTAGTCCCGCGAGACCTGCGTCTTGTCGAGGTAGCCCTTGGCGACCAGATCGGCGAACTTGCCGAACGCCTGCTGGAACGCCGGGTCGGCGAACTTGACCTTGTCGGCCCGGCGCTGGGAGAGCCAGTCCGGGGTCTTGCCGTAGACCTCGACACTGACCAGGCCGTCCAGCAGCATCGCGGACGGGAACCCTTCCTTGCCACCGCCGATGGTGAACGGCGTGATGCCCTTCGCCTTCAGTTTCTCCGACGCGGCGAGGAGTTCGTTCCAGGTCGACGGCGCCGGCGCGATCCCGGCGTCGGCGAAGAGTTTCTTGTTGTAGTAGATCGGCGGGATGGTCTGGGTGTTGGCGGGCAGCTGGTGGTGCCCGCCCTTGATCGGGTTGGCGCCGGGGAACTGGAAGTCCTTGAGCTCCTCGGGCGTCCACGCGTAGAGGTTGCCCGATTCGGCGAACCCGGCCGAGTCGACGGCGATCGCGACGTCGGGGAACTGGCCGGACTGCAGGAGCTGCTTGGCGTAGCCGGTGCGGTCGGTCGAGGGGGCGACGAGCTTCTTCACGCTCAGGCCGGGATTCCGGTCCGTGACGCGTTTGATGGCGGAGTCCCAATAGGACGGTGGCAGGTTCGGCGTCTCGAACGTCAGGAAAGTGATCTCGTTGCCCGAGGCACTCGTCCCGCCGCCGACCGTGCAGCCGGTGAGGCTCGCGGCGACGAGTAGCGCCGCCCCCAACGCGAAGGACCTTCTCATGCCCCAGTCACCCTTCTCGCGGCGTCTCATAGACGACGGCATTCGATCGGATGTCTAGGGTGATGTCAAGCGGCCCGATCGCTCTTTGGTGGCCCGAGATGGGCAATACATCTGATCTATCGCCGCCGTCAGAGCTTGGTCAACCGGATCAGCGCGCTGGCGAAATCGCCGTCCGGCAGACCCGGGAACAGGCCGTGTGCCAGCAGCGCGGCGCCGTGCCACACCTTCCCGGTGCCCTCCTCGCGGTAGCGGGCGGCGGGATCGAGACCGTCGAGCCGGACCGGTCGTTCGTGGGTGTGGAAATGTGCCGCTTGCCGGAACACGAACACGACCGCGCGCCCGCCGTCGTCCGCCACGTACTGCAGCGCGGAGACGCCGTCGGTGGCAGGCGGCACCAGCCGGTGGAGCCTGCCGTGCTGGACGATCGGCCGGATCTCCTTGTACAGCGCGATCTGCTCGCTCGCGTAGCGGATGTCCTCCTCGGACCACTTGACGATGTCGCCGCCGATGCCGAGCACCCCCGCCATCGCGACGTGGAACCGGAAGCGCAGTGGGATGGACCGGCGGGTGACGAAATTGGGATCGTCGGTGACCCACGCCGCCATCGCGCGCGCCGGGTACACCTGGCCGTAGCCGTGCTGGATGACGAGCCTGTCGAGCGCGTCGGTGTTGTCGGAGGTCCAAACCTGGTCGGTCCTGGCCATGATCCCGAGGTCGATCCGCCCGCCCCCGCCGCTGCACGCCTCGATCCGCAACCCGGGGTGACCCGCGCGCAGGCGGTCCATGATCGCGTAGACCGCGTGGGTGTGCTCCACCCAAAGCCGGTCCGGGTCGCTGTCGGCGGGCCAGCCCGCTTCGCTGAACGGGCGGTTCATGTCCCATTTCAGGAAGTCGATCCCGTGCTCGCCGACGAGGGAGTCGAGCGTGTCGAACGCCCAGCGGGCGACGTCCGGGCGGGCGAAATTGAGCACCAGCTGCCGCCGCAACTCCGAGCGTGTCCGATGTGGATGGTGCAGGACCCAGTCCGGGTGGGCGCGGTAGAGGTCGCTGTCCGGATTGACCATCTCGGGCTCGACCCAGAGCCCGAACTTCATGCCGAGCCCGTGCACCTCGTCGACCAGCGGTTGGAGGCCGTCGGGGAACTTGTCACGGTTGACGTGCCAGTCCCCGAGTCCGGCGTGGTCGCCGTTGCGGGCGCCGAACCAGCCGTCGTCCATCACGAACAGTTCGACACCGAGCGCCGCCGCCTTTTCCGCCAGCTCGCGCTGCCCGGCCTCGGTGACGTCGAAACCCGTTGCCTCCCAAGAGTTGTAGAGCACCGGCCGGAGTTCGCCGGGATGGGGGAGGACGTGGGCGAGCGTGTACGCGTGCCAGGCGCGGCTCGCGGTGCCGAACCCGCCCTCGGTGTACAACCCGGCGAAGACCGGCGTGGTGAGCGTTTCGCCGGGGGCGAGCCGGGGGACGACACCGTCCTGGCCGAAGCCGCCGGTCACGGTGACACGGCCGGTGGACGAGCGGGTGGTGGTGATCCGCCACGAACCGCTCCACGCGAGTGCGGCGCTGTAGACCTCACCGTGCCGCTCGGTCGCTTCGCCGTCGTCGAGCATCACCCACGGATTGGCGTGATGGCCGGTGATGCCGCGCCTGCTGCCGAAGGTGGTTTCGCCGTGGGGGACAGGCTCACGGAGCAGTTGACTCTCGGCGGCCCAACGTCCCGTGACGTGGCTGACGCGGTAGTCGGGCCGGACCGGGACGACCCAGGTCGCCGAATCGGCGCGGATCACCTCGATCGGGTCGTCCGTCCCGTCGTGGGTGAGTTCGGTCCAGCGTTCGATGACGTCGGTGCCCGGTGGGACGCGGTAGCCGAGCGTGATCCGCAGGGGGTAGTGGCGATCGCGGAAGTGGACGCGCAGCTCGCCGCCGTCGGTGCCGTCTACGTCGTGGTCCAGGTACCGCCATTCGAGGGCGCGGGTCCCGTCGGCGAACCGGATCTGCAGCGCGGGGGTCCAGTGGCGGGTGCCGCCGTCGGCGGCGAGCTCGTCCAGGCCCTCGTTGGGATCGTTGAAGGCGTCCCAGCGTTCCTTGGTCCGGGGGAGGACGTCGGCGAGCTGGTCCGGGGTGAGCGCCGGGCCCCAGTAGACGTGGGAAGGCGTGTCGTCCTCGGCCAGCCTGAACGCGTAGCTCGTGGCTACCGTGCGGATGAGCCAGGAACGGGTGCTCTCGTCGAAAACGATCTCTGCCACGCCGCCATCCTGGCCCCGGACGGTGGCCGGTGCCAGGTGCCTCCCGCTCGGCGGTACATCCGTAACTCGCGTGTCTGAACCCGGAACTCGCGTGATTGGACCCGGAACTCGCGTGATTGGACCCGGAACTCGTGTGTGCGGCACCCAATCACGCGAGATCCGGGCCTGATCACGCGAGTCACGGGGACCGGTCAGCCGCCGACCTTCGCGATCGCCACGATGTTCTCCGGCCGCACTCGCACGATTACCTTCCCCGGCGACGTGGCGTAGGCCAGCCAGCCCTCCATCGCCTCCGGCCCGGCCTCCCCGAGGTATCGCTGCGCGATCAACGACGAACCCGCGCGGACCCCGTCGGGATCCGAAACGATCTCCGCGACACCCTCGACACTCACGAACGAGAACGGCGGACGCGGGTCGTCGGCGACCACCGAAACCCGGGGATTCTCCTTGAGCGCCTTGCCTTTGACGGTGTCGGCGCCCAGGTTGACCAGGATGTAGTCGCCATCGACGGCGAACCAGACCGGGACGGCGTGCGGCCTGCCGTCCGGGCGGACCGTCGCGAATACGGCGGTGCGGGTGCCTTCGGCGAGAAACGCGCGGCGCTGCTCGTCGGTCATCTTCTCCGGCATTACTTTCCCTCCAGGACGGCGTCCAGGCCGAAGGCCGGGAACAGGTGGCTGTCGAACGTGGTGAACTCTGCGGCCTTGCCGTCGACGACGCGGACGAGGTCGAGTTTGAAGGCGCGGAAGACGGTGTCGCCGGGGCGGCGCAGGTACGAGGCGAACGCGGGCATCCGGTTGGCGTCGACGGCGACGGCACGCCATTCGCCCATCTCCTCGGCGATCCGGCCGTGGCGGGCGAGGTGTTCGAGTCCGATGTAGCAGTTCGGCTCCGGCGGCATGGTGTGGCGGACGTCGTCGCGGACCAGGCTGCTCATGGTGCTGAAGTCACCGCTGTCGTGGGCCTCGATGAGTCGCCGCACCAGCGCGCGTTCCTCTTCGGACGGTGTCGCCGCAGACCACTCGCCGCGCTGCTGCGGGAGGCGTTCGCGCAGGGTCGCGCGGCCGCGCTGCAGGGCGCTGTTCGCGGCGGGGACCGAGAGGTCGAGCAGGGAGGCGGTTTCGGCGGCCTGCCAGCCGAGCACGTCGCGCAGGATCAGCACCGCGCGCTGCTGTGGCGGCAGCATCTGCAGGACCGCGAGGAAGGCGAGTTCGATGGTCTCCCTGGCGACGGCTAGCGCGTCCGGCTCGGCTTCGGACGGCGCGATCTCGTCCAGCAAGCGGTCCGGATACGGCTGGATCCAGGGGACTTCGGCGAACGAGCGCAGCGACGGCACCCGCCGCTCGTTCTTGCGGATCGCGTCGAGGCAGGCGTTGGTGGCGATCCGGTACAGCCAGGCGCGGAAGTTCCCACCGTCGAAGGTGTCCAGCCCGCGCCAGGCGTTGAGCAGCGCCTCCTGGACGACGTCTTCCGCCTCGTCGAACGAGCCGAGCATCCGGTAGCAGTGGACGTGCAGTTCCCGTCGGTGCCGTCCGGTGAGCGCGGCGAAGGCGGTTTCGTCTCCCGCCTTCGCCGCGGCGATCGTGTCTGTCATGGCGCCTCCCATCGAGTGTTCTTACCCGATGTAACGGCGCCCTTCGGCCGAACTCATCGGTCCCGCGATGACTTTTTTCGCGGGACGGTGAAACGGCAGGTCAGGGGCGGGTGGTGAGGTAGCCGCCCATGGTGCGGAAGTACTCCGTCGCGGCGAGTTCGGTGCCGTCCTCGGTCCGGACCCGCTCGATGACGAGCCCGTGCGAACGCCCTCGGCGCGCTTCGGGGCCGGCGACGATCACGACACCCTCGCCCTCACGGATGAAGATCCGGCCGGGGGTGCCCCCGTAGAGGCCCGTCGACACCGAGGAGCGGACGACGCGCAGCTGCTTCCCGCGGTGGTGGGTGAAGGCGTTGGGGTACGGGTCGGACTGCGCGCGCACCAGCCGCTCGATCTCCTCAGCCGGCCACGACCAGTCGATGAGGCTGTCCTCGAGGGCGCGCTTGTGGAAGAAGCTGGCCTTCGACCTGTCCTGTTTGACCGGCGTGAAGTTCCCCTTCGCGATCAGCTCGATGGCGTCGGTGGTGATCGGCGCGATGAGGTCGACCGTCCGGTGGAAGAGGTCGGTCGTCGTGTCTTTTGGTCCGACAGGGACGGACCGCTGCAGCACGACGTCGCCCGCGTCGAGGTCGGCGTCCATCATGTGGGCGGTGAGCCCCACTTCCGGCTCGCCGTTGATGAGCGCCCAGATCAGCGGCGAGAAACCGGCGTAGGCGGGCAGCAGCGAGTCGTGGACGTTCAGCGTGCCGTGGCGCGGCATCTCGAAGATCTCGGGCGGCAGCCAGGTGCGCCAGTTGTTGGCGACGATCAGGTCGAGATCGGCTTCCTTCAGCTCCGCCAGCAGTTCCGCGTCGTCGGGACGCTGACGCAGCAGGGTGCGGATCCCGTTGGCCTCGGCGAGATCCGCGACCGAGTCGGCCCAGATCTTCTCGTAGGCGTGGTCACTCTTCGGGTGGGTGACGACGAGGGCGACGTCGTGGCCCGCGTCGATCAAGGCCCGCAGGGTGCGGTGTCCCCAGGTCTGGTATCCGAACATGGCGACCCGCATGGGACCGGCCTCCTCCTGGTCGAGGGATGAACATCACCACTGAAAGTACTAGTTGAGCCTCACCTAACTTAGGTTAGGGTTCCCTGGTCTTTGTAACGAAGTACCGAGATGCGGCTGAGCCGCGCAAGGGGTTCAAGATGGCACGAGCAGTGGTCGGTGAACGGGTTCCGGTCTACGACGTGGTCGGGGTCGGGTTCGGTCCCTCGAACCTGGCGCTCGCCATCGCGGTCACCGAGCACAACGCCTCGCCCGGAGCCGAGACCGTCACCGCCCACTTCCTCGAGCGTCAGCCCCGTTTCGGCTGGCATCGCGGGATGCTGATCGACAGCGCCACCATGCAGGTGTCCTTCCTCAAGGACCTGGCGACGATGCGGAACCCGACGAGTTCGTTCAGCTTCCTGTCGTATCTGCACAGCAAGGACCGGCTGGTCGATTTCATCAACCACAAGAACCTGTTCCCGTTGCGGATCGAGTTCCACGACTACTTCGAATGGGCGGCGGAAAAGGTCGACGACCTGGTTTCCTATGGCACGGAAGTGCTTTCGGTCACGCCGGTCTTCGATGGCGACGAGATCGTGTTCTTCGACGTCCACGCTCGCACCGACGGCGAGCTGGTGAACCTGCGTGCCCGCAATCTGGTGATGGGCACCGGGTTGCGGCCGAACCTCCCCGAAGGTGTGACGCCGGGCACTCGGATCTGGCACAACAGCGAACTCCTGCACCGGGTCGAGGGCATGGCGGCCGAGGAACCGCGCCGGTTCGTCGTCGTCGGCGCCGGCCAAAGCGCGGCGGAGGTCAGCGCGCTGCTGCACGACCGCTTCCCCCGTGCCGAGGTGTGCGCGGTGTTCGCGCGGTACGGCTACAGCCCGGCCGACGACAGCGCGTTCGCCAACCGGATCTTCGACCCCGAGGCGGTCGGCCGGTTCTACGAGGCGCCGGAAGCGGTCAAGGACCGGCTGATGCGCTACCACGGCGCGACCAACTACTCGGCCGTCGACGTCGAGCTGATCGACGAGCTGTACCGGCGCATCTACCGCGAGAAGGTGCAGGGGATCGAGCGGCTGAAGCTGATCAACGTCTCCCGTCCCACCGAAGTCGTCGACACCGGTTCCGAGGTGCGGGTCACCATCGAGGCGCTGGAGACCGGGGAACGGACCCGGCTCGACGCCGATTTCGTCGTGTACGCCACCGGGTACAGCCCGGCGGACCCGACGCCGTTGCTCGGCGAGCTCGCCTCCGCCTGCACACGCGACGAAGAGGGCAGGCTCCGTGTCGAACGCGACTACCGGATCGTCACCGAACCGCCTCTGGACGGCGGGATCTACCTGCAGGGCGGCACCGAGCACACCCACGGCATCACGTCGTCGCTGCTGTCCAACACCGCCGTGCGGGTCGGCGAAATCCTCCAGTCCATTGTGGACCGGCGTGCGGCCGACGCGTCCCGGCCCGAGTACGCGGTGAGCGGCACCGGCCCCGCTTGACCCGCATACGACGTTTCGCGCTTTTGAACGGTGGAGGCAGATCCCGATGAACCGCGGCTTTCCCCTGACCCCGGCACAGAAGGGAATCTGGCTCGCTCAGCAGCTCGACCCGGCCGATCCGGTCTACACGATCGGCTGGGTCGCCGAGCTCCGCGGTGACCTCGACATCGCCCGGCTGGGTGACGCCGTTCGGAGGGCGGTCGCGGAGGCGGAGTGCCTGCACGTCACGGTCGGGCTGGAGGGCGAAACGCCGGTCCAGCGCCCGGTCACCCCGGGCGAGGTCGCCGTTCTCGACTTCACCGGCGAGCCGGATCCGGAGCGGGTGGCCGACGAGTGGGCGCGGGCCGAACTGGCCGTGGTGGCCGATCCCGCCCGTGGCCCGCTCACCGGGCACACCCTGCTGATCCTGGCCGGGGACCGGGTCCGCTGGTTCCAGCGCTACCACCACCTGGTGATGGACGCGCACGGGCAGGCCGTCCTGACCCGGCGTGCGGCGGCGCTCTATTCGGGCACTGCCGAGGAGGTCGCCTGGCCGCTTTCGGGGCTGGTCGAGGCCTCGGAGGACGGGCAAGCCGACCGCGACTACTGGCTGGGCGAGCTCGCGAGCAGGCCGAACCCGGTGCGGCTGCTCGGCCGCGCGTCGGCCGGCCCGATCCGGCTGCGGCGGCACTCGTGGGAACTGCCCGCGGCGGACGCCGGCCGCCTGCGGAAGTTCGCGTTCGACGCGGGAACGAGGCTGTCCCGCGTCGCGATCGCCGCCGTGGCGGCCTACGCGCACCGGGTGACCGGTGCCGAAGACCTCGTCCTCGGCCTGCCGGTCACCGCGCGCACCACCCGCGCCCTGCGCGAGCAGCCGGGCATGGTGTCCAACGTCCTGCCTGTGCGGCTGGAGGTCCGCCCCGAGACGACGCCGGCGCGGCTCGTCGCCCAGGTCGCGGAGAAGGTCTCCGCGCTGCTGGAACACAGCCGGTACCGCGGTGAGGACCTCGCGCGTGAACTCGGCGCGAGCGGCGGGGTGCACGAACTCGTCGGGCTGAGCGTGAACTACATGGCCGTGGACGGCGAACTCGCGTTCGGCGACGCGACCGCCACAGTGCACAACCTGGAACTCGGGCCGATCAGCGACGTCGCCATCGCCGTGTACGACGCCGGTGAGGGCCGGGGCCTCCGTTTCGACTTCGACGCGGACGCGGCTGTCTCCACCGACGACGAACTCGCCGAACACCGCCGCCGGTTCGCCGCGGTGCTGGACGCCCTGGTGAAGGGACCGGACCTGCCGCTGGCAGCGATCGACCTGCTCTCGGGCGAGGAACGGGCCCGGATACTGGCGCTCGGGACCGCGGTGGCGGATTCGCCCGAGGTGTCCTGGCCCGAGGCGTTCGACCGGATCGTGGCACGGAAACCGGACGCCGAGGCCGTCGTCTGCGAGGACGTCCGCCTGACCTACGCCGAGCTGGACGCCGCCGCCAACCGGCTCGCTCGTCTGCTGAAGCGGCGAGGCGTCGGTGACGAGGACGTCGTCGCCGTGGCGATGCCGCGCTCGGCCGATCTCGTGGTCGCGCTCCTCGGTGTCATGAAGGCCGGGGCCGCCTATCTGCCGCTCGACCTCGACCACCCCGAGGATCGTCTCGCGTACATGCTTTCCCACGCGGGCGCGGGAATCGTGGTGTCCACAAGGGAGGAATCGGCGCAGCTGCCGCCCGGGGTGGACGTCGAACGGGTTCTTCTGGACGATCCGGCCCTCGTCGCCGAACTCGCGGAACTCGACGCGTCCACTGTGGACGTCAGCGGGGTCGCGCTGAGCCAGGCCGCGTACGTCATCTACACGTCGGGTTCGACGGGCAAGCCGAAGGGCGTTGTCCTGTCCCACGACGGGATCGGCAGCCTGATCAGCACCGCGACCGAACGGATCGGCATCGCCGAGGACAGCCGGGTGGTCCAGTTCGCCTCGACCGGGTTCGACGTGACGGTCTGGGATCTGGTCATGTCACTGTGCGTCGGCGGAACGCTGATCGTGGTGCCGTCGCACCGCCGCGTCGCGGGTGTCGAACTGACCGGCTACATCGCCGACAACGCGGCGACGCACATGATCCTGCCGCCGTCGCTGGTCGCGGCGCTGCCGCCGGACTGTGAACTGCCGAAGGGCGCGGTGCTGATCGTCGGCACCGAGACCGTCCCGCCGGAACTGATCGCGCGCTGGGCCGAGGACCTGAAGGTCGTCGCCGCGTACGGGCTGACCGAGGCGACGGTGAACTCTACGCTGTGGGCGGCCGAGCCCGGCTGGACCGGGCCCATCCCGATCGGCAGGCCGGATCCGAACACGCGTTGCTACGTCCTCGACACGGCGCTGCGGCCGGTCCCGGTCGGCGTCGAAGGGGAGTTGTACGTCGGCGGCCGCGGTCTCGCGCGGGGCTACGCCGGACGTCCGGGGCTGTCAGCGGAACGTTTCGTCGCCGACCCCTTCACCGGCGGCGGCGAGCGGATGTACCGCACCGGTGACAGGGTCCGCTGGCGCGCGGACGGGAACCTCGACTTTCTCGGCCGCACCGATCACCAGGTGAAGATCCGCGGCTTCCGGATCGAACCGGGGGAGATCGAGTCCGCGCTCGCCGCGTACGCCGGGGTCGAGCGGATCGCCGTCGTCCCGCGCGAGGTCAAGCCGGGGGACCGGCGCCTGGTGGCGTACGTCGTCCTGGAGGCGGACGGATCGCCGTCGCTGCTGAAGGAGTTGCGCGCCCACGCGGAATCGGCGCTGCCGCACTACATGGTGCCGTCGGCGTTCGTGGCGCTCGACCGGCTGCCGATCATGCCGAACGGCAAACTGGACCGCACCTCCTTGCCCCTGCCCGATTTCGGCGCCGCCGCCACCGGCCACGCGCCGCGCACCGAGCGGGAACGGATCCTGTGCGACGTCGTCGCGGCCGTCCTCGGGCTGGCCTCGGCCGGTGCCGATGACGACTTCTTCACCCTCGGCGGCGACAGCATCCTCTCCATCCGGCTGGTACTCGGCGCGGCCGAACGGGGCCTCGCCATCACGCCACGCCAGGTGTTCCAGCATCGGACTCCCGAGGCTCTAGCCGCGTGCGCGGAGACCATCACCGCCAAGTCCACTGTGGACCAGCGGCCGCTGCTGGAGCTGACCGACGCCGAGCGTGCGTCGCTCGCCGAGTTCGCCGACGTCCTGCCCGTGACGCCGTTGCAGGAAGGGTTCTTCTTCCACGCGGAGTTCGAAGGTGGCCAGGCGGCGGACATCTACACCGTCCAGGAAGTGCTGGACCTCGAAGGCGAGGTCGACGCCGACGCGCTGCGCCGGTCCGCGCAGGCGCTGTTGGACCGGTACTCGTCGCTGCGGTCCGGTTTCCGGCAGCTCGACGGCGGACAGGTCGTCCAGACGGTGACCCGGCACGCCGAACTGCCCTGGCGTGAAGTGCCCGCCGAAGACGCCGCGGAAGCCTTCGAGGCCGATCGCGCGCGCCGGTTCGACTTCGCCCGGCCGCCCTTGCTGCGCGCGACTTTCGCCCGGCTCGGTGAGGATCGCGCCAAGCTGGCGCTCACGTTCCACCACATCATCGCCGACGGCTGGTCGGTCGTGGTGCTGCTCCGCGAACTGCTGGCGGGATACGCGGGAACGGACGCCCCGCTCCCGGAACCGGGCACTCGCGAGGACCACCTGCGACGGCTCGCGTCGCGTGATCACGAGGCTGCGCGGGAAGCTTGGCGGACCGCACTGTCCGGAGTGGACGAACCCACGCGGCTGATCGAGGGGCAGTCCACGGCGGGGAGGCGGCCGTCGCGAGTGCACCTGAACCTCGGCGAACGGGCCACGGCGGCGCTGTCCGCCATGGCCCGCGCACACGGTCTCACCCTCGGAACCGTTCTGCACGGCGCCTGGGGGCTACTCCTCGGCGGGCTCACCGGCCGTGACGACGTGCTGTTCGGCAGCACCGTCTCCGGCCGCGACACCGGTGCCGACGGCCTCGAATCGGCTGTCGGCCTGTACATCAACACGGTGCCTGTCCGGCTGCGCTGGTCCCCGTCCGAAACCGTCGCCGCCGTGCTGCGCCGCCTGCAGGACGAGCAGGCGGCCTTGCTGGACCACCAGCATCTCGGCCTCGGCGAACTGCAGCGCGTCGCCGGTGCCGGGCAGGAAGAACTGTTCGACACCCTTGTGGTCGTCGAGAACTTCCCGCGTGACGCGGAGCCGTCCGGGATCCTGCGGCTCACCGGCGTCGAGGTCACCGACGCGGTGCACTTCCCGGTCGCGATGATCGCGACCCCGGGCACGGACCTGGCGTTCAGCCTCAAGTTCGACGCCGCCCGGATCGACGCGGTCACGGCCGGGCACCTCGCGGAACGGTTCGCGCGGCTGCTGGAGACGCTGACCGCGAACCCCGGCCTGCCGGTCACCGCTGTCGACCTACTCTCGCCCGCCGAACGCGGCCGGCTGGCCGAACTCAACGCGACCGCGCATCCGGTGCCCGAGCGGACGCTGGCCGAGGCCTTCGCCGAGCAGGTCGCCAAGACCCCGTCCGCGACTGCGGTGGTGTTCAAGGACACCGAACTGTCCTATGTGGATCTCGACACCCGCGCGGAGCAGCTGGCCCGCAGGCTGCGTTCCCTGGGTGCCGGTCCTGACGAGATCGTGGCCGTCGCCGTGCCGAGGTCGGCCGAACTGATGGTCGCGCTCCTCGGTGTGCTCAAGGCCGGGGCCGCCTACCTGCCGATCGACCTCGACTATCCGGCCGAGCGGCTCGAATACATGCTCGCCGACTCCAGTGCGCGTCTCGTGGTCTCCGAACCCGGGACGGCGTCGCGGATCCCGGTTGTCGCCGGGCTGACCCAGGTCTCCGTGTCCGGCGAGTCCGTCGTCGAGGACGTCCAGGGCGCGGCCGCCGGGGCCGACAACACCGCTTACCTGATCTACACCTCCGGATCGACCGGGCGGCCGAAGGGCGTGGCCGTCACGCATCGCGCGATCGTCAACCGGCTCGCGTGGATGCAGCACGAGTATCGGCTCACCGAGTCGGATCGGGTGCTGCAGAAGACGCCGTCGAGCTTCGACGTGTCCGTGTGGGAGTTCTTCTGGGCGCTGTGCGAGGGTGCCGCGGTGGTGCTGGCCGAACCGGACGGCCACCGCGATCCGGCTTATCTCGCGCGGCTGATCCGGGAACGTGAGATCACCACCCTGCACTTCGTCCCGTCCATGCTCGCCGCGTTCCTCGGCAGCGAGGACGTCACCGAAGACCTGCGCTGGGCCCGGTCCCTGCGTCGGGTCTTCTCCAGTGGGGAGGCGCTGACCGGCGAGAACGCCGCGCGCTGGCGCTCGCTCACCGGTGTCCCGCTGCACAACCTCTACGGCCCCACCGAGGCGGCCGTGGACGTGACCTACTTCGCCGTCGATGGGACCGAAGGCGCAGCAGTCCCCATTGGACGTCCGGTGTGGAACACGCGGGTGCACGTCCTCGACGGCTGCCTCCGCCCGGTGCCCGACGGCGTGGCGGGAGAGCTGTATCTCGCGGGTGTCCAGCTTGCCCGTGGCTACCACGGACGGCCGGGCTTGACCGCCGAGCGCTTCGTCGCCGACCCGTTCGGCGAACCGGGACAGCGGCTGTACCGCACCGGCGACCTCGTCCGGCGCCGCGCCGACGGCGAGATCGAGTACCTCGGCCGCACCGACCGCCAGGTGAAGATCCGCGGCAACCGGATCGAACTCGGCGAGATCGAAGCCGTTCTCGCCGCACAGCCGGAGGTCACCGCCGCCACGGTCGTGGCGAAGGATGGCGTGCTCGTCGGCTATGTGGCCGGCGGCGCGGATCCGGAGCTGCTGCGAGCCGCGGTGAGTGAAGTGCTTCCGGCTCCGATGGTCCCGTCTTCGTTCGTCGTCCTCGACGAGTTCCCGTTGACGCCCAGCGGAAAGCTCGACGTCCGGGCACTGCCCGCGCCTGAAATCGGCCAGTATGTCGCTACGCCTGAGAATGACCAGGAACGCGCCCTCGCGCGGATCTTCGCGGACGTCCTCGGCCTGGACACGGTCGGCGCCCACGGCGATTTCTTCCTGCTGGGCGGCGACAGCATCTCGTCTATCGCCGTGTCGAGCCGTGCTCGGCGGGCGGGGTTCGAACTGAGCCCCAAGGACGTCTTCGAACTCCGGACCCCGGCCGCGCTCGCCGCCTCCGCGACGCCCGCCGAACCGGTGGCCGATACCGACGGCGTCGGCGCCCTCCCGCTCCTGCCCGAAGTGCTGCGGCTGCGGGAACTGGGCGACGCGATGCGCCCGGAGTCCGTGCTGCTGACCGTGCCTTCCGGGGCCGACGTCGAGACGCTCGCCGCGGCCCTGCAACTCGTGCTCGACCACCACGACGGCCTGCGGCTCGAACTGTCGCGGATCGCGTCGGTGCTGTGGTCGCTCGAAATCCGTCCACAAGGGAATCTGCAAGCTGCTGACCTGCTCCGTCACGCAACTGGATCTGTCGAAGACGAGTACCGGGACGCGGCAAACCGGTTGTCGGAGAACTTGCTGCAGGCTGTCTGGTTCGACGAACCGGGCCGCTTGCTCCTGGTCGCCCATCCGATCCTGCTGGACGCGCGGAGCTTGACGATCCTCTCCGCAGACCTCGCGATCGCCTGGGAAGCCGTGACCAGCGGCCACCCGCTGGTGTTCACGCCGGTGCGGACCTCATTGCGGACCATCGCGCGCCGGATCACCGAAACGGCGCAGGACCCCGCACTGCTCGGCGAAATCGAGCACTGGGCCGAGACCTTGGCACCCGGTGCTTTCGAGATCGCCGCTGATGGGGACGTCGCCGAACGCCGGATCACCCTGTCCATCGAGGACACCCGGAAGCTCGTCGCACTCCACGGCGATGTGACCGACGTCCTCCTGACGGCGCTGAAAACCGCCGTCGACGGCGAACTTCTCGTCGATCTCCATGGCCGGGTGGACGTTTCGGACACCATCGGCGCCCTGACGTCGGTCCGCCCGGTGCGGATCACCGCGACAGGCGAACCGCTCGCGATGCTCAAGGCCGTCAAAGAGACCGTCCGGAAGACGCCTGAGAGTTACGGCCCGCTGCGCTATCTCAACGCCCAGACCGGTCCGCTGCTCGCCGGGCTCGCGAAGCCGCGGATCGCTCTGCGCTACGACGGCCTGATCCCGGCAGCGCCGGGGGAGTGGCAGGTCGCCGGGCACGCGGCGACGCCGCCGTCCGGAGACCACGTCCTGCGGATCGGGGTCGCCTGCGAGGACACCGAGGACGGGCCGAGGCTGACGGCGACGTTCGCGGGCCCGGCAGGAGCGCTCGCCGAACGCTGGGCCGCGGCCTTACGCGAACTCGCTGCCGCGGACACGGGCGTGCCGCTGGGGCTCACGCCGTCCGACCTCGAACTCGTCTCCCTGACGCAGGAGGAGATCGCCCGCGTCGAGCGGTTCAGCCGGGCGCCGGTCGCCGACGTCTGGCCGCTGTCGCCACTGCAGGAAGGCCTGTTCTTCCACTCCAGCTACAACTCCGACCGGGTCGACATCTACACGATCCAGGAGGCGATCGACTTCGACCACCGCCTGGACGCCGGCCGGTTGCGGTCGGCGGTGTCCGCGCTGGTCCGCCGGATCCCCAGCCTCGGCGCCGGTTTCACCAGCGAGGGCCTGCGGGGGCCGGTCCAGTTCGTGGCGGCCGACGTCGAACCTCCGCTGTCCGAAGTGGATCTTTCGACGCTGCCCGAAGACGAGCAGCGGGCACGGCTCGACGAACTGATGGCCGAAGACCGCGCGACGCGGTTCGACCTCGGTGCCCCGCCGCTGTTCCGGCTGAAACTGGTCCGGCTCGGGCACGGGCGCGACCGTGTCGTGCTGAACCGGCACCTGCTGCTGTGGGACGGCTGGTCCGCCTGGCTGTTCATCGAGCAGCTGTTCGCGCTGTACGACCTCGGCGGGGACGACCGGACACTGCCCGCCGCTGGGTCCTATGTGGACTTCCTGCGCTGGCTGGACCGGCAGGATATCGAGGCCGCCACCGAAGCCTGGCGCGAGGCGCTGTCCGGGCTCGCGGAGCCGACCGTCATCGGGCCGGAAGGCAGGGATCTGGTCCCGGCCACCCCGGTCAACCTGGACACCGTCCTGCCCGGCGACCTCAGCGGCGCGCTGCGGGAACAGGCCCGGCGCCACGGCCTGACCGTCAACTCCGTGCTCAACGCCGCCTGGGGCCTGGTCCTCTCGACCATGACCGGACGGCACGACGTCGTGTTCGGCGCCGCTGTCGCGGGCAGGCCCGCCGCCGTGCCCGAGATCGAGAACACCATCGGCCTGTTCCTCAACACCGTGCCCACGCGGGTGCGGCTCGACGCGGCCGAGTCCGTCCTGGACCTGGTGCGGCGCCTGCAGTCCGAGCGGATGGACCTGACCCCGTACGAGTTCATGAGCCTCGGCGTCCTGCAACGGGAGGCCGGGCACCGGGTCCTGTTCGACACGCTCTTCGTGCTGCGCAACGCGGACGGTGACGAGCGCCGTGACGGCCTCCGCCACCGGCACGGCATCACCGACCTGCTCAACATCGACGCGACGCACTATCCGCTGACGCTGGTGGTGACGCCGGGCGAGGAAATCCGGGTCACGCTGTCCTACCGGGACGACGTGATCGACGCGGGCGAGGCCGGGTCGGTGCTGGGTCTGTTCACGTCGCTGGTCGGCCAGATCGTCGACGACCCGGCGAAACCGGTCGCCGCGCTCGCGACGGTGTCCACTGAGGACCGAGCCGCGCTGGAGGCGGGCTGGGCCGAGGCCGAGAACCCGGTCATCGAGGACACGATCGCGGACCTGCTCGCCGTCCAGGCGGAGCGGACCCCCGACGCGACGGCCTTGGTGTTCGGTGACGAACAGCTGACCTACGCCGAACTCGACGCGCGCATCAACCGGATGGCCCGGCTCCTGCTGGCGAAGGGGGCCGCGCCGGAACAGGTGATCGCGCTCGGCCTGCCGCGGTCGATCGACATGGTCGTCGCGCTGTTCGCCGTCCTGCGGACCGGCGCGGCGTATCTGCCGCTGGAACTCGACTACCCGGCCGACCGGCTCGCGGTGATGCTGGAAGACGCCGGGCCGTTGTGCTTGGTGTCCACAAAGGACGTCTCGGCGACGCTGCCCGACGCCACGCCGCGGGTGCTCGTCGACAACCATGAAGACAGGGCGTTCGACGACGGCCCGATCTCCGACGCCGAACGCCCGTTGTTCGCGCGAGGCCGCGCGGACCGCCTGGAGCACCCGGCGTACGTCATCTACACGTCGGGCTCGACGGGCAAGCCCAAGGGTGTCGTCACGCCGTACCGCGGCCTGACGAACATGCAGCTCAACCACCAGGGCGCGATCTTCGCCCCGGCCATCGCGGCGGCGGGCGGACGGCGGCTGCGGATCGCGCACACCGTGTCGTTCGCCTTCGACATGTCCTGGGAAGAGCTGCTGTGGCTCGTCGAGGGGCACGAGGTCCACGTCTGCGACGAGGAACTGCGCCGGGACGCGCGGGCGCTCGTGGCGTACTGCGACGAGCACGAGGTCGACGTCGTCAACGTGACGCCGACGTACGCCCACCTGTTGATCGAGGAAGGCCTGCTGGAGGGGCACCGGCCCGCGCTCGTCCTGCTCGGCGGCGAGGCGGTGTCGGAGTCGGTGTGGAACAGGCTGCGGGACACCGACGGCACCTACGGCTACAACCTGTACGGCCCCACCGAATACACGATCAACACCCTCGGCGGCGGCACGACCGACAGCGACACCCCGACCGTCGGCAAACCGATCTGGAACACCCGTGCCTACATCGTGGACGCCTGGCTCCGGCCGGTCCGCGACGGCGTCGCGGGTGAGCTCTACATCGCCGGTGAGGGGCTGGCCCGCGGCTACCTCGGCCGTCCCGGGCTGACCGCCGAACGGTTCGTCGCCGACCCGTTCGTCCCTGGGCATGGAAGCCGCATGTACCGCACCGGTGACCTGGTGCGCCGCCGCGCGGACGGGAACCTCGACTTCCTCGGCCGGACCGACGACCAGGTCAAGATCCGCGGCTACCGCGTCGAACTCGGCGAGATCGAGACCGCGCTCAGCCGGTACCCGGAGGTCGCGCAGGCCGCCGTCATCGCCCGGCCCGACCCGTCGGCACCCGGGCTGAAACGGCTCATCGGGTACGTCGTCCCGGCCGAACTGAGCGGGGACGCGCGGGCCGAGGCGGAAGCCGACCAGGTCGGCGAGTGGCAGCAGATCTACTCCGACGAGTACACCGAGATCCCGACGGCGTTGTTCACCGAGGACTTCGCGGGCTGGGACTCCAGCTACGACGGCGACCCGATCCCGCTGGAGCACATGCGGGAATGGCGGCAGGCGACCGTCGACAGGATCGCCGAACTGAAGCCGGAACGAGTGCTGGAGATCGGCGTCGGCACCGGTCTGCTGCTGGGGCAGATCGCGCCGCTGGCTCAGGAGTACTGGGGCACCGACCTCGCCGCCCCGGTGATCGCGAAGCTGAACCGCGAGCTGGAACGGGATCCGGCGCTGGCGGCCAAGGTGAACCTGCGTGCCCAGCCGGCGCACGTGTTCGACGGCCTGCCCGACGGCCGGTTCGACACCATCGTGATCAACTCCGTCATCCAGTACTTCCCGAGCGTCGACTACCTGACCGACGTCATCACGAAGGCGATCGGCCTGCTCGCGCCCGGCGGCGCGCTGTTCGTCGGCGACGTCCGGAACCTGCGGCTCGCCCGCGCCTTCCACACCGCGATCCAGCTCACCCGCGCCGACGCGACCTCCGACGTCGCCCAGGTACGGCGGGCGATCGAACGCGGGGCCGCGCTGGAGAAGGAACTCCTGATCGACCCGGACTACTTCACCGCGCTCGCGCGGCAGCTTCCGGAGGTCGCCGCGCAGGTCCGGATCAAACGGGCCCGGCTGCACAACGAGCTGAGCCGGTACCGCTACGACGCCGTCCTGGTGAAGGAGGCGGCCGACACCTTGTCGGTCGCGCAGGCGGCACGCTTCTCGTGGGACGAGGTCGGATCCCTCGCCGCGCTGGAGGAGCGGCTCACCGGGGCGGAAACGCTGCGCGTGAGCCGGATCCCGGACGCGCGGCAGACGCCGGAGGTCGAGGCGACACGAGCGCTGGACGCCGGTGCACCGCTGATCGACGTCCTGGACCTGTTCCGCGCCCCTGGCGGGATCGAGCCCGAGGACGTGCACGAACTCGGGGACCGGCTCGGCTTCCGGGTGTACTGCACCTGGTCGGCCGAGGGCGCTTTCGAGGCGCTGTTCGTCCACAAGGGACAGCCGGACGCGCTGATCACCGGGGTACACCAGCCGGTTTCGCTCGGCACCAACCTGGCCAAGTACGCCACGAGCCCGACGGCGGCCCGCGGCGGCGGCGAACTGGTGCAGCGCCTACGCGACAGGCTCAAGACGGAACTGCCGGACTACATGGTCCCGGCCGCGTTCGTCACGCTGGGCGCGCTGCCGCTGACCGACAACGGCAAGCTCAACACGCGGGCGCTGCCGGAGGCCGATCAGGCGGTGCGGCTCGCCGAAAGCCGTCCGGCCGAGACCGCCGCGGAGGAGACGCTGTGCGCGCTCTTCGCCGAGGTCCTCGGGGTGGACGGGGTCGGCGTCGAGGACAACTTCTTCGACCTCGGCGGCCATTCGCTGCTGGCCACCCGGCTCATCAGCCGGGCCCGGACCGAACTCGGCGCCGAACTGGCCATCCGTGACCTGTTCGAGGCGCCGACGGTCGCCGAGCTGGCTGCCCGCGCGGGCGGTGGCGAACCGGCGCGGCCCGCGGTGGTCCGCGTCGAGCGTCCTGAACGGATCCCGCTGTCGTCCGCCCAGCGCAGCCTCTGGCTCGTCGACCGGATGGAAGCGAACGCGGTCGCCTACAACTTCCCGCTGACCTTCCGGCTGCGGGGCGGCCTTGATCTCGGCTCTCTCCGACTGGCGCTCGGTGACGTCCTCGGCAGGCACGAGGTCCTGCGGACCGTCATCGCCGAGCACGACGGGGAGCCCTGTCAGCGCGTCCTCGACGCGCCGGAGATCCCGTTCATCGTCGAGGAGTGCGACGAGACGGGGCTGGACGCCCGGATCGCTGCGCTTTCCAGGACACCGTTCGACCTGGCGCGGGAGATTCCGGTCCGGCTGCGGGTGCTGCGGCTCGGCGACGACGACCAGGTGATCTCGCTGGTCCTGCACCACAGCGCGACCGACGAATGGTCCGACCGCCCGTTCCTGGGCGATCTGACCTCGGCGTATCAAGCGCGGCTCGCCGGTGAGAGTCCCGTGTGGACGGACTTGCCGGTGCAGTACGCCGACTTCGCTCTCTGGCAGAAAGACTTCCTCGACCAGCGCGGCGCCGCTCAGGTCGCGTTCTGGGCCGAGGCCTTGCGGGGCGCGCCGGACGAGCTGACGTTGCCGCTGGATCGCCCGCGTCCGCTCCGGCCGACCGGCAAGGGCGGGAAGGTGAAGTCCCGCCTCTCCGGCGAGCTGTCGTCCGCCGTCCGTGAACTGGCGGCGAGGGCGGGAGCGAGCCCGTTCATGGTGCTGCAGGCGGCGGTGGCCGCACTGCTGCACCGGACCGGGGCAGGCGACGACATCGCGCTGGGTGCCCCGATCGCGGGGCGCACCGACGCGGCGCTCGACGACCTCGTCGGGTTCTTCGTGAACACGCTGGTGCTGCGGACCGATCTCTCCGGCGACCCGACGTTCGCCGCGCTGCTCGACAGGGTGCGCGAGGCGGATCTCGCCGCCTTCTCACATGGTGACCTGCCGTTCGAACGCGTCGTCGAGGAGCTGAACCCGCCCCGCGTGCCGGGGCGCAACCCGCTGTTCCAGGTGATGGTGGGCTACCACCGGCAGAGCGGTGCCCACGACGTGCTCGGCCTGCCCGCCGAGTGGTTCGAGATGGACACCGGAATGGCGAAGTTCGACCTGCACTTCACGATGGTCGATGACGAGAACACCGCCACGCTGATGCTGGAGTACGCCGAGGATCTCGCTGACGAAGCGACGGCAGAGCGGTTGCTCAACCGGCTCACGGCCCTGCTGGAACAGGTCACCGCCGAACCCGACCGGCCGGCCGGCCTGCTCGACGTCCTCGTCGGTGACGAACTCGCGCGAGTGGCCGAGTGGAACCGCACGGCTCGTGAAGTCCCGGCCGGGACGTTGCCGGAGTTGTTCGAGGCTCAGGTCGCGCGGACGCCGGATGCTTCCGCTGTGGTGTTCGAGGGTTCCGAGCTTTCGTATGCCGAGTTCAACGTGCGGACGAATCAGCTGGCACGGTGGTTGGTCGGTCAAGGAGTGGGCGCGGAGTCCGTGGTGGCGGTGTCGCTGCCGCGATCGCTCGATCTGGTCGTCGCGCTCTACGCCGTCCACAAGGCAGGTGGCGCTTACCTGCCTGTCGACCGCGACTATCCGGCGGATCGCGTCGCTTTCATGCTCGAAGACGCCGCCCCTGCGGTCGTCCTCGACGAGTTGCCTGTTCTGGACGGCTTTTCCGGCGAGAATCTGGGCCGGGTGGTGGACTCGTCTTCTCCGGCGTACGTGATTTACACGTCCGGTTCGACTGGGCGTCCCAAGGGTGTCGTGGTGCCGCATGAGGGCATCGTGAACCGGTTGCTGTGGATGCAGGGCGAGTACGGTCTGACGGCCGATGATCGTGTTCTGCAGAAGACGCCGTCGAGTTTCGATGTGTCGGTGTGGGAGTTCTTCTGGCCGTTGATCACCGGTGCGACGCTGGTCGTCGCCAAGCCCGAGGGCCACAAGGATCCGGCGTACCTCGCCGAGCTGATCCGCACCGCCGGGATCACGACCGTCCACTTCGTCCCGTCGATGCTCGCGGCGTTCCTCCTCGAAGAGCCGCGATGGCACGCCGTCCGCCGGGTCCTGTGCAGTGGCGAGGCGCTGCCTTCGGAGCTGGCCGCCCGCGTGGACGTCCCGCTGTTCAACCTCTACGGCCCGACCGAAGCGTCCGTCGACGTGACGGCGTGGCAGGCCGGTGCCGAAACGACGCCGACTGTCCCGATCGGGCGCCCGGTGTGGAACACGCGGACCTACGTGCTGGACGCGCGGTTGAACCCGGTTCCGCCGGGTGTCCCCGGCGAGCTTTACCTTGCCGGTGCGCAGCTCGCCCGCGGATATTTGGCCCGGCCGGGGCTGACCGCCGAGCGCTTCGTCGCCGACCCGTTCGGTGAGGCGGGGGAGCGGATGTACCGGACCGGGGACCTAGCGCGCTGGTCGGACGACGGTGTCCTGGAGTTCCTCGGCCGTGTCGACGACCAGGTCAAGATCCGCGGGTTTCGGGTCGAACTCGGCGAGGTCGAAGCGGCCTTGGCGGCGTCGGCGTCCGTCACCCGTGCCGTGGTCGTCGCTCGTGAAGACCGGCTGGTGGCCTATGTCGTCGGTTCCGATGACGGACTGCGGGACGCGGTGGCCGCGAGGTTGCCCGAGCACATGGTGCCGTCCGCGATCGTCGTACTCGACGAGATCCCGCTGACCCCGAACGGCAAACTCGACCGGAAGTCCTTGCCCGCGCCCGAGTTCGCGACTGCCGAAGGCCGCGAGCCCCGGAACGCGCGGGAAGAAGCTCTGTGTGCGTTGTTCGCCGACGTGCTCGGCGTGGAGCGGGTCGGGATCGACGACGGCTTCTTCACCCTCGGCGGCCATTCGCTGCTGGTGATGCGCCTGGTCAGCCGGATCTCGGCGAGCCTGGACGCCACGGTGTCGGTCCGCGACGTCTTCGACGCCCCCACCGTCGCGGCGCTGGCGGAACGGCTCGCCGGACCGTCGGCCCACCCGGTCCCGATCGCCGGGAACCGGCCGGACGTGCTGCCGCTTTCGCCCGCGCAGCAACGCTTGTGGTTCCTCTACCGGCTCGAAGGCGTCACGCCCACCTACAACATCCCGCTCGCCTGGCGCCTGCACGGCGAGCTGGACGCGGACGCGTTGCGTGCGGCGGTCGGCGACGTCGTCGAGCGGCACGAAACGCTCCGGACCGTGTTCGCCGAGGAAGACGGCGTCGTCGCGCAGCGGATCCTCGCCGACGTGCGACCTGACGTCGTGTTCGCCGAGGCCGTGGATCTGCCGGCGCAGCTGTCCGCCGAGGCCGGTCGCGGGTTCGCCCTCGACGAGGAACTTCCGATCCGGGTCACGGTCTTCGCCGTGTCGCCGCGGGAACACGTCCTGCTGCTGGTGCTGCATCACGTGGCGACGGACGAGGGCTCACAGGGGCCGCTGATGGCCGACCTCGCCACAGCGTACGAGTCCCGCTTGTCAGGCATCGCTCCACAGTGGACTGAGTTGCCGGTCCAGTACGCGGACTACGCCTTGTGGCAACGGGAACTGCTCGGTTCGACGGCCTCCGGGCACCTCGAGTTCTGGCAGGAAGCGCTGGCGGGCCTGCCGGAGGAACTGGCACTGCCCTCGGACCGGCCGCGTCCGGCCGAGTCGAGTCACCGCGGTGGCCTCGTCACCTTCCCGATCGACGCCGCCCTCACCGAACGCCTGCGCGACGTCGCCCGCGAGCACGACGTCAGCATGTTCATGCTGGCCCAGGCCGCGGTCGCGGCGCTGCTGCACCGGCTCGGCGCCGGGGACGACATCCCGCTCGGCGCGCCGAGTTCCGGCCGCACCGACGAACGGCTGGAGCCGCTGGTCGGCTTCTTCGTGAACTCGCTCGTGCTGCGCACCGACCTGTCCGGCGACCCGGCGTTCGGTGACCTGCTCTCGCGGGTGCGCGCGACGGATCTGGCCGCCTTCGAACACCAGGACCTGCCGTTCGAGCGCCTGGTCGACGCGGTCAACCCGGAGCGCTCGCTGGCCCGGCACCCGTTGTTCCAGGTGATGGTGGTCTACCTGCCCGAATCCGGCGACGGGCTGACACTGCCCGGCCTTCGCGCGAATCGGGAGGACTTCGCGCAGGGCATCGCCAAGTTCGATCTCGAATTCGGGTTCCTGGAGAACACCGACGGCATCTCGGCCGCGATCGAATACAGCGCCGACCTGTTCGACCACACCACGGCCGAAGCGTTCGCGCGGCGCCTGGCCGCCGTCCTGGCGCAGGTGGCCGCTGATCCCACGATCCCGGTCGGCGCGCTCGACGTCCTCGACGAAGACGAGCGCTCGCTGCTCCGGCAGTGGAACGACACCGCGCACGACGTCCCGGCGGTGACGTTGCCGGAGTTGTTCGAGGCGCAGGTGGCGTGGACGCCGGATGCTCCTGCTGTGGTGTTCGAGGGCTTCGAGCTGTCGTATGCCGAGTTCAATGCGCGGGCGAATCAGGTGGCGCGGTGGCTGGTGGAGCAGGGGGTGGGTGCGGAGTCGGTGGTGGCGGTGTCGCTGCCGCGATCGCTCGATCTGGTCGTCGCGTTGTACGCGGTCCACAAGGTGGGCGCGGCGTATCTGCCGCTCGACACGGACTATCCGGCCGACAGGCTGGCTTTCATGCTCGAAGACGCCGCTCCTGTGGTCGTTCTCGACGAGTTGCCTGTTCTGGATGGTTACTCGGGCGAGAATCTGGGCCGGGTGGTAGATCCTTCTGCTCGGGCGTATGTGATCTACACGTCGGGTTCCACTGGGCGCCCCAAAGGTGTTGTGGTGCCGCATGAGGGCATCGTGAACCGGTTGCTGTGGATGCAGGGCGAGTACGGTCTGACGGCCGATGATCGTGTTCTGCAGAAGACGCCGTCGAGTTTCGATGTGTCGGTGTGGGAGTTCTTCTGGCCGCTGATCACCGGTGCGACGCTGGTGGTCGCGAAACCGGACGGTCACCGCGATCCCCGATACCTCGCGGAGCTGATCCGCGAGCAGCGGATCACGACGCTGCACTTCGTCCCGTCGATGCTGGAGGCGTTCCTCGCCGAAGAGCCGCGGTGGCACGATGTCCGCCGGGTTCTGTGCAGTGGCGAGGCGCTGCCGCCCGAGCTCGCCGCTCGTGTGGACGTCCCGCTGCACAACCTCTACGGGCCGACCGAGGCGTCGGTGGACGTGACCTCCTGGGCGGTCGTCGACGACACCGTCCCCATCGGACGTCCGGTGTGGAACACCCGCGTCCACGTGCTGGACGCCCGGCTCCGCCCGGTCCCGCCGGGTGTGGCGGGCGAGCTGTACCTGGCGGGAGCGCAACTCGCGCGCGGCTACCTCGGCCGGGCCGGGCTGACCGCCGAGCGGTTCGTGGCGAACCCGTTCGCCGCGGGGGAGCGGATGTACCGCACGGGCGACCTCGCGCGGTGGCGTGCCGACGGCGCGCTCGACTACCTCGGCCGCGCCGACGACCAGGTCAAACTGCGCGGGTTCCGGATCGAGCTGGGTGAGATCGAGTCCGTGCTGTCCGCGCGTGTGGTCTTGAGAGAAGGCAGGCTCGTCGCCTACCTGACCGGGGAGGTCGACGTCGAGGAAGCCCGGCGGCTGGCCGAAGCGGCTTTGCCGGAGTATATGGTGCCCTCGGCGTTCGTCGTACTGGACGCTTTCCCGTTGACACCCAACGGGAAGCTTGACCGCAAGGCGCTGCCCGCCCCGGACTTCGCCGTCGAGGTCTCCGGCGACGCCCCGCGGACACCGCGAGAAGAACTGCTCGCGTCACTCGTCGCCGATGTCCTCGGGCTGGAGAAGGTCGGCGTCCACGACGACTTCTTCCGCCTCGGCGGGGACAGCATCGTCGCGATGCAGTTGGTCGGCCGAGTGCGGAGCGCCGGGCTGCTGCTCAGCCCGCGCGACGTCTTCCGGCACCGGACCGTCGCGGCGCTGGCCGAGGTCAGCTCGGTGCGGCTCGACGCGCCCGCGCCGGCGAGCGGGAAGCCGTTGGTGGACCTCGACCCGGCCGAACGCGCGGAGATCCTCGACGTCGCACCGGACACGGCCGAAGTGTGGCCGCTGACGCCGTTGCAGGCGGGGTTGCTCTTCCACGCGACGATGGACGGCGACGGGCCCGACGTCTACACCGTCCAGGTGTCCTTCGATCTCGAAGGGTCGCTCGATCCGGCTCGCCTGCGCGATGCCGCTCAGGCACTCGTCGACCGGCATGCCGTCCTGCGCACCGGTTACCGCTACCTCGCTTCCGGCCGTCCGGTCGCGCTGGTGGCGCGTTCGGTCACGGTTCCCTGGCGCTTGGTGGCCTCGGCGGACGTCGTCGAGGCGGAGATGGCCCATGACCGGCGCCGGTTCGATCCGGCGGTCGCCCCGATGCTGCGTTTCCTGCTGGTGCCCCTGCCGGACGGACGGCACCGGCTGGTGTTCACCCACCAGCACGTCCTGCTCGACGGCTGGTCGGTGCCGCAGCTGTTCGCGGAGCTGTCCCAGCTGTACGCGGGCGCAGACCTGGCACCGGCGCGGCAGTACCGCGACCATCTCGGGTGGCTCGGTGCCCAGGATCGGGAGGCGGCGGACGCCGCTTGGCGGCAGGCGCTCGACGGGCTGACCGAGCCGACCCATCTCGTCCCACACGACCCGCAGCGGGTCCCGGCGCTGCCGGAGCGGTTGTCCCTGGAGCTGCCGGAGCAGGCGACGAGTGCGCTGGCCGCACTCGCGCGCTCGCGGGGGTTGACGCTGAACACCCTCGTCCAGACCGCGTGGAGCATCGTGCTCGGCAGGCTGACCGGCCGGTCGGACGTCGTGTTCGGCGCGACGGTCGCCGGGCGCCCGCCGGAGCTGGCCGGGGTCGAGCGGATGATCGGCCTGTTCATCAACACGATCCCGGTGCGGATCACGGTCGACCCCGCCGCGAAGCTGGGAGACCTGCTAGACCGGGTCCAGGACGAGCAGTCCGGCCTGCTCGTGCACCAGCACTTCGGGCTCGCCGACATCCAGCGCGGCGCCGGGCTGGGGGAGCTGTTCGACACGCTGATGGTGTTCGAGAGCTACCCGGGCGCGGACGAAGACGAGAACGGCGCCGGGCTGCGCGGGGAGATCGTGCGCCATGAGGACTCCACGCACTATCCGCTCACCTGGGCGGTGGAACCCGGCGCCCGGCTGAAGCTCACCGCCGAGTACCGGTCCGACCTGTTCGACGCGGGTCTGCCGGAACGGCTTCTTCCCGCGATGGAGCGGGTGCTCGCCGCGATGGTGTCCGATGTGGACATACTCGTCGGCAGAGTCGACATCCTGGCGGAAGCCGACCTCGACCTGATCGTGCGCGAGTGGAACGGGACGGTACTCACCGTCGAACCGTCCACTGTGGCCGGTCTGTTCGAGGATCAGGTCCGGCGTTCGCCCGGCGCGACGGCGGTGGTGTCCGGCGAGGTCACCTGGTCGTTCACCGAGCTGAACGAGCGCGCCAACCGGCTCGCCAGGGCGCTGGTCGCCCACGGCGTGGGTCCCGAGGACTTCGTCGCCTTGGCACTGCCGCGTTCGGCGGACGTGCTGCTGGCGATCCTCGCGGTCCACAAGGCGGGGGCGGCGTATCTGCCGCTCGACCCGGACTACCCGGCCGAGCGGCTGGCCGCGATGCTCGCCGACGCGCGGCCCAAGGTGCTCCTGACCGAGCCGGAACTGCTGGAATCGCTGCCCAGGACGGACATCGAGACGCTGGCGCTCTGCGCGCTGGTCACCGAGGACCGGCAGGCGCACGACCTCACCGATCGGGACCGGGTCCGCCCGCTCGGCCCGGAACATCCGGCGTATGTGATCTACACGTCGGGTTCGACGGGGACTCCGAAGGGGGTCGTCGTCCCGCATCGCGGTGTGGTGAACCTGTTCCACAGCCACCGTGCCACGTTGCACCGGCCCGCGGTCGAGGCCGCCGGCAAACCGCATCTGCGGGTGGGGCACGCGTGGTCGTTCTCCTTCGACGCCTCCTGGCAGCCGCAACTGTGGCTGCTCGACGGACACGCCGTGCACGTCGTGGACGAGCAGACCCGGCGCGATCCCGAACTCCTCGCCGCGATGATCGAACGGGACGGCTTCGACTTCATCGAGGTCACGCCGTCGTTCTTCGCGCAGATGGCCGAAGCGGGCCTGCTCGACGGCGACCGGTGCCCCCTGGCCGTGATCGGCGTCGGCGGCGAGGCGGTGCCCGAGAGTCTGTGGCACCGGCTGGCCACTTTGGACGGAACCGAAGCCTTCAACCTATACGGACCGACGGAATCCACAGTGGACGCCTTGGTCGCGCGGATCGGTGACAGCGAGAAGCCGCTGGTCGGCCGCCCGGTCGCGAACACCCGCGCCTACGTGCTGGACGCGGCGCTGCGGCCGGTGCCGCCCGGGGTCACCGGCGAGCTGTACCTCGCCGGTTCCGGCCTCGCCCGGGGCTACCTCGGGCGGGCCGCGCTGACGTCGGAGCGGTTCGTGGCGGATCCGTTCGGCCCGGCGGGAGCGCGGATGTACCGCACCGGCGACCTCGCCCGCTGGACCTCGGACGGACGGCTGGACTTCGGCGGGCGCGCCGACGACCAGGCGAAGATCCGCGGGTTCCGGGTCGAACCGGGGGAGGTCGAGGCCGTGCTCGAAAGGCACGGCGAGGTCGCGCAGGCCGTCGTCCTGGTGCGTGAGGACCGTCCGCGGGTCAAGCAGCTGGTGGCCTATGTGGTGTCCACTGTGGATCGGGCGGAACTGCGGCGGTTCGCGGCCGAGGCGCTGCCGGAGTACATGGTCCCGGCGGCCTTCGTCACACTCGACGCGCTTCCGGTGTTGTCCAACGGGAAGCTGGACCGCAAGGCGTTGCCCGCACCGGATTACGCCGAGCTGGTCAGTGGCCGGGCACCCGAGACGGAACGGGAAAAGGCGTTGTGCGCGCTCTTCGCGGAGGTGCTCGACGTGCCGGAACTCGGTGCCGACGACGACTTCTTCGCGCTCGGAGGGGACAGTATCGTCGCGATGCGGCTGGTCAGCCGGGCCCGCGCGGCCGGGCTGAAGATCACGCCGCACGAGGTGTTCGCGCGGCGTACGGTCGCGGGTCTGGCCGAGGTCGCCGAGAGCCTGGAGGACGACGGCACTGTCGCGCTCACACCGATCATGCACGCGCTCCGCGAACTCGGCGGGCCGATCGCCGGCTACCACCAGGCTGCGCTGGTGCAGACGCCGTCCGGGATGACCGGCGAGCAGCTGACGGCCGTGCTCGGCGCCGTCGTCGCCCGGCACGACATGCTTCGCGCGCGGCTCGACCGGTCGGTGGACGGCTGGGCGCTGCAGGTGCCCGGATCCGTCGACATCTACGTCGAACGTGTCGAGGCCGACGGCGATCTGCCAGCGCTGATCGCTCGGCACGCGGAGCCGACGCGGTCCCGCCTGGACCCGGACGCCGGTGTGATGCTGAGCGCGACCTGGTTCGACGCGGGAACGGCCGGCCCCGGCCGGTTACTGCTGATGATCCATCACCTGGCCGTCGACGGTGTCTCGTGGCGGATCCTGTTGCCGGATCTGGCTTCCGCGTGGGAGTCGGTCGCTCGCGACGAGGCGCCGGAACTGCCCCCGGTGCCGACCTCGTTCCGGCGGTGGTCGCGGAGCCTGTCCACTCAGGACCGTGGGGGTGAACTGGACCGGTGGAAGTCGGTGCTGGGCGGCGGCGATCCGATCCCGCTGGACCGGCCACTCGACCCGGCTCGCGACGTTCTGGGGACCGTGAGGAAGGTGTCGCTGACGCTGCCCGCCGAGCGGACGGCCCCGCTGCTGTCCCGCGTTCCGTCGGCGTTCCGGGCGACGGTCAACGACGTCCTGCTCACCGGCCTCGCGCTCGCCGTCGCCCGCTGGCGCCGGGACGAGGGACAAGCGGTGCTCGTCGACGTCGAGGGACACGGCCGCGAGGAGGAACTGGCCGGTGGCGCGGACCTTTCGCGGACGGTCGGCTGGTTCACCAGTGTCGTCCCGGTGTGCCTGGACCTGGGCGACCTCGATCTGGACGACGCGTTCGCGGGCGGAGCCGCCGCCGGTGCCGCGCTCGAGCGGGTCCGGACGCATCTCGGCGGGCTGCCGGACGGCGGGATCGGGCACGGTCTGCTCCGGTACCTCGATCCTCGGACCGGTCCTGAGCTGGCGAAGTTCGCGAAGCCGCAGATCGAGTTCAACTACCTCGGCCGGATCGGTGTCCCCGAAGCGACCGACTGGTCGTACGCGGCGGAAGCCGAAGCGGCCGAAATCGGGGCGGACGAGCGCATGCCGGCCTCGCACGCACTGACGATCAACGCGCTGACCGAGGACCACCCCGGTGGCCCCGAACTGGGCGCGGAGTGGTCCTGGCCGGAGGCCGTGCTGACCGAAGAGTCGGTGCGGGAACTGGCGGAAGGCTGGTTCGCCGCGCTCGACGCGCTCACCCGACGTGCTGAATCATCGGATACACCAAAGGAGAACAAGACATGACGAACCCGTTCGAGAACCCTGACGGTACGTACCTGGTGCTGGTCAACGACGAGGGTCAGCACAGCCTGTGGCCCGAGTTCGTCGAGGTCCCGGCGGGTTGGGCGAGGAAGTTCGGCCCGGCCTCGCGTCCGGAGTGCCTCGAGTACGTCGAGACCCACTGGACGGACCTGCGGCCCGCTTCGCTCGTCAAGGCCATGGAGTCCTGACCGGGTTTGGTCGGTCAAGTCCGTGAAGGCCTCTGGATCTCTCAAGGAAGCCTTCACGGACTTGCGCTGTTCAGATGCGCGACCGAATTCGGCCATAGAACGTGAGTAGCGTTCACGTTATGGATCGAAGAGCATTTATGGTGACCGCCGGTGGCGCGGCGGCAGGGGCGGCGATGCTGCCGGGGCAAGCGGAGGCACAGCCCCAGGCGCAGGCGAAGTGGGGTCCGCAGTGGCCGGTCGTCCGGTTCAACATCCTGAGCGACATCCAGGGTGACCTCACCGATTTCGGCAGCGCGCTCGACGATCTGCACGCGATCAACCCGGGCAGCGCGGGACTCGGTATCGCGGGTGACCTCACCCCGCGTGGCTACGACTTCGAGTACGCCCAGCTTCGCGAGACCTTCGACAAGCACCGGCATCCGCGCGAGATCGCCTGGGCCATCGGCAACCACGAGTTCTACGTCCCGAAATGGCGGGATCCCGACACACTCGCGCAGGAGACCTGGCCCAACAACACGACCGAGGATTCGCTCTTCCGGAGTTTCTACCGGTTCGCGGGCCGCAACACCGTCTACAACGAGACGTCGTTCGGCGGGGTTCCGGTGCTGTGCCTCGGAACCGAGCGCTACGCCAAGTATCACGACCCCAAGCTGTGGGACGAGGTCTGGATGAGCGACCGGCAGTTCACCTGGCTCGAACAGCGTCTCCGGTACTGGTCGATCCGGCGCAGCCCGGTGATGGTGCTGACCCACCACCCGCTGCCCAACACCGTTTCCGGGACGCACAACAAGCTCTACCGGTCCGACTACCTTCAGCCCGACAGGCTGCTCTCGATCCTCGGCCGCTACCGGGACGTGTTCCTGTTCTCCGGGCACACGCACTGGGACCTGAACCTGTCGGACTGGGTGGTCCGCCGGGTCGTCCCGGGCACCGGCAACCTCGAAGGGTTCACCGTGGTGAACACCGCCGCCGTCCAGGTCGGCTGGACCGACGACGGCAAGGGCGGGGAAGTGTCGCTCGGCGGCGCGTTCAACCAGGGGCTGCAGGTCGAGGTCTCGCCCGGTTCGGTGGTCATCAAGGCCCGCGACTTCACCACGAAGACGTGGCTCAAGCAGATCACCGTTCCGCTGCACGATTCCTGGGGATTCCCGCACTGAGATCGCGACGGCGGCGGTGAGGCGTCGGTACAGCGGGTCGTGAGTGGTAAGTGTCGTTCTAACGTCACTTGCCACTCACGACCCCCTCGACCGACGCCTCACCGCCGCGCCTCTCTCCTGCTGCGCGTGGCTCAGCCGGCCGGTTTGACCTCGGTCTTCGGGTCGCCGTCGACAGCGGCGGTCAGCTGCGGGACGATCCGGTCGAGCACGTACGGCAGGCTCAGCACGGTCACGAAGGAGACCGCACTGCCATAGGTGCCTTCGTTCTCGATGAAGACCTCGCGCTTTTCCTTCGCCACCTTCAGTCCGGTGTAGAGCGCGTCCTTGCCGAGGATCTCCGCCGCCTTGGCCGGGGTGTCGATCAGCCACACGAGCGCGTCGCGGTCGAGCAGGTCGGTGCGTTCCGCGCTGAGGCTCTTGCCGAACTTGTCGCCGATGGCGGCGTCGAGGTCGGCCGGCAGCTTGAAGCCGAGCGATTCGAGGATCCGCGAACGCGGGTCCTGGCTGCCGTAGACGAAGTAGCCCTCGTAGGTCGACGCCATCAGCGCCGACTTGCCCTCGAACTCCGGGTGCTCCTTGCGGACCTGGGCGAACTTGTCCTCGACGCCCTTGACCAGTTCGTTGGCCTTGGTCGCGCGCCCGACGGCCTGGCCGACCTTCTTGGTCGCCTCCTGCCACGGGATGCCGTAGTCGTTGTACTCCTTGGGCTGCGCGACGACCGGGACGCCGATCTGGGCCAGTTTGTCGTACTGCTCCTTGGTGAGCCCGGAGTACAGCGCGATGATCAGGTCCGGCTTCAGCGCGGCGATCTTCTCGTACTGCGGCCCGTCGACGTCCTTGAGGACCTCGGGCAGCGCGGCGCCGCCGAGCTTGTCGGTCGCCCACGGGGCGATGGTGCCGGGGAACTTGCCGAGCCACTCGGTGACCCCGACCGGGATCACGCCGAGGGCGAGCAGCGCGTCCTGCTCGGTCAGGCCGACCGTGACGACGCGCTTGGGCTCCTGGGTGATGGTGGTGCTGCCGTACTTGTGCTCGATCGTCGTCGGGAACGCGTTCGCGTCGACCGCCGAGCCCGCGGAGTTCTGCGCGGCCGGGGTGGCCGACTCGCCGCCTCCTCCGCACGCGGTGAGCGAGGCGGCCAGCACCAGGGTGGACGCCAGCACGCCGGCGGTCTTCAGGCGCCCTCGCACGGCGGAGAAAGTGGGGATTCGGGCCATCGTCCGTCCTTCTTGATCGGCGGTCCGGCACGCTGCCGGATTAATCGAGATTCAGGTTTGCCTAACCTAAGACGCCGAACGGCCGATTGCAACCGGCGCCGCTGCGTCCCGGATCACGTCCGTGAGCGGTTGTCCGACCAGGCCGCCCAAAGGGTGGCGTACCGGCCACCGGAGGCGACGAGTTCGTCGTGCGTCCCGCTCTCGACGACCACGCCCGCGTCGAGCACGACGACGCGATCCGAGGCCGCCGCCTGCGTCAGCCGGTGCGCGACGACGAGACCGGTCCGGCCTTCCAGCGCTGCGGCCGCGGCGGCTTCGAGGGTCTTCGCGCCCGCGCTCCCGGCTTCGGCGGTGGCCTCGTCGAGGATCGCGATCGGGGGATCCGCGAGGACCAGCCTGGCCAGCGCCAGCTGCTGGGACTGGGTGACCGTCAGCTGATGCCCGCCTTCGCCGACCACGGTCGCGAGCCCCTCGCCCAGCGCTTCCGCCCAGCCGCGCGCGCCGACCTTTTCCAGCGCCGCCAGCAGTTCCGTGTCGGACGCGCCGGGCCGGGCGAGCCGCAGGTCGTCCGACAGCGAACCGGCGAAGACGTGCACCTCCTGGCTGATCAGCGCGACAGCCTGCCGGGTCGCGGACGGCCCGAGTTCGTCGAGCGGCACCCCGCCGACGGAGATCGTTCCGGAGCCCGGCGCATGGATGCCGGCGATCAGCTTGGCCAGCGTCGTCTTCCCGGCGCCGCTCGCGCCGACCAGCGCGACCCGTTCGCCCGGGGAGAGGCTCAGGTCGACGTCGCGCAGTACCGGATGTCCGTCCACATAGGAGTGGGAGACCCCTGCCGCCTTCACCGAGGCGTCGACGGGTTTCGCGGGCCGCTCGGGCTCGTGCGGTGCGGGCAGGTCGGCGACCCCGATCAGCCGGGCGAGGCTGGCGGCGGCCGCCTGCGCGTCGTCCACCAGCGCCAGCGCGGTGTTGATCGGGCCGAACAGGCTGTGGAAGTACAGCGCCGCCGCCGTCGCCACGCCGACGGTCACCGCGTTGGCGCCCACCAGCAGGAACCCGGCCGCCAGCACGGCCGAGAGGCCGACGAACTCGGCGAGGTTGAGCCGGGCGAAGAACTTCGTCATCAGCCGGACACCGCGCAGCATCAGGTCCATCGCGCCCTCGGACCGCTGCCGGACCCGCTCCACGTGGGCGTCGGCGAGGCGGAAGGCGCGGACGGTCTTCGCGCCGCCGATCGTGTCGAGCAGTTGCTGCTGCTGCGAACCCGTCGCGATCCGCTGCTTCGCGTACAACGGGACGGCGTTGCGGACGTACCAGCGCACGGTGTGCAGCTGGATCGGTGTCGCCAGCAGCGCGGCCAGCAGGAACCGCCAGTCGAGGACGGCGAGGGCGACGAGGGTCAGCACGATGGTGAGCACCGAGCGGCCCAGTTCGGGCAAGGCGTCGCGGACCGCCCTCGCGACCACCGTGACGTCGTTGGTGACCCGGGCGGTCAGGTCGCCGGATCCCGCGCGTTCGACCTGGTCCAGCGGGAGGCTCAGCGCCCTGTCGACGAACCGTTCGCGCAGTTCCGCGAGCAGGGTTTCGCCGAGCCTCGCGGTCATCGAGACACCCAGCGCCGTCGCGATCGCCTGCGCGACGGCGACCAGGACCAGCCCTGCCACCGGGGTGGCCAGTTCGGTCGCGGGCCGTTTCTCGATGACGAGATCGACGATGTGGCCGAGCAGGCGGACGGTGAGCAGCCCGATCGCGGTCGCGCCGACGAGCGTCAGGAGCGCGCCCGCGGCACGGGCTTTCGACGTGCGGAGCAGTTCGCCGAGGACGGCGCGGATCCGCTTGCCGTCGGCGGTGGGGAGGAGTTCGCGGGTCATGACAGCACCGCCGCGCGGTAGTCGGCGCGATCGCGGGCGAGTTCGGCGTGGCCGCCCTCGCCGGTGACCCGGCCGCCGTCGAGGACGACGACGCGGTCGGTCACGGCGAGCAGGGCGGGACTCGTGGTCACCAGGATCGTGGTCCGTCCTTGTCGTAGCCGGGCGAGCCCGGTGGCGATCTTCGCCTCGGTCACCGTGTCCACCGCCGTCGTGGGGTCGTGGACGACGAGCACCGGCGCGTCCGCGGCGAGCGCGCGGGCGAGGGCGACGCGCTGCCGCTGGCCGCCGGAGAGGGAACGGCCGCGTTCGGTGACCACGGTCCCGGTGCCGTCCGGCAGTGCCGCCGCGACCTCGTCCGCCGCCGACGCGGCCAGCGCCTCGTCCAGGGCGGTACCCACGTTCTCGGCCAGCGTTCCTTCGAACAGATCCGCGTCGTGCGCGGCGACCAGGACGACTTCCCGCACCCGCTCGGGGTCCACAGTGGACAGATCGACGCCGTCGACGTGGACCTCGCCCTCGACGGGATCGCCCGCGCGGCCGAGGCAGTCGAGCAGGTCGGTCGCGGCGGCCGGATCGGCGGCGACGACGCCGACCAGCTGCCCGGCCGGGATGTCGAGGTCGACCCCGCGGAGGCTGCCGTACGAGACCCCGGTGAACCGGACGTTCCCGGTGGCGGGCGAGGGGAGTTCGCCGTCTCCCGGCTCGACCGCCGGCGGCGTGGTCAGCAGGCCGGCGACACGGGACGCCGACGCGCGGCCCTGCGCCAGCTCGCCGTTGACCCACGAGAAGATCAGGAACGGGGTGAGCAGGAACTGGGCGAGCCCCACGGCCGCGACGAGGTCGCCGACGCTGATCGAGCCCGAAGACGCGAGGTTTCCGCCGACGAGGGCGACGATCGCGATGAAGATCCCGGTCAGCGCGAGCACCGCGCCGTCGTGCCAGGCCTTGGCCCGCGCGGCGCGCAAGGTCGCCTTGAGCGAGTTCTGACTGGTGTCGCGATACCGGGCGACCGCGGCCGGTTCGGCGCCGATGCCCTTGAGCACCCGCAGGCCGGAGACCAGATCCGTGGCGACCCCCGAAGCGTGCGCGGAACGCTCCTGCTCGGCTTCGCTGCGGCGCTCCAGCGGCTTGCCGATGAGATGTGCGAGGTACAGCAGCGGCGGTGTGCCCAGGAGGACGAGGAGACCCAGCGGCATCGAGATGCGCAGCAGGGCGACGGCGCTGACCAGCACACCGGCGAGCGCGGCGATCCCGAACGGCAGCGCCGCGTTCACGACCCCGACCCGCTGCGCGTCACTGGTGCCGATGTTGACCAGCTCACCGGCCAACTTGCCGTTTTCGGCGCCGCCGCCGGGATGCAGGACGCGCCTGCTGATCGCGAGACGGAGGTCGTGCGCCGCCCGGAGCGAGGCGCCCTCGGCCGCCCGCGCGGCGAACCGGTAGCTGTAGGACAGTCCCGCGAAGACCACGCCGAGCACGGCGAGCCAGAGCACGAGCGTGCCGACCGAGCCGCCGCCGACGGCCTGGTCGATCACCACGCCGATGATCACCGGGACGAGTGCTTCACCGCCCTGATGCGCGGCGGCGAGGACGGAAGCGAGCGTGACCTGGCGTCGCTGTCCGGAAATCGCCTGGCGCAGGACGCTCCGGCTGGTGGTGGCCGTTGCGGGCACCGGCGCCTCCGATCGTTCGGGGTAGGTAAGGCTAGTCTAAGTTGATAGCTCGTTGAGGTGAACTCCGGCGCCTCATTCACAAGGAGGGCCCCGTGGTCGTCACCGAACGCGCGCCCGCCGCGGCGTCCCCGGCCGGCGCGGCGGCACGGACGTTCCGTGCCGGGGGCCTGGTGCTCGGCCTCGCCCTGCTGGCGCTCGTGTTCCTGCTCAGCATCTGGGTGGGGTCGAAGAGCATCCCGTTCACCTCCACCTGGTCGGTGCTGTGGCACAACGACGGCTCGACCGAAGCGGTGATCATCCACGACCTCCGCATCCCGCGGACCCTGCTGGGAGTCGTCGTCGGCGCGGCGCTCGGCCTCGCGGGCGCGGTGATGCAGGCACTCACCCGGAACCCGCTCGCCGATCCCGGTCTGCTCGGGGTCAACACCGGCGCCGCGGCCGCGGTCGTTTCGGGTATCGCGTTCGTCGGTGTCACCGGAGTGCTCGGCTACATCTGGTTCGCCTTCGCCGGGGCGGCGGTCGCCTCGGTCCTGGTGTACGTCCTCGGCTCGGCGGGTCGCAGCGCCACACCGGACCGGCTCGTGCTCGCCGGTTCGGCCGTCATGGCCGTGCTCCAGGCGTACATCGTCGGGGTGCTGCTGCTGATGCCCGAGACGTTCAACCAGTTCCGGTTCTGGAACGTCGGCTCGCTCAGCGGCCGGAAATGGGACGTGTTCTGGCAGATCTCGCCGTTCGTCGTGATCGGCATGATCATCGCGCTGCTGCTGGCCCGGCCGCTCAACGTGCTCGCGCTCGGCGACCAGACCGGCAAGGCGCTCGGCGCCCACGTGGGCCGCACCCGGGTGCTGGGCGCGATCGTGGTGACCCTGCTCTGCGGCGCGGGCACTGCGGCGATCGGCCCGGTCCTGTTCCTCGGGCTCGCCGTGCCGCACGCCGCGCGCCTGCTGGTCGGCCCGGATCAGCGCTGGGTCCTGCCGTACTCGATGCTGCTCGCGCCGATCGCGCTGATCGGCGCCGACGTCGTCGGCCGCGTGCTGAACCCGCCGGAGGAACTACAGGCGGGCATCGTCGTCGCGTTCCTCGGGGCACCGGTGTTCATCGCGCTGTGCCGCCGCAGGAAGCTGGCCCGGCTGTGACACCAGGCAAGGGGACCGCGATCAAGGAGCGCCCACCGATGAGCACCCGTGTCCTGCGCACCCCGGGCGGCGTGCTGTCCCTGCGTGTCACCCCGCGGGCGGCGATCGTCGTCGCGGTGCTGGCCGTCGCCGTGTTCTTCCTCGGCGCTGTCAGCATGACCACCGGCGACTACCCACTGAGCGTCGGCGAAGTCATCCAGACGTTGTTCGGTTTCGGAGACCGGAGCACCGAGTTCATCGTGACCACGCTGCGCCTGCCACGGCTGCTGACCGCGCTGCTGGTCGGCGGCGCGCTCGCGGTCAGCGGCGCGATCCTGCAGAGCCTGTCCGGGAACCCCTTGGGCAGCCCCGACTTCATCGGGTTCACCGAGGGCGCGGCCGCCGGCGCGCTGCTGACGATCATCGTCGTGCACGGCGGGATGCTCCAGGTCTCGTTCGGCGCGCTCGTCGGCGGCATCGTGACAGCGGCGCTGATCGCACTGCTCGCGTTCAAGGGCGGAGTGCACACCTTCCGGCTGATCCTCGTCGGGATCGGCGTCAACGCGATGCTCATCGCGTTCAACTCGTACCTGATCACCCGGGCCGCCCAGCAGGACGGCCTGGCGGCGCAGGCCTGGCTGGTCGGCGGTCTCAACGGGCGCGGCTGGGAGCACGTCGTCCCGGTCGCGATCGCCATCGCCGTCCTGGTTCCGCCCGCCTTCGTCTACGGCAGGAGGCTTTCCCTGCTGGAGATGGGCGACGACTCGGCCATGGGGCTCGGCGTGCCGGTCCAGCGGAGCCGGATCGTGCTCCTCGGCGTCAGCGTCGGGCTGTGTTCGATCGCGACGGCGGCCGCCGGGCCGATCGCGTTCCTCGCCCTCGCCGCGCCTCAGCTGGCGAAACGGCTCACCCGGTCTTCGGGACCCGGACTCGCCGCTGCCGCGCTGATGGGCATGCTCTTGCTGGTGGTGAGCGATCTGGTCACCCAGCAGTTCTTGGCCGGTCTGCCGGTCGGTCTCGTGACCGGGGCCATCGGCGGGCTGTACCTGGCCTGGCTGCTGGTGTCCCGGCGCGGGGTCAGCCGGGCTGCGCGCTGACCGGCTCGATCGGGGTGGGCTCGCCGAAGCGGGCCAGCGCCAGCGCCGCCGAAACCGCGAGCGCGAAACCGACCACCGCCACGGCCGCGAACCCTGGCCGCGTGGTGTCGCCCAGCACGACGACCCCGATCAGGGAGGGGAAGACGGTCTCGCCGATCACCATCATCGCGGTCGAGGTGGTGACACTGCCGCGCTGCAGCGCGGTGGCGTAGAACAACATCGCCAGCGCGCCCGCCACGCCGAGGGTGTACGTGGCCGGGTCGGTCAGCAGGTCCAGCGGGGCGAGGCTGGTGAGCACGCGGCCGGAAAGGGCGACCACACCGAAGCACAGGCCGGCGATCAAGCCCAGCGCCGGTGTCCGGATGCGCCGCGACGCGCGGCCGGCGAACATCCCGGCCGTGCCGAGCACGACGACCGCGCCGATCAGCACGAGCCGGAAACCCAGTCCGGTCGCGTCCGAGCCCTCGCTCTCCGCCGACATCCCGAGCAGCGCGAGCCCGGCGCAGACGACCGCGACCGCCGTCCACTCGCGACGTCCCAGCCGGACGCCGAGCACCCGCGCCGCGACCGCGGTCACGGCGAGGCTCGCCGCCAGCGCTGCCTGGACCACGAACAGCGGAAGTACGCGCAGAGCGGCGAGCTGGGCGACGAACCCGACGACGTCCAGCGCCAGGCCCGCGACGAACTTCCACTGCCGCAGCACCCGTACGAGGAGCCGGGGATCGACGCGGTCTTCGGCGCCTGAAGTCGCCTTCGCCGCGATTGCTTGCATCACCGAAGCGACGCCGTACGAACAGGCCGCGAAGAGCGCGCAAATCAGTCCCCACCACATGAAGCGGCAGCCTAGTCCTGTCCGATGTGTAGAGTAGCCGCATGTCGAACACGAGTTCGAGTGCCGTCGAGTCGGTGGCCCGGACCTGGCCGGACGGGATCGCCGAGGACGAAGCCGGGATCCAGTGGGACTTCCTGCGCTTCCTTCGCGCCACCGCGGTGAACAAGGTCGCCGGGCTGACCAGGGATCAGGCGGCCGCGACACCGCTGCCTGCGTCCCCGCGGATGAGCGCGCTGGGGGTGCTCAAACATCTGACCGCGGTCGAGCGCTGGTGGCTCTCGATCGAAGCGGGCGGCGCCGAGCTGCCGTCGCTGTGGGAAGGCTCACCGGATCCGAGCTGGGATCTGGCCGAGGACGACGACCCGCGCTCGGTCGTCGAGGCCTACCGCGCGGAGTGGGCGCTCGCGGAGTCGTCGCTGGCCGGGGTCTCGCCGGACGATCGCGCGCGCCGGTCGGGGAAGTTCACCGTCCGATGGGTCCTCGCGCACGTGCTCCAGGAGACCGCGCGGCACGCCGGGCACCTGGACATCCTTCGGGAGCTGGCCGACGGAACCACGGGCGAATAGGGCCGTAAGGTGTCCGCATGGCTGACAGGCTGTACTTCCGGCAGTTGCTCGCGGGCCGTGACTTCGCGGTGGGGGATCCCGTCGCGACGCAGATGGTCAACTTCGCCTATCTGATCGGCGACAGGGAGACGAACGAGGCGGTCATCGTGGACCCGGCGTACGCCGTCGGCGATCTGCTCGACCTCCTGGAAGCGGACGGCATGCGGCTCACCGGTGTCCTCGCCACGCACCACCACCCCGACCACGTCGGCGGCGAGATGATGGGCTTCTCGCTGCCGGGGATCGCGGAACTGCTGGAACGCGAGCAGGTGCCGATCCACGTCAACAGCGCCGAGGCCGAGTGGGTCCGCCGGATCACCGGCGTCTCCGAAACCGACCTGCGCTCGCACGAGCACGACGACGTCCTCGAGGTCGGCGCGGTGCCGATCCGGCTGCTGCACACGCCTGGCCACACTCCGGGCAGTCAGTGCTTCCTGGTCGACGGACGCCTCGTCTCGGGCGACACGCTGTTCCTCGAAGGCTGCGGCCGGACCGATTTCCCCGGCGGCGACGTGGAAGCGATCTACCGGAGCCTGCAGTGGCTGGCCGGGCTGGACGGGGATCCGGTCGTCTACCCGGGACACCAGTACTCGGCCGAGCCGTCGGCGAACCTCTCGCGGGTGAAGGACACGAACTTCGTGTTCCAGCCGAAGTCTCTGGACGAATGGCGGCTGATGTTCGGCGGCTGATGTTCGGCGGCTGGGCCCCGCTTTTGGTCTCGTGAGTGGCAAGGACGGTTCTAACCGTCGTTACCGCTCACGAGGCTTTCGCTCGCCTGCGTCCCCGCGACCCCGACGCGCTCGCATTCAGTCGACCAAATGCTGCGGGTGCCTCGTGAGTGGCACGACCTTCACCGTCGATCTGGGCGCTCACCAGGGTCGTCAGCCTCGCGCAGGTCGGCGGCAGGTAGGCAAAGACCCTTACCAGCGTCCAGATCGCGGGACGCGAAGCCAGCCGATTGACCGGACCCGCCGAGAAGCCGAAGCTCGGACCCGTGACGCTCAAGCTGCATTGGTTCCTGCCCACCACCGGCGACGGCCGGACGATCGTCGAGCACTTCCACGCCAGCCGCGCCGCCGGAGCGTCCGCCGCGCGCGAGCCGAGCCTCGACTACCTCGCCCAGGTCGCCCGCGCCGCCGAGGCCAACGGCTTCGAAGGGGTCCTGACGCCGACCGGGACCTGGTGTGAGGACGCCTGGCTGACGACAGCGGCACTGATCCGGGAGACGCGAAGCCTCAAGTTCCTGGTCGCGTTCCGGCCAGGGACGGTCTCGCCGACGCTGGCCGCGCAGATGGCCGGAACGTTCCAGCGCCTCTCGCAGGGGCGTGTCCTGCTCAACGTCGTCACCGGCGGCGACGCGGTCGAGCAGCGCCGGTTCGGCGACTGGCACGATCACGACCAGCGCTACGCCCGCACCGGTGAATTCCTCGAGATCGTGCGCGGGGTGTGGAGCGGCAAGCCGTTCGACTACGACGGCGAACATCTCAAGGTCGAGGGCGCGACCACCCGCGCGGCGCCCGATCCGGTGCCGCCGATCTACTTCGGCGGCTCGTCTCCGGCGGCGTTGCCGATCGCGGCGAAGCACGCCGACGTCTACCTGACCTGGGGTGAGCCGCCCGCGCAGGTCGCCGAGAAAATCGCCAAGGTTCGCGAGCTCGCCGAGGAACAGGGCCGGAAGATCCGCTTCGGGATCCGGCTGCACACCCTTTCCCGTGACACGTCGGCGGAAGCCTGGGCGGAGGCGGGAAAACTGCTGGACGCGGTCGATCCCGAGCGGATCGCGCACACCCAGAAACAGTTGTCCGCCAGTGAATCCGTGGGTCAGCAGCGGATGGCGGCGCTGCACGGCGGGAAGACCGACGGCGGCGTCCGCGGACTGGAGATCCATCCGAACCTGTGGGCAGGCATCGGCCTGGTGCGTGGCGGCGCGGGCACGGCGCTGGTCGGCAGTCACCGCGAGGTCGCCGACCTCATCGAGGAGTACCACTCGCACGGCATCGACGAGTTCGTCCTCTCCGGATACCCGCATCTGGAGGAGGCGTACTGGTTCGGCGAAGGTGTCCGGCCGGAGCTGATCCGCCGAGGACTGCTGGCCTAGCAGGTCTTTCGCCGCCTACGAAGGCGAAACGCCGAAGCACTCGCCCGACGCACCAGGAGACTCTGGGCTTGACTTTGCCAGTGATTTCAGTCAAGACTGAAATCACTGGCAAAGTTCTACTGGGAGGGTGACGACGATGGATCGGTCTCCAGAAAAGGTGATGTTCAGCAGCCTCGGCACCTCGTGTGCCGGCGACCTCTACTTGCCGGAGACGGACGGCCCGGTGCCCGGCTTGGTGCTGGGGCACAGCGGGGTGATGGTCAAGGAGGCGTTGGCCGTGTTCGCGGGCTACTTCGTGCGCGCCGGGTTCGCCGTGCTGGCGATCGACTACCGCACTGTCGGTGCCAGCGAAGGGGAACCGCGAGGTCAGGACCATCCGCTACGGCAGGCGGAGGACTTCCGCAGCGCTGTTTCGTACCTGAGCAGCCGTCCGGAGGTGGACGCGGCGCGGATCGGCTTGTGGGGTGTGAGCGTCGGGGGATCGGTCGCGGTGCAGGCCGCTGTGCTCGACAGGCGCGTGAACTGCGTCGTGGTGCAGAGCCCCAGCGTGTGGAACGGGTGGCGGTATCTGGAGCGCCTGGTCGGACACGCCGGTGTGCACGCGCTGCGCGCACGGCTGGACGAAGATTGGCAGCGCCGGTACGAGGGCGAGCCCAGCGCCCGGGTGCCGCACCTGAGCCTGGACGGGGAGTCCGTCCGGGACGCGCCGGATCTGGCCGCGAAGATGTTTCCCTCCTACCGCAACGAAAAGACGCTCGACTCCACCGAGCATCTGCTCACTTTCGCCCCGGAAGACCTCATCCACCGGTTGGCTCCGACTCCGCTGTTGATGATCGCCAACGGCGGCTGGGACCCGTACCACCTGCTCGAGGAGGCGCAGAGCGCGTACGCCAAGGCGGGTGAACCGAAGCGGCTGGAGGTGCTGCCCTACGACGTCCTCGGGCTCTACACCGGCCCGGGTCTCGACGAGGCGATGGCGCTGGCCGTGGACTGGTTCGACCGCTACCTGCGCGAGGCCCCGGCCGTCGCCGTCACCCCGACACCCACCGCGGAGTCGGTGGCCGCCATGACACAGTGACAGCCCCGAGAAGTCAGCCGAGGAGGACGGGCGATGTCCGAAAAGGACAAGCAGGACGAGGTGCTGAAGTGGGTCGAGCGAGTGGCCACGTTCTGCGTGGAGGAATGGGCGCTCCCGCCGATCACCGGGCGCATCCTCGGCCTGCTGATGATCTGTGACCCGCCCGAGCGCTCCGCCGGCCAGATCGCCGAGACGATCCAGGCCAGTCGCGCCTCGCTGACCTCGAACATGCGCTTCCTCACCACCATCGGCCTGGTCCGCAAGGTTCGCGTTCCGGGTGACCGCACCACGTACTACCGCGTCGAGGACGACGCCTGGCACAAGGTGATCCAGCGCAAACTCGACAGCCTCGGCGCCTTCGGTGACATCGCCGACGAGGGGATGAAACTCGCCGGCGGCCGGGGGCCGCACACCGAACGCATCCACGCCGCGCAGGAGGCCTTGACCTGGCTTCGCGACATCGCGGCTCGCAATCCACCCAAAACTTAGGGACTTCTCGTGCACCGTCTGCGACTCGACCTGGATCCGCTCCGGGAAACGCTGCTGCTCACTCTCCAGGCGAAGGCCCTGGACGCCAAGCTGCCCGACCCGATCCTCGGCGACACCCACTCCGTCGACATCGCCGAGGAGATCGACTACGACTTCGCCAAACTCAAACTCAAGCCCAGTCTTGTCTGCGGCACAGCCTTGCGCGCCAAGAAGCTCGACGAGGCTGTCCGGGCGTTCGTCGCCGACCATCCCGACGCCGTCGTGCTCGACCTCGGCTGCGGACTCGACACTCGTGTCCTCCGCTGTGACCCACCCGCCGGTGTCGACTGGTACGACGTCGACTTCCCCGACATCGTCGACCTGCGGCCCCGGTTCGTTCCCGGCCGGTCCCGGTGCATCGGCGCCGATCTGACCGAAGGAGGCTGGCTCGACCCGCTGCCGCGCGACCGGCCGGCCATGATCGTCGCCGAGGGCCTGCTGCCGTTCTTGCCCGGTGACACCTTCCAGCGGATGATCCGGGACCTGACCGCGCATTTCGCCACCGGCGAGCTCGCCATCAACGGCTACACGCGTTTCGCCGCCTGGTCGATGAAATACCATCCGACGATCAAGGCGATCGGCATCAGCGCCGCCCAGGGTTTCGACGACCCGCATGTCCCCGAGACCTGGAACGCCGGTTTGGTCATGGTGGAGGAGCAACTGATCGTGGGTGCGCCGGAAGTCGCTCACTTTCCTCAGCCGCTGCGTGCGGTGACCCGGCTCATGAGCCACAGCACGGCTTTGTCCCGGCAGGGCACCCGGGTACTCCGCTACCGATTTTCTTGATGGGCGTGGAATCCGCCGTCTAGGCCGGATCCTGGCCCACGTGTGCCAGCCGCCTGACGACGTCGACCTGTGCGGGGTTGTAGAGGTCGTTGATCGCGGCCGCGATCGTGTGCGTGGCGAAGCGTTCGCTTTCGGCGGTGCCGGCTTTGAGGTCGGCGATCCCCGGATTCGCCGCGCGGACCTCGCGGACGTGGGGAGTCATCCGCCGGGCCAGGTCTTCGCACGTGGCTTCGTCGGCGTCCGGAGGGAGGTTGTCGAACTCGGCGAGGGTGGGGTCCGAAAGGTGATTCTCCAGGACTTCCTTGTACGCCTTGAGCCCCTCGGGACTGAGCACCCGGCTCATGACCAGGATGAAGGAGCGGTCGGCGTCGGTGAGGTTCGCGTCGGCGGCCGCTTCGGCCAGTTGGGGCGGCAGCTCGGTCGGGGCGGACCGCCGCAGGATCAGGCCCAGTTCGACGCGCACCCGCTGCAGCCGCTCGATGGTCGCGGCCACCTCGGCGTCCAAGCGCCGCAGCGCCTCCTCGGGATGCTCGTCGGTGTCGCCCATCTCCGAGATCTGCGTCAGGGAGAAGCCGAGCTCGGTCAACCGCTTGATCTTCAGCAGGCGCACCAGATGGGCGACGCCGTACTGCTTGTAGCCGTTGGCCCGGCGCTCGGGTTCGGCCAGCAGCCCGATCTCGTGATAGTGCCGTACCGTCCGCAGGCTCGTGCCCGCGAGGTCGGCGAGCTGACGGGTGCTCCAGGCCACGGCTGACCCCCTCCTCGGTCTCTTGGTCCTGTTCAGGACAAACCATGCCGTAGCGGCATGGTCAAGTGCTGTGGCGCCGGTCACACGCCCCTTGAGTGTGCCGTTACGGCCGAGTGTCCGCTGGTCCCACGCCGACAGAGGGGACGATCATGGCCTTGCCCGAGACCATCACCGTGGAGGAGTTCTTCGAACCGCCACGACGTACCCGCGCGACCATCTCACCGGACGGAACCAGGATCGCCTGCCTCGCGCCCTGGAAGGACCGGCTGAACCTCTGGGTCCGTGCCGCCGAAGTGTTCCTCGCGCGGCACCTGGCCGAGGGGAGCGCGGCATGAGCGGGGAACGGAAGCCGACCGCGCTGGAGCAGATGGGCGGTCCGGTCGGGCTGGCCTACACCGGTGTGCCCATCGTGGTCTTCGTCGTGGTCAACAGCGTTTTCGGTCTCGCGGCGGGGATCTGGAGCGCGATCGGGGTGGCCGTGGCGATCAGTGTGCTGCGGCTGGTGCGCAAGGAACCGGTCATGCCCGCCATCTCGGGTCTGTCCGGGGTCGGGGTCGCGGCGTTCATCGCCTATCGCACCGGCTCCGCCAAGGGTTTCTTCCTGATCGGCATCTGGTCGAGCCTGGTCATCGGCGGAGTACTGCTCCTGTCGGTCCTCGTCCGCCGGCCACTGGTCGGGGTCGTGGTGAACCTGGCGAGCGGCAAGGGGAACGCCTGGCACGAAGACCGGAAGTCGGTGCACGCCTACGACATCGCCACTCTCACCCTGGTGGCCGTCTTCGCCGCCCGGTTCGTCGTGCAGCGCTGGCTCTACGACGAGGACAACACGGGCTGGCTCGCCTTCGCGAAGCTGGCCATGGGGTACCCGCTGCTCGCACTGGCGCTCCTGGTGGTCCTCTGGGCGGTCCGCCGGTCGACGAAAAGGCTCAAGGCCCTAGTCCCAGCGTTGTGAGGCGTACACGACGACGTTGTCCCGATAGGACCGTTTCGCCGAGTCGAAGCTTCCGCCGCAGGTGATCAACCGGAGCGCGCTTCCCGGCGCCGGCCCGTAGACGGCTCCCGTCGGGAACTCGTTCTTCGGGTAGCGCTGGACGGAGTCGACCCGGAACACGACGTCGACGCCATCGGACCGCGCGACCCGCACCTCGTCGCCGGACCGCAGTTCGCGCAGCCGGTAGAACGGCGCGGGTCCGGAACGAGAGTCGACGTGCGCGGCCAGGACGGCGGGGCCGGGATCGCCCGGCACCGGACCGCCCTGGTACCAGCCGACGTCGGAGAACCGCTCGGGCGCCCGGAGTTCACCCGCCGCGCCGAGCGCGAGCGGAATCAGGCCCGCCTGGTCGAAACCGATCGCCGGGATGGTCAGCCGGACAGGCGACACTTCGGGTTTGGCGGGGAGCGGGACCGGGCCCGACACGGTCGGTGCGACCGCTCCCGCCGGGACAGGAGGAGCCGGGACGGGAGCACAAGCGGCAAGTGCGATAAGTCCTAAAAGGACAAAAGTGGCACGCTCAGCGATCATGCGCCGGACGTCGCCTGCTCACCAGGACCGCGATCAGGACCAGCACGGGCAGAGCGGCGAAAGGCCACCACGGCACCGAATCCGGGCCGGTCCCACCGCCACCGGTCTCGACGCCGAGCTTCGGCGGGTCCGGCAGGGTGGCGCCGTCGGCGATCGCCTCGGTCTTCAATCCGGTGCCGTTCTCGGTCACCAGCAGGCTGGTCGTCGACCCGGCTTTGATGTCGACCGCGGACTCGGCGGTCGTGCTGCCGGAGGTCAGCTTCAGCGACCAGCGTCCTTCGGGAAGGTCGGTGTACGGCGTCGTGGAGCCGTACGCGGCGCCGTTCACCACCGACTTGCCGTCCTGTCCGGTGACGCTCACGGGCGTCAGCGCGGCCGACCCCTGGACGACGCGCACCCGTCCGCTGCCCGCCGCGGGCGCGGTCAGGTCGTCCTGCACCAGATTGCCCTGCAAACCTCCACCGGGCGCGTTCGCGAACACCAGCAGGGAGTACGCGCTCGCCTCCTTGATCTCGATCGTCGCGCTCAGCGCGGGTGGCGAGGACGAGGCCGCGTCGGCGGGCCGCATCGAAACCGTGTACGCGCCGGGAGCCACCGAGGAGTACTGCGTCACCGCGCCGTAGCCCGCCTTGCGGATGACGACCTTCTCGGGTTTGCCGAAGGCCGCGAAGTAGACGTCGACCGGCGGGACCTTGGGGGAGAGGTGCCCGACGCGGATCCATCCGACGCCGGGACCGGGAGCGGCGTGGGCCGGGAGCGACGAACCGCAGAGCAGCACCAGGGCAGCGGCGAGCACGCCGGCGGGTCTCAGCAAGGCCTTGAGAGGACGCATGGCGGGGCCCTTTCTTGCCGGGGGATCAGGGTGACGAGAACGGCGTGAGCAGTCCGGACGGTGGGAACAACGGGTACGTCACGAGCACCCCGCCCGGCACGTGCGTGACGGACGCGGGCTGGAACGTGGCGCGCTGGCCGGTGTAGAAGTCGGCGATGGCGGCTTCGTCGTTACCGGAGACGACCAGTCGGCGTAATGGCTGATCCGCGGCGGCTTCGCTTGGCGCGGAAGGAAAATCGACCAGCCGGACCGGATGGAGGGTGGCGAGCGCGGCGAGGGTGGCGATCAGCCGGGGATCGACGTCGCCCGCGTTCAGAGCCTCACGGGTGCGCCCTTCGCACTGAATTTGCGACGACGCCGCCAATGCCGCACCGGCGCGTGAGCGCGCTCCGGATTCCTCGGTCTCGGCGGGCGGGTCCTCGGTTTCACCGAAACGGGAGATGGTGACGGTGCCGAAAACGGCGACCTTCGTGGCACCGGTGAGCCTCGCCGAGGCGGCGGGGAAACGCGTCTGGGCACGCTGCCCGGACGCGGTCAGCACGGCCCAGTCCGGGGCGGCGCAGGAGACCGCACAGGAGCCGATCGGGATCAGGGAACCGGTCGGCCAGCCGTCCGCGGCGAGCTCGGTCCAGCTCGCGTCGTCGACCAGGACGACAGCACCGGAAGCGTTGTCCTGCAACCATTTCCGCGCTTGGGTGAGCGTGGCCTCGGTGGTGGAACCAGGTCCCAGCCTGCCGAAGCCGTGCACCCAGCCCGCCGCGGAGACGAAGGTCAGCACCGTGGCCAGCACGAGGGCCGACGTGGGGTGCCGCGTCGGGACCAGGCGATGGCCCGCGGGTGGTCTGCCCGCCACGACCGTGGCCGCGACCTCGGCGACGAGCAGCGGTGTCAGCGGGATCAGGAGCGCGAGGGGGAGCTCGACGGGGATCGCGGGGACGGCGAGGACCGCGGCGATCAGCAGCGCGGACACGGCCAGCGGCCGCGTGCGGGGCAGGATCATCCCGGCGACGATCGCGACCATCGACAGTACGACGAGTACCGGGTCCAGCGAGACCCAGGTGGCGATGCCCGGTGGCCCCGGTTCGGGCAGTTCCGGGCGTAGCGCGGGGCCCGCCGGGCCGAAGGCGATCCCGAGACCGAGCGTGACCACCACGGCGGCGAACGCGACGCGAGATGCCTCCCGGCGCCGGACGAGCAGCCAGCCCGCCGCGGGCAGCGCCAGCAAGGCCAGCGGTGAGGTGAGGACAGCCGCGAGAAGGCACACCGCGGCGAGGACGTCGTGCCACGGCCGCGCTCGTGCGCGAGGGGTGGCGACGAGGACCAGCGCCGCCAGGACCCAGGCGACCGCGAGGTGCTCGACGATCGCCACCCGCTGCAGCCCGATCGCGAGCGGCGAGACAGCCATCAGCACGACGGCCGTGGTCGCCGCCCAGAACGGCAGGCCCAGCCGCCGCGCGAGGAGCCACAACAGGACCGCGCACACCACCGCGGCGAGCACCATCGTCTCGCGGACCGCCGTGACCGGCACGGTGTTGCGGTCGAACGCCCGCGAGATCAGCGCGTACCCGGCGAGCTGCGCCCAGCCGAACGGCGACGTCCCGGTGTCACCGGTGTCGGTGAAGGAAGTGAGGTGGCTCAGGGCGAAGACGTGCGCGACGGTCGCCGGCTCGGTGCTGGGAGACGGCGTCTGCGAGAGCAGGTTGAGCACCCGCGCGCCGCCGGTGAGCACGAGGAGCGTGAGGACGACGTCGATCGACAACAGGCGGACCACGGCCGTCCCGATCAGGCGACGGCCGTCGTCGCTGAGGGGGACCCTGCCCGGTGGCGCGTCCCCCCAGTGCTGGGCCACTCGCGAAGCGTAGCCCCGAAAATTCGGCGTGACCACGGCCGAAATGACGAAAGTCTTTTGATCTTCCGAAATCGCGTCCCGAATTCGCCGGGAATTTCTTACAGGGTACGAGAGAGCGCCAAGGCGGCCGTCCGGACGGCGGGCGCGACACGGTTGGTGTGCATGCGATTCGCCCAGCCGGAGATCGACAAAGCCGCGACCGCGACACCTTGCGAGTCGAGCAGCGGGCTCGCGGCGCAGACGACGCCGACGCCGGATTCTTCCCGCTCCAGCGCGATTCCTTCGTCGCGGACCTTGGCGAGCTGACGGCGCAACAGGCCGGCGGCGGTGATCGTCCGGACGCTGACCCTGGGCAATCCGGCGTCGATCACTTGGGTCACTACGGATTCCGGGGAAAACGCGAGAATGGCTTTCCCGACTCCGGTGGCGTGCGCGGGAAAACGCCCGCCGATCCGGGACGGGAGTGACGGCGCGTCGGGTCCTCGCAGGATGTCGAGATAGACGACCTCGGTGCCTTCCAATACCGCGAGATGGACGGTGTTCCGGGTCGCCTCGCGGAGATCGGCGAGATACGGACGCGCCGCCTCGACCAGTCCGCGGCGCCGCACCGCCAGTTGGCCGATCTCGAACAACTTCAGCCCGAGCCGGAGCGTCGCGCCCTCGCGTTCGAGCAGTCCGGTGGCGACCAGGTGCCCGGTGAGCCGGTGGACGGTCGACTTCGCCAGCCCGGTCCGCCGCGCCAGTTCGGAAACGCCGAGCGCGTCGTCGCCGGGACGGAAGGCGGAGAGCAGCGCCGAGATCCGGGCGGCGACGAGGCCGTCCGCTCCGGTTCGTTCCGGGTCGTCGTTCCGCCCAGCGGCACGCATGGGTTGAGTGTGCCCTATCCGAACGGGGAGCGTCACCTGACATGGCGCAACGGAAAGCGGTGGCCGCGATCGTCGGTCCCGGGAACATCGGAACCGACCTGCTCGCGAAGCTGAGGCGCAGCGAGCACGTCGAGGTGCGGTACATGGTCGGCGTGGACCCGGACTCGGACGGTTTGGCCAAGGCGGCCGAACTGGGCCTGGAGACCTCCGCCGGCGGGGTCGACTGGCTGTTGTCCCACGACGAGCTGCCGGACCTGGTCTTCGAGGCGACCTCGGCGAAGGCGCATCTGGCGAACGCACCGCGCTACGCCGCCGCCGGGATCCGCGCGATCGATCTGACCCCGGCCGCGGTCGGCCCGTTCACCTGCCCCGCGGTCGGCCTGCCGGAGCGGCTGGACGTGCCGAACGTCAACCTCATCACCTGCGGCGGCCAGGCCACGATCCCGATCGTGCACTCGGTGTCCCGCGTGACGCCTGTGCCGTACGCCGAGATCGTCGCGTCGGTCTCGTCGCGCTCGGCCGGGCCCGGCACCCGGGCGAACATCGACGAGTTCACCGCGACGACGGCGCGCGGGATCGAACTCGTCGGGGGAGCGAGCCGCGGCAAGGCGATCATCATCATCAACCCCGTCGAGCCGCCGATGATCATGCGCGACACGGTGTTCTGCGCGATCGACCCGGACGCGGACTTCGACGCGGTGAGCGAATCCGTCCACCGGATGGTCGAGACCGTCCAGGGCTACGTGCCGGGCTACCGGCTCAAAGCGGATCCGCAGTACGACCCGCCCCGGCCGGGCTGGAGCGGGCAGGCGCGGGTCGCGGTGTTCCTGGAGGTCGCCGGGAACGGGGACTTCCTGCCGAAGTACGCCGGGAACCTCGACATCATGACGGCCGCGGCCGCCCGCGTCGGCGACCTGCTGGCGACCCAGGAGGTGGCGGCGTGAAGTGGGACGAGATCGACCGTGAGGTCCGGCTGGTCGACACCAGCCTGCGCGACGGCAGCCACGCCATGGCGCACCAGTTCACCGAGCAGAACGTGCGCGACACCGTCCGGGCGCTCGACGACGGCGGCGTCTCGCTGATCGAGGTCAGCCACGGAGACGGGCTCGGCGGCTCGACGTTCAACTACGGGTTCTCCCTGGTCGACGAGCGGAAACTGATCACCGCGGCGGTCGACGAGGCACGCCGCGCGAAGATCGCGGTGCTGCTCCTGCCGGGCCTCGGCACGGTCGGCGACCTGCGGGTGGCGGCCGATCTCGGCGCGGGCGCGGTCCGGATCGCGACCCACTGCACCGAGGCCGACGTCTCCGTCCAGCACTTCGGCGCGGCGCGGGAGCTCGGGCTGGAGACGGTCGGTTTCCTGATGCTGTCCCATATGTCCACGCCAGAGGCGCTGGCGAAGCAGGGCCGGATCATGGTCGACGCCGGATGCCAGTGCGTGTACGTCGTCGACTCGGCCGGAGCGTTGATCCTGGAGGACGCGGGTGACCGCGTCGCCGCGCTGGTGGCGGAATTCGGTGACGAGGCGCAGGTCGGCTACCACGGGCACCAGAACCTGAGCTTCGGCGTCGCGAACTCGGTGGTCGCCTACCGGGCCGGTGCCCGGCAGATCGACGGTTCGCTCGTGGCGCTCGGCGCCGGCGCGGGCAACTCGCCGACCGAGGTCCTCGCGGCGACGTTCGAACGGCTCGGGATCCGCACCGGCGTCGACAAGGACGTGCTGATGGACGCGGCCGAGAACGTCGTGAAGCCCTACATCACGCGGCTGCCGGTGATGGACCGGTCGTCGATCGTGCAGGGCTTCGCGGGGGTGTACTCGAGCTTCCTGCTGCACGCGGAGCGCGCCGCCGAGCGATACGACGTCCCGGCGCACGAAATCCTCTACCGCGTCGGCGCCGCGAAATACGTGGGCGGGCAGGAGGACATGATCATCGACATCGCGCTGCAGCTGGTCGCCGAGCGGGCTCAGGCCTGACGGTCCGCGCCGAGGACGAGGCGGACGCAGTGGTCGATCAGGCGCTCGCGGCTCACCTTGAGCGAGCCGTCGAGGTAGGCGATGAACACGTTGCTCAGCGCGCCGACCAGTCCGATCGAGGTCATCTGCCGTTCCGCCGCGTCGCCGTGGGACAACTGCCCGCTGACCAGTTCGGCGAAGGAGGGGAGGAGCGCGATCCCGCGGGTGGTCAGCGCGGGATCGGTGATCGGCGCGAGCAGGAGCACACGGCCTTTGCGCGGGTCGTCGAGCATCAATCCGACGAAGGCGCGGACGGCGGCCTTCGCCCGCTCGGCGGGTTCGGCCGTGTCGCTGACGGCGTCGACCAGAGCTTGGCGGGCCTGCTCGCCGATGTGCTCGTAGACCGCGACGACCAGTTCCTCGCGGTCGGTGAAACTCTCGTAGAAGTACCGCTCGGTCAGCTTGGCGTGACGGCACACCGCGCGGACGCTCACCCCGGCGCTGCCCTGGGTGCCGAGCAGGTCGAGTCCCGCCTCGACGAGCTGTTCCCGTCGCGCGGCCTTGCGGTCGTCCAGGGTCGTGCCTGCCCAGCTCCGGCCGGCCATGATCGGCTCCTCGTCCTGAATGCGACAGTTGACTACGGTTGTTGTCAACTTTAACCTGACAACAGTTGTGGTCAATTTAACCAGCTCAGTGAGGAGACCGGGGATGACACAGCCGCGGCCGCTCGGACCGGATTCGCTGACCTGGAAGTACTTCGGCGACTGGCGTGGGCTGCTCATCGCGCTCTGGGCCGGCTCCATGCAGAACATGCACCCTGAACTGGGTGCGGGCGTCGAGGAACACTCGCGGTTCTTCGAGGAGCGCTGGCAGCGGCTGTTCCGCTCGCTGTACCCGATCGGGGGAGTCATCTACGACGGCCCGCGCGCCCAGCAGACAGCGCTCGAAGTGCGCGGCTACCACGATCGGATCAAGGGCATCGACAAACACGGGCGGCGCTATCACGCGCTCAACCCGGACACCTTCTACTGGGCGCACTCGACGTTCTTCATGAGCGCCATCCTCATCGCCGACAACTTCGTCGGCGGGATCGGCGAGGCCGAGAAGCGGAAACTGTTCGACGAGCACGTGCAGTGGTACGAGATGTACGGCATGAGCATGCGCCCGGTGCCGGAGTCGTGGGAGGACTTCCAGCTGTACTGGAAGCGCATGTGCGAGGACGTCTTGGAGGACAACAAGGCCACGCGCGACGTCCTCGACATCAAGGATCTCCCGAAGCCTCATTTCCTGCCGTGGCTGCCGGACTTCGCTTGGAAGCTCGTGCGCGGGCAGGTGGCGCGGAACTTCGTCTGGCTGACCGTCGGGTTGTACGACCCGCCGATCCGCGAACGGCTCGGCTACACCTGGACCGAACGTGACGAGCGGCGGCACCGGCGGACCGGGAAACTGATCAACGCGGCGTTCAGCCTGGTCCCGCGAGACCGTCGCTACCATCCTCGCGCCAGGGCGGGCTGGCGTCGTGAGCGTGGCGAACTGGCCGCGGACGCGCCGTTGGTCGAGACTCCGGCGAGGAACCTTCCGCCGCTTTCGGAGCGGGGCAAACCCGAGCACTACTCACCGAACGTCTGACGAGGAGCCTCGATGAAGCTTGGTTACCACCTCGGTTACTGGTCGGCCGGTCCGCCCGAGGGCGCGCTGGACGCGGTCTTGCGCGCCGAAGAACTCGGCTTCGATTCCGTGTGGACCGCCGAGGGCTACGGTTCGGACGCGTTCACCCCGCTCGCCTGGTGGGGCGCGTCGACGAGCCGGATCAAGCTCGGCACCAACATCGTCCAGATGTCGGCGCGGACCCCGACCGCGACAGCCATGCACGCGCTGACCCTGGACCACCTGTCCGGCGGCCGCTTCGTGCTCGGGCTCGGCGCGTCCGGGCCGCAGGTGGTCGAGGGCTGGTACGGGCAGCCGTATCCGAAGCCGCTGGCCCGCACCCGCGAGTACGTCGACATCGTGCGGAAGGTCGTCGCGCGTGAGGCGCCGGTGACCCACGACGGGCAGCATTTCCAGCTGCCGCTGCAAGGCGGGACGGGACTGGGGAAGGCGCTGAAGTCCACAGTGCACCCGTTCCGCAAGGAGATCCCGATCTTCCTCGCCGCCGAGGGGCCGAAGAACGTGGCGCTGTCGGCGGAGATCTGCGACGGCTGGCTGCCGCTGTTCTTCTCGCCCAAGAGCGACGCTTTCTATCGGACGGCGCTACAAGAGGGCTTCTCGCGCCCCGGCGCCAGGCGCGGCTTCGGCGACTTCGAGGTCGCCGCGTCCGTCCCGGTGCTCGTCCACGACGACGTCGAGGAGGCCGCGAGCTGGATCAAACCGTCGCTGGCGCTCTACATCGGCGGCATGGGCGCGAAATCGGTCAACTTCCACCACGACGTCTTCGCCCGGATGGGGTACGAGGACGTCGCCGACAAGGTCCAGGAGCTGTACCTGGCCGGCCGCAAGGACGAGGCGACCGCCGCGATCCCGACGTCGCTGGTCGAGGACACCTCGCTGATCGGGCCGGCGGAGAAGATCCGCGACGAACTCGACGCGTGGGACGAGACCGTCGTGACCACGCTGCTCCTGCGGGGCGACGCCGCGACGCTCACGAAGGTCGCGGAGACGCTTTCGTAGCTGGAGCAGCCGAGAGCCCGCCGGTGTCATGAAAGGGTCGTTCAGGACATATTTCGTCCTGAACGACCCTTTCATGACATTTCCGGCTCGTGCGGCCCGAGCCTTTCGCGGGTTGCGAGGGTGAGGCCCATCACGTAGCGTCCCGGCCACGAACATGAAGTCGGTTCATGTTCGTGGCCGGGAGGTGCGACTCATGACGGTGAGCCGGAGGCGGGTTCTCGCAGGTGCGGCGGCTTTGCCGGTCGTGGCAGGCGTGCTCGGCGCCCAGCACGCGCAGGCGGAAACCGGCTCGCAGCAGGGTTTCCGGGTCGGCGCGGGTATCTCCGACGTCACCGGCCCGGCCGCCGAGAACGGCATGATGGGCTACTCCATGCCGCAGCAGCAGACCGCCGGCATCCACCTCCGCACCCGGGCACGGGCCTTCGTGGTCGACGACGGCGTCAAGCGGATCGCCTTCGTCACCGCCGACCTCGGCGCCCTGTTCCAGTCCGTCCACCAGGGCGTCCTGCGCAAGCTCCAAGCCGCGTACGGCGATCTCTACACCGAGCAGAACGTGCTCCTCAACGCCACGCACACCCACTCCGCGTGCGGCGGCGATTCCCACTACGCCGCCTACGATCTGGCGATCCTCGGGTTTCAGCAGGAGGTCTACGACGCCGTCGTCGGCGGGATCTTCGAGGCCATCAGCCGGGCGCACGCGAACCTCGCGCCCGGGTCGATCCGGCTCGGCCGTGCGGAGCTGACCAAGGCGAGCGTCAACCGTTCTCGCAAGGCTTTCGACCTGAACCCGCAGGCCGACAAGGACCATTTCCCGCAGGCGATCGACCCGGCCGTCACGGTGCTTCGGTTCAGCCAGAACGGCGTCGACGTCGGCGCGATCAGCTGGTTCGCCACGCACGGGACGTCGATGAGCAACGGCAACCACCTGATCAGCGGCGACAACAAGGGTTACGCCGCCTACGAGTGGGAGCACGACCACGCCGGCGTGCGCTACCTCGACGGGAATCCGCGGTTCGTCGCCGCATTCCCGCAGACCAACACCGGCGACATGAGCCCGAACCTGAATCTCTCGCCGGGAACGCCGGAGACGGAGTTCGAGAACACCCGCACCATCGGCGACCTCCAGTTCCGCGCGGCGAAGAGCGCCTTCGACGCGGCCGCCGAAGCCGTGACAGGCGGCGTCGACCACCGGATGTGTTACGTGGACATGTCCGACGTCGCGGTCGACGCGAAGTACACGCCGAACGGACGGCCGCAGCACACCTGCACCGCCGCGATCGGGGTGTCGATGCTGGCGGGCAGCCGCGAGGACGGCCCCGGCTTGCCGCTCCCGGAAGGCGTGAAGAACCCGTTCATCGACTGGCTCGGCGGCATCGACGCGCCGATCCCGCAGGCGCTCGCCGACGCGCAGGCGCCGAAGGTGGTCGCCGTCCCGTTCGGAGCGATGAAGCCGTACCCGTGGACACCTGAGGTCCTGCCGCTTCAGATCGTCCGGATCGGACAGCTGCACCTCGTGGCCGTACCCGCCGAGCTGACGATCGTCTCCGGGCTGCGCCTGCGCCGGACCGTCGCCGCCGAACTCGGCGTGCCGCTGGAGAACGTGCTCGTCCAGGGCTACTCCAACGCCTACAGCCAGTACGTCACCACGCCCGAGGAGTACGACTCGCAGCAGTACGAAGGCGCGTCGACGCTGTACGGCCGGTACACGCTTCCGGCCTACCAGCAGGAATTCGCCAAACTCGCGGCCGCGATGAAGGCAGGCCGGACTGTCCCGCACGGTCCGACGCCACGGGACCTGCGCGGCAAGCTGATCAACTTCCAGCCCGGGGTCGTCTTCGACAGCGCGCCCGCGTTCAAGAACTTCGGCGACGTCTTGGCCGACGCGAAGAGCACCTACGCGCGCGGCGAACAGGTCGCGGTCGAGTTCGTCACCGGGCATCCGAAGAACGACCTCCGCCGCGGCGGCACGTTCCTGGAGATCCAGCGGCTCGTCGACGGCAAGTGGGTACGCCACGCCGACGACGGCGACTGGGACACCAAGTACCACTGGGCACGGACCTTCGTCGCCGAATCGAAAGCCGTCGTCCACTGGAAGGTCCCCGCGAACGCCCCCATCGGCAAATACCGCGTGGTCCACTTCGGCAACTGGAAGAACGGCTGGAACGGGGCGATCTCCGCCTTCAGCGGTACCTCGCGGACGTTCGTCGTCTCCTGACACCGGAAGGGTCTTTCGTGCGGAAACTCGCCGTGCTCGCCATCGCCGCCGCGATGTTCGCCGGAACCGCCGTCCCCGCCCAGGCCGCGGTCTCGGTGAAGGTCATGGCGTTCAACATCTGGCAGCTGCCCTGGATCGCCAGCCCGAACACCTCGGACAAGCAGGCCAGGGCCCGTGCCGCGGAGGACGTCATCCGCGCGAACGACGCCGACGTCGTCGTCCTGGACGAGGCTTTCAGCGCCCAGGCGGAGGAAATGCGGACCCGGCTGAAAGACGTCTGGCCGTACCAGACGCCGCTCGTCGGCCAGTACTGCAAGACGTCACCGGGCTGGACCACGGTGAACGGGAACTGCTCGAATTCGCCGATCGTGGTCAACGGCGGGGTCACCGTGCTGAGCAAGGCGCCGGTGACCGAGCAGCACCAACTGGTCTTCCGCAACTCCTACTCGGGCACCGCGGACTACCTGTCCAACAAGGGCGCCGCGCTCGCCCGGCTGGTCGTGAACGGGAAACCGCTCTGGATCGCGGGCACCCACATGCAGGCCGACGAGGGGCCGGAGACGCTGCCGAAGGCGCACGACATCCGGATGGCGCAGCTCGGCGAGATCCGTGACCTGGTCACGAAATACGCGCCGCCCGCCGAGCCGGTCGTCATCGCCGGTGACCTGAACATCGAGTACTGGGCCGGGCAAGCGCGCAAGGACTCCCTCGGCCGGACCCAGGTTCAGCAGGGCGAAGCCTTCCTCGGCGGCGTCCTCCGCACGACCGGCGAAGGCGCGTACACCTTCGACGCGGCGACGAACCCGAACGCCGCGAAGTCCGTTCCGGCGACCTATCGTGACTCGCTGGACTACGTCGGAGCCGTGCGCGCGGGCGGGCGTCCACTCGCCGCTGTCGGCCCGGTACAGCTCGTGCGTTACGACGGTGGCACGATTCCTTCCGACCACTACCCGGTGGTGGCCAAGATCCAATACTGAGGCCTTCATCGGGAGAATCGCCTCGAGGAGGATCATGGCATCGCTGCCAGCACGGACGAGGTACCGCTACTCGCTCGGCTCGTTCGTCACCGGCCCCTTCGGCACGGTCCCCGGCCTGCTCCTCCTGAAGTACCTCACCGACACGATGGGCGTCGCGGCGGGCGTGGCCGGCTTGATCGTGTTCGTTCCCAAGGCATGGGACGTGCTGTTCAACCCGATCGCGGGCAGGCTGTCGGACGCGGACATGGTCCGCACCGGCAGCCGGCGCCGGTTCCTGCTCTTCGGCGGCATCGGTGTCTCGATCCTCTTCGCGGCCCTGTTCGCGCACCCGGGCTTCGGCGGCCCGGTGCCCGACGCGATCTACGTCGTCGTCATCTTCCTGTTGTGCGCCACCGCGTACGCGTTCTTCCAGGTGCCGTTCAACGCGCTGCCCGCCGAGCTGACCGACTCCGCCGACGAACGCACGAAGCTGACCAGCATCCGGATCGGCTTCCTCGCGGTCGCCATCCTGATCTGCGGCGGCGGGGCCCCGGCGATCACCGAATTCGTCGGCGGGATCGCGGGCTACCGCGTCATGGGCGTGTTCATCGCCGTGATCATCCTGCTGGCGACACTCGGTGTGTACTTCGGCCTGAAGGACGCTCCGGTCGGCGCACTGCGGCCGAACACGGTGAGCCCGCGCGAACTGCTTCGGACGCTCGCCCAATGGCGGCCGTTCCGTTGGCTGCTCGGGGTCTACTTCGTGCAGGCGCTCGGCATCGGCACGGTGCTCGCCGCGATCCCGTTCTTCGCCGAACGGATCCTCGGCAGCTCCGGCTACTCGACGCTCCTGTTCGTCGGCTTCGTCGGCCCGGCGCTGCTGACCATGCCGCTGTGGCCCAAACTCGGTGCGAGTGTGGGGAAGCTGGTCGGGTTCCGGCTCGCCACCGCCGCGTTCGGCATCGGCCTGTTCGGCCTGCTGGGCGCCAAAGTGTTCTCGCTCCCCGTCACGATGGTGTTCGTCGCCTTCTGCGGCGTCGGCTACGCGGGGATCTCGGTGTTCCCGCTGGCGATCCTGCCGGATCTGATCAGCGACGAGGAGGAGCGGACCGGCGAGACCAGGGCCGGTGTCGCCGCCGGTGTCTGGACGGCGTCGGAGACGCTGGGCCTCGCGCTCGGCCCGGGGATCTGGGGTCTGGTGCTGCAGTTCGGTGGCTACCAGTCCAGTCTCGGCCCGGGCGCCGCGCAGCCGGACAGCGCGCTCACGGCGATCCTGCTCGGCGCGTCGATCCTCCCGGCGGTGCTGATCCTGTTCGGGATCCCGCTGCTGCGGAAGTCGGTACTGGAGCGCCGGTCATGACCGCCGAGGACGTCCTGGCGGAGCTGCGGGAACTGCGCGCGGGGGACCTGCCGACGCACGGCGGCCGGACGCTCGCCTACGTCTACGACAGCGGTCTGTCCGAAGTGGACGAACTGGGCGCGGCCGCGCACGCGCTGGCGTCGTCGGCCAACGGCCTCGACCCGACGGCGTTCCCCAGCCTGCTGAGGATGGAGAACGATCTCGTCGGCACCGCCGCGCGCCTGCTGGGCGGGACAGCGGAGACGGTCGGTTCGGTGACCTCGGGCGGCACGGAGTCGTGCATGCTCGCCGTCCTGGCCGCCCGCGACGCGCGTCCCGAAGTGGCTTCGCCGAACATCGTGCTGCCCACGACCGCGCACGCCGCGTTCCACAAGGCGGCGCATTTCTTCGGTGTCCGCGCGGTCGCGGTGCCGGTCGACCCGGTGACCTTCCGCGCCGTTCCCGAGGCGATGGCCGCCGCAGTCGACGACAGCACTGTGCTCGTCGTGGCGAGCGCGCCGTCGTACGCCCACGGCGTCCTCGACCCGATCGCGGAGATCGCGGCGCTGCTGGACGGGGTCCGGTTCCATGTGGACGCCTGCATCGGCGGCTGGGTGCTGCCGTACCTGGGGCTCGGCCCGTTCGGCTTCGACGTTCCCGGCGTCACCAGTGTCTCGGTGGATCTGCACAAGTACGCCTACTGCCCGAAAGGCGTGTCGGTTCTCCTGCACGCCGACGCGGGGTTGCGGCGCTCGCAGTACTTCGCCAGCGCGGACTGGCCCGGCTACACGATGCTGAACACCACGCTGCAGAGCACGCGGTCCGGCGGCCCGCTCGCCGCGGCGTGGGCGGTCGTGCGTCATGTCGGCGACGAAGGCTACGTGAAGCTGGCCGCGGCCGCCCGCGAGGCGGCGGTGGCGATCCGCGCCGGTGTCGAGGCGATCGACGGACTGCGCGTCCTCGGCGACCCGGTGTCGACCCTGCTCGCGTTCACTGTGGACGCCGACGCCGGATTCGACCTGTTCACCGTCGCGGACGAGATGCGTGAACGCGGGTGGTACGTCCAGCCGCAGTTCGCCCACGAGTCGTCGCCCGCGAACCTGCACCTGACCGTGACGGCCGCGAATCGGGGGAGTGAGAAGGAGTTCCTGACCGATCTCGCGGCTTCCGTCGTCGCCGCCCGCGAGTCCGGCCCGGTCGTCATCGATCCGCAGGTGGCGGAGTTCGTCGCCGCGCTGGATCCGGCGACCTTGACGCCGGAGCAGTTCGCGGGGCTGCTGGCGGCCGCCGGTCTCGGTGGCGACACCGGCCTGCCCACCCGGATGGCGGAGATCAACGCCCTGCTGGCCACCGCGCCGGGCCCGTTGCGGGAGCGGCTCCTGCTGGAGTTCCTGGGCGCGCTGTACACGGCTTCCTGACCCGGCCTTGACGCAATCAGTCGGTTGCTATACAAAGTTATAGCAACCGATTGATTGCTACTTGAGGAGCATGTCATGGGATTCCCCGACCGCATCGAACGCACCGTCGAGATCGCCCATCCGCCCGCGAAGGTCTGGTCCGCGCTGACCACCGCAGAGGGGCTCGGCGCCTGGTTCGGGAACGAGGCGAGCATCGACCTGCGGCCCGGCGGGGCCGCCGAGATGAGCTGGGAAGGGCACAAGGCGAACATGCGCGTCGAGCGCATCGAGGAGCCGGAGATCTTCGGGTTCACCTGGCAGATCTACGGCCTGCCCGAGGACGACCCTCGCCGCACCTACGTCGAGTTCACGCTCGCGGCGGCCGGCGCGGGAACGCGGCTCACTGTCGTCGAGACGGGCTTCTCGCAGCTTCCGGACGACGCCCACAGTGTCGCGTTCGAAGGGAACACGAAGGGGTGGGCGGCCGAGCTGGGCGAACTGATCGAATACCTCGATGCCGCCTGACATCGAAGCGATCGCCGAACAGGTCTTCGTCGCACTGGCCGACCCGAGCAGGCGGAGCATCCTCGCCTCCCTGGCCTCGGGCGGCCCCGCCACGGCGACCGATCTGGCCGACCGGCTGCCCATCACGCGGCAGGCCATCGCCAAACATCTCGCGCTGCTCACCGACGCCGGGCTGGTGACCCCGGAGCAGGGGGAGCGGCGCCGCGTCCGCTACGCGCTGAGCTCGGCCCCGATGCGGGTCGCCCAGCAGTTCCTCGCCGCGCTCGCCCGCGATTGGGACGGGCCGCTCGCGGCTCTGAAAGACCATCTGGAGGGATCAGCATGAGCTTCACGACGAGTTTCACCGTGGACCAGAAGCCGCAACAGGTCTTCGACGCCTTCACCGACGTCCGGAGGTGGTGGTCGGAGGAGATCGAGCACACCGGCGACGAGTTCGAGTACCACAACGAGGAGATCCATCGCTGCCGGATGCGGATCACGGAGTCGGTGCCGGGCCGCAAGGTCTCATGGCTGGTCCTCGAGAACCACTTCGACTTCATCAGCGACGAGACCGAATGGGTCGGCACCACGATCACGTTCGAGATCGGCGAGAAGGACGGCAAGACCGAAGCGCACTTCACCCACCACGGACTGGTCCCGGAGTACGAATGTTTCGAGGTCTGCCGCAAGGCGTGGACCTTCTACGTCGGCACCAGCCTCCGGGACCTGATCACCACCGGTGAGGGGCAGCCGAATCGGCGAAGCGTCCTGCCCTCGGAGGCCGCGTGATGAACACGGTCTCCCCGGCCGAATGGGAAGAGGCGCGGCTTCGCCTGCTGGTGAAGGAAAAGGAGCTCACCCGTGCCCGTGACGCCCTCGCGGCCGAGCGGCGGCGGATGCCTTGGGTCGAGGTCAACAAGCCCTACGAGTTCGATGGCCCGTCCGGGACGATGAGCCTGCTCGACCTGTTCGAGGGGCGCCGCCAGCTGATCGTCTACCGGGCCTTCTTCGATCCCGGCGTCGAAGGCTTTCCCGACCACGCCTGTAAAGGCTGCTCGCTGGTGGCCGATCAGGTCGCGCACGTCGCGCATCTGAACGCTCGCGACACCACGTTGGCCTTCGCCTCGCGAGGCACGCAACCGGACATCGCGCGGATGAAGGCGCGGATGGGCTGGACGATGCCGTGGTACACGATCACCGGCGATTTCGACGTCGACCACGGTGTCGGTGAATGGCACGGCACCAACGCCTTCATCCGCGAAGGTGACCAGGTGTTCCGGACGTACTTCATCAAGGATCGCGGCGACGAGGTCATGGGCGGCACGTGGAGCTACCTCGACATCACCGCGCTGGGGCGGCAGGAGGAGTGGGAAGACTCGCCGGAGGGGTATCCGCAGAGCCCGCCTTACGAGTGGTGGAACTGGCACGACTCGTACGAGGATTCCGCTTCGTCGGGCGGAGGGTGCTGCTCGGGATCGTGAGCCTGGGTTAGGGTCCGGCCGGTGGAGAGTTTGTTTCTGACCCGGGTGCTGGACGCGCTGCGTTCGGGCGGCGAAGAGGTGCTGTTCGTCCAGGACGGTGTTGAGACTGGTTACGGGCAGGCGTTCGAACTGCTACGCCGGCTGTACGCGGGACTGCCGGAAGGCGGGGTGGTCGCCATCGACGCCGGTAACCGGCCTGAAACCATCCTCCTGCAGATTGCCGCCCAACTACGGGGTTCGACGGTTCTGCTCGTCGCCGCGTCGGCGAGTTCGCCGGATCGCCTCGCCGCGGTCGAGATGGCCGGTGTCACCACCCTGGTGGCAGAGAACCCGGAGGACTGGCCTGACGGCGACGCGAGGGTGACCACGCTCGGCGAACTGGTGGACCGCGACGGTACCGACCCGGCGGGGCTGCCGGGGTCGGTCGCCGTCGTCTTTCCCTCCGGTGGCACCACCGGAACGCCGAAACTCATCCGGCACAGCGGGATCTACGACGGGATGGCCCATATCTTCGCGCCGGATCCGGCGGGGCCGGGACGCACCCTGCTGATCGCGCCGATGACCCATATGACCGGCAACGCCACCGTGCTGGGGGCGATCCTGCGGCGGGAAAGCGTGGTGCTGTCGCGGGGCTTCGACGCGGGCGCCGTGCTGGACGCGATCGCGGAACACCGGATCACCACGTTGTCGCTCACGCCGGCGCGGCTGGCCGCGGTGCTCGATCATCCGGCCATGACATCGTGCGACGTCAGCAGTGTGCGCGGGCTTTCGCTGGGTGCCGCCCCGCTTTCGCCGCGGCGGCTGGCGCAGGCGCTCGACGTGTTCGGGCCCGTGGTCGGGCAGGGATACGGGCTCACGGAGGCGCCGATGATCGCGAGCATCTCCGCGGCGGAACTCGACGGCCGGCCGGAGCGGCTCGAGTCCGTGGGCCGGATCGTCCCGGGTATGGAGGCGCGGATCGACGACGGGGAGGTCCTGGTGCGCGGACTGTCCATGATGGACGGCTACCACGGGGCGGAGCCGATCGGGGACGGCTGGCTGCGGACCGGTGATCTCGGTCGGTTCGACCACGAAGGCTATCTCTACCTCCTGGACCGGGCGAACGACGTCATCATCACCGGCGAGCACGGCACCAAGGTGCACTCGACCGTGGTCGAGAACGCGCTCGCCCGGCATCCGCTGATCCGTGCCGTGGCCGTGTTCGGTGTGCCGGGCGACGACGGCGAGCTGGTCCACGCCGTGGTGGTCCCGGTCGCGTCAGGAGCGCTGTCGGCCGACGAAGTCCGGGCACACGTCAGGGAGTTCTTCGGGCGGGAGCATTTCGTACCGTCCGATGTGGACTTCACCGAGGCGCTGCCCCTGACGGCGATCGGCAAGGTCGACAAGCGGGCGCTCCGGGCGCCGTTCTGGGCCGGGCACCGTCGCCACATCGCCTGAACCAGTACGTGAAGTCAGTGAGCGTGCACCGCTTCCCACTCCGGAAACGGATCCGCACCGGCGAAACCGCTCGCCAGACAAGCCCGAAGCGAGTCCACCAGCGCGTCCTTCTCCAGTCCCACCCCGATGAACACGAGTTCCTGCCGCGGCGCCTCCTCGACACCCTGCGGCTCGAACCGCGCGACCGACCCGGCCTGCGACCACAGCCCGGTCACCCCAGGCCGCGAAGTCAGCGAGAAGAACCCCTTCGACCGCAGCACCGTCCCGAACTCCCCGGAATCGAGCCTGCCGAGGAAGTCCCACAGCCGCTCCGGATCGAAAGCGAGCGACGCGCGGAAGACCACGCTGGAGATCCCGTACTCCTCCGTCTCCGGCACGTGATCGCCGTTGAGCTCGGCCACCCACCCGGGTGCCTCTTGCGCCCGTTCGACGTCGTAGCGCCCGGTGCCGAGCAGCCGGTCGAGAGGAGCTTGACCGTGTGTCGAGACGAGTACCTCCGCGGCCGGGTTGAGCCGCCGCAGCACCGCCGTCAGGCGTTCAAGGGAGCTGGCCGGGACCAGGTCCGTCTTGTTCAGCAAGAGGACGTCCGCGAATTCGATCTGGTCCATCAGCAGGTCGCTGACCGTCCGCTCGTCGCCGTCGTACTGGTCCAGCCCGCGTTCGGTCAGCGCGTCCCCGGCCGCGAGTTCCCGCTCGAAGTTCACCGCGTCGACCACGGTCACCATCGTGTCGAGCCGCGCGGAGTCCAGGAAAGAGAACGTCGCCGCGACGGGCATCGGCTCGGAGATCCCGCTCGATTCGATGAGCAGGTAGTCGAACCGGCCGTCCGCGCAGAGCCGCGACACCTCTTCCAGCAGGTCGTCGCGCAGGGTGCAGCAGATGCATCCGTTGGTCATCTCGACGAGCCGCTCCTCGGTGCGGGACAGGCTGTTCCCGTCCCGCACCAGCGCGGCGTCGATGTTGACCTCGCTCATGTCGTTCACGATCACCGCCACCCGCAGCCCGTCGCGGTTGGCGAGGACGTGGTTGAGCACGGTCGTCTTACCCGCGCCGAGGAACCCGGACAGCACCGTGACCGGCGTCGTCACTCTCCACCCTGATGGCCGTGCTCATTAAAGAAGTGCTTCATCAGCCTGCGCGGCACGAGTTTCGTCTCGCCGTTCACCTTGATCGGCACCAGATCCGGCACGGCCGCCTTCCACTGCGACCGCCGGGACCGGGTGTTGCTGCGCGACATCTTCCGCTTCGGGACGGCCATTACTTCGAACCTCCCCGGCGGCCGTAGCGGCGGTGGAACTTCTCGACCTGGCCCGCGCTGTCCATGATCCGCTGGTTGCCGGTCCAGAACGGGTGCGACCACGAGCTGATCTCGACGTTCACCACCGGATAGGTGTTGCCGTCGCTCCACTCGATGGTCTGCTCCGACGTCGCGGTGGACCGCGTCAGGAAGGCGTCCCCGGTGGAGAGGTCCTTGAACACCACGGGGTGGTAGTCGGGGTGGATTCCGGGTTTCACTGGGTTTCGTCCTTTCGGTTCGACGCGTTCGCGTCGTGCTTCTCGGGGTCGGTTTCCGTGTCTTCACACGGTTCTTCGTGCCACTCGCCGAACGGATCCGGGTAGCGGAGCCATTCCTGTTCACCGGCGGCGAGTTCCTCCTCGGTCAGCAGGGCCCCGTTCAGGGCGGCCTCGATCTCGTCGGGCGTGGCCTGATCGGTGACGACGACCAGTTCTTGCGCGCGGTCGCCGAACAACGGGTCCCAGCGCAGGGAGGCGAGCGTGCGGCGCTCGGGGGAGACGTCGGCCCAGTCCGGCCCGTCGGGGGCGGCGAGCCACGCCCCGGCGTGCCCGACACCGAGACCGCCACCCGCGGACTCGATCCACAGAGCCATGTCCGGCTGGCTCGCCACCCACAGCCGTCCCCGGGTGCGGACGACACCGTCGAGCAGGACGTCGATCGCGTCGTGGAGCCGCTCGGGGTGGAACGGGCGCTGCGAGGTGAAGGTGAGCAGCCCGATGCCGCAATCGGTGTGCAACGGCGGTTGGCCGCGCAGCAGCGGTCCGTGCATGTCGGTGACCTCGCCGCGCCGGGCGTCGGCCGGGACTGTGTCGAGGACGGTCGTCCCGTCCACCGCGGACAGTTCGACGCGGGGGATCGAGGGCGCGACCCGGTCGAGCACCGCGGACGCCTTCGCCGCGGACCAGGCATCCGTCGCCGAGCCGGCGAGGACGAGCAGGTCGGCGAACTCGACCTGGGACAACGCGACCTGGGCGACCGTGCGCTCGTCCTCGGGGCTGGCCCGCAGGTCCCGTTCGGCGAGGGTGTCGTCGCCGGTGCTGTGGGCCAGCCAGTTCGCGCAGTCGACGACGGTCATCACGGCCTGCAGGTCGACGTCCTCGATCACCGGCCGCTCGCTGACGAGGACGTGGTGCAGCGCCCAGCTGACCGGCTCGGGCTCCATGGCCTCGTCGAGCCGCACCACGATGCGCCGCACCTGCGGCATCTGGGAGAGCTTGCGCAGCAGCGGCAGGAGGTCTTCGCGCAGCGTGCAGGAGACACAGCCGTGCGCGAGTTCGAGGACCGTCAGCTGGTCGCGGTCGCCGAGCCGGATCCGTCGCCTGACCACGCCGGAGTGAATCTCCCGCAGGTCGTGGTGCACGACGACGGTGCCGGCCTCGGCCGTGCGCAGCCGCTCGGCGAGGTCGGCGTTCGGTCCCGGTGCGAGGCCACTGATCAGGACGAGGGGCACGCGCGGGTTTTCGGTCACTGAAGCTCCGGGGCGTCGATTTCGGGCTGGTTCGGCTGTGTACAGTAAATGAAAACGACAACCAATATCAACTCGGGAGGGTGTATGTCCGCCGTGTGCCAGGTCACCGGCCGCAAACCGGGCTACGGGAAGCAGGTGTCGCATTCGCATCGGCGCACGTCCCGGCGCTGGGAGCCGAACCTGCAGGCCAAGCGGTACTTCGTGCCGAGCGAAGGGCGCTGGGTCCGGCTGCGGGTCTCGGTGAAGGGCATGAAGACCATCGACAAGCGGGGGATCGAGGCCGTCGTGGCCGAACTCCGCGCGAAAGGGGTGAAGCTCTGATGGCCAGGAGCACCGACATCCGGCCGGTCATCAAGCTCCGCTCGACGGCGGGCACCGGCTACACCTACGTCACGAAGAAGAACCGCCGGAACGACCCGGACCGCATGGTGCTGCGCAAGTACGACCCGGTCGCGCGCAAGCACGTCGAGTTCAAGGAGGAGCGCTGATGGCCAAGAAGTCCAAGATCGCCAAGAACGACCAGCGCAAGGTGGTCGCCGCCCGCTACGTCGAACGACGGCGTGCGCTGAAGGCCGTCATCGCCTCGCCGTCCGCGTCGCCCGAGGAGAAGGGGGCGGCTGTTTCGGCCCTGCAGGCGATGCCGCGGGACGCCAGCGCGACCCGGATCCGCAACCGTGACACCGCCGACGGCCGCCCGCGCGGCTACCTGCGGAAATTCGGACTCTCCCGGGTCCGGATGCGGCAGCTGGCGCACAACGGCGAACTGCCCGGCGTCACGAAGTCGAGTTGGTGAGCGCGATGGCCAAGCCGAGCCGGGACCGCCCCGTCAAGCGCAAGACGAACCTGTTGCACGCCAACAAGATCACCGAGGTCGACTGGAAGGACGCGGACCTGCTGCGGAAGTTCATCTCCGACCGCGGCAAGATCCGCGCCCGCCGGGTCACCGGGCTGACGCCCCAGCAGCAGAAGCAGGTCGCCACGGCGATCAAGAACGCCCGTGAGATGGCGTTGCTGCCCTATCCCCACGCGGGCCGCTGACACCGCCGGTCCGGGCGGTGCGACACGCCGCCCGGACCGCGGTCCCTGTGGAAGAATCGGTCCCATGACGGAGAACCCCGGACAGGCCGAGGAATTCGATCCCGAACTGCTGGAGCTGTGGGCGAAGGTGTTCGGCTTCGCCCGATCGGGGTCGACGGCGGAGATCATCGCCTACGTCGACGCTGGTGTTTCGGCGAACCTGACCAACGACAGGGGCGACACGCTGGTCATGCTCGCGGCCTACCACGGTCACGCGGAGACCGTCACGGCGCTGCTCGAACGCGGCGCCGATCCGAACCGCGAGAACGACCGTGGTCAGAGCCCCCTCGCGGGCGCTGTCTTCAAGAACGAGCCCGACGTCGTGAAGGCGCTCCTCAAGGGCGGCGCGGACGCGACGGCGGGGGAGCCGTCGGCGATCGACGCGGCCAGGATGTTCGGCAACACCGAACTGCTGGCGTTGCTCCAGGGCTGAGGTAGTTCTCACTCGGATCGCGGTCCGGGCCACTGAATCCTTACACTGCCCCGCATGGATGACCCGCATTACCTCTCCGGCCTCGACCTGGCCGGCCGTCGTGTCGTGATGATCGGTGGCGGGTCGGTCGCCCAGCGCCGCCTGCCGCGGCTGATCGGCGCCGGCGCGCGGGTCGAACTGGTCTCGCCGCACACCACGCCGTCGGTGAGCGCCATGGCCGACGCCGGGGAGATCGTCTGGCACGAACGCCGCTACGCCGAGGGCGACCTCACCGACGCCTGGTACGCGCTGGCGTGCTCGAACGATCCCGAAGTCAACGCCGCCGTCTGCGCCGAGGCCGAGCGCGCTCGGGTGTTCTGCGTCCGCGCCGACGACGGAGACCTCGGCAGCGCCGTCACCCCGGCCTCCGGCAGGCACGGCGGACTGCTGGTCGGTGTCCTCTCCGGCGGCGAGCCGCTGCGTTCGGCCACCGTCCGGGACAGCATCCTCGACGGCCTCCGCGCCGGGACAGTCGCCGACGGCCGCGTCCCGGACGCCCGCGACGAACTGCCCGGCGTCGCCCTGGTGGGCGGTGGCCCCGGTGACCCGGAACTGATCACCGTCCGCGGCCGCCGTCTCCTCGCCAGGGCCGACGTCGTCGTCGCCGACAGGCTGGCCCCGCGCGAACTGCTCGACGAACTCTCGCCCCACGTCGAGATCGTCGACGCCGCGAAGATCCCGTACGGCCGCGCCGCCAGCCAGGAAGTGATCAACTCCACCCTGATCGACCGGGCCAAGGCGGGCAAGTTCGTCGTGCGGCTCAAGGGTGGCGACCCGTACCTCTTCGGCAGGGGCTTCGAGGAGGTCCTGGCCTGCGCCGAAGCCGGCATCCCGGTGACGATGGTCCCCGGCATCACGAGCGCGTTCTCCGTGCCCGCCGCCGCGGACGTCCCGGTGACCCATCGAGGTGTCGCCCACGAGGTAGTGGTGGTGTCCGGCCACGTCGCGCCGGACGACGAGAAGTCGCTGGTGGACTGGGATCTGCTGGCGAAGATGCGCGGCACGATCGTGCTGATGATGGGCGTCGAGCGCCTTCCGCTGTTCACCAAGGCGCTTCTGTCGGGGCGGCCGGGGGACACGCCGGTGGCGATCGTCGAGGACGGCACCATGCGCACGCAGCGGGTTCTTCGCTCTACTTTGGACAGTGTGGTCGAGGACGCCGCCGCGGCCGGGGTGCGCCCTCCCGCGGTGATCGTCTTCGGCCCGGTGGCGGGGCTGGCTCAGCCCTCGTGGTCACTGTCCGAGACGTAGCACCCGGGCGCGCGCCGGGTCAGCGGTCGTGACAGCGCGCCGCGAAGCCGGCGATGGCGTCGGTCAGGCGGCTCGGGTCGAAGCGCAGTTCGACCGGGCTGCGGGCCTGGACGAACTCGGCCGCCGGCATGTCCGCGGCCAGGGTGTCGGCGTCGCCGAAGGGGTGGATCGGGTCGCCCTCGTGCCCGATGACCAGGGCCGGGGTCTCGATCTTCCGCCGGATCGACTTGGGCGGCGCGATCCGGCCGAAGAGCACGCCGTGCAGGAGCGCCGCCATCGGCGCGGGCTGCTGGGACAGCGTGTCGGTGACGACGTCGACCCACTGGTTGCCGTGCGGGACGAGCTTCGCCGCCAGCGCCACCCCCTGCACGGTCACCGGCAGGAACCGGGCGGCCATGAGCAGCGGCGCGAAGGTGATCAGCCCGGCGACGATCGCGTTGTCCAGCACCGGCATCTCGACGACCAGGCCGAGCGCGCGTTCCGGCGCGGAGACGCCCACTTCGAGCGCGACGTTGGCGCCCAGCGACGTCCCGCCGATGACGGCGGCGTCGACGTCCAGATGGTCGAGCAGCGCGACTGTCTGCTCCGCGAACGCGGGCATCGAGTACAGCCACGAGTCGGTGGGCCGGTCGGAGTCGCCGTGCCCGAGCAGGTCGAGGGTCACGGCCCGGAAGCCTGCCCGGGCCAGCCTGCGGGCGAGCGGGGCGTGCATCCGCCTGGTCAGCATGATGCCGTGGGTGAGTACGACCACCCGGTCGCCGGAGCCGAACTCGGTGTAGGCGAGCCGGTGACCCTCATGGGTGAAGGACCCCGAAAGCTCGATCGGCCGGGAGGATCGCTCCCGCCGCCGCCCCGGGATGAGTGCGGGCAGGTCGGCGACCGCGATGGCACTGCTGGCCGGGCTCATATCCCACCGTCCTTCGTCGATCGTCGGTACTCGCCGGTAGTACTCGCTGGTACCAGGAAAGCATCTCAGGTGTGGCCGGGCACAGTGGCCGTTGGCAGCCTGTCAATCACATGAGTCAAGATGACCTCATGACCGCTACAGCTGACAGTCTTCCCGATCTCGTTTCGCTCAAGGTGGAGGTCGACGGGCACGTCGCCGAAGTGACGCTGCTCGGTCCGTCCAAGGGCAACGCGATGGGCCCCGATTTCTGGCGTGAGCTGCCGATCGTCTTCCGTGCGCTCGACGCGGACCCGCAGGTCAGGGCGGTCGTGCTGACCGGGAGCGGCAAGCACTTCTCCTACGGGCTGGATCTGCCCGCGATGATGCCCAGCTGGGGCGAAATGCTCGGCGGCGACGCGCTCGCGGGCCCGCGGACGAAGTTCCTCGACGAGCTCAAGACCCTCCAGGCGAGCGTGTCCTCGGTCGCGGAATGCCGCAAACCGGTCATCGCGGCGATTTCCGGCTGGTGCATCGGCGGTGGCGTCGACGTGATCGCGGCCGCGGACATCCGCCTCGCGAGCGCCGACGCGAAGTTCAGCGTCCGCGAGGTCAAGGTCGCGATCGTGGCCGACCTCGGCAGCCTGCAGCGGCTCGCGCCGATCATCGGCGAAGGGCACCTGCGGGAGCTGGCCTACACCGGCAAGGACATCGACGCCGCCCGCGCGGAGAAGATCGGCCTGGTCAACGACGTCTACGCGGATCAGGACACCGTCCTCGCCGAGGCGCGCAAGATGGCGGGGGAGATCGCCACCAACCCGCCGCTGGTCGTGCACGGCACCAAGAACGTCCTGTCGGCCAACACCGAACGCCAGGTCGCGGAGGGCCTGCGCTACGTCTCGGCCTGGAACGCGGCGTTCCTGCCCAGCAAGGACCTCGGCGAGGCCGTGCAGTCCTTCCTCGAGCGGCGCGCGCCCGAGTTCAAGGGAGAGTAGAAAGAACCGGCGGCCAACCAGCGGACCAGGAGGACGATCGTGAGCGCTTCGGAGGCATACCGCACGTTCCGCGAGGCACGGGACTATCTGCAGGCCCATCGCGAGGACTACGAGACCGCCTATCGGGACTTCACCTGGCCGCGGCCCACCGAGTTCAACTGGGCCCTGGACTGGTTCGACGTCGTCGCCGCCGACCCGGCCAATCAGGACCGGTACGCGCTGTGGATCGTCGAAGAGGACGGCATCGAGAACCGCTGGACCTATCCGGAGATGGCGCGCCGGTCCGATCAGGTCGCGAACTGGCTGCGCTCGCTCGGTGTCGCGAGGGGCGACAGGCTGATCCTGATGCTGGGGAACCAGGGCGAGCTGTGGCAGACGATCCTCGCCGCGATCAAACTGGGCGCGGTCATCATCCCGGCCTCGACCCTGCTCGGCCCGGCGGACCTCACCGACCGGGTCGAGCGGGGCGCGGCGAAACACGTGGTGATCCGCTCCGTCGACGCGCACAAGTTCGAGAACGTCGAGGGTGACTACACCCGGATCGCCGTGGGTGAACAGGTCGAAGGCTGGCGGTCCTTCGTGGACGCCTACGAGGAAGCGGACACTTTCACGCCCGACGGCCCGACGCCGTCGGAAGACCCGCTCTTGCTGTACTTCACCTCGGGCACCACCGCGAAGCCGAAACTGGTGCAGCACACGCAGGTCTCGTACCCCGTCGGCCATCTGTCCACGATGTACTGGATCGGCCTCGAACCGGGCGATGTCCACCTCAACATCTCCTCGCCGGGCTGGGCGAAACACGCGTGGAGCAACGTTTTCGCGCCGTGGAACGCCGAAGCGACAGTGTTCCTCTTCAACTACGCGCGTTTCGACGCGGTTTCCTTGATGGCGCAGATGGAACGGTGCGGCATCACCAGTTTCTGCGCTCCGCCGACGGTGTGGCGGATGCTCATCCAGGCGGATCTGACCGTGCTGAAGACGCCGCCGTCCAAGGTGGTCGGCGCGGGCGAACCGCTCAACCCCGAAGTGATCGACCAGGTCGAAAAGGCTTGGGGCGTCACGATTCGCGACGGTTTCGGGCAGACCGAGAGCAGCGTCCAGATCGCCAACACTCCCGGACAGGACGTCGTGCCGGGCTCGATGGGCCGTCCGCTGCCCGGCTTCACCGTCGCGCTCGTGGACCCCGTCACCGGCGAGCGCGCGCAGGAGGGCGAGATCTGCCTCGACCTCGACAAACGACCGGTCGGGCTGATGACCGGGTACGCGGACGACGACGAGCGTTCCGCGGCAGCCTTCGCGAACGGTTTCTACCACACCGGGGACGTCGGCTCGATCGACGAACGCGGCTACATCACCTACGTGGGCCGGACGGACGACGTCTTCAAGGCGTCGGACTACCGGATCTCGCCCTTCGAACTGGAAAGTGTCCTGCTGGAACACGACGCCGTCGCAGAAGCGGCCGTCGTTCCCGCGCCCGATCCGATCCGGCTCGCCGTGCCGAAGGCGTACGTCGTCCTCACGAACGGGCATGAGCCCACGGCCGACACCGCGGTGTCCATTCTGGCCTTCTGCCGGGAGCATTTGGCGCCGTACAAGCGAATCCGGCGGCTGGAGTTCACGGAACTGCCGAAGACGATCTCCGGCAAGATCCGGCGCGTCGAACTGCGAGGACGCGAGAACGACGCCGCGGAGCGGCCGGCAGGGGAGTTCCGCGAGGAGGACTTCCCGCAACTGAAGGCCTGACACCCTGTCCTGCCACGCCGCACTCACGTGATCAGAGCCGGAACTCGCGTGCTTGAACACGGAACTCGCGTGATCAGAGCCGTAACTCACGAGATCCGTCCCTGATCACGCGAGTTACGTCTCCAATCACGCGAGATCGCCGTCTGATCACGCGTGACGGCATAGCCGAAGCAGACCTGTGGGTCGAACGACCCACAGTGCGGTAGCAGGAACCGGGTTAGCATCTCGGGCAGTGAATCGTTGACAACCCGTGGGGGTCACGGGTCTCACCTTCCCTGCTTTGAAAGGTGTTCCTGTCATGCGCATTCGTTTCCTCCTGCCGATGCTCGCCCTCGTGGCCGGGCTCGGTACCGCGGTGGCCACCCCGGCCGCCGCCGATCCGGGCCCGGTGACGGCGGGCGACATGTCCGTCGCCGACGCCTGTTACTCCTGGGGACGCACGTTGTCCGAGGGCGCGTCCGGTGAGGACGTCCGGCAACTACAGATCCGGGTCGCCGGTTATCCCGGTTACGGTGGCGTGCTCGCCATCGACGGCCAGTTCGGCGCGGGCACCAAGGCCGCGGTCACCCGCTTCCAGCAGGCGTACGGGCTGGGCGCGGACGGCGTCGCCGGATCGGCCACGTTCACGAAGATCTACGCGTTGCAGGACAACGACTGCTCGCCGGTCAACTTCACCTTCGCCGAACTGAACCGGTGCAACTCCGACTGGTCGGGCGGCAACGTCTCACCCGCGACGGCGAAGGCCAACGCGCTGGTGTCGATGTGGAAGCTGCAGGCGATGCGGCACGCCATGGGTGACCGGCCGATCACCGTGAACGGCGGCTTCCGCAGCGTCGCCTGCAACAACGCGGTCGGCGGAGCGGCCGCCAGCCGTCACCTCTACGGCGACGCGGTCGACCTCGGGGCGGGCTCGCAGGGTTTCTGCGGGCTGGCGCAGCAGGCCCGTAACCACGGGTTCAGTGAGATCCTCGGGCCGGGCTACCCCGGCCACAGCGATCACACGCACGTCGCCCACCGGGCCAACCGGTTCTGGTCGGCGTCCTCCTGCGGGATCTGACCGGCGTCATTCCCAGCGCCACAACGACGGCGGCCGTCCTCCCTTGGGGAGGGCGGCCGCGTGTTCGGTGGTGCGCCGCAACCCGGGGACCCGCTCCATGGTCCGGCCCAGATTGGCCGGATAGGGGCGGTCCCCGGTCAGCGCTTCGGTCGCGTCCAAGGCCTGTGCCGTGGTGAAGATCGGGCCCAGCAGCCCGGCGGTGAAGGCGACGTCCCGCCACAGTTTGTCGGCCAGCAGCGGACGGCAGTCCGCGACGATCCGGTCGTGGTCGAAAGCCAGCGGAGGAACCTCGGCCAACGGCGTCCACACCACGTTCCCCGGATCGTCGAGCGCGGGGGACGTGGTGGCCCACAAGGCGACCGACAGCGTCGGGCCCCGGGGATCACGGTTCGGCTCGTCGAAGGTGGCGAGCTGTCCCGTCGCCGAGAGCGCGTCCGGCGGGAGCCCGAGTTTGGCGACCGCCGCCCGCCCGGCCGCGTCCCGCAGCCGCTCCCCGAGCCCGAGCAGCACCCCGGGCAGGGCGAGTTCCCCCGCGAACGGCTCGGCGGCTCGCGGCGCGATTCCCAGCAGCACTGTCCTGGTGTCAGGGTCGAACCGCACCACGAGCACGTCCACGGACACCGGCGTCGACTCGATCACGCGTTGATTGTCGACCTTGCCTCAGCGACCCGGTAACCGGCCCTGTCCGGGCCGTACCCGGCGACGGCCACTGGCAGCCGTGCGCTGAACCACGCCAGCGGATCCGAGAGTTCGACGGCGGGGGAGCCGTCGCCGGGCACGACCTTCAGCCCGGTCGCGTCGAGGTGGGTCACCGCGAGCGCGTCCACGCCGTCGCAGGCCGCGATCGCGTAGTCCAGCAGTGCCGCGTCGAGATGGCCCGCCCGCCACGCGCCTTGGAACTCGCCGGTTCCGTTGTGCGCCTCGGGAAAGCGGGCGAGCACGGCGGCGGACTCGGTGGGCAGCGGCCCCGCGCCGTGCCGGGTGAGATAGGTCCGCGTGACACCCACGACCGTGTGCGGGCGCCCGCCCAGCAGCTCGCGGGCGTTGTGCGGGGTGGTGGTGGACCAGGTCGTGTGCGGATGGAACCCGTGGTGTTGGTCGAGGAGAACCCCCTGCGCTCCCTCGAAAACCAGCCTTCCGGCATCCGCGAGCCGTCCCGTTTCGGCCCCGTCGGTGATCCGCACCGCGTCCGCGAAATCGCGGTACAGCGCCACCAGTTCGTCCACGCTGTGCGACGGCGTGGCGAGCGGCGCGTAGAACCGCGCGAGCGCGTCCAGTTTGCGCCGCAGCACCGACGGCCGGGCGCAGTCGGCGACCGTGGGCGCTTCCCCCGGCGTCCCGATCACCTCCTGGTTCTCCACCACCTCGCCCGGCACGGCCCCGGGCAGCAGCGAATACCAGACGGTCTCGCCGATGCCCTTCCCGCAGGAGCCGTGCCGGTTCGCGCCGCGGGCCTCCTCCCTCGCCCGGTTGGCGTGGATATGGAACGGGGTCGTGAGGAGGGCTTGACCGTCCACACTCAGCAGCGACAGCGGATTCCGGACGCCGACGGCTTCGAGCCGCCGGGCTTCCGAGGCCAGCGCGAACGGCTCGACCAGTACGAACCGTGAAAGGTGGGTGGGCACGCCGGCGAACGTGCCCGCCCCGAACTGGCTGAAGGTGTGGTGCCGCCCGTCCGCGACGACGTTGTGCGCGGCCTGCGCGCCCCCGTTGAAGCGGACGACGGCGGTGGTGGGCCCGGCGGCGCAGAGCGCGTCGACCACGGCTCCCTTGCCTTCGTCGCCGAAGCCGAGCCCGACCACCACCACGTGCCCGGCAAGCGGACTCATCGCAGCACCACGTCGCTCGGGCCGCCTGGCTCCGGGATCGCCGAGGTGACGACAGACTTGGTGCCCAGTTTCGCCAGCGCCTTGCCGACAGCCTTGCTCTCGGCGACCGAGCCGACGTCCGCGAGATCGGCGAGCGCCCGGTCGACGTCGACGACCCGTTCCTCCAGCCCGATCGTGGCCGCGATCAGTTCGCACACCGCGCCGGGGTCGTCGAGTTTGAGGAAGTTCTGGCCGAGCAGGCCGCTCCAGTGCTCGCCGATCTCCGGGTCGTTGTAGTACGAAGACTGGTTCGGCAGCACGAAGTAGACGTGCCACTTGCGGGCCAGCTCCCGGTACACCGACGCGGGATCGATGTCTTCCCGGACGTCGTCGCCGAGCACCCGGCGGATGTGGCGGGCCTCCAGCGCCGGCTTGTTCAGCTCGTCACCGATGAGGAACAGATAGCCCTTGCGGCCGCGGTTCCGCCACGCGTCGGTGACCACGTGCCGGGCCATGAAGTAGGCGGCCAGCTCGTAGGACTCGCTCTTCTGCCCGCCGCCACCGCCTTCGAGGAAGATCGTGCGCAGCTGCTCGTCCATCCGGTTGTCCGACTCGAACTGCCCGATCTGCAACGGGACCCGGTCGCTGTCGGCGTCGCCGATCGCGCCGAACAGCACCTGTGGGTCGGCGAGATAGCCCCGGCGCTTCAGCAGGCCGTGCAGTTTTCCGAGCTTGCCCTGCATGATCCGCGGTACCCGGCGCATCGAGCCGGTGACGTCGAACAGCACCGCGATCGGCGTCGAATCGGTGTGGTCGGCCGAATCCCGGCATTCCCGGACGGCGTTCTTCGGATCGAGCGCGGCCGCGGCCTTCCAATCCTTCGCGGGTTTGGCGCGTAGGTCGGCGCTGTAGCCGAAATCGTCCTCGCCCTTGGCCGCGCGGAAGGTCTTCGCGGCGGCGTAGGCGTTGTCGTCCCAGTGTCCGTGTCCCATGGTCAGGCTCCTGTCTCGGGGATGGTGAAGGGGCGGAAGGTGCGGGGTCCGTACAGCTCGCCGAGCAGGTCGTCGTACTCGTCGAGCAGATCGACTGCGTCGGGTCGCTGTGCCGGGTCTTCTTGCGTGCACCACGTGGCGAACGCGCGTTGGCGGGTTTCCGCGGGCGACAGCAGGGAAAGCATCAGTTCGTGAAGCATGTGGACGTCGGTGGCCGTGGTCATCGGCTGTCCTTTGCGTACTTCGGGCGGGTATCGGAGGGAGTTGTCCGCCGCCAGCGGAAGCGCCCCGTCTTCGACCGCGAAGGACCAGCCGATCAGGACGATCCCGTGCCGTCCGGGGTGGACGAGCACGTTGTCCGCGGTGAGATGGCCGTGGACGACGCCCGCGCGGTGCGCGCCCGCCACGGCGCGCAGCAGGCGCCGGTGCATCCAGGCGTAGTCGCGGCCGTCGAGCCCGCCCGGGAAGGCCTTCGCGATGTCGGCGAGGGTGACGAACCCGTCGACGAGCGGATCGAGGACGCTGAACGCCCGGTCGCCCCGCGCCACCGGACCCGAAGTGTCGAGCAGCCGCGGGTAGTAGGGACGCAGCCAGCGGTGCCGTTCGGTGAACCCGTCGAGCGTGCGCAACGCCGCCCACTCGGCGTGGATCAGCGGGTTGAGCGCCGGGTCGCGGACGAGTTTGACCAGGTGAGGGCCGGTGGTGCGGTAGGTCGTCGCGACACTGCCCACCGCGTGCGGGGCGGTGAGGGTGTAGGCCGACGTCGCCGTCGTGACGGTCTGGCGCTGCGCGCGTTTCCAGTCGGAGTGAAGACGGTTGAGGGTGGCGGCCGCCCGGTGGGCGCGGGGGTCGCCGGGGTTGCGGTCGGGATGGAGCGCGGCCGCCAGATCGCGGTAACGGTGGTGGGCGAACAGAGTGGCCGCATCGATCGAACTCTCGATCATCGTCACGGCGTCGTCCCTGGTGAGCATAGTTTGAGTCTAGAGGACTCTTACCTTGGCCCGCAAGGGGGCCCCTGGTGGTCGAGGAGGACGAAATGACCGCGGAAATGGTGGGCGTAGGTACAAATCCCGTGCCGTCGGACCCGTCGAAGAATAGACTGGATCGGTCGGACAAGGGGGTGTCGATGACTTTTCAGGAAGTGTCTCGAAAAGGCAGGACGCGGCCGGAAACGGTGGCCGTTCTGGTCGTGCTCGGAATCGTCCTGGGATTCATCGCGGCTTTCGCCGGACGGTGGGCCGCCGAGGGGCTGGCCGATTCTTACGACGTGCGCGCGGTGGTTTCCGTGTCGGACTCCACGACAACCGAAGGGCAGAACGGTCCGCACACCACCTACGAGACCCTGGCGATCACCGAGGACGGCCGCGCGATCGAACTGCCGACGGATCGGACGTTCGGCCTCGCGGAGCCTGTGGTCGCGAAGCTCTCCTCGGTGACGGACCGGGTGTTGTCCGTGCGCGGGGCCACCGCGGTCGTGGAGGCCCATCACCCGTGGGAGAAGACCACGGCGATGTCGATCGGCGGAGCGCTCTTGATCGCCGGGGCCGTCCTGGCGTTCTCGGTCGTGAGGCCGGTGACCGCGCGGAAGGCACTGTCGTTCCTGGCAGGCTTCGTCTTCGCCGCGTATGTCGTGCTGGCGCCACTCGGTTTCGGCGGGACGGCGTACCGCGACGCGGCCGATCCCGTCCCGAACCTGTGGGAACACCGCCGCGAGGCGTGGGGGCCGCCGCCGGTGATCGGCAAGGGGCAGACCGCCGTGTCCGGCGAGTCGGCCGTGCGTGTCGTCGACAGCCTGCCGAAACCGCCCGAAGGGGCCGAGGCGTGGCTGAGCGGGTTCCACGTCCTCACCTTGCGAGTCGAGGCGTCCCGCCTGGGTGACACGGCGCTGGAGCTGTCGGCCGACGAGCACGGCTCTCCGCGACGGGCCGAGGGCTGCGCGGGCGCTCCTGGCGCTTTCGACGGAACCGCGGGTCTCGTCTGTTTCGTGGTCCCGGCCGGATATCTGCCGAAGTACCTGGTTGTCGGAAAACTCGATCGGGAAGCCTTGCTGACGCTTCAGTGATCCGAGGAAAGGAACTCAGTGCCGGACGAACCGCGGAATTCCAGAATTCTTTTCCGAGTGCTGTTGGCCGGGATCCCGTACGTCTTCCTGGTGTGTGTCACCTGGGGAGATTTCGGTGATTACGTGAGTGAACTGAACACCGGCGAGGAAGTCACCGTCACCGAGATCTCGGGGTGCGCCGAGGGAGGAGCGCCGATGAGCGGGGTGATTCCCTACTGCTCGGGGGAGTGGCGGTTCGACGACGGGCGCACCGGTCGCGGGAGCATCAAGGGTGACAAGGCCGAGGAGGGCGACAAGATCTTCGCCGGCGATGGATTCGTCTATCGGTCGAGGTCGTCACTGATCTGGAGCGTGTCGGTGGTCGGGTTCTTCGGCCTTGCCCTGCTGGGGATGGCGATCGGCCTCGGCGTCCTGTACCGGCTGGACACGGTCCGGCGGCGTCGGAAGAAGTGACGCCGCCGGGTGCCCGTCAGAGCCGGGTCGCTTCGATCTGCCGCTCGTCCTCGGTGGAACAGCTCGTCACCGGATCGTTCGGCCCGCTCCCGCAGGTCCAGGAACCGATCACCACCGGCCCGGGGCCCTGCGGCGAAGCGGCTTCGGCGGGCGTCAGCTTGGTGAAGTAGTCCGTGAGCACCTGGGTCGCTTCGGCGCACTCGGTCTTTCCGTGCGCGACGACCTTGTTCTTCGAACCCTGGGGCCCGGCCACCTCGCCACAGGGTGTTCCGGCGGCGGCGGCCGGCGCGGCCGCGGGGGAGGACGGCGGCGGCGCGGCCGCGGGAGCGGGATCGGCGCCACAGCCGCTCAGCAGGACGACGGCGAGCGCGGCGGGAACTACGGCGAGGCTCTTCATGGGCCCTTCTTCTCGGGGATGGTTCATTCGACGGGGACGACGGCGGCGAACACGTTCTGCTCGCCCTTGCTGCAACTGGTGCCGCCTTGCGCGGCGGGGGCGCCGGAGACGCACAGCCAGCCGTCGACGGTCTCGCTGACCGGCTCGTCCGAGCCCGCGGACTGGCGTCCGGCGATCCTCTTGTGGAACGAGCCGACGATGCCGGTCGCGTCCGCACAGGAGACCCCGGGCCCGTTGAGCACCTGAAGGGTCAGCCCGCTCGCCGCGGTGACCGTGCCGCATGAACCCTGTACCGGTTCAGCCGGCTTCGGCTTGGGGGCGGGATTCGGGGCGACGGACGAACTCGGCGCGGTCTGGGACGGGATCGGCGGTAGCGACGGGCTGGTCACGACCGAAGAGGGAACAGGCGGCGAGGACGGCGTCGAGGTGACAGGCGGTGGCGGAGCTTCGCCCGAACAGGCGGCGAGCGTTCCGGCGACGGCGCAGGCCGCGAAGAGGCGCCGCCAGGTTCCCGTGGTCGTCGAGACGGGCAAGGCGATCCTTTCGTCGGCCGGTCGTGGCCGGCCCATTCTGACCCGGCCGGGCCCGATGCCGTGGCATTGAGCCACGTTCGATTCGCGGGAGGTTATCGCGCCGACGACGCGGCGGTACGCGAGGACCGCCCAAGTACTGTCCATTGTGGACAATTAACATGCCGTTCACGGCGTGACAACACCCTGCTGTCGTCGCGAACCGATCGGACGAATCCGGCCCGGAACCGTTAACACGCGGGCCCGTTCTGCCGAAAACAAAGGTAGCGCTCCGGCGTGTCCCAGTCCCCGTCACCGAAACCGTGAGAGCGATGAAGACCGACGAACAGACCGATCCCGCGTCACCCCAGGCCACCGCACCGGCGAACACGGAGCTGCCACCGACGGCACCGTGCACCGTCGTCTGGTGCGGCGGCCGCCCGTACGTCCTCGAGAGCTCCGCCGGCCACACCCGCTGGATGGGCACCGACCACCGAGGCAGGCCCGTGGCGCTGACCAGCGCGGACCTGCAACGCCGCGGCTGGACCCACACCCGGGCCAGCTGACGCGGGAGGACCTGCCGCCGCTGGATAGGCTGAGCGGGTGAGTACGCCCCCCGAACCGAGCGTGACCAGCGAAGAGCCTTCTTTGCTGCGGCAGGCCCTGAACGTCCCCAACATGCTTTCGATCCTCCGGCTCGCCGGGGTGCCGGTCTTCCTCTGGCTGCTGCTCGGCCCGAAGGAGGACGGCTGGGCGCTCGCGCTGCTCGTGTTCAGCGCGCTCACCGACTGGCTCGACGGCAAACTCGCCCGCTGGCTCAACCAGATGTCGCGGCTCGGCCAGCTGCTCGACCCCGCCGCCGACCGGCTCTACATCCTCGCGACGCTCATCGCGTTCCTCATCCGCGACATCGTCCCGTGGTGGGTGGTGGTCCCGCTGGTCGTGCGCGAGGCCGTACTGGGCGTCTGCGTGCTGGTGCTCCGCCACCGCGGGTTCGCCCCGCCGGAGGTCACCTACATCGGCAAGGGCGCAACCTTCGTGCTGATGTACGCCTTCCCGTTCCTGCTGGTCACCCAGGGCGGCTCCGACATCGCGGCCATCGCCCGGCCGATCGGGTACGCGTTCACGGCGTGGGGCGCCGTCCTGTACGTCTATTCGGGCGTGCTGTACGTCGTCCAGACGACCCGGGCACTGCGAACGGCCGATCCGGCGGGCTCACGGGAGGCGCCGGGCGCGTGACCCGGCGGGATGCGAAACTGCGCGCGTCGGTTTCGAGCGAGAGCATCGGAAAGGGGAGCGGCGTTGTCCACTCCAGAAGAACTGCGCTACACCGAGGAACACGAGTGGGTCTCCGTCCGTGACGGAGGGCTCGTGCGCGTGGGCATCACGGAGTACGCCCAGGACCAGCTCGGTGACGTGGTGTTCGTCGAACTGCCCGAGGTCGGCAAGCAGGTCGGCTCGGGCGACGCGTTCGGCGAGGTCGAGTCGACCAAGAGCGTTTCGGAGCTGTTCGCCCCGCTCGACGGCGAGGTGGTCGCGGTCAACGACGCGGTGACCGACTCACCCGAGCTGATCAACAGCGACCCCTACGGCGAGGGCTGGCTGATCGAACTCCGTCTCGACGACGCGAGCTCGGTCGAATCCCTGCTCGAGGCGGAGGCGTACCAGGCGCTGATCAAGGAATAGCCGCAGGCCGCGGCCCTCCGGGAAGAGTAGGGGGAGCCGCGGGCCGGAGTTTCGATCAGGCACGGTACGTTTGACCTCCACACGTTCTTGAGTAGTGGCAACACACATGCGTTAGGAGAGCTCAGGTGAGCACGAACGACGGGCCCGGCGTTCCCCCGGAGCAGTCTCCGGAGCGGACTTCTGTCTTCCGGGCCGACTTCCTGGCCGACGTCGAAGGCACTGAGGCTCCTCCGGCTGCCGAGGCCCCCGTCCAGGGTGTGGACGCGCTTCCCGCGGGTTCCGCGCTGCTGGTCGTCAAGCGCGGCCCGAACGCGGGTTCGCGCTTCCTGCTGGACCGCGACACCACCAGTGCGGGACGGCACCCGGACAGCGACATCTTCCTCGACGACGTCACGGTTTCCCGGCGGCACGCCGAGTTCCGCCGTGAGGGTGGCGAGTTCGTCGTCATCGACGTCGGCAGCCTCAACGGCACCTACGTCAACCGCGAGCCGGTCGACCAGGCCGTCCTCGCCGGTGGCGACGAGGTGCAGATCGGCAAGTTCCGCCTGGTCTTCCTGACCGGCCCGGGTTCCGGGGGCCAGGGGGCACGGTGACGGCGGCCGGGCGGCCTGATCGGGATGCGTCGCAGCGCGATGGGTTGAGCATCGGGGCCGTGCTGGCACAGCTGCGCGGCGACTTTCCCGATGTCACCATCTCCAAGATCCGGTTCCTCGAGGCGGAGGGTCTGGTCCAACCGGGCCGGACCCCGTCCGGGTACCGGCAGTTCGCTCCGGCGGACGTGGAGCGGTTGCGGTTCGTCCTGTCCGCCCAGCGGGATCACTACCTTCCGTTGAAGGTCATCAAGGAACAGCTGGACGCGGCGGATCAGGGCGCCGCGCCTTCGGCGGAACTGCCCAAGCCGCCGCGGAAACTCGTTTCGCTCGAAGCTCCCGGGGAAAACGGCGGACTGCCGTCCCCCGGGGACTTCGAGACCGATCGCGAGATCAGGCTGACCGAGGAAGATCTGCTCCGCCAGGCCGGCATCGACGCCGCCACCCTGGCTGAGCTGCGGCAATACGGTCTCGTCCGCCCAGGAGCGGCGGGTTTCTTCGATCCCGACGCGGTCCTCGTGGCGAAGACCGTGAAAGCGATGACCGAATTCGGTATAGAGCCGAGACATCTGCGTGCCTTCCGGGCCGCGGCCGACCGCGAGGTCGGCCTGCTGGAGCAGATCGTGACCCCGGTGTATCGGCATCGTGACGAGGACGCCCAGGCGAGGGGCGACGAGGTCGTCCGAGAGCTAGCCGCACTGACCGTGGCGTTACATACGCTCTTGGTGAAGGCCGGAATACGGGCTGTCACGGGCGGTTGAGTGGTTCCGGGGACGGGGAACCGTCGTGAGGCCACTTGTCAATGACTGAATGTTCGGCATCCAATGCCGTACCGTGGAGTTGGGTTTGCCGCGGGCGAACCGAGAATGTCGGAGACAGCGAGCACAGCGCTCGGAAGACGGGTAGCGTCGGGACTGCCGTCGCTTGGTCGTCGAGACAAGCGTTGCGGCCCGTGCGCACGAGAGGGAGGCGAAGCCCGATGAGCGAGATGCGCGTCGTCGGCGTGCGGGTGGAGCTACCCGCGAATCAGCCGATCTTGTTGCTGCGGGAAACCGAAGGCGAGCGTTACCTGCCGATCTGGATCGGCTCGGTCGAGGCCACCGCCATCGCCTTGGAGCAGCAGGGAGTCCGCCCGGCCCGTCCGCTCACCCATGACCTGCTCAAGGAGGTCATCGGGGCGCTGGGCCGCGAGCTGGAACAGGTCGTCATCACCGATCTGAAGGAAGGCACGTTCTTCGCGGAGCTGGTCTTCGACGGGGACATCCGGGTTTCGGCACGGCCGAGCGATTCGGTGGCGCTGGCGCTGCGGGTGGGGGTGCCGATCCACGCCGTCGACGCGGTGCTGGAGGAAGCGGGCCTCATCATCCCCGACGAGCAGGAGGACGAGGTCGAGAAGTTCCGCGAGTTCCTCGACTCCGTCTCGCCCGAGGACTTCCGCGGCGCGGACACCTGATCACATCCTGAGATCTTGAACGAAGGGGCGGCGCCGGTGGCGCCGCCCCTTCTTCTTGCGTGTGGTGATGCTTCGGCCGGGTGCGCGGCGAGGGTGTCTTGGGTGCCTGCCGGGTTCTGGCTGCGGCTGCTCGCCGGTCCGGTCCGTGAAGGCCTCCTTCCCTCGGCTGAGCCGAGGAAACTCGACCTTCACACCTTCCCTAAGTACGTGAAGGACCCCTTCATTGCGCCTAGCGCAATGAAGGGGTCCTTCACGTATCTCAAGCGGGGCAAGGGCTCGGAACCGAGGCGGTCCAGGTGGTCGTGAGTGTCTTGGGTCGTTAGAACGACACAAAACACTCACGACTGCCCCCAGCGAATCCGGGCCCTCAGGCCGCGGTCGCCTTGACGAACAGATCCGCCAGTTCCCGCCCGTACCGCTCCAAGTCCACCTTCGGGTCCGCCGCGAACCTCGCGGCGACACCGTCGACGGCCTGCGCGATCGACAGCGCCATCACGTCGGCCGCGAAGCCGCCGAAAGAGCCGTCCTGCTGCCCCTGCCGGAGCTGGCGTTCGAGCCGCCCGGTCCGGAACTCCTCGACCATCGGCGCCGACATGAACCAGCCCTCGGCGTCCGAGCCGCTCGAGCCCATCTCGACCATGACCCGCACCAGTTCCGGGTACGAGCCGAGGAACGCGATCTCCGACTCGATGTAGCCGCGCAGGAGCCCGGCCCGGTCGGTCGTGCCCTGGATCCGCTCCTCGAGGAACTTGTCCTTCATCCCGGTCGCGGTGGTGACCACGGCCTGCATCAGGCCGGCCTTGTTGGTGAAGTGGTACGAGATGATCCGGGTGCTGGACAGTCCGGCCCGCTCCTTGATCTTCGCGAACGACGTCTTGTGGTAGCCGAGGTCGGAGATCGTCGCGATCGTGGCGCCGACGATCTGGGCCCGCCGTGCGGCTTCGGTGACCGACAGCCCCAGCTCCGCCTGGACCTCTTGCATGGCACTTTGGGTGGAGGGATTTACTTGCATGAGTAAAAAATAACACGACCGAGTAAAAGCGGCAAGCGCGCGGCCGAACGGGGGACTGGCCCTGGTAAGCCTCAAGAAGAGCTTGAGGTCGACCGCGCGTCGCGTTGACCGCTTTGCCGGACGCGCTTACCGTCAATGGAGGTAAATCGCCAAGGTGTGATTCGGATGTCTGGGGCATTCGTCTTGACGGTTGACTCCGGTGCGGACTCACGTGGGTCCGCGCGGCTTTGTTCGCCGGCCGCCAGGTCGGGCGAGGGGAGGCATGGCGTGGTCGAGGCTGGTAGCCCTCAAGAGCCGCTCGTTCCGGTCGCTGACGGCGAGCAGGGCGAGCTGTTCCCAGACTCTTCCCTCCCGGACGAACTCGTCGGCTACCGCGGTCCCGCCGCCTGTCAGATCGCCGGGATCACCTACCGGCAGCTCGACTACTGGGCCCGGACGAAGCTGGTCGCGCCGAGCATCCGCACGGCGCACGGTTCCGGTTCGCAGCGGCTCTACTCGTTCAAGGACATCCTCGTCCTGAAAGTCGTCAAGCGCCTGCTGGACACTGGCGTCTCCCTGCAGAACATCCGCGTCGCCGTCGACCATCTGCGGCTGCGCGGAGTCCGCGATCTCGCCAGGGTCACCCTGTTCTCCGACGGCACCACCGTCTACGAGTGCACCTCGCCCGAAGAGATCGTCGATTTACTCCAGGGCGGACAGGGCGTTTTCGGCATCGCGGTCAGCGGGGCGATGCAGGAGATCAGCGGCACCATCCACGAGTTCCAGGCCGAGCGGGCCGACGGCGGAGTGATCGAGACCGTCACGCCGGACGAGCTCACGCAGCGCCGTAACGCACGTCGCACCGGCTGATCATGAAGCCGCGTGAGCGGCAGGGTAGGCTCACTTCCGCGGTCGACGAATCCGCGCGGGAGAGACCGAGTCGATAACCGTTGAGCTCGGCGCCGAAGGAGCAAGTCCTCCCCGGAACCTCTCAGGCACCCTGGACCGCGCGGACGAGACGCCTCTGGAAAGTGGTTCGCCAGGTCACAGCCTGGCGGCCCCGCCGACGGTGCAAGCCCGGCTCAACACTCGGGCGAAACTCTCAGGCGCCCCTTCGGGGGTACGGACAGAGTGGGGAGGGCCAGGACAAGCCGTCCCGGCCCCACCCCCGCGTCTTGGGAGGTCCCCGATGGAGCCCGTGTCACTGGCCGCTCTCGAAACCGGAACTCCCTTCGCGGACCGGCATATCGGCCCCGGTGCCGAAGAGCTCGCGCGCATCCTCGACGTCGTCGGCGTCGCCTCTCTCGACGAGCTCGCCGAGCGGGCCGTCCCCGCGTCGCTGCGGGAATCGGCGACACCGCCGGAGCTGCCGCCGCCCGCCACCGAGACGGGCGCGCTCGCCGAACTCCGCGCCCTGGCCGCGCGCAACCGGCCGATGGTCCAGATGATCGGCCTCGGCTACCACGACACCGTGACCCCGCCGGTGATCCGCCGCAACGTGCTGGAGAGCCCGGCCTGGTACACCGCGTACACGCCGTATCAGCCGGAGATCTCGCAAGGCCGGCTCGAAGCGCTGCTCAACTTCCAGACCATGGTCGCCGACCTGACCGGCCTGCCGATCGCCAACGCGTCGATGCTGGACGAGGCGACCGCGGCGGCGGAGGCGATGACGCTGGTCCGCCGCGCGGGCAAGGCGAAATCGAACCGGTTCGTCGTCGACGAGGACACCCTGCCCCAGACGATCGAGGTCCTGCGCACCCGCGCCGAGCCGCTCGGGATCGAGCTGGTGACCGCGGACCTTTCCCAGGGCATCACCGGCCTCGGCCTCGGCGGCGACTTCTTCGGGGTGCTGCTGTCGTATCCGGGCGCTTCGGGTGCCGTCCGCGAGTGGGACCACACCATCGCCGAGGCCAAGACACTGGGCGCGGCCGTGGTGATGGCCGCGGACCCGCTGGCCCTGACGCTGCTGCGGTCGCCGGGCGAGCTCGGTGCCGACGTCGCGATCGGGTCGACGCAGCGGTTCGGTGTCCCGATGGGCTTCGGTGGCCCGCACGCGGCATATCTCGCCGTCCGGCAGGGCCTCGAACGGCAGCTGCCGGGGCGGCTGGTGGGCGTGTCGAAGGACGCCGACGGCGCGCCCGCGTACCGGCTCGCGCTCCAGACCCGCGAGCAGCACATCCGCCGCGAGAAGGCGACGAGCAACATCTGCACCGCTCAGGTGCTCTTGGCGGTGATCGCGTCGATGTACGCGGTGTACCACGGTCCTGAAGGCTTGCGCGCGATCGCGAACCGCGCGCACCGGATGGCGACCGTGCTCGCGGCGGGGCTCGCCGAAAGCGGTGTCGACGTCGTGCACTGCGAGTTCTTCGACACCGTCATGGTTTCCGTCCCCGGCCGGGCGGCAGGGGTCGTCGGCACGGCTCGGGAACTCGGGGTCAACCTCCGGCTCGTGGACGCCGACCACGTCGCCGTCGCCTGTGACGAGACGACGACCCGCGAGCATCTTTCCCTGGTGTGGAAGGCGTTCGGGGTCGCGGTGTCCGATGTGGACTCCCTCGACGCGGACACCGCCGACGGCTTCCCGCCGGATCTGCGCCGCACCAGCGACTACCTGACGCATCCCGTGTTCCACGCGCACCGTTCGGAGACGGCGTTGCTGCGGTATCTGAGGGCGTTGTCCGACAAGGACGTCGCACTCGACAGGAGCATGATCCCGCTGGGCTCGTGCACGATGAAACTCAACGCCACGGCCGAAATGGAGCCGATCACCTGGCCCGAGTTCGCCGGTCTGCATCCGTTCGCACCCGCCGAAGACGCGGCCGGACTGCTCACCATCGTGAAGGACCTGGAGCGGTGGCTCGCCGGCATCACCGGCTACGACGCGGTTTCCCTGCAACCGAACGCCGGAAGCCAGGGCGAGTTCGCGGGCCTGCTGGCGATCCGGGCCTACCATCGCGAACGCGGGAACGCGGCGCGTGACGTCTGCCTGATCCCGTCGAGCGCGCACGGGACGAACGCGGCCAGCGCGGTCATGGCGGGTATGCGGGTGGTCGTCGTGAAATGCGACGACGAGGGCAACATCGACCTCGGCCATCTCAAGTCCACTGTGGACGAGCACGCGGCCGATCTGGCCGCGATCATGATCACCTATCCCTCGACGCACGGCGTCTACGAGGACACCGTCCGCGAGGTCTGCGCGCTGGTGCACGACGCGGGCGGCCAGGTGTACGTCGACGGGGCCAATCTGAACGCCCTGATCGGCGTGGCGCAGTACGGCAGGTTCGGTGCCGACGTCTCCCATCTCAACCTGCACAAGACCTTCTGCATTCCGCACGGCGGCGGTGGACCCGGCATCGGGCCGATCGGCGTCCGCGCGCACCTGGCGCCGTACCTGCCGAACCACCCGCTGCAGCCGGACGCCGGCCCGGCCACCGGCGTGGGCCCGATCAGCGCCGCGCCGTGGGGGAGCGCGTCGATCCTGCCGATCTCCTGGGCCTACGTCCGGATGATGGGCGCAGAGGGCCTGAGGCGCGCGACGCTGACCGCGGTCGCGAACGCCAACTACGTCGCCAAGCGGCTCGCGGAGCACTACCCGGTGCTGTACTCCGGGCACGACGGCCTGGTCGCGCACGAGTGCATCCTCGACCTCCGCGCGCTCACCAAACGGACCGGTGTCACCGTCGACGACGTCGCCAAGCGGTTGGCCGACTACGGCCTCCACGCGCCGACGATGTCCTTCCCGGTCGCGGGAACCCTCATGGTCGAGCCCACTGAGAGCGAGGACCTCGGCGAACTCGACCGGTTCTGCGACGCGATGATCGCGATCCGCGGCGAGATCGAGAAGGTCGCCGTGGGGGAGTGGCCGGTGGAGACAAGCCCGCTGCGGAACTCGCCGCATACCGCCCGCTGCCTCGTGGGTGAGTGGGATCGCCCGTACAGCAGGGAGATCGCGGTCTTCCCCGCCGGTATCGGGGCGGCGAAGATCTGGCCTCCGGTGCGGCGGATCGACGGGGCCGCGGGTGACCGCAACCTCGTCTGCTCCTGCCCGCCGCCGGAGGCCTTCGCCTGAGCCTCAGCCGGGCATCTTGTCGAGAAAGCCCAGCACCTGCTTGATCCGCCCGTCCTCGACGGTGATGACGTCGAAGCCGATCGCCATCGGCTCTTCCATGCCCTCCGGGCCGAAGTGCCACTGGAACCGCGCGATGTCGTGGTGCGCGTCGGGGGCCGCGGGGAGGCTGAACTTCAGCCCTCCGAGCTGGGCCTGTGCTCCGGCGACCATGCCGTCGACACCGTCGTGGCCGGTGACGGCGTTGAGCGGGTCGGTGTAAGTGGCGTCCTCGGTGAACACTTCGGTGATGAGCGCGCGGCGCTTGTCTGCGTCGGTCTCGTTCCACACGGCGATGTACTGCTCGGCGACGCGCTGGATGTCCGACATGGTGTCTCCTCGTTCTGGTGGTGGGTAACCGATGCCGCAACTCTGTCGGGCGGAGGTGAGGCTCGTCGATTACGCGTGAGGTAATGGCGGCGCGACGGACGTGGCCGTAGGTTCGTGATCGTGACAACCACAGTGACCGCGAGCCGCGCGGGCCGACCTGTCGGCGAACTCCTGCGGGAATGGCGCGATCGCCGCCGGATCAGCCAGCTCGACCTCGCCATCTCCGCGGAGATCTCCACCCGGCACCTGAGCTTCGTGGAGACCGGCCGGTCCAAGCCCAGCCGCGACATGGTGCTGCGGCTCGGCGAACACCTGGAGGTGCCCTTGCGGGAACGCAATCAACTGCTCCTGGCGGCGGGCTACGCGCCCGCGTACGCCGAAAGCGGCCTCGGCGCCCCAGAGATGGCGGCGGTCCGCCAGGCGGTCCGCCAACTGCTGACCAGTCACGAGCCGTACCCGGCCGCCGTCGTCGATCGCTCGTGGAATCTGGTCGACGCCAACGAGAGCGTCTTGATCATGACCCACCTGGTCTCGCCCGCCCTCATGACACCGCCGGTCAATGTCCTGAAGCTGACACTGCATCCCGAGGGAATGGCGCCGCATGTGCTGAACCTGGGGGAGTGGCGCGCCCATCTGCTCGGCAGGCTGCGGCGGCAGGTGGCCCAGACCGCCGATCCGGTGCTGACCGAACTGCTTGAGGAGCTGGTCACCTACCCGTGCGCGGATCCCGTCCCCGAGGTGGAGGTCCCCGGACCGGGCGACATCTTCGTTCCGTTGCGGTTGCGGCACAAGGGCGTCGATCTCACGTTCTTCAGCACGGTCTCCACGTTCGGGACGCCGTTGGACATCACGGTCGCCGAGCTGGTGATCGAGTCGTTCTTCCCGGCCGACACGGCCACGGCGGAGTACTTGCGCGCCTACGCGGCGCGCGGGGTGGAATGATGCGGGGCAAGAAGCCCTGCCGCAGACCCCAGTGAGGATTCCGCTTCCATGGCCGTGCCTTCCGTCGTCCTGAACAACGAGGTAGCCATCCCCCAACTCGGTTTCGGCGTCTGGCAGGTGCCCGCGGGCGACACGGCCAAGGTCGTCCGGACAGCCATCGAGGCCGGGTACCGCAGCATCGACACCGCCGCGTCGTACCGGAACGAAGCCGGTGTCGGCGAGGCGATCCGCTCGGCGGGTGTGCCCCGCGACGAGCTGTTCATCACCACGAAGCTGCCGAATCCGGGCCACGGGTACGACGAGGCGCTCCGTGCGTTCGATGCGAGTCTCGCGGCGCTCGGCCTGGACCGCGTCGACCTTTACCTGATCCACTGGCCGATGCCGACACGCGGCAAATATGTCGAAACCTGGCGGGCACTGGAAAAGCTCTACGCGGACGGCCGGGTGCGGGCCATCGGGGTGTCGAACTTCCATGTCCCGCATCTGCGGCGGCTGTTCGGCGAAACCGGGATCGTGCCCGCGGTCAACCAGGTCGAGCTGCACCCTCGGCTCCAGCAGAAGGCGCTGCGGGAGTTCCACGCCGCGCACGGCATCGTCACCGAGGCGTGGAGCCCGCTGGCGCAGGGTTCCCTGCTCTCGGACGCGACGTTGACCGCGCTCGCGGCCAAGTACGGCAAGAGTCCCGCTCAGCTGGTGCTGCGCTGGCATCTGCAGCTCGGCACGGTGGCCATCCCGAAATCCGTGACCCCGTCCCGGATCCGCGAGAACTTCGACGTCTTCGACTTCGAGCTGGCCGACGACGATCTCGCGGCCCTCGCCGATTTCGACGACGGGACCCGCACCGGCCCCGACCCGGACACCTTCGACCTGGTCTGAGCCGGATGTCATGAAAGGGCCCCTCCCCGCGACGGGAAGGGGCCCTTCAGGCGAAACTCAGGTGGCCTTGATGCCCGCGGCGGCGAAGTCGGCCTGCTGGGCGGGCTGCTGCAGGAACTGCCGGAACGTCTGCGAGGCACGCATCTGGACTTCGTCGATGCTCTTGCCTGCGAGCCCGACGAGCGGGTAGTCGGCCGAACGCGCCGTCGCGACCGACTGGGCGGGCGAACCGACCAGTTCGGGCTTGGCGGTGTTCAGCTCGGTCACCCAGTAGGAGGACTCGGGGATCCAGGCGGCGGGAAGGCCGCCGATGGAATCCAGGTTCGTCCTGCCGACGAGACCGTCGAGCACGGCCGCGGAGGGCAGGGCGTCGATCTGGATGACCACGCAGTGATCGCGGACCACGGTCGCGGCGTTGTTCCACCGCTCGGCCGCCGCCCGGACCGGCTTCTCGATGCTGGGGGTGACGACTACTCGCATCGGGGTGTCGCCGGCGACGCAGGCCTTGGCCTGGGCCTCGGCGCGGGTGCTCAGCTCCCCGTCCGCCCAGTTCCAGCCGAAGACGCCGATGGCGATCAGCGCGACCAGGACCACAGCGGCGATGGGCCACACGGCGACCTTGCGCCGCGGTGCCTTCTTCCCGACGATCCGGTGCGAACCGGTCGCCTCACCGCGCCCCTCGAGCCGCTTCGGCGGGTCGAGGGGATGCGGCACCGGCTCCTCGGCCACGCTGTGTCGCCCCATCGTTGTCCTTTCGAAACGTGCGCGCTCGCGCTGCGTATGCAATCAAACCGTTATCACTCTAACAGGGGAAGATGTTACGGGGAATGCGACGACTCACAGTTGTTTTCTGCGTGTCGCGGGAACTTTCCTTAACCCGCCCAGGAGCCGTTGGCAATGCGCTATCAGGTGCTCACGCAGCGGCGCGGCCCGGTGGGCGAAACCAGCCTGCGCGCGAGCGTACTCGGCCCTGCCTTCCGGGCTCTCGATCCGCACGGGCGAGTACCCGAACGAGGCGAGGTCGTACGGGCTGGCCCGCATGTCGAGCTCCCGGATGTCCGCCGCCAGCTCGAAGCAGTCCCCGACCAGCTCGGCGGGGACGAACGGGTCGAGTTTGTACGCCCACTTGAACAAGTCCATGTTGGCGTGGAGGCAGCCCGGCTGCTCGAACTCGATCTGGTTCTCCCGCTCCGGTCGCAGCGTGTTGCGCGGCCGGGCGGGCTCGGTGAAGAACCGAAAAGCGTCGAAATGTCCGCACCGGATCTCCAGCGACTCGACGACGCCGTCCGTTCCGGTCGAACCGAGCCGGAGCGGAAGTTGTGAGTGACGTACCTCATTCGCGGATTCCCGGTAAACCATTGCCCATTCGTGAAGCCCGAAACAACTGAGCCTCGGCGCGCGGGACGCTGTCGCGGAAAGCAGCCCGAGGACGAATTCGGCGGTCCTGGCCCGGCCCTCGGTGAAGCCCGCCGGATCCAGCATGACTCCGTCCGGCGTGTCGAGGTAGCCCTTCCGCTCCAGGAACCGGCGTGCGGACGGGCCTTCGAGCGCGACGTCCGGCCCCGGCTGCCAGCGTTCGACGTGCCCGGGCCGGTGCGAGTAGTAGGAGAAGAGGAAATCGAGCACCGGATGCTTCTCGCCCCGCGAGCGGCGCCGCTGGTGCGGCGTTGTCCAGCGCCGCATCCTCGTCACGTGGTCGTCCTCCCGAGCCCGCCAGGCGGACTCGGGAAGGACGATCAGGCCGGTCATGACATGACGTGGGTACCGTCGCGGACAGTTCCCACGTATTCCTCGACGAGGTCCTCCAGCGCGACGACGCCGACGGCGGTCCCCGCCGGGCTGAGCGCCCGCGCCAGGTGACTGCCTTCCTTGCGCATCGCCGACAACGCCTCGTCCAGCCGGGCGTCGGCGTGCAGTTCGGTCAGCGCCCGGGTCTTGTCCGACGGCACCACGGTCGTCGGATCCTCGCCCACGAGGTCGAGGATGTCCTTGACGTGGATGTAGCCGGTCAGTGTCCCGTCGTCGGTGCACACCGGGAAGCGGGAGAACCCGGTCGAGGACACCGCGCGCTCGACGTCGCCCAGTGTGGGCGAGCAGGGCAGCGTGGTCAGCTGCGCCGTCGGGACCAGGACGTCGGCCACCGTCTTCTCCACCGACGACAGCGTCTTGCTCAGCCGCTGGTGTTCGGAGTGCTCCAGCAGCCCCTCGCGCCGCGACTCGCTGAGCAGTTCGGCGAGCTCCTCGGAGGTGTAGGCGGTTTCGAGCTCGTCCTTCGGCTCGACCTTGAACACCCGCAGCAGCGAGTTCGCCACGAAGTTCAGCAGCCAGATGAACGGGTTGGCGACCTTCACCCAGGCCACGTGCACCGGGACCAGCCACAGGGCCAGCCGCTCCGGCTCGGCGATCGCGAGGTTCTTCGGCACCATCTCGCCGATGAGGACGTGCAGGATGGTGATGAAGGCCAGCGCGATCGCGAACGAGATCGGATGCAGCAGGACTTCGGGAATCCCGAACAGCTCGAAGAAACCGGCCAGCCGATGCGCGATGGCGGGCTCACCCAGCCGTCCGAGCAGCAGTGAACAGATGGTGATGCCGAGCTGCGCGCCCGCGAGCATCAGCGAGACGTTCCTGCTCGCGTTGATCACGATCTTGGCGCGGGTCTTTCCCTGCTCCAGCAAGGCTTCCAGCCTGTCGCGCCGGGAAGAGATCAGCGCGAACTCCGCGCCGACGAAGAACGCGTTGGCCAGCAGCAGGACCACGACGAGGAAGATGTTGAACCAGTCGCTCATCGGGCGGGCTCCTGCTCGGCGGGTGCGGGGCTTTCCTCGACCCGGTGCACTTCGACCTCGGAGATCCTCAGCCGGTCCATGGTGGTCACCGTGAGCCGCCAGCCGTCGAGGTCGGTGGCGTCACCGGGGGAGGGGATCCGGCCGAGCCGCTCGAGGATCAGCCCGGCGATGGTCTCGTAGTCGCCGTCGGGCATCCGGAACCCGGTCTCGTCGGTCACCTCGTCGGCGCGAAGCTGCCCGGACACGAGCCAGTTTTCGGCGCCGACCTGCTGGGAGGAGGGCGCTTCCCGCCCGTCGTGCTCGTCGCGGACGTCGCCGATGATCTCCTCGACGACGTCCTCCAGGGTCACCAGTCCCGCGGTGCCGCCGTATTCGTCGACGACGATCGCGAGCTGGAACCGGGAGTCGCGCAGCCGGTTGAGCAGTGAGTCGCCCGGCAGCGATTCGGGCACGGTCGGGATCGGCCGCATGACCGAGCCGATCCGCACCGTGGCGCGCTGCGCGGACGGGACGGTGAACGCCTGCTTGATGTGCACCGCGCCCTGCACGTCGTCGAGGTCCTCGGTGTAGACCGGGAAACGCGAAAAGCCGGTGCGGCGCGAGATCTCGATGAGGTCGTTGATCGTGTCGTCCACGGTCAGCGATTCGAGCTGGACGCGCGGGGTCATCAGCTCTTCGGCCGTCCGCTCGCCGAAGCGCAGCGACTTGTCCAGCAGTTCGGCCGTCGACGTGTCGAGGGTGCCGCTTTCGGCACTGGAGCGCACGATCGAGCCGAGTTCCTGCGGCGACCGGGCGGACCGCAGCTCTTCCTGCGGTTCGACGCCGAACTTGCGGACCAGGAAGTTGGCGCTGTTGTTCATCAGGGTGATGAGCCAGCGGAACAGTGACGAGAACCGCGAGTGGTATCCCGCCACGGCGCGCGCGGTCTGCAGCGGCCGGGCGATCGCGAGGTTCTTCGGCATCATCTCGCCGAGGATCATCGACAGCGACGTCGCCAGGATCAGCGCGACAGCCAGTGACACGCCGTTCGCGACGCCTTCGGAGAATCCGACGGCGGTGAACAGCGGGTGCAGCAGGTCGCCGATCACCGGTTCCGCGAGGTAACCGGTGATCAGGGTGGTGATGGTGATCGCCACCTGGGCGCCGGAGAGCTGGAACGAGAGGGTGCGGTGCGCCTTCTGCACGGTGTGCGCGCGACGGTCGCCGACCTGGCGGACGTTCGCGTCGACCGTGCTGCGCTCGAGCGCGGTGAGGGAGAACTCAGCGGCTACGGCGAGGCCGGTACCCACGGTCAGCAGGAGGAACAGGAGAATGCCGAGAACGGCGAGCAGGATTTCCATCATTTCCTGCCGGCGGGGACGGGATCGGCAAGAAGGTCCGCGGAACAGCCGGGTTTGCCACCCGGCTCGATACTGTCACCAGGTGACTGCGCGTCGCGCACGAAAAGAGTCACTCCTCAATCGGGATCAACAGACACCGCCGCTGTACTGCGGCGATAGGACAATCTTAACGTGTTCCCCCGGCCGCGTGGGCGCGGTGCCGCCGCACGCTCTCCTCGACCAGGTCGAGGACGGGACCGAGATCGTCACCGGGCTGGCCCATCGCGAGGTGGGAGACGAGTCCTTCGAGGACCAGTTCGAGGTACGCGGTCAGGACGTCCACGTCGACGTCGTCACGCAGGATCCCGGCGTCGCGCTGCCGCAGCAGACGGCGGCGGGTCGCGGCGGTCAGCTGGTGGGATCGCTCGGCCCAGCGGGCGCGGAACTCGGGGTCGGTGCGCAGCCGCCGGGAGACCTCCAGCCGCGTGCCGAGCCAGTCGGCGGGGTGCTCGCTGCGGTTCGACAGCAGTTCGCGCATCACCTGGACGAGACCCTGCTCGGCGACGATGTCGGCCATGCGGACCGCGTCGTCCTCTGCCAACGCCAGGAAAAGGGACTCCTTGTCGCGGAAATGGTGGAAGATCGCGCCGCGGGAAAGGCCGGTGGCTTCCTCCAGCCGCCTGACGGTGGCACCCTCGTAGCCATAGCGTGCGAAGCACACGCGGGAGCCGTCGAGGATCTGGCGCCGGCGTGCGTCGAGGTGATCCTGGCTGACCCGTGGCATCCTGGAATCCTGTCACCGAAGACCGGGTTAATGCAATCCGTACGTACGTACTGTGATCAGTTCGCGGGATGATTGGTCCATCCGGGAACCGGAAGGTTCCGAAACACGTCCGATCACTCGGCCGGATCGGCTGACACGCAGTCCGCCGCTTGGCTACTCTTTGTCCATCACGGTGAGTGAGTGCTGAGGGGAAGGTGCGGGCGTGAACATCATCGACGACGCCGCGAGCGCGATCAAGGCCGTCTGGGGCGACCTGACCACGCCGAAGGAACCGACCGTTTACGGCGGTGGGGGCGGCGGTGGTGGCGGGTTCGAGATGAGTCCAGAGGAGCTGAAGACCGTCATCGGGCTCTGGGAAGACGAACTGAAGAAGGTCGCCAAAGACGGTGACAAGATCGAGCTCATCATGCAGGACCTGATGCCGCCGGGTCAGGACGAAGCCAGCTCCAGCTACGTGAACTCCGGTATCGACTCGCTGCTGTCCCTGCAGAAGCAGAACGACTCGATGAAGGCCTACATCGAGGGCTACATCGCCAAGCTCGAAGTCGCCCGTTCGAAGACCATGGCGACCGACGCGGCCAACACCATGCGCACGACCTGAGGATGCCGAACGTGTTGAGGAATCGCGCCGCGGTGGCGGCGCTCATGCTCGTTTCCGTCGCGGTCGCCGGTTGCACGGGGGAGAACCCTGGCACGCCGACGCCGACCCCGGGAACGTCGGCATCGTCGGGTTCGTCCGCCGCGCCGGAGGACCCGAACGTCCCGAAGGTGGCGGTTCCGCTGGACGCCTCGGCGTACGTCGGTGATGTGTGCAAGCTGCTTCCCGCGGCCATGACCGCGGAATTGGGGCTCGAGCCTGGCGAGTCGAGCGGCGACAACGACACCAGCAACCCTGACTGCAGTTGGCGGATGCCAGGCAAGGCCGACGAACTGCATCTCATCCTCGGCAGCGGTAACCGTGAAAAGGGCATGGGCGGTCTGGCAGGTCTGCACAAGGCGAAGAAATCCGGGCAGTTGCGGTTCCTGGAGCCCGGCCCCGAGGTCGACGGCTATCCGACCGTCTATTTCGGACTGCAGGACCGGCGGGCGAGCGGAAACTGCGACCTCGCGGTCGGCGTCGCCGACGATCTGTCGGTCAGTGTGCATGCCGGGAGCTGGGACAACGAACAACAAGCCTGCGGGAACGCGAAGAAGGCCGTGTCGGCCATAATCAAGACACTCAAGGGGGCATGAGGGTGGACGGCAAACAGATCTACGAGAACTTCACCCAGGGCGACACCCGCAACCTGCGCAGCGCGGCCGAGCGCGTCGCGGAACTCTCGGACGCCTACGTCGAGCGCGGTATGGCGATCAAGGGTCTGCAGTCGCGGATGACGGCGTCCTGGACCGGGTCCGCGGCCGACGCGGCGAACGCCGGCGCGGGCCCACTGGAGCAGGCCTTCAAGGAGACTGCGGATCCGCTGTTCACCACGAGGGACTCTGTCTCCGTGCAGGCCGACAGCTTCGACGATTCGGGGTCGTCCGTCGTCCCCGTGCCGCCGAAGCCGGACAAGCCCAACCCCTGGAGCACCGGCCTGAAGGGCGCGATCCCGATCGCCGGGCCGTTCATGGTCAACAACGACATCAAGAACTACCAAGAAGGCGTCGCGAAGCACGAGGCGGCGAACCAGAACAACGTCCGCGTGATGGACCAGTACGACTCGGTCACCACCAGCACGAGTTCCAGCCTGCCGACCGACTACGGCGTGCTGAAGAACGACGGTGCGAACGTCAGCGTCAAGGTCGGTGGCGGTCCGCCGCCGATCCACCCGCCGATCCTGCCGCCGGTCATCCCGGTGAAGCCGGGCCGGAACGGTGGCGGGGACGACAACGACGGCACCGACACCAGCGGTACGGACGACAACGGCACCGACCGGAACCAGAACAAGCCGGGCGGCGACCACAACCAGACCAAGCCGGGCTCGACCGATGATCGTCCGGTCAACCCGAAGGACCGGCCGAATCCCCCGGACATCACCACGCCCACGAGGAAACCGGGCCCGGGGGACACGACGCTCCCGTCCGGCGGCGGACGCGGCAGGACCGGCGGGGGGACCACGGAGATCCCGGGCCGGACCCCCGGACGCGGCACCGGCGACCTGGACAACGTCATCGGCCTGCCGAACAGCACCGGTCAGAACTACGGCCCCGGTGGCGGCGGGCCCAACCAGCCCGGCGGTGGCGGGGGACGCAACGTTCCCGGGCCCAACACCGCCGCGGGCAGGCTTCTCGGCGGCGAAGGCGGTCCCGGTGGTCGCGCGGGCGGTCCCGGTGGAACCGGTTCCGGCGGTCTTGGCGGCGGCAGGGGCTCCGGCATGGGTGGCCTCGGCGGCGGCATGGGCGGTGCCGACCATCTGGCCGGTGGCCGTGGCGCGGGAGGTCGCGGCGGCGGCCAGATGGGCCCGATGGGTGCGGGCGGCAGGCGCGCCGAGGGTGACGAGGACGACGAGCATCAGCGTCCCGACTACCTCATCGAGGCCGACCCTGACGCGATCTTCGGCACCGACCAGCGGACCAGCCCGCCGGTCATCGGCGAGTAGCGGATGACCGTCAGAACAGGCCGGGTGGACGTCCCGGTCGAAGCCTTGGCGGTGCTCGCCGAACGCGAACGCGTCGGCGACCTGCACATCACGCTGCGTCCCGAACCGCGCTGGCTGTCCAGGACGGCCCGCGCGGAGGCGGACAAGCGAGTGGAAGCCGCGTTGGCGCAAGCCGGGCTGCTGGACTCGAGCGGCCGCGCGTCGGTCGACTTCCTCGACTGGCTCCCGGTGCTCACGAAACCGGCCATCGAGTACTACGGCTGGGTGAACACCGGGGGTGAGACGTACGGCCTTCTCGCCGCCTCCCTGGGGCTGCAGGCGGTGCTCGCGGTGTCGTCCGGCGACTGGGTCGGGCTGCAGGAGATCGACCGCCGGCGGCTGCCCGAGACACTGATCGAGCAACTGCCGCCCGTTCCCGCGGGCGGTGGCAGGCTGCGCACGATCCGCGCGTACGAACTCGAAGAGGCGGCTCGGCGCGGCCCGGACACGCATTCGTTACCGCCGGTGATCGCCGACATCGTCAGCCTCGTGCAGCGGCCGGTCGAGGGTAGCGGTGAGCTCTACGTCGGCAAGCGGGACGAAGTCGGCAGGCACGTGGCCGTCGAGGATCCGCTCCACTTCGCCGACACCGACTGGGGCCGGTACCTCAGCTACACGACCGGGCAAGGTCACGACGCGGTGGTCCACATCGGACCCGCCGGGCAGGGGGAGCTGGCAGACGCGCTTCGGCACGTGTCCAGCACCTTGGGCAGCTAGGTCGTCACCACGGGAAGTCCGCCTGGACGGCGGCCGAGATCGGCCTGAGGTCGGTGACCAGACGGTCGAGATCGCCGGCGTCCAGGGCGCCGTACGGCGCTTCCGCGAGCCTGTCGGTCATCGCCTCGACGCGTTCCTTCGCGGCCCGTCCGGCGGCGGTGAGCCAGCCGTCGCTCCCGATGAGGCCGCGGTCGCGCATGCCGTCGATGACGGAGGTCAGCTGCGCGGCGGGAAGATGGCTGACCCTGCCGAACTCGTGCGCGGGCATGTCGATGGACAGGGCGTGGAGGACGTGGGCCTCGGTCCCGCCGATGCCCTCGGCCAGCAAAGCGACGATGTGGCCGTCGCCGCGGTGCTCGCGGAGCAGGGTGGCGGCGTGCCACAGCCGGGCCAGGGGCTCCTGCGGTACCGGGAGCGTGCGGAGGGCGGCGTAGAGAGCGCGTCCCTCCACCGGTGCGCTGATGCCTGCCTTCAGCAGGAGATCGGCGGCGTGCTCGACACCGGGGGCGTCGGCGAGGTCACCGAGGATCCGCCGTAGCCCCGCGACGCATCCCCGTTCGCGGGCGGCCAGCGCCGCCTCTGGCGTGGTCAGCTCCCAGACCTTCGGGATGTGCCGGGCCACCTCGCCCGGGGCGAAGTTGTAGAAGACCGCGTGGACCACCTCGGCAGGCACCGACCGGCCGAACGGCGCGGCCCGTCCGGCGAAGTAGGCGTCCCACTGGTTGCGCAGCCCGAGCGCGATCAGGGCCTGGTCCGACTCGTCGGCGAGGTAGGGCACCAGACCGATGGGCTCGATCAGTTCGTACATGCGGCGGGCGACGGGTTCCTGGTGAGACATCTGATCCCCTGTGGCTCTTGGCGGCGCCCTTCGTGGCGGCCGCTCACCCCCTCCACGAACGGCTCAGGCCGGATCCGACACTCGAGCCTCAAGATCTTTTCGAGAGGTCCAGGTCGTGAGCGGCGATTCGTGGTCTAACGGGGTAGGGCCAACGTGGCGTGCCGTCGAGGTGTGCGCCGAATGTGGCGTTGGGGACGGTGAGTGTCCCCAATGCCACATCGGGGGCATCTGGGGTTCGGTGACTCGATGTCGTGTCGTGAAGGGAACCTTCCCCGCTAGTGAGGCGACGAAAGTCCCGAATCGCCACTCACGACCAACCCGGCCTGCCGCACGAGAAAATCCTGCGCGACGAGGCACCCTCCGGGGCTATTGTGACAGCGCTGTTGTATTTCTGGCGGGTCTGGGAGGACGAGAACGTGACACGGCTGTATCCGGAAATCGAACCGCACGACCACGGGATGCTCGACGTCGGCGACGGGCACCTCGTGTACTGGGAGGTCTGCGGGAACCCCGACGGCAAACCCGCCGTCACGCTGCACGGCGGCCCGGGCACCGGCTGCAGCACGGGCCTGCGCCGCTACTTCGACCCGGCCAAGTACCGGGTGGTGCTGTTCGACCAGCGAGGCTGCGGCCGGAGCACGCCGCACGCGGGGGAGCCCGAGGCCGACCTCTCGGCCAACACCACCGACCACCTGATCGCCGACATGGAGCGGCTTCGCGAGCATCTGGGCATCGAGAAGTGGCTGCTCTTCGGCGGCTCCTGGGGCTCGGCGCTCGCGCTGGTCTATGCCGAGCGGCATCCGGACCGGGTCTCGGAGATGGTCCTGATGGGCTTGGCCACCGGCCGACGGAGCGAGACGGACCTGCTCACCCGCGGTCTCGGCGGTGTTTTCCCCGAGGCCTGGGCCAAGTTCCGCGAAGGCGTTCCCGAAGAGGATCGCGACGGCGATCTGGCGGCGGCGTATCTCAAGCTGCTCATGGATCCGGACCCGGCGGTGCACGAGAAAGCGGCCGCGGACTGGTGTGCCTGGGAGGACGCGATCATCCCGACTTCACCGCCGTACAAGAGCTTCGAGACGGCGAAGTTCCGGCTCGCCTTCGCCAGGCTCGTCACGCACTACTGGAGCCAGGGGTCCTTTTTGGACGAAGGCGTCGTCCTGCGGGAGGCCAAGACGCTGGCCCATATCCCGGCCGTACTCGCCGAAGGCTGCCTCGACCTGAATCATCTGATCGGTACCCCGTGGGAGCTGGCGCACGCCTGGCCGGGCAGCGAACTGGTCATCATCGACGAGGTCGGCCACAGCACCCAGGACGAGCCGATGCGCGAAGTTCTCATCGGCGCTACGGACCGCTTCGCCTCCTGACGCACCGAACGCCCGTGGAAGGTGTGACAAGGGAAGATTTCGGACGTTGAACGTCCGAAATCTTCCCCGCTCGGCTGTCACGCGCGAACTGTCAGGGAATCACCAGCACGGGGGCGGTTTCCGGGGTAGTGGCCGCGTCCGAACGGGTGGTTTCGGCGAGCCGCAGGCCCGTGGTGCGGGGTGCGATTCGGTCGAGGTTCCACGAGCTCAGCAGCAGCGCCACCTTCGCCCGCATCTCGGTCCGCAGCCGCAGGAACGAGTCGGCGGGATCGGCGCCGACCTCGCCGAGCAGGAGCCACCAGGCCCACGCGGCCGCGCCGGCGTTGGCGACGAAGTCCGGGATCACCGGGATGCCACGTGCGGCCAGGCCCGCTTCGGCGTCCGGGGTGGTCGCCGCGTTGGCCGCCTCGATGACGACCTTCGCCTTGACCACGCCCTGGTTCCCGGCGCGTAGCGCGTAGGAGATCGCCGCCGGGACGAAGATGTCGGCGTCCGTCGCGACGATCTCGTCGCGGGGGAGCAACTGGACATCCGACGGCAGCCTGCTCCGGTCGATTTCGCCGTACTCGTCGCGCAGGTCCAGCAGCGCGGGGATGTCGAGGCCTTCCGGCCGGTACAGCGTCCCGGCGGCGTCGGCGACCGCGACGACGGTCATTCCGGCTTCGTGCAGGTACCAGGCCGCGCCGCCGCCCATCGTGCCGATGCCCTGGATGGCGACCGTGGTCTTCTCGACCGGCCATTCCCACGCGTCGGCGACGCCGAGACAGGCTTGTGCGACGCCGTAGCCGCCGACGACGTCGCCGAGCAGGAGCCCGCCGGGGACCGGGGTGCTCAACCCTGCCTGAACGCGGCGAAGGGTGTGTGCCGGATCGGCCGAACGGCGGATGGCGGCGTGGTACGACTGATCGAGCCCCAGTTTCGCGAACACCTCGTCGATCAGGTGCTGCGGCACACCGAGATCCTCGGCGGTCACCCAGTGGTTGTCGATCCACGGTCGCAGGAACGCGCAGAACCGTTCCAGCACACCGAAAGCGCGTTCGTCCTTCGGGTCGAAGTCGATGCCGCCCTTGGCCCCGCCGACAGGCAGGCCGAAGGTCGCGGTCTTGTTCGCCATCCCCCTCGCCAGGTCCTCGACCTCCGTCATCGTGCAGCCCGCGCGCATCCGGGTCCCGCCTGTCGCGATGCCGGAAACCAGGCTGTGCACTACGAGAAAGCCGGTGGCACCGGTGACGGCGTCGGTCCAGATGAGCCTCATCAGCGGTTCGGCGTTCCTCGCGGCCATGTGGCCACCTCCTTCGGGATCCGGGGTCGTGCTGCGCCACTTCCGAGGGTGCGCCCGGGCGGGTGCGGACGTCCATTTACCGAATCTGAACGATGATGTGCAGAAAAACTGGTGTAACGCCGCCCGACGCGTCGTCCGGCACCCGCCACCTCGCCCGATTACGTTGGGGGCATGGAGCTTTCGTTGCACCGCCTGCGGATGCTCCGCGAGCTGAGCAGGCGCGGCACCGTCACGGCGGCCGCGGCATCGCTGCATTACACCGCTTCGGCGGTTTCGCAGCAGCTGGCTCAGTTGGAGCGGGACGTGGGTGCGAAGCTGTTCGAACGGTTCGGAAGACGGGTACAGCTGACCGAACTGGGGCTGCTGCTCACCGAGCACGCCGAGGAGATCCTGGGGTCGGTCGAGCGGGCGACACTGGCACTGGAGGAGGCGCAGGAGACCGTCTCGGTCCGGCTCATGGCCGGGGTGTGGGCGTCGGTCGCTTCGGGGCTGCTGCCGCCCGCGCTGGCCGCGCTGGCTGGCGCGCATCCGGGGATCCAGGTCCGGACCCGCGAGCTGGCACCCGAGGACACCGCCGACGCCGTCCGTGACGGCGAACTGGACCTGTCGTTCGTGATCGACTATTCCGACGCGCCGATGCCGTGGGACGCCGGGCTGGAGCGCGCGGTGATCGCGGTCGAACGGCTGCACGCCGCGGTGCCCGCCGGTGCCGTTCCCTCGGGCAGCGCGTCCCTGCCCGAACTGGCCGAGCATCCCTGGATCCTCGCCAGCCCGAAGAGTCACTTCGGCCGCGCGGTGCGCACGGCGTGTCACCGGCACGGGTTCGAGCCCAAGATCAACCACGAGGTCGAGGAGCAGTCGACGGCGATGGCGATGGTCCGGGCCGGGCTCGGGGTGACCCTCGTCTCGGATCTCGGACTGGGTCTCCGGCCGCCGGGGATCGACGTCGTCGCGTTGACCACACCGTTGCTTCGAACGGTTTCGATCGCCTATCGCAGGACCACGTCGCGGCGGCCGGCCCTGCAGCTGGTGATCGGGGCGGTCCGTGACGCGGCCGCGGCGCTGGGCCTGGGCACCGAGCCCGCTTTGCCCTGATTCGTCCCGTCCTAAAAGGTGGTCCGCGAATCCTGCCCGGCAAGAACGCACCTGAATTTGTCGGACCCCGCGTGTAGCGTCCGAAGTCAAGGTTTCTCAGTTATCGGACAACCTACTGGACGGCGGAAAGATGACTACTGTTCATGATTTCCCCGAGAAGTCCGGGAGCGCGTCGAACGCGACGGCGAAGGTCCTCTCGGACCGCGCCGAGGGCGAGGCGTATGTGGCTTCCGTGTGCTTCAAGCACGGGCCACCGAGACTCCTCGGCGTAGAGCTGGAATTCACCGTGCACTACGCCGACGAGCCCGCCCGGCCTCTCGACCCCGACGATCTCGCCACCGCGCTCGGCCCGCACACCCCGCGGACACTGCGCCCCGACAGCCCCGCCCTCCCGCTTCCGGCAGGTTCACCACTGAGCCTCGAGCCCGGATGTCAGGTGGAGATCTCCGCTCAACCACAGACCACGCTGCGCCACCTGGACACCGTCGTCTCGGCCGATCTGGCCCACCTCGAAACCCTTCTCACCGCCCGAGGCCTGTACCTGGGTGACACCGGGATAGACAGGCATCGTGCTCCCGCCCGCAAACTGGGCACACCTCGTTACGCCGCGATGGAGCGCCGCTTCGCCCCGATGGGCGACGGCGGCGCGACGATGATGTGCAGTACCGCGGGCCTGCAGGTCTGTGTGGACACCGGCGAGGCCGATGATCTCGCCGACCGCTGGGCCGCGGTCCACGCGCTCGGTCCGCCCCTGCTGGCCACCTTCGCCAACTCCCGGGTCCACGCCGGACGGGACACCGGCCACGCGTCCGCGCGCTGGCTGGCCGTGATGGACACCGAAAGGGTCCGCACCCGGTCGGCGGAACCGTCCGGCGATCCGGCGGGGGAGTGGGCGCGCAGGATCCTGGACACCCCGCTGATGGTCCTTCCCGGCCGCGACGGCCGCTGGGACGCGCCCGATTCCCTGACCTTCGCCGACTGGATCGACGGACGGGGAGAGAGCGCCGGACTCGGCAAGCCGACCGAGGACGATCTGGCCTATCACCTGACGACCTTCTTCACCCCGGTCCGTCCACAGGGGTACCTGGAGATCCGGTACCTGGACGCCCAGCCCGCGGCCAGGTGGCTGCACCCGGTGGCCCTGCTGGCCGCGCTGCTCGCACGCCCGTCCACAGTGGACAAGGTGCTCGAACTGTGCGAGCCGGTCCTGGGCAGATGGGAGTGCGCGGCCCGGTTCGGCCTGGCCGACAGGGCGATCGCCACCGTCGCGAGCGAGGTGGTGGACCTCGGCTGTGCCGAACTCGGCATGACCGGTCTGCCGCCGGAGACCATCACCGAGATCAGCGAGGGCGTGCAGTCCCTCGTGCGCGGTTCGAGGAGCACCCAGTCATGAGCGTGGAAAGCACCGAGATCAACCCGCTTCGCGCGCTGAGCCCGCAAGACCTGCGGGCTCACGCGGCCGAGGCGCTCACCAGGGCCCGCGAGCGCAGTGTCGCGCTCACCGCCGTCGACGACGAAGAGCTGGTCCGCCAGCACTCGAAACTGATGTCGCCGCTGGTCTGGGACCTCGCGCACATCGGCAGCCAGGAGGAGCTCTGGCTGGTGCGCGACGTCGGCGGACGCGAGGCGCTCCGGCCGGACATCGACGACATCTACGACGCGTTCCAGCACGCCCGCGCGGACCGTCCGGAGCTGCCGTTGCTCGGCCCGGAGGAGACGCGCAAGTACGTCCGCGAGGTCCGGGAGAAGTCCTTCGACATCCTGGAAAACGTTCCGCTGCAAGGCAGGCGGCTCACCGAGGACGCCTTCGCCTTCGGCATGATCACCCAGCACGAGCAGCAGCACGACGAGACCATGCTGGCCACCCACCAGCTCCGCAGGGGCGATCCGGTGCTGCACGCGCCCGCCCCGCCGCCGCGATCCGGGCGGCTGCCCGCGGAGGTGTTCGTGCCCGGCGGTGCCTTCACCATGGGTACCTCCGCCGAGCCGTGGGCGCTCGACAACGAGCGGCCTGCGCACGAGGTCGCGGTGGAGGCGTTCTTCATCGACACCACACCGGTCACCTGCGGGGCCTATGCCGAGTTCCTCGACTCCGGGGGTTACGAAGACCCGAAGTGGTGGAGTGAGCGCGGCTGGGCGTACCGCAGCGAGCACGGCATCCACGCGCCGCGCTTCTGGAAACGGGAGCAGGACGGCTGGTGGCGGACGCGGTTCGGCGTCTACGAAAAGGTGCCCGCCCTGGAGCCGGTGGTCCACGTTTCCTTTCACGAAGCGGAGGCGTACGCCGCATGGGCAGGCCGGCGCTTGCCGACCGAACGTGAGTGGGAGAAGGCCGCCCGCTTCGACCCGGCGACCGGCCGTTCGCGACGGTTCCCCTGGGGCGACGAGGAACCCGCCCCCGAGCACGCCAACCTCGGGCAGCGGCACCTGCGGCCCGCGGAGGTCGGCGCGTACCCGGCGGGCGCCTCACCACTGGGTGTGCACCAGCTGATCGGCGACGTCTGGGAGTGGACCAGCAGCGGATTCGAGGCGTATCCGGGGTTCGCCGCGTTCCCGTACAAGGAGTACTCGGAGGTGTTCTTCGGCGGGGACTACCGGATCCTGCGCGGTGGCTCGTTCGGCACGGACGCGGCGGCCATCCGTGGCACGTTCCGCAACTGGGACCATCCGATCCGACGGCAGATCTTCTCCGGGTTCCGCTGTGCCCGGGACGTGCGACCGAGCGAGGTGGCCTGAGCGGCATGTGCCGTCACCTCGCGTATCTCGGCGAGCCGCGTTCACCCGCCGAGACGGTTTTTCACGCCCCTCATTCGCTGCTCGTGCAGTCCTACGCCCCGGCAGACATGCGGGGCGGCGGTTCGGTCAACGCGGACGGGTACGGCCTCGGCTGGTACACCGAGGCCCCCGATCCGCTGCGGCTGCGCCGGTCCGCTCCTTTGTGGACGGACGGGGACCTGCCCGCGCTCGCCGGGTCGGTGCGGTCGCACGCCTTCATGGCGGCGGTCCGGAACGGCACGACGGGGATGCCGGTGGTCGAGGCGGCGAACGCGCCGTTCACCGGCGGCGGCTACCTCTTCAGCCACAATGGAGTGGTGAAGGGCTGGCCGGATTCGATGGCCGAACTCGCCGCGAAACTGCCGATCACCCGCCTTCTGACGCTGGAGGCGACCACGGACTCGGCGCTGCTGTGGGCTTTGCTGCGTGAGCGGCTCGAAGCGGGCGAAGACCCGCTCGCGGCCGTCACATGGCTGACCGGAGTGGTCGAGGAGGCGGGGCCGGGTTCACGGCTCAACCTCCTGCTGACCGACGGCCGGACGCTCATCGGCACGGCGTGGACGCATTCCCTGTCCTATCGGGACACCGGCGGAGGTGTGCTCGTCGCGTCGGAACCGTGCGACGACAACCCCGGCTGGATCCCTGTTCCCGACCACCACGCCGTCCGGGTCACCGGCGAAGGCGTGCGAATCCTTCCCCTCGAAGCCGATCGGAGCCCTGAGGCACGATGACCGAAGTGGACCTCGACGTACATCACAGCGAGTCGGACATCACCGAGCAACTGCGCTCGGACGTCCGCGCCGGCCTGGAAGCGGACCAGAAGTGGTTGTCGCCCAAATGGTTCTACGACGCGCGCGGCAGCGAACTGTTCGAGAAGATCACCGCACTTCCCGAGTACTACCCGACCCGCAGCGAACGGGAGGTGCTCGCCGAGCGCGGCGGCGAGATAGCGGAAAGCTCCGGCGCGCACACCCTGGTCGAGCTCGGCTCCGGGTCCAGTGAGAAGACCCGCCTCCTCCTCGACGCGCTGACGAAACACGGCACGTTGAAGGAGTTCGTGCCGCTCGACGTCTCCGAAACCGCGCTGGCCGAAGCCGCCGAAGCCATCACGGCCGACTACCCGTCACTCGAAGTCCGCGGTGTGGTCGGCGACTTCACCCGGCATCTCGACCTCCTCCCGGGCGACCGGCCGCGGCTGGTGGTCTTCCTCGGTGGCACGATCGGCAACTTCCTCCCCGCCGACCGTGCCACCTTCCTGCGCTCGGTCCGCGATGTGCTCGACGAGGGGGAGTGGCTTCTCCTCGGGACGGACCTGGTGAAGGACCGGGAAACGCTGGAGCGTGCCTATGACGACGCGGACGGGGTCACCGCCGAGTTCAACCGCAACATGCTCCACGTGATCAACAACGGCCTCGGCGCGAACTTCGATCCGGCCGCCTTCGACCATGTCTCGTATTGGGACGAGGAGAACGAATGGATCGAAATGCGTCTGCGCGCGCGTGAGGCTTTGACCGTCGACATCCCGGGCGCCGATCTGCGGGTGAAGTTCGCCGAGGGCGAATACGTGCGCACCGAGATCTCCGCGAAGTTCCGGCGGGAGGGAATCGCCGCCGAACTGGCCGATGCCGGATTCGCGGTGGAGAAATGGTGGACGGACTCGGAATCACGCTTCGGGGTGAGCCTGGCAAGATCTGTCCGTGACTAACCCTCTCACCTTGCTCGCTCGCGCGCTCGGCACGAAACCGTGGCTCATGGGGCTCGCGGGCGGGATCATCTGGGCGGACAAGAAACTCCACCGCCTGTTCAAGGGGAAGGTGAGCCTGGTCGCGCTGGCCGGGCTCCCTTCCCTGCGGCTGACCACGACAGGCCGTAAGAGCGGTCTGCCCCGTAGTACCAACCTTTTGTACTTCCCGCACGATGGGGACTTCGTGCTCGTCGGCTCCAATTGGGGGAGGCCGAACGATCCCGCGTGGACACACAACCTGCGTTCGCAGCCCGACGCGGTCGTCGCGCTGGCGGGCAAGGAGATCCCGGTCAGGGCCAGGGAACTCCTCGGCGAAGAGTACGAAGCGATGTGGAAACTGCTGCTGGACTTCTGGCCCGGCTACTCCATGGAGGAGCAAGCCGCTCGCCGTGTGTTACCGATCTTCGAGTTAAAGACAACCACTCGATAGGTTCGTACCATCCTTTCGGCCGGTGACTGGGTTACCGGCTTGTGCGAGGCTCGCTTGGTGTTACGCGCCGTGACGTCGACGGCGCACCGTGCGACGTGGTCCGACACGTCGCAAGCCGAGGGAGGAGTCGTTTTGCCGAGATCCACAAGGAGGCCGGTGCGCGGTTTCGCACTGGTAGGGGCACTCGTGGCCGGCGCCGCGTTGACCGGCGCGTCCGGGACGGCCGTCGCCGCCCAGGACGCCGGGACGTCCGCCGCCCAGGTCGGCGTGACCGCGCCGGTGACCTGGGGTGCCTGCACGGCGGACCAGGTCCGCGGTGTTCCAGCAGATCAGGTCAAGTTCTACAGCTGCGCGCGGTACCGCGTACCGATCGACCACGACAACGCGGCGCTCGGCACCATCGACATCGCGATGCTGAAGCGGGCGGCGAAGACGCCCGACAAGAAGGTCGGTTCGCTGTTCCTCAACCCGGGCGGCCCCGGCGGCTCCGGATTCCGGATGCCGATCGGTGCGGCGAACTACTTCCAGCCGCAGGTGCTGGACCGCTTCGACCTGATCGGGTTCGACCCGCGCGGGGTCGGTGCCAGCAACCCGCTCAAATGCTTCACCACGCAGGAGGACGCGAACGACGTCTTCGCCGCGCAGATCCCCGTGCCGCTGTCGCGGCAGGAGATCTCCGGCACGCTGGCGTCGTACCGCGACTACGGCCAGTTCTGCAAGAACAACGCCGGTGGCCTGCTGAACCACATGTCCACCAAGGACGTCGTGCGTGACCTCGACAAGATGCGGGCGGCCGTCGGCGACCAGAAGCTGACCTTCGTCGGCTTCTCGTACGGGACCCTGATCGGGTCGACGTACACGTCGATGTTCCCGAAGCAGAGCCGGGCCATCGTCATCGACGGCAACGTCGACCCGGCGCTGCGCACCAGCGACGGCGTGCAGTACGACCGTGAGCGGGCACGCGGGTTCGAGATCTCGCTGGACGGTTTCCTGCGCAAGTGCGCGCAGGTCGGGCCGAAGTGCTCCTTCAGTTCGGGCACGCCGCGAGAGAAGTTCGACGAGATCCGCGAGTACCTGCGCCAGCAGCCGATCAAGCTGCCGGACGGGAGCAGCTACGACATCAACGCGTTCACCAGCACGGTCTCGGGTGTGCTGTACTCGCCGACGTCGTTCCCGCCGCTGGCCGACGACCTGCAGGCGCTGTACAACGTCGTCCACCCGCCGTCGGCGCAGACGCAGACGGCCCAGGCCGTCGAGCTGAAGGTGCTGCGGTCGGGAGCGAACGGGCGCGCGGACGCGGACCCGGACAGCCCGTACACCGGTGACGACTCCTACTTCGCCGTGAACTGCTCGGACAAGAAGATCACGGTCAAGCAGGAGAAGGTGCCGGAGATCGCCGCGAAGTGGGAGAAGGAATCGCCCACTTTCGGTCGCTACCAGGCATTCTCGGACGTGGCGGGCTGCCCCGTGTGGCCCGCGAAGAAGCCGGACGTCTACCGCGGCCCGTGGCAGGCCAAGACCGACACCCCGGTGCTGGTCGTCGGCAACTACTACGACCCGGCGACCCAGTACCTGTTCGCGAAGCGGATGGCCGACGAGCTGGGCAACGCCCGGCTGCTCTCGGTCGACGCCTTCGGGCACTGCATCCTGGGTGACTCGCTCGGGGTGGACAAGGTGACGGCCGACTACCTGATCGACCTGAAGATCCCGGCCAACGGCCAGGTGTTCCAGCCGAACGTCCAGCCGTTCGAAACCACTGCCTGAAACCTGGGCTCGTGAACACGAAGGCCACCGTCGCGACGGTGGCCTTCGTGGCCTTCGTGGCGTTCGGGGACCGGTCCCGGGCGCCCTGCCCTAGGTTTCCGGGCGGGGAGGCTGGATGAAGCGGGGCGAGCTTCTCGCTCCGGTTGTCCGGGTGGGTAACCAGGGCACCGGCCGAGACCGTCGGTGCCCTGGCCCCGCCGATCTCAGACGTTGACGCTCGCGTGGGCGTCCAAGCCGTAGTTCGTGGCGTACGCGTTTTCGACACCGACCAGCAGGTCGACGATCTCGAAGTACCGGTCCCAGAACGGCGTCTCGCGCAGTGCCTCGATGAGCAGCTGGTACGAGTGGTGGTCCTCGGCCTCCCAGACCCACACGTCGGTCACGCGCGCGGAGTAGAACTCGGTGTCGAAGAACCGGGACCGGACTCCCTTCACCTTGCTCTCGATCGCCGGGAGGACTTCGGTGGTGAAGGCCTCCACCCGCTGCTCGACGGTGAGGCCGAGCCATTCGGGTGTGGTCTTCACCAGGATGAAAGCGGTCACTTCGGACATGGTGTTCCTTCCTTTCAGGCGTAGGCGCCGGCTTCGATGTCCTCGGCCAGGGTCGGTCCGAAGGGGGCCCACTTGAGGAGTTCGCGGGTGTGCTCACTCGACGCGGACATGTCCAGCCCGAAGAACCGGCCGACGAAGCCGAAGTGCTCGGCGCCGTTCTCCGGCGCGACAGACACCACGGGGACGTCGAGCATCCGTCCGACGGCTTCGGCGATTTCCTTTGTCGTGACGGCTTCTTCGGCGACAGCGTGGAGCAGCGAGCCGGTGGGCGCGCCCTCCAGCCCCAGCCGGACGAGCCGGGCCGCGTCGGTGCGGTGCACCGCGGCCCAGGCGTTGGTGCCGTCGCCGAGGTAGCCGGAGACGCCGTGCTTGCGGGCGGCCGCGACGAGCCCCGAGACGAAGCCGTGGTCGCCGACGCCGTGGACAGAGGGCGCGAACCGGGCACTGATCACCCGCATGCCCTTCTCGGCGTACTCGAGGGCGAGGTTCTCGGCGCCACCGCGATGAGAGTCGGGGCCGACAGCGGGGGAGAGGTCGGTTTCGACGGCGGGACGCCCGGTGACGAGGGTCGAAAGCCCCGCGGCGAGAACGAAGGCCCGGCCCGTCCCGGTCAGCGCGTCGGCGAAGGTCTGGACGGCGGCTCGCTCGGCACGGTTGGACTCGGCGGGGTTGCCCCAGTCGTGCTTGTTCGCCAGGTGGATGACGGCTTCGGCCTCGTCGGCGCCCGCGCGGAGACCGTCGAGGTCGTCCAGGTCGCCGCGGCGGACCCGGGCCCCCTTCCGCTCCAGCGTGGCGGCGGAGGCGTCCGAGCGGGCGAGGCCGGTGACCTCGTGGCCGGCGTCGAGCAACTCGTCCACGACGGCCGAGCCGATCCAGCCGGTCGCTCCGGTGACGAATACGTGCATGGGATTGCTCCTTCTACTTGGTGTTGCGGGAAAGGCGTGATTGCAGGACGACGAGCGCCCCGAGGACGAGCACACTCACGCCGATCACCCGCAGGGCCGTGCTCGTACTGGTGACGAACGCGGAAATCACTTCGGGGGCGCGGCCCGGCGCGGTGGCGAGGGCCTGCGCCACGGTGTGCGGATCGTGCTCCGCACGGAGGTCGGGCGGCAGCGCGGCGACGAACTGTCCGGTGAGGACGGTGCCGATGACCGCGACGCCGAGCGCGCTGCCGAACTCGCGGGTGGTGGCTTGCAGCCCGGCGCCGACACCGGCCTGAGCAGGCGGCAGCGAACCGGAGATCGCGGCGGACAGCGTCGGAAGGGCCAGCGTGACACCGATGCCGGTCACCACGAGCCAGGCCGCGTAGACGGGGTACGGCGTCGAGGCGTCGTTTGTGGACAGTCCGACGAGGCCGCAGCCGCAGAAGACGAACGCGATGGCGACGGTGGCGTCGACGCCGATGCGCTGGACGAGCTTGCCCACCTTCCGCGCGCCGAGGATGACCGGCACGGTCAGCGGGATGATCCCCAGCCCGGTCAGCAGCACACTGAATCCCTTGCCGTACTGCAGGAAGGACGCGTTGACGTAGAACAGCGCGAACATCCCGAAGAAGATCGCGGTCATGCCGAGACAGGCACTGCGCAGCGCGGGCACGCGGAACAACCGGGGATCGAGCAGCGGATGCTCGGCCTTCAGTTCCACGAACGTCCACAGGGCGAACAGCACGACCGAACCGGCGAACCCGGTCAGGACGATGGGGCTGCCCCAACCCTTTTCGGGGCCTTCGACGATGCCGACCAGCAACGCGACCGACGCGCCGACGAGCAGGACGGCGCCGAGCGGGCCGATCGGCCGGTCGTGCCGCGGGGACACCGGCGCGATCCGGGCGACGAGCGCGGCGAGCACCAGGGAGAGCGGGACAGCGGCCGCGAACAGCCAGCGCCACGACCCGCCGGACAGCACCGCGCCGCCGCCGACGTTCCCGACGACACCGCCGATCCCGGTCATAGACGCCCAGGTCGCGATGGTCATGCCCTTGCGTTCGGCGGGCACTGCGTGCAGCAGGACGGCGAGCGTGTTGGGTAGCACGGCGGCGGCGCCGACCCCGGTGATCGCCCGGCCCGCCAGCAGGACCGGCACGTTCGGCGCGACCGTCGACAGCAGCGCGCCGGCCGCGAACAACGCCAGGCCGGCGAGCAGGACACCCTTGCGGCCGAAGCGATCGCCCGCGGCGCCGCCGGGGATCACGAGACAGGCGAAGAAGACGACGTAGGTGTCGACGATCCAGATCAGCGCCGACGCGGACGGGTGGAGGTCGCTCGCGGCCAGCATCGGGACAGCGAGGTTGATCGCGGCGACCATCCCGACCACGAGCACGACACAGGCGCACATGACGGCCAGCAGGCCGGTTCGCGAGGCCGGACGGCTCGCCGCGGCTGCGGCGTCGTCACGGATGTGAAGTCGGAGTGGCATGTCCGCAAAGCTATTGACCAGCATGGTCTTCGTGCCACGCAACTTTGGCAAAGAGTAGTTGCGTACCATGCAACTATGGCCGATCAGCTGGACCTGAACCTTCTACGGGTGTTCGACGCGTTGCTGCGGGAGGGCAGCGTGACGGCGGCCGCCGAGCGACTGCACCTGTCGATCCCGGCGGCGAGCCGGGCGCTGGGCAGGCTGCGGCGGGCGATGGGGGACCCGATCCTGGTGCGTGCCGGCCGCGGGATGGTGCCGACGCCGTTCGCGCTCCGGACCGTGCCGCGCGTGCGGTCGCTGCTGGACGAGGCGTCCGCCCTGATCAGCGCCGACCGTGACCTGGCGATCGGCGACCTCGAACGCACCTTCACCATCCGCATCAACGACGGTGTCGCCGCGACACTCACGACCGCGGCCGTCGAGGCGACCGCCGCCGTCGCGCCGGGTGTGGTCCTGCGTTTCGTGGCCGAAGGCAGCGAGAGCACCGAAGCGCTACGGGACGGCTCGGTGGATCTGGACATCGGCGCCGGTGACGTCACCGCGCCCGACATCCGTGCGATGCCGCTGTACCGCGAACGAGTGGTCGGGATCGCCAGGGCGGACGGCCCGCTCGGCGGCACACGGCACCCGACGCTGGCTCAGCTTTGCCGGTATCCGCACGTTTCCGCCTCCCGGCGCGGCAGGGGAAGGGGACCGCTCGACGACGTGCTCGAAGCGGCCGGTCTCCAGCGCCGGGTCGCGGCGGTCGTCCCCACGTCCGCCGTCGCCGCGTTCCTCGTGTCGTCGAGCGACTACGTCGGACTCGTGCCGTCTCGGCTCGCCGAGCAGTACGGCCGGTCGCTCGGCCTTCGCTGGTTCCCGATCCCCGCGGACCTCCCGGAGATCGAAGTCTGCCTGCTCTGGCACGCGCGTCTCGACGCCGATCCGGCCCAGCGCTGGCTGCGCGAAACGATCCGCGACGCGCTCGGGTCCCTGTGAGCCCGTCCACGCGAGGGGTGGCCGGACGGCGGTCCGGTGGTACAGTCCCGAAGGTTGATCAGCACCGATCGAGCAAGAAAGCGAGGTGAGCGGCACATGCCGGAAGACAGTTCTGGATCGACCGGAAGCGGTCGCCGTTCACCCGTGTGCGCGGTGCGCTGACCCTTTCCGGTCTCCTTCCCCTGTCTGGCTTTGTGTACGCACGCCAGAAAAGAGCCGGAATCATGAACACCTTCGAAATGCTGCTCAGGGTCGGCACCGGCGTCGGCCTCGGCGCCGTCATCGGCATCGAGCGCCAGTACCGCGCCCGGATGGCCGGACTCCGCACCAACGCCCTCGTCGCCGTCGGCGCCACCCTCTTCGTCCTGTTGTCCGCCCACGGTTTCGGCGGGCTGAACACCAGTGGCGACGCCGACCCGACGCGGGTCGCCGCCCAGATCGTCTCCGGCATCGGCTTCCTCGGCGCCGGGGTGATCCTGCGGGACGGGCTGAACGTCCGCGGGCTCAACACCGCCGCCACGCTGTGGTGCTCGGCGGCCGTCGGATCCCTTGCGGGAGCGGGACTTTACGTCGTCGCGCTCGCCGGGACCGTGGTCATCGTCGGGGTCAACGTGCTGTTGCGCCCGCTCGGCCGCGTCGTCGACCGCCGCCCGGAGAACCGGGAAGAGTGCTCGGAGCAGGAAGAGCCCGAGGGGGCTTAGCAGTCCAGGAAGTCCAGCAATATCCGCGAAAACATGCCGGGCTGCTCCAGGTTGACCATGTGCGCGACCCCGGGAACGACGAGTTTTCGGGCGTCGCGTGCCTCGGTTTCGATCCGGTCGGCGATGGCGAGGATGTCCGAGGAATCCAGATCGCCCACCAGCGTCAAGGTGCGCGGCGTCAGCTCGCCGACGCGTTCGATGGCCCGCAGTTCGTCCATCAGCATGAAGCCGCTGCCGCGGTGCCGGGTGATCGTCTGCGTGTACATCTCCTGGCACCGCCGCCGGACGTCCTGGTCGACGACTCCCGGGGCACGGTGCGGACCGTCCACCCACATCCGCAGGATGCATTCGATGGCGGCGGGGAGATCGCCCCTGGCGCCCGCTTCTTCGAGCTTCTTGTTCTGCTCCAGGACAAAGGGATCCTTGGTCACCATGGCGCTGAGCCCGGTGGCCACGAGGACGAGGTTCTCGACCAGGTCCGGGTGGGTCAGCGCGAAGTCGGCCGCGATCCGCCCGCCGCCGGACAGCCCGACCAGCGAGGCGCGGGGGAGTGACAGCGCGCTCATCAGCTCGCGGAGATCGTCGTAGTGCCTGAACCGCTCTGTCGGCGTGGACGAGTCGCCGTGCCCGCGCGCGTCGTACCGGATGGCGGTGTGACGCTGTTCGAGCGCCGTCATCTCGGCGTCCCACATCCGCGAGTCGAGCATCCCGCCGTGTAGCAGGACGACGGGGTCACCCTCGCCCCGGATCTCGTACGCGAGCTCGCCGTTCTCGACCTGAATCCGACCGTGGGCCATATGTCCACGCTACCGAAAACGCACGAAGGCCCCTTTCCCCAAAGTGCGGGGAAAGGGGCCGACTTGGGCGTTATCTACGCCTGGGTCATCTTCCGCAGGACGTACTGCAGGATGCCGCCGTTGCGGTAGTAGTCCGCCTCACCCGGGGTGTCGATGCGGACGTCCGCGTCGAACTCCACCTTGGTGCCGTCGGTCTTCGTCGCGGTGACGTGGACCGTGCGCGGGGTTTCGCCGTCGTTCAGCTTCGTGATGCCCGAGATGTCGAACGTCTCGGTGCCGTCGAGGCCGAGCGACGAGGCCGACTCGCCCGCCGGGAACTGCAGCGGGATGACACCCATGCCGATCAGGTTCGACCGGTGGATGCGCTCGAACGACTCGGTGATCACCGCGCGCACGCCCAGGAGCGAGGTGCCCTTGGCCGCCCAGTCACGCGACGAACCGGAGCCGTACTCCTTGCCGCCCAGGACGACCAGCGGGATGTCCTGCGCCGCGTAGTTCTGCGCCGCGTCGTAGATGAACGACTGCGGGGCGTCGTCCTGGGTGAAGTCGCGGGTGTAGCCGCCCTGCACGTCGTCCAGCAGCTGGTTGCGCAGCCGGATGTTCGCGAAGGTGCCGCGGATCATGACCTCGTGGTTACCGCGACGCGAGCCGTAGGAGTTGAAGTCCTTCTTCTCCACACCGTGCTCGGTCAGGTACTGCGCGGCCGGGGTACCCGGCTTGATCGCGCCGGCGGGGGAGATGTGGTCGGTGGTGACCGAGTCGCCCAGCTTCGCCAGCACGCGCGCTCCGGCGATGTCGGTGACCGCCGACGGCTCCGCCTTCATGCCCTCGAAGTACGGGGGCTTCCGGACGTAGGTGGACTTCGCGTCCCAGTCGAAGGTCTTGCCCTCGGGGGTCGGCAGCGACTTCCACCGCTCGCCACCGTCGAAGACGTCGGCGTAGTCCTTGGTGAACATCTCCTGCGTGATCGCGTAGTCGATGGTCTCCTGGATTTCCGTGGCCGAGGGCCAGATGTCCTTCAGGAAGACGTCGTTGCCTTCGGTGTCCTGGCCGAGTGGCTGGTTCTCGAAGTCGAAGTCCATCGTGCCGGCGAGCGCGTACGCGATGACCAGCGGCGGCGACGCGAGGTAGTTCATCTTCACGTCGGGGTTGATGCGGCCTTCGAAGTTCCGGTTGCCCGAGAGCACCGAAACCGCGGTGAGGTCGTTCTCCTGAATCGCCGCGGAGATCTCGTCCGACAGCGGGCCCGAGTTACCGATGCAGGTGGTGCAGCCGTAGCCGACCAGGTGGTAGCCCAGCTTCTCCAGGTACGGCCACAGGTTGGCCTTGGTGTAGTAGTCCGTGACGACCTGCGAACCCGGCGCCATCGAGGTCTTGACCCACGGCTTGACCGCGAGACCCTTGTCGACCGCGTTCCGCGCGAGCAGCGCCGCGCCGAGCATGACCGACGGGTTGGAGGTGTTGGTGCAGGAGGTGATCGAGGCGATCACCACGGCGCCGTGGTCGAGGATGAACTCGCCGCGGTCGGACGTGCTGACCTTGACCGGGTTGGTCGGGCGGCCGCTGTGGCCGTTCGCCGCCGACTGGACCTCGACCGCGTCCTCGTCCTTGAAAGAGAGGGCGGCGGGGTCGCTGGCCGGGAAGGTCTCCTCGACGCTCTCGTCCACGTTGGTGTGCGGGACCTGCTCGCCACCGACGTAGTCGTGGATCGACTTGCGGAACGAGTTCTTCGCGTCGGTGAGCTCGATGCGGTCCTGCGGGCGCTTCGGGCCGGCGATCGACGGGACGACCGTCGAGAGGTCCAGCTCGATGTACTCGGAGAACTCCGGCTCGTGCGACGGGTCGTGCCAGAGGCCCTGCTCCTTGGCGTACGCCTCGACGAGCGCGACCTGCTCCTCGGAGCGGCCGGTGAGCTTGAGGTAGCGGACGGTCTCCTCGTCGATCGGGAAGATCGCCGCGGTGGAGCCGAACTCCGGGCTCATGTTGCCGATGGTGGCGCGGTTGGCCAGCGGCACCGCGCCGACGCTCTCGCCGTAGAACTCGACGAACTTGCTGACCACACCGTGCTTGCGCAGCATCTCGGTGATGGTGAGCACGACGTCGGTGGCGGTGACGCCGGTCGGGATCTCGCCGGTGAGCTTGAAGCCCACGACGCGCGGGATGAGCATGGAGACGGGCTGGCCCAGCATGGCCGCCTCGGCCTCGATGCCGCCGACGCCCCAGCCCAGCACGCCAAGGCCGTTGACCATGGTGGTGTGCGAGTCGGTGCCGACGCAGGAGTCGGGGTACGCCTGGCCGTTGCGGGACATGACCGTGCGCGCGAGGTGCTCGATGTTGACCTGGTGCACGATGCCGGTGCCCGGCGGGACGACCTTGAACTCGTCGAAGGCGCCCTGGCCCCAGCGCAGGAACTGGTAGCGCTCGCGGTTGCGCTCGTACTCGATCTCGACGTTGCGCTCGAAGGCGTCGGCGCGGCCGAAGACGTCGATGATGACCGAGTGGTCGATGACCAGCTCGGCGGGCGCCAGCGGGTTGACCTTGTCCGGGTCACCGCCGAGGTCGGTGACGGCCTCGCGCATGGTGGCGAGGTCGACGACGCAGGGCACGCCGGTGAAGTCCTGCATGATCACGCGGGCCGGCGTGAACTGGATCTCGATCGACGGGTCCGCACTGGCGTCCCAGTTGCCGAGCGCGCGGATGTGGTCGGCGGTGATGTTCGCGCCGTCTTCGGTCCGCAGCAGGTTCTCGAGCAGGATCTTCAGGCTGTAGGGAAGGCGCTGGGAGCCCTCGACCTTGTTCAGGCGGAAGACCTCGTAGGAGGCGTCGCCGACCTTCAGCGTGTCTTTGGCGCCGAAGCTGTCCTTGCTGGCAGGTGCTGTCACTTCTTACTCCAGTGGCGGGTCAGTTCGGTGTGTTCTCCTGGCCGTTCGGGTCGGCCCGGAGCGAGTGTTGCGCACCCCCACCGTAAGTCCGGACCCGGGATGGCACACCTCGTTCGTCCTCTCAAACAGTACGCCTGTACTTTTTGGCTGGCAAGCCGACACGCGGGTAGGGAACATCTCACCGACCTGCGTCCATTCGAGTGACGAAACGTTCGTCTGTTCGTCCCCCGTTGAGGGGAAATGGTGCCTACGGTGTGTAAGTTCCTGGTGGTGCTTCTGGTAATGCTGTGACAGCAGTGGCACAGTGAGGCCGTTGTTTCAAGATCAGGAGGTGGGTGGATCGTGCGTGGTGAAACCGGGTCTGGGGCCGGTGCCCGCCGTGGCACGACCATCGGCGCGCTGGGGATCGCCCTGTTGCTCGGGGTGACTGGTACCGCCATCGCGGTACCGCCGCCCCCGCCGAACCCCAGCGACTCCGAAATCAACTCCAGCAAGGCCGACGCCAACGCCAAGGCGGGCGACGTCGGCAAGCTCACGAACCAGCTGGCCCAGGCCGAGTCGAAGCTCGCCCAGCTCAACGACGACGTCGAGCTGAAGATGGAAGAGGCCAACAAGGCGAGGGTCGACGCCGACACCGCGCAGGACGAAGCCGCGCAGGCGGACCGCGAAGCGCAGTCCGCGCGCACCGAATCCGACGCCGCGCAGGCGACCATCGACAAGGCCCGCGCCGACCTCGACAAGTTCGCCGCCGCCAGTTTCCAGCAGGGCAGCACCATCGGTTCGGTGTCGGCGTACATCACCGCAGACAGTCCCAAGGAGCTGCTCGGCCGCGCCCAGCTGCTCGACGCGGTCGGCGGCAGCAGGCTGAACGCGCTCGACACGATGAAGCGCGCGCAGACGGAGAAGTCCAACAAGGACGCGACGGCGCGCAAGAAGCTGGAGATCGCGCAGGAGCGCAAGCGCGCGGCCGAAGCGGCCAAACACGAGGCCGACAACGCACAGAGCGCCGCGCAGCACGCGCAGGACACGCAGTCGACGCAGAACGAGAAGCTCGAAGCCGACAAGACGAGCGTCGAGAAGCAGCTCTTCGAAGCGCAGCAGAAGGTCAGCGGGCTGCAGGGGCAGCGGCAGCGCTACGAGGACTGGAAGGCGCAGAAGGCCCGCGAGGACGAGGAGCGTGCTCGTCAGGCCGCTCTCGCCGCGTCGAGGCCCAGCCAAGGCGGCGGTGGCCGTCCGTCGAGTGGCAGGCCGGTCCAGTCGGCTCCCGCCGGGGCGAGTGTCGAAGCGGCCGTCCAGCGGGCGTTGTCGCAGCTGGGACTCCCGTACGCGTGGGGCGGCGGCAACACCTCCGGTCCGACGCGCGGTATCCGGGACGGCGGCACGGCCGACCGGTACGGCGACTACATGAAGATCGGCTTCGACTGCTCGGGCCTGATGATCTACGCGTTCGCCGGGGTGCGGGCGCTTCCGCACTACAGCGGATACCAGTACAACGCCGGGCGAAGGGTGCCGCTTTCGCAGATGCGCCGCGGCGACATGCTCTTCTGGGGCGGCGGCGGAGGCATCCACCACGTCGCGATGTACCTCGGGAACGGGCAGATGGTCGAAGCGCCGCAGTCGGGCCTGCGGGTCCGGGTCGCGCCGGTGCGCTACGGCGGCATCATGCCGTACGCGGCCCGCTTGATCGGCTAGGCGTGGCGTACGCGGGGATCGTGCTGGCGGGCGGTGCCGCGCGCCGCCTGTCCGGTGTGGACAAACCCGCGCTCCCCGTTGGCGGGAAGCCGTTGCTGACCAGGGCTCTGGCCGCCCTGGTGGACGCCGACCCGGTGATCGTGGTCGGCCCTGGACGGCCCGGTTTCGGCGACGTGCTGTGGACACGGGAGTCTTCGCCCGGAGCGGGTCCGGTGGCCGCGCTGGCGGCCGGTCTCGCGTTGGTGCGCACGGAGATCGTCGTCGTGCTGGCCGGGGATCTCGCCGGAGTCCGGTCGTCCACTGTGGATCGGTTGGTGACTTCGCTCGGCGCCGCTTCGGGGGCAGTGCTGCTCGACGCCTCAGGGGAGCGGCAGTGGCTCCTCGGTGCCTGGCGGGTGGAAGCGCTGCGCGCGGCCTTGCCGGAGACGGTCGAGAACGCCTCGCTGCGGCGGACCTTGGGCGGGCTGGAGATCGTCGATGTACCCGAAGAGCCAGGGGAGAGCGACGACATCGACACGCCGGAGGACCTCGACCGCTGGTCGTGAGAGCCCCTTCACAGCCGTCATACCGCTGATCGGGTTGGCTACCTTCACGAACGGCTGTGCCACCGACCACTACGGTCACATCCGGACGGAACAACGCAAGCGGGGAACACAGGAGGCACGAGTGACCGAGCCCGGCTACGCCGACGGCGCGCAGCAGCAGCCCGGAACGCCGGCGCGGGACGCCCAGTTGCTGGAGCGGACCGTGTTCGAGGTCAAACGGATCATCGTCGGCCAGGACAGGCTGGTCGAGCGGATGCTGGTCGGCCTGCTGGCCAGGGGACACCTCCTGCTCGAAGGCGTGCCCGGCGTCGCGAAGACCCTCGCCGTCGAGACCTTCGCGCGAGTGGTCGGCGGCTCGTTCTCGCGCGTGCAGTTCACCCCGGACCTGGTCCCCGCCGACATCCTCGGCACCCGGATCTACCGCCAGGGCGCCGAGCGGTTCGACGTCGAACTCGGCCCGGTCGTGGCGAACTTCGTGCTCGCCGACGAGATCAACCGCGCGCCCGCGAAGGTGCAGTCGGCGATGCTCGAGGTGATGGCCGAGCGGCACGTGTCGATCGGCGGCCAGACCTTCTCGATGCCCGACCCGTTCCTCGTGCTCGCCACGCAGAACCCGATCGAGAACGAGGGCGTGTACCCGCTGCCCGAGGCGCAGCGCGACCGGTTCCTGTTCAAGATCGTCGTCGAGTACCCGACCGCCGAGGAAGAGCGGGAGATCATCTACCGGATGGGCGTCACCCCGCCCACCCCGCAAGAGGTGCTGAGCCCGAGCGAGCTGGTCCGGCTGCAGAACGTCGCTTCGCAGGTCTTCGTGCACCACGCGCTGGTCGACTACGTCGTCCGCCTCGTGCTCACCACCCGTACGCCGAACGACCACGGCCTCGCCGACGTCGCGGGCTGGGTGTCCTACGGTGCCTCTCCGCGTGCCAGCCTCGGCATCATCGCCGCTTCGCGGGCGCTGGCGCTGGTCCGCGGCCGGGACTACGTGCTGCCGCAGGACGTCGTCGACGTCGTCCCCGACGTGCTGCGCCACCGGCTCGTGCTGTCCTACGACGCGCTGGCCGACGGCGTCCCCATCGACCACATCATCACGCGGGTGCTGCAGACCGTGCCCCTGCCGCAGGTCTCGGCCCGTCCTCAGGGCGGCGCCGCGCAGGGTGTCCCGGCCGGTGCGCCGGTCAGGTAGGGAATCCGCGTGAAGAACGAGAAGGGCGAACGTCCTTCCTGGGCACCGCCGGTACTGCGCGGGGAGCGGATGGAGGCGGGCCTGCGCACGCTCGAACTCGACGTGCGCCGCCGCCTCGACGGTCTGCTGCAGGGAAACCATCTCGGCCTCGTGCCGGGGCCGGGTTCGGAGCCAGGGGAGGCCCGGCCGTACCAGCCCGGTGACGACGTCCGCCGGATGGACTGGGCGGTCACCGCGCGGACGACCAGTCCGCACATCCGGGAGACCGTCGCCGACCGTGAGCTGGAGACGTGGCTGGTGGCGGACGTGTCCGCGAGCCTCGACTTCGGCACGGCGCTATGCGAGAAGCGTGACCTGGTCGTCTGCGCGACAGCCGCGGTCGCCCATCTGACCGGCGGCGGTGGCAACCGGATCGGCGCGCTCGTCTCCAACGGGGCGGGCAGCATCACGCGGATTCCGGCGCGTGGCGGGCTCCCGCACGCGCGAGGGCTGGTCCGCAAGCTCGCCGAGACCCCGCGTGCCGAGGAAGGTGTCCGCGGGGACCTCGCCGCGGCGCTGGAAAAACTGCGCCGTCCGCCCCGCCGTCGCGGGCTCGCCGTCGTGATCTCCGACTTCCTCGGTGACACCGAATGGCAGCGCCCGTTGCGCGCGCTCGGCGGGCACCACGACCTCATCGCCATCGAAGTCCTCGACCCGCGCGACATCGACCTGCCCGACGTGGGCACCGTCGTGCTGGCCGACCCGGAGACAGGGAAACAGCGCGAAGTGCACGCTTCGGCCTTGCTGCGCAAGGAATTCGGCGCCGCGGCGCACGCTCACCGGCAGGAGGTCGCGGCCGCGCTGCGCCGGGCCGGTGCCGCGCATCTGGTGCTGCGCACCGATTCGGACTGGATCGCGGACATGGTCCGGTTCGTGGTGGCCCGCAAGCGCCGCTGGTCCGGTGGTGTCGCGTGAGCCTCACCGGATTCGCCTCGCCGTGGTGGTTCCTGCTGCTGCTGGCGGTCGCCGCGGTGGCCGTGGGCTACGTGCTTTCCCAGCGTGCGCGGCGCAAGCGCACCCTGCGGTTCGCCAACCTGGAACTGCTGGAGAAGGTCGCGCCGAAGAGCCAGGGATGGGTGCGGCACGTGCCCGCCATCCTGATCGTGCTCTCGCTTCTGGTGCTCACCGTCGCGCTCGCCGGGCCGACGGCCGAGCAGAAGGTGCCGCGCAACCGGGCCACCGTGATGCTGGTGATCGACACCTCGCTGTCGATGGAGGCGACCGACGTCGCCCCGACCCGGCTGAAAGCGGCTCAGGAGTCGGCGCGTTCGTTCGCGCAGAACATGACGCCGGGGGTCAACCTCGGGCTGATCTCCTTCGCGGGGACGGCGACCGTGCTGGTCGCGCCGACCACCGATCGCGGCGGTGTGGTGAAGGCGATCGACAACCTGAAGCTGGCGCAGTCGACGGCTACCGGCGAAGGGATCTTCGCCGCGTTGCAGTCGATCGAGAGCTTCTCGGCGATCGTCGGCGGCGCGGAAGGCCCGCCCCCCGCACGGATCGTCCTGATGAGCGACGGCAAGCAGACCGTCCCGGACGACCTGTACGCACCGCGAGGCGGCTACACGGCAGCGCAGGCGGCGAAGCAGGCCCAGGTGCCGATCTCGTCGATCTCGTTCGGGACCACGCACGGCTCGGTCGACATCGACGGCAAGCCCCAGGACGTGAAGGTCGACGACGAATCGCTGGAGGAGATCGCCCGGCTTTCCGGTGGCGACTTCTACAAGGCGGCCAGCGCGGACGAGCTGAAACGCGTGTACGACGACCTCGGCGAGCAGATCGGATATGAGCTGAAGGACGCCGACGCGAGCCGTCCCTGGGTCATCCTCGGGACTCTGGTGCTGATGATCGGCGCCGCCGCTTCGCTCTTCCTGGGGCAACGCCTGCCGTAGCGGGTTCGGCTACCGGATGAGCACCGCGCTCCCGGTGGCCGGCCAGCGCACCGCGTGCACCTGCCCGGCGCTGTTGTCGGACGAGCCGACGATGTCACCGAGGGCGTTGATGCCGTTGGCCTTGGTCCGGTGTCCGCCGGGCAGCGAAGGCAGTTCGGTCACCGTTCCGTCCGGGGTCCAGCGCAGCGCCTGTCCCGGGGCTCCGGCGACGCCGAATTCGTACGAGCCCGACACGACCCCGGCGTCGCTGATCCCGGTCGCCTCGCCACGCGAGGTGCCTTCGGGGAGGGACAGCTTGCTGATCCGGCCGTCGGGGCTCCACCGGACCGGGTGCTCCCCGGAATAGCCGACGACGTCGCCACGATCGTTGAGCGCGACGGCACGGGTGTGCTCCTCGCCGGGCAAGCCCGGCAGTTCGGTCACCGTTCCGTCCGGATCCCAGCGGACCACGTGGTCGGTGGTCTCGTTGCGGATTCCGGAACTTCCGATGATCACCCCGCGGTTGTTGATCGCCTTCGCGGCGCCACCGACGTGGCCGGGCAGGAGGGGCAAGAGGCTCGGCGTCCCGTCCGCGGCCCACCGCGTCGGCTGTGAGCTGCCGCGCCGGGAGCTCGCGCTGCCGACGATCACACCGCTGTCGTTGATCCCCGAAGCGCGTGAGCGGTGCGTGTGGAACTCCGGCTCCTTGAGGGCCGTCATGGTTCCGTCCCGGTCCCAGCGGATCGCGCGGTCCTTGTTCAGCTTCTTGTTGTCGGTACCCACGATGACGCCGTGAGCGTTGATGGCGTCGGCCTCCAGGGTGTTCGAGCCGGGGGAGAGGTCGGTGAGGACACCGCCCGGTGTCCAGGTGACGGGGTGCGTCATGCCCTCCGGCGGGAGGGACTGGCCGATGGCCTGTCCGTGGACGTTGATCGCGAAGGCCTCCGCGCGGTCGCCCCCGGGGAACGAACGGCTCAGATCGATGGCCTTGTCCGGTGCCGTCCACTGCGCGGCGTGCCGCCCACGCGCGGAGGTTCGTTCGGATTCGCCGACCACGATGCCGCGGGCGTTGATCGCCGCACCTGTGCTCTGGTCGTGTCCTGGCAGGCTGCCGAGGTCGGTGACGGTGCCTCGGGCGTCCCACACGACGGCGGTGTGGTGACCACTTCCGATGCTGGAGTGACCGGTGACGACGCCGGAGTCGTTGATCGCCTCGGCGCTGCCCCCTGGGTGCTCGGGGTGGAGGTAGGGCAGGGGCGTGGCGGTGCCGTTCACGGCCCAGCGCACGGGGTGGGCGCCGGAGCTTCCGACGACGACACCGGCGTTGTTGACGCCTTCGGCCGAACCGCGGTCGTCACCAGGCAGCGGGGCCAGCTTGACCACCGTGCCGTCGGGGTTCCAGCGCACGGCCTGGGTCCCGGAGGTCCCGACGACCACGCCCGCGTCGTTGATCGCCGCGGCCGAGGATCGGGAGTCCCCTGGCGCCAGTGCGAGCAACGTCATGACGCCTTTCGCGTCCCACCGCGCCGCGCGCTCGACAGGCGGGCTGCCGATCGCGACGGTGCCGGCCACGACTCCGCCGGTGTTGACTGCGGTGGCCTCCGAGTGCCCGTAGCGATCGGGAGTGCTCAACTCGGTGAAGGAACCGTCCGGATGCCAGAGCACGGGCCGCCGGACGGACAGGTCGTCATAGGCCGAACCGGCGATGAACCCCTTCGCGTTGATCGCCCGCGCTTCCGTCATGCGGTGCGTGCTCGGCACCGCGAGCGGGACCACCGCGCCGTCGGCGTTCCAGCGTGTGGCGATCGCCCCGCCGGCGGCGGTGCTGTGGACGCCGGCCATGGTGCCGGTGTCGTTGATCCCGGTGACGCGGCTGTCGCTGTCGACGGGGAACGTGCCGAGATCGACGACCGGCACCGGGTCACCCGCCGCCTCCTGCGCGCCGCCGAGTAAAAGGACCGAGATCAACCCGCACAGCAAGAACTTTCCCCGCGCCACGTGAACCCCTCCCGATTCGCCCGAGTCGGAGTATGGCGAAACGCGGGCAGTGCCGGGAACCGCTGATCGGACGCGGGCACACTCGTCCGCCCGTACTTCGTTCGAGTTCTCACAAATCCTTTGTGGAGATAGGAAACCGTCGATCCACAAAGGATCAGGGAGCGGCGAAACCGTTCTGCCGCCAAGCCTCGTAGACGCTGATCGCCGCGGTGTTCGACAGGTTCAGCGAACGGCTCGACGGCAGCATCGGCAGCCGCACCCGATCGGTCACCTGCGGGGACTCCTGGATCTCACGAGGCAACCCCGCCGACTCCGGTCCGAACATCAGCACGTCCCCGGGCTCGTACGCGACGTCGGTGTGCAGCCGCGTCGCCGAGGCGCTGAACGCGAAGACCCGGGCGGGCAGCAGGGCCGTCCACGCCGCGTCGAGATCCGCGTGGACGTGGACGCGCGCGAGGTCGTGGTAGTCGAGCCCGGCACGCCGCAGCTGCTTGTCCTCCAGTGTGAAACCGAGCGGTTCCACCAGATGGAGTTCACAGCCGGTGTTCGCGGTCAAGCGGATCGCGTTACCCGTGTTGGGCGGGATTTCGGGGCGGTAGAACAGGATGCGGAACACGAGGGTTGATCGTCTTTCGTTCACGGGCGGTTCGCCTGAGCGCGGCCGGGCGGCCATCAAGCCGGACAAGCATGAGGCCCGCCCGTGACCATCCCACCACAGGAGGGCTTCATGCCTTCGCTCCCTCACCCCCTGTCGCGGCGTCGCTTCCTCGGATACGGCTCCGCCGGCGCGGCCGCCGTCCTGCTGGGGACCGGTGCCTGGAACGCCGCCGGTGCGATGCCGCTCGCTAGCGGTGCCGGAAACCCGTTCACCCTCGGCGTCGCGTCGGGTGACCCGCTGCCCGGCGGCGTCGTGCTCTGGACCAGGCTCGCGCCGAAGCCCTACGAGGCCGACGGCTTCGGCGGCATGCCGCCGAAGCCGGTCCGCGTCGAGTACGAAGTCTCGCTCGACGAGCGTTTCCGCGCCGTGATCCGCCGCGGCTCCGCGGTCGCCACGCCCGAACTCGGCCACACCGTGCACCCCGAGATCCACGGGCTCGCGCCGGACCACGAGTACTTCTACCGCTTCCGCACCGGCGGCGTGATCTCGCCGGTCGGCCGCACCCGGACGGCGCCCGTCGCGTGGTCTTCGCCGCGTGAGCTGAACTTCGCGTTCGCGTCCTGCCAGAACTGGGAGGCGGGGCACTTCACCGCGTACGACCACATGGCGGCCGAGGACCTCGACCTGGTCGTGCACCTGGGCGACTACCTCTACGAAAGCGGCGTCACGGGCGTCGGCCGCGGGACACCGGTGGGGCCGCAGTTCAAGGGCGAGACCTTCGACCTGGCCCGCTACCGGCTGCAGTACGCGCTCTACAAGTCCGAGGCGCCGCTGATGGCCGCGCACGCCGCCTTCCCGTGGATCCACGTCAACGACGACCACGAGGTGGAGAACAACTGGGCGGGCGACCACTCCCAGGCCGACAACGAGCCCGACCAGGACCCGGTGGTGTTCCGCCAGCGCCGTGCCCAGGCCTTCCAGGCGATGTACGAGCACCTGCCGTACCGCATCGCCCAGCTGCCGAAGGGGCCGGACGCGCGGCTTCACCGCCGCCTGAGCTACGGCACTCTCGCCGACTTCACCATGCTCGACACCCGCCAGTACCGCGACGACCAGCCCTGTGGCGACGGTCAGTCGGCGAACTGCACCGAGCGGTTCGACGAGGAGCGCACCCTGCTCGGCTCGGAACAGCGGAAGTGGCTGCTCGACGGCTTCTCCCGGTCCCACGCGCGGTGGCAGATCCTGGGCAACCAGGCACCGATGGGCCAGACCGACACCGACGCGGGCGAACCGACGAACGTGTACCTCGACCCGTGGGACGGCTACGTCGCCGACCGCGACCGGGTGCTCGCCGCGGCGCAGGACCGGGGCGTGCGGAACCTGGTGGTCATCACCGGCGACAGGCACCAGAACTACGCCTGGGACCTCAAACGGAACTTCGGCGACCCGGGTTCGCCCACCGTCGCGAGCGAGTTCGTCGGGACGTCGATCACCAGCGGCGGCAACGGCGCCGACATGACACCCGCGGGGGAGAACCTGCTGAAGGCCAACCCGCACATGAAGTTCTTCAACAACCAGCGCGGGTACGTCCGGGTCAACGTCAACCGGCACCGCTGGCGGAGCGACTTCCGGGTGGTCCCGTTTGTGAACACCCCCGGCGCGCCGATCAGCACGCGGGCCAGCTACGTCGTCGAAGACCGGCGCCCCGGCGTTCAGTCCGCCTGAGCGGGCAGGAAGGCGGCGTACTCCTCGCGTACCGACGCGGGCGGCGCCGCCTTCTTGAGCGTCGCCGGATCGACGAAGACGTAGCGGGTCTTCACTTCCGTGCACACGTCGCCGTCACGGATGATCTCGAAGTCGACGATGAGCGACGTGGTGCCGAGGTGGTTCAGGAACACGGCCACGACCAGTTCGTCGTCGTAGCGGCAAGGCGCACGGTAGCGGAGGTTCGACTCGGCGACGACGACGTCCACCCCGCGGGCCAGCGCCGCCTCATGGGAACCGAAGAGCGCTCTCTCCACCTCGAACATGGCCATGTCGACGTAGGCGAGGTAGTTCGCGTTGAACACGATGCCCTGTCCGTCGCACTCGTGGTAGCGCACGCGCAGCGGCATCTCGACGATCGGTTTCCGTGGCTCGGTCACGTTTTCCAACCTACTTGAGGGGCCCTTCCCCGGGCTGGGGAAGGGCCCCTCACCAGGCTCAGTCGATGAAGTCGATGTTCGGATAGCGCGGCGACTCACCGTCGAACAGCCGCCGGTCACGGCCCTTCAGGTGCAGATCGAAGAACGCCCCGATGTAGTCCCGTTGTGCGGTCAGCGACCGCTTCGGGTCGATGGTGCCGATGGCCGCCTTCCGCTTCTCCGGTGTCACCAGCGCGCCGAGCTGCGGCACGACGATCTGCAGATCGCTGTAGGCCATATGCGTGGTGCCGCCGCTCAGGAGCAGGTCCCGCTTCCAGCCTCGCTGGTTGGCCCAGAAGTCCGCCCAGCTGCGGTCGAATTCGGGCTGACGGTGCGTGTGCGCGAGCGGCTTCCCGTCCGGGCCGATACCCTCGGCGCCCATCAGCATGAACGGCCGGTCCAGGCCGCGTTTCGTGACTTCGCCCGGGATGTAGGCACTGCCAGGGGGAAAGCCGAACGCCGTCGCCATCGAGCCGTCCAGATTGATCCCGGCGTCGACCCGCCGGTCGTGGACCATCGTCTCGCCGGCGGTGAACCCGCCGTAGGAATGTCCGTAAGCACCGACCTTGGACAGATCGAGCGACCAGCCGAGCCCACGGGGCAGCCGTCGCTTCTCCGCGTCGGGGTTCTCGCCCCGGGTGATCCTGGTGAGCTGGTCGAGGACGAACCGGCTGTCGCCGACCCGCACGTCGAGCGCCTTCTTCATGAACTCGGGACCCTCGCCCGGCGGAAGCGCCTTTTCGAGCCGGCCGCCGGGGAACTCGACGGCCATGCTCTCGAAGGTGTGCGAGAGCGAGACCACCACGTAGCCGCGGCTCGCCAGGTCGTCGACGATCGCCGAGTACGTCTCCCGAGGTGCACCGAAGCCGGGAGAGAAGAGCACGACCGGCTTCGGTGCGCCCGGCGCGACCGGGACGCCGATCTCGGCCCGTCGCTTCGCCGAGGCCCAGTCGATGGAACCGACCGGGATATCGAGGTCGTTCTTGTCCGCCATGGACTGGTCGACGACGGCGCTCATGCCGGGCGTGAGCCACGGTGCCCGCGGCCCGTCGGCGAACCGGTCCGCCGGATAGGTGACGGTGACCATGACCTCCCGGCGCTGCTCCGGCTTCCACGGATCCGGGCGGGAGCTGTCGACGAGGTGGAGGTCGGTGGTGCCGAGGTCGTAGTGGCCGGTGAGGGCCGGTGCGGTGAGCTTGGCCTGGTCGGCCGCGGCGGCGGGGGCCGCCGTGGCGAGGCCGCCCGCGAGCGCGAGGCCCGCGAGCAGCGCCGAACCCCGCACCACCCTGGTGTGTCTGGATGACACTGCTGGAGTCCTTCCGGATCGGGGCGGCCGGGTGGGCCGCCTGTTTCCGACCTTGGCAGCGCTTCCGCGCTACGCGCATCAATCTGAAGATTGAGCCGGGCTCACCCGTGAAGGGCACGGTAGGCGGACGCGGCTCCGGGATGCAGCGGTACCTGTCCGGTCCCGATCAGTGTCCGGACGTCGAGGAACTGCGTCCCGACGGCGGGGGCCGGGACGAGATCGGCGGCGTGCCCGGCCAGTACCCGTGCGACGGCGGCCGCGGCGTCGTCAGGCAGGGAGGGCGCCGCCAGCAGCAGGTTCGCGACGCCGATCGTCCGCAGTTCGCCGACTCCCTGATAGGCCTGGGCCGGGACGTGGACCTGGTCGTACACCGGGCCGTAGCCCGCGCGCAGGGCGGGAAGGTGGGTGTCGAGGGGGAGGAGCGTGATCGGGGTGGTCCGGTTCAGTTCGGTGAGCGCGGGCGTGGGGATCCCGCCGGACCAGAACAGCGCGTCGACCTCGTGCGCCACCAGCGCGTTGATCGCCTCCCCGAGCAGGAGGTTCTTCGCGTGCACCGGGATTTCCGCGCGGGCGAACAGCCGGGTGCTGAACACCGCGACGCCGGATCCGTTCGCGCCCATCGCCACCGGCCGCCCGGCCAGGTCGGCGAGCGACCGCACGCGGCCGTCCGCGCGGACCACGGCCTGGTGGTAGTTCTCGTAGACGCGGCCGATGGCCGAGAACGAGATCGGCACGGAGAACGGCTCGGCCCCGGTGAAGGCGGACTCGGCGACGTCGCCGAGGACGAGCCCGAGATCGGCTCGGCCGTCCCGCAGCCGCCGCAGGTTCTCGACACTGGCCTCGGTCGCGACGGCCGTCGCGCGCAGCCGCGGTTCCATCCGGTTCAGCTGCTGGGCCAGCAGCTCCGCGAAGGCGAGATAGAAACCGCCGCTCTCGCCCGCCGCGATGACGATCTCACGTTCGGGGCCCTGGTAGCCCGCCGTCGAACAGCCCGCGAGCGTGGCGAGCCCGGCGAGTAGCGCGGTACGCCTGGTGACGGTCATGGTGTGTCCCCTGACGCGAGCGGGAGTTCGACGCGGACTTCGAGTCCGTGCGGTGCAGCCTCGCGCAGTTCGAGCTTCCCGCCCCGGGCGAGTACGTGCTGGCTCGCGATCGCGAGCCCGAGTCCCGTCCCGCGCGGCGCGCCGTCGCCTCCGGCACGCCAGAACCGTTCGGTCGCGCGTTCCCGGTCCTCTGTGGACAGACCAGGACCGTTGTCTGCCACGAAGACCGTGGCTGTCGTGCCGCCGGTTTCGTAGCCGGTGGTGATGGTGGCGCCCTGACCGGCGTAGTGCACCGCGTTGTCCAGCAGGACATCGAGCACTTGGGCCAGCTCGCTTTCCGAGCACCGCACGGGCACCGGTTCGTCGTGGCCCTCCGACGCCGCGAGGTGGACTCCCGCGTCGTCGGCCGAGGGACGCCACGCGTCGACCCGTTCGGCCAGCACCGCCGGGAGGTCGCAGGGTTCGTCGCCGGATTCGCCCGCGGCGAGCCGGGTCGCGGCGCTTTCGGCGAGTGCCAGTGCGAGCAACCCGTCGAGCAGGGACTCCAGGCGTTCGACCTCCGCTACTGCCGCCCGGTACGCCCGCTGGCCGTCGCCGTCGACCTGCGCGGCCAGGGAATCCACCCGCAACCGCAAGGCCGCCATGGGATTGCGCAGCTGGTGCGACGCGTCGCCGACGAGCCGGCGCTGCTGTTCGGACGCCTCGACGACGGCGTCGGACATCCGGTTGAAGGACGTCGCGAGCGAGCGCAGCTCGCGGGGCCCAGCCCGGTCCGGAACTTGCGCGCGATGTCCCTCGGTCACCGCCTGCACGCCGGTCTCCAGTTCGTGCAGCGGCCGCACCATCCAGCGCGCCAGCAGGACCGCGAGCAGCACGAACACCGCCGCGACCAGCACCGCGCCCGCCACGATCGCCGCCCAGCGGGCGGTGACGTCGGCCGCCGCCGTCGTGACCGAAGCCCGCAGCACGACGACCCCGGCCACCCGGGTGCCGGTGCCGACAGGACGGGCGAAGTAGACCGGATCCGTCGACCACGGGCTCAGCTGTTCGGGTCCTTTGGCGGGCTGGTTGCGCAGCGCGGACTCGACGAGCGAACGCACGACGGGCTCCGCGGCCGTCATTCCGCCGGTTTCGACCAATGGCATCCCGCGTGCGTCGACCACCACGACGGCTTCGCTGTATAACGACGAATACCGCGCGGCGTCGACGGTCAACGTGGTCGGGTCATCGGCGTCGACGGCCTGCTGGGCGAGGACGACGAACCGGTCGACGTCGGCGTTGCGGGCGATGACCAGCTGCTGGGTCCGCTGCGCGGCGGTCGATCCGAACAGTGGGATCGCGAACGCGGCGACCACGGTCAGCGCGAGCGCGACGAGGACGACCAGCAGCCGGGTGCGCACCGGTCAGTCCCGGCCGAGGCGGTAGCCGAAACCCCGGATCGTGGTCAGCAGCCCCGGCCTGTCGAGTTTCGCGCGCAGCTGGGTCAGGTGCACGTCGAGCGAACGGGAGACGGCGAGATACGCGTCGCCCCAGACCTCGTCCATCAGCTGCTGGCGGCTCACCGCGGTGCCCGGGCGGGTGGCGAGCACGGCCAGCACGGCGAATTCCTTCGCGGTGAGCCCGATGTCGGTCCCGGCCACGAGCACCCGCCGTGCGCCGAGGTCGATCTCGACGTCGTCGACGCGGACGACGCCGTCCTGAGGCGCCGCGGAGACGGCGGCGCGCCGGACGACCGCGTCCATCCTGGCCAGCAGTTCGGCGAGGCGGACCGGTTTGGTCAGGTAGTCGTCCGCGCCCAGCCGCAGCCCGCGGACCACGGTGCGCTCGTCCCCGCTCGCGGTGAGGACGAGCACCGGCACCGGTGACACCTGGCGAACCTTCCTGAGCACGTCGAGCCCGTGCATGTCGGGCAGGTTCAGATCCAGCAGGATCACGTCGGCCTCGCGATGCCTGTGCAGCCCGTCGCTGCCCCGGAGCACATGGGAGACGGTGTGGCCGCGCGTTTGCAGCGCTTCGGCGATCGCGTCGGCGACACCGGTGTCGTCCTCGACGAGCAGCACCCGCACGGCCACACCTTCCCGCCTAGCCTTCGCGGCCGGACACCGGCTCGGACTGCTTCTTCTTGTCGAGCTCGGAGGTCTTCGACGTTTCCCGCATTGTGCCGTACACGATGAGCGACACCAGGACACAGCCCGCGACGTAGTAGAAGAACACCGATTCGTGGCCCGCTCCCTTCAGCGCCTGCGCGATCAGCTCGGCGGTGCCGCCGAAGATCGCCACGGTCAGCGCGTAGGGGAGACCGACACCGATCGCGCGGATCTTCGTCGGGAACAGCTCGGCCTTCACGATCGCGTTGATCGAGGTGTATCCGGTGACGATCACCAGCCCGGCCAGCATCAGCAGGAACGCGAGCACGGGCTCCTTCGTCCCGCCCATCAGCGTCATGATCGGGACGGTCAGCAGCGTGCCGGCGATCCCGAAGACCATCAGCAGCGGACGGCGGCCGATGCGGTCGGACAGTTTGCCCGCGAACGGCTGCAGGATCGCGGCGACGAGGATCGCGCAGAACAGGATCAGCGTGACCGTCCGGCGCGGGATGCCCGCGGTGTTCTCCATGAACTTCTGGCTGTAGGTGGCGAAGGTGTAGAACGACACCGTGCCGCCGAGGGTGAGGCCGACGACCAGCGCGATCTCCTTGGGGTACTTGGCCAGCGCGCGCAGCGTGCCCTTGTCGCCCGCGTCCTTGCCGGTGCCGGACGTCTTGGCCTCCTCGAAGCTGGCCGACTCGTCCATCCCGCGGCGCAGGATCATCACCACGACCGCGGCGAGCGCGCCGACGACGAACGCGATCCGCCAGCCCCACGAGGTCAGCTGCTGCTCGGTGAGGATGGCCTGCAGCAGTAGCTGGAGGCCGAGCGCCAGCAGCTGGCCGCCGTACAGCGTCACGTACTGGAAGCTGGAGTAGAACCCGCGTTTGCCGGGGGTGGCGACCTCGGACAGGTAGGTCGCGGAGGTCGAATACTCGCCACCGACCGACAGGCCCTGGATGAGCCGGGCCACCAGCAGCAGGATCGGCGCGGCGATCCCGATCGTGGCGTAGGTCGGGGTCAGCGCGATCATCAGCGACCCGGCCGCCATCAACGTGACGGAAAGCACGAGTGCGCTTCGTCGCCCGAACCGGTCGGCGAACCGGCCCAGCATCCAGCCGCCGAGTGGCCGCATGAGGAATCCGACGGCGAACACCGCCGCCGTGCCGAGGAAGGCCGCCGTCGTGTCCTTGGTGGGGAAGAAGGACTTGGCGAAGTACGTGGTGAAGGCGGCGTAGGCGTACCAGTCGTACCACTCGACCAGGTTGCCGATGGAGCCGCGCAGCACGTTGCCGACGACTCGCCTCTCGCTTACGGGCGGCGACGCTTCACCGATCCGGGTTGTCATCTTTGACCTCCTGTGTTCCGGCTCACGGTGAACAATCCGTGACGGCAGGGCAAGGTTTCGGCCCGGTTCCTAACATCCGCTTAGGACGGTCGCGGTTACCCGGAGGTAGGGGTGGCGCGGCTCCGGCGGGTCCCGGGTGAGCCGATAGCCTCAGTGCGGTCACGGACGAAGACGAGGCGAGGAGAGCTGAAGTGGGACGGTCGGTACTGGTCACCGGCGGCAACCGCGGCATCGGTTTGGCGATCGCGAAGGACCTCGCGGCGCAGGGACACAAGGTCGCGATCACGCACCGCGGTTCCGGAGCGCCCGAAGGCCTCTTCGGGGTGGAGGCCGACGTCACCGACGCCGAGCAGATCGACGCCGCCTTCAAGCTCGTCGAGGAGCACCAGGGCCCTGTCGAGGTCCTCGTCGCGAACGCCGGCATGACCGATGACACCCTGCTCATGCGCATGAGCGAGGAGCAGTTCACCCGCGTGGTGGACGCCAACCTCACCGGCGCCTACCGGGTCGCCAAGCGCGCCTCCCGCGGCATGCTCCGCGGCAAGTGGGGCCGCTACATCTTCATCTCGTCCGTCGTCGGGCTCACCGGGTCGGCCGGTCAGGTCAACTACGCGGCGAGCAAGGCCGGTCTCGTCGGTCTCGCCCGTTCGCTCGCGCGTGAGCTGGGCTCCCGCAACATCACCTCGAACGTCATCGCGCCGGGCTTCGTCGCCACGGACATGACCGACGAACTCGGCGAGGACCGCAAGAAGGAGATCCTCGCCCAGGTCCCCTCCGGCCGGTACGCCGAGCCGTCGGAGATCGCCGCCGCCGTCCGCTACCTCGCCTCCGAAGAGGCCGGCTACGTCAACGGCGCGGTGCTGCCTGTCGACGGCGGCCTCGGCATGGGCCACTGACTTCCCCGTTTTCCCGTACTGATCGAAACCACTCCGGACTGGAGGTCCCGTGCCAGGACTGCTCGAAGGCAAGCGCCTGCTGATCACCGGCGTCATCACCGACGCCTCGCTCGCGTTCCACGCGGCCAAGATCGCGCAGCAGGAGGGCGCGAAGGTCGTGCTCACCGGCTTCGGCAGGCTGTCGCTCGTCGAGCGCATCGCCAAGCGTCTCCCCGAAGAGGCGCCGGTGCTGGAGCTGGACGTCACCAACCAGGAACACCTCGACTCGCTCGCCGACCGCGTCCGTGAGCACGTCGACGGGCTCGACGGCGTGCTGCACTCGATCGGGTTCGCCCCGCAGTCCTGCCTCGGCGCGCCGTTCCTGGACGCGCCCAGCGAGGACGTGAAGGTGGCCGTCGACGTCTCGGCGTACTCCTTCAAGTCCCTTGCCGTCGCGACCCTGCCGCTGCTCTCACCCGGCTCGTCGATCGTCGGCATGGACTTCGACGCGCGCGTCGCGTGGCCCGTCTACAACTGGATGGGCGTGGCGAAGGCCGCGCTGGAGTCGGTGAACCGCTACCTGGCGCGCGACCTCGGCCCGAAGGGCATCCGGGTCAACCTGGTCAGCGCCGGTCCGATGAAGACCATGGCGGCGAAGTCGATCCCCGGTTTCTCCGAGCTGGAAGAGGGCTGGGGCGACCGCGCGCCGCTCGGCTGGGACAGCTCCGACCCGGACCCGACGGCGAAGTCCGTCTGCGCCGTGCTGTCGGACTGGCTGCCCGCCACGACCGGCTCGATGATCATGGTCGACGGCGGAGTGCACGCCCTCGGCATCTAGTTTCGTAAGCACGTGAAGGCCCTTCTTCCCTCGGCCCAGCCGAAGGAAGGGGGCCTCACGCGTGTCAGGCGGGCAGGCGGCGGTGAGCGGTGGGCTGGGTTGGTCGTGAGTGGCAAGTGTCGTTCTAACCCCACTTACCACTCACGACCACCTGGACCGAACGGCCATCGCCGCGCGGACACGCGGCCTAGCCGACCTCTCGACGCGTCAGGGGAGGACGGCGTTGGCGACGTTCCAGGAGTCCTCGAGCAGCAGGTACTTGGTGATCAGGCCGTCGTCGTTCACCTCGAACTCGATGGTGAACGCGGTCTCGATGACCTTGCCGGTGCTGCGGATGGTCGAACGGAGACGGCCGATCGCGACCGCGTGCGGCCCGTCGGCGAGCACGCGTTCGACGTCGAACCGGTCCTTGATGAGGCCCTTGTCGAGCAAGTCGTAGAACTCGCGGATCTCCGCCGGGTTGCGGCGCGGGCCGATCCACGGGACCAGCTCCGTCGCGCCGGGGATGTCCCAGGCGACGTTGTCGGCGAAGAGTTCCGAGGCGCCGTCAGTATCCCCTGTGGACATTCGACGGAAGAACTCGTCGAGAGTCGTTCGGGTTCGGTCGGACATGATTCTCCTTACTGGGTAACAGGTTCACGAAGCAAGCGGGTGTCGTCGGTGCGCTGGACACCGGCGGCGAAGGTGAGCGCGAGCACGGTGGCGGCCCCGAGTCCGACGCTCACCCACGCGACGCTGGGATAGCCGAGACCGGCGTCGATCGACTCGCCGCCGAGCCAGGGACCGACGGTGTTGCCGACGTTGAAGGCGGCGGTCGTGCTCGCGCCGACGAGCGTGGGCGCGTTGCCCGCCACGGCGAAGGCGCGGACGTTCAGGGCCGGATTGATCCCGAATCCGGCGACGCCGAACAGGAACACGGCGAAGATCGCGACCGGCGTCGCCGGGCCGGAGAGCGCGAGCAGCACCAGGGCGAGCAAGGCGACGGCGAGGCCTCCGTAGAGGGTGGCGAAGGGCTTCGCGTCGGCGAGCCGCCCGCCGACCGTGATACCGACCAGTGCGCCGAGCCCGAACAGCGACAGCACTCCGGGCACCCAGCTTTCCGGCAGCCCGGCGACTTCGGTCAGCAACGGGGCGAGGTAGCTGAAGGTCGCGAAGATCATCGCCTGCGCGAGCGCGATCACGCCCAGCGCCAGCCAGAACCGGCCCCCGCGGTAGAGCCGCAGTTCGGTCGCGACATCCGTTTTCGCGCTGCCGTCCTGGGTTTCCGGGACGAAGGCGAAGACACCGACCAACGCGATGACGGTCAGCACCGTGACCGCCCAGAAGGCCGCCCGCCAGCCCGCGTGCTGGCCGAGGAAGGTCCCGGCGGGCACCCCGGCGATGTTCGCGACGGTGAGCCCGCCGACCAGGATGGCCATCGCGCGGCCACGGCGTTCCACCGGGACCAGTGCGACGGCGGTGGCCGCCGAGACCGCCCAGAACCCGGCGCAGGCGACGGCACTGACGACGCGGGTCGCGAAGAGCAGGGCGTACCCGGACCCCAGCGCGCCGACGACGTGCGAGATCCCGAAAACGACGAGCAGGGTCATCAGGGTGGCGCGCCTTGGCACCCTCAGCGTCGCGATCGCGAGCAGGGGAGCGCCGACCACCATGCCGATCGCGAAGGCCGAGATGAGCAGCCCGGCCTCCGGGATGCCGACGTTCAGGTCGGCCGCCATCCCCGGCAGCAGGCCGGTGATCATGAACTCGGACGTGCCGAGCGCGAACACGCTCAGTCCGAGTACGCAGACTGCCAAAGGCACGGGGCTTCCTTCCGGTTTTGTATTGATCGGTCCAAAATGTGGGCAGCGTTGCGCACAGGGCTTTCTTCGGTCTACTTCGCGGCGATCGCGTTCAACGCGATGTCGGCGACGGCCGTCATGGCCGCTTGCCGGGCGCCGCGGCGGGACATCAGCCGGAGGCCGGCGACGGTGCTGTGCGCGAACTCGGCGATGTCGCCGGGCTCGCGGGCGCTGTCGATCGTCCCGTCGAGCTGTCCTTCCCTGGCGCAGGCCGCGAGAAGGGTGAGGTGCCGTGCGGTGTCGGCACCGATCCGTGCCTTGATCTCGGGGTCGCGGCCGCCGAATTCGGCGACGGTGTTGACCACGAGGCAGCCCCGGCCGCGGTGGGCGACTTCCTCGTCGATCGTGTACGAGAACAGGGCGCCGAACCGCTCGAGCCCGGTTCCGGAATCCTCCAGCAAGGCCGTTCTGGCCACGATTCCGCGCTCGGCGTAGTGGTCGAGCGCGCGCATGAACAGTTCGTGCTTGCTGGTGAAGGTGTTGTAGATGCTGCTGCGGCCCAGGCCGGTGGCTTCGCAAAGAGCCTGTGTCGATGTGCCCTCGTAGCCGCGATCCCAGAACGCGTCCATGGCGCGCCCGACCGCGGCGCGCTCGTCGAATTCCTTCGGCCTGGCCATGGAAGTGACCGTACCAGGTTTTGGATCGGTCGGTTCAAAACGGGCCGGGTCAGCGTGCGGGGCGCCACAACGGCAAGATGACAGGGTGGGTTACGACGCGCTGCTTTGGCTTTCGTTCGGTGGTCCCGAGGGACCCGACGAGGTGATGCCGTTCCTGGAGAACGTCACGCGGGGACGAGGGGTCCCACGGGAACGGCTGCTCGAGGTCTCGGAGCACTACCAGCACTTCGGCGGGGTCTCCCCGATCAACCGCCTGAACCGGGACGCGATCTCCGCGGTGGAGAAGCAACTCGCGTCCGCCGGGATCGACCTGCCCGTCCACTTCGGCAACCGCAACTGGCGGCCGATGGTCGAAGACACCCTCGCCGAGATCACCAAGGCGGGTGCTCGGCGCGTCCTGGTCTTCCCGACGAGCGCGTACGGCGGCTACTCGGCCTGCCGTCAGTACGACGAGGACATCGAGCGCGCCCGCGCGGCCGTCGGCGACAGTGCGCCGGAACTGGTGAAGCTGCGGCAGTTCTTCGACCACCCGCTGTTCGTCGCGGCCGTCGCCGACGCCGTCCGTGCCGCGCACGCGGAACTCGGGAACGCCCCCGGAACCCGGACGGTCTTCTGCGCCCACTCGGTGCCCGAGTCCGCCGACACCGCCTCCGGGCCGCCCTCGGAAGGCGGCCGCCGCTACTCGCGCCAGATCGCCGAAGCCGCCCGCCTCGTCGCGGCCGAAGCGGGGATCGAGACCTACGACGTCGTCTGGCAGTCGCGCTCCGGCCCGCCCCAGGTGCCGTGGCTGGAACCGGACATCGTCGACCACATCGACGCGCTGCACGCGGAAGGCGTCACCTCGGTGGTCGTCTGCCCGGTGGGTTTCGTGTCCGACCACCTCGAGGTGATCTGGGACCTCGACAACGAGGCCGCCGAGCGGGCCGCGGAGCACGGCATGGGCTTCGCGCGGGCCGCGACGCCGGACACCGACCCGCGGTTCGCCGAACTCGTCGTCGAGCTGATCCGGGAGCACACCGAAGGGGTGCCGGCGCGGAAGCTGTCGCCGTTCACCGCTGCCGGGTGCACGGTCAACGGGGCGCCTTGCGCGGTGGGATGCTGCGAGCCCGCCAAGAGGCCGGCGCGCCCGTAAGCTTTCGGGCCTCGTGAGTGGCGGGCTGGGGTTGCTCGCCGGTCCGTGAAGGCCTCCTTGCCTACCTTCAGGGCAGGGAAGGAGGCCTTCACTACCTTCCCCAAGTACGTGAAGGACCCCTTCACTGCGCCAGGCGCAATGAAGGGGTCCTTCACGTACCGCAGGCGACCAGGGCGGCGGCACCGAGTGGGTCCAGGTGGTCGTGAGTGACGATTCGGGTTCTAACCCGAATCGCCACTCACGAGGTCTCTGCAGCGGACGCCACTGCCCGCCCACTCGACGCAGCCGCCTTACCTCGGCGCGGCGGTGATCCTCGACAGGTGCAGGTCGATCAGGGCGATGGCCTCGTCGCCGGTCTGGTAGCCCAAAAGCACCGCGTCACCCAGCCCGGACACCAAAGCCAGAAGCAGGACCGCTTCGGCGGGCGGGTCGACAGTGGCCACGAGATCGCCGTCGTTCCGGGAGGCGGCGAGCATGGCCGCCACTACGTCGCGAAGCTGGCCGTGGCCGGTCCGGAAGTGGCCGGCGATCTCCGGGTCCTTGAGTGCGCGCACCAGGAAGGCGTTGGCGACGAGCGCGTCGTCACGGGCGGCGTCGTCCAGGGGGAGCAGGGCGACGAGCAGGTCCCGGACAGCGGGTTCGCCGTCCGGCTGGGCGGCGGCGATGCGCTCTTCGATGCCTCCCCGCAGCGTCGTCGCCGCGTGCCGCAGCATGTCGTCCCTCGACGCGAAGTAGTGCTGGACGAACCCTTTCGAGATGCCGGCCTCGGCCGCGACCTCGTTCAGGCTGACCCCTTCGAGTCCCCGTTCGGCCGCGATGCGGCGGACGGCCGCGGCGATCTGCTGCCGCCGGTGCTCGTGATCGACGCGTTTGGGCACCCGCTCCTCCTTTTGGCAGTCCGATCGGATTGCCAACTTCTCACCAACTGCTTTACAATCCGATCGTACCGTAAAAAGGGGAGGGTAAATGAAGGTGGGCGGGTTCGCCTCGTCGGAGGCGCGAGCCGAGTACGAGGTCGTCTACGAACGCGGTCTGGCGGCCTTGCCGTCGCCGGCCGGGATTCACGACATCCAGACCGCGTTCGGGGTGGCGCGCGTGTACCGGTTCGGGCGGCCCGGCGGACCGCCGGTCGTGCTGCTGCCCGGGCGGGCGGGGACCGCGGTGATGTGGGCACCCAATCTCGAGGCACTGCTCCCGCACGGCGAGGTCCACGCGGTGGACCTCATCGGCGAACCCGGCCGCAGTGAACAGACCATCCCCATCCGCGACGGCGCGGATCAAGCCGCCTGGCTGAGCACTGTGCTCACGGAACTCGGCCTGGCGGAAGCGCACCTGGTGGGGTACTCGTTCGGCGGCTGGCTCGCGGCCAACTTCGCCGCGCGGGCGCCGGACAGGCTGAGGTCGCTCACCCTGATCGATCCGGTGCTGACGTTCGGCGGACTGACCGCGGGATTGGTCGTCCGTGCCACGCTCAGCGCGGTTCCCGGCGTCAGCCGATGGGCTCGCCCGTCGTTCCTCCGCTGGATCTCCGGCGGCACGGAAGTCGATGCCGCGGATCCGGTCGCGCGGGTGATCGACGAAGGGATGCGGACCTACCGCATCGCCCTGCCCACGCCCAGGTTGATCACCGACGCACAGCTGACCTCGCTGCGGATGCCCGTGCTGGCCCTGGTGGCCGGGCGCAGCGTCATCCACCATCCGGAACGCGCGGCCGCGCGCGCCCGAAAGCTCCTGCCGCAGGGACAGGTCGAACTGTGGCCGTCGGCGACCCACGCCATCGCGGGCGAAGCGGCGGCTGAGGTGAACGCGCGGATCTTGGCCTTCTTGGCCGACTGCGACGCGAAGACGCGACCGTGACGGCGCGCGGCGGGAACCCGGCACTTTCCTTGCTGCTCTGGGACGTCGCGCTCCCGTTGACCGCCTATTACGGGCTCCGGCTCGCCGGGCAGAGCGAACAGGTTTCGTTGCTGGCGGGAGCGGTGGTGGCCGCGGCCCGGATCGCCTGGGTCGCCGTTCGCGAGAGGTCCTTCGACGGCTTCGCCGCGTTGCTGGCCGGAGTACTCGGAGTCGGGCTCGTGCTCTCGCTGGTCACCGGTGACCCGAAATTCTTGTTGCTGAAGGAATCCTTCGGCACCGCGACCGCCGCGATCGTGCTGCTGGCGAGCTGTTTCAGTCGCACGCCCCTGGTGCTCGTCGCCGTGCGTGCCGGCTCCGGTGCGGCCAAACGCGCCGAGATCGACAGGCTCGGCGACGAGGTGCCCGGTTTCCGGCGGGCCTTCACCCGGATGTCGGCGGTGTGGGGAGTGGCCCTGCTTGTGGAGGCCGTGGTCCGGGTCCCGTTGGTCTACGCCTTGCCGGCCGACGTGATGAGCGGGCTCAGCGTGGTCCTGCTCCTCGCCGTCATCGGCGGGCTGTCCCTGTGGTCCGTCCGGTTTGCCGGGAAAGTCCTGAAAACGCCCGCCGTGGCCGCTTGACCAGCGCCGGCTACGGGTGCCTGTCCGCCTGCTCCGCGAACACCCGCACCGCTTCGTTGATCGCCGCGCAGCGCGCGTTGCGGACGGCCTCGGTCAGCGGCCGCAACGCCTCCGACCGCTGGAGCGCGGCCGACGAGGAAAGCGCGCCGCCCGGATCGTCGGACTCGGCGATGGCGAGGATCGCCGCGATCTCCTCGGCCCGCTGAAGCACCCGCAGCGACCGGCCGGGCATCCCGGCAGGCCAGGGCGCGTCGGTGGCCGACCGCAGCCGCGCCGAAAGTTCCGCTCGCACCCCTGGCCGCTCACTGGCGACGTCCAGTGTCTGCAGCGCGCCGGCACTCGCGCGGATCGCGTCGGTCAGGCCGTGCTCGGCCTCGCCCAGCGGGCGGTACTCGAGGACGCCCGGCATGGGCACCGAGTACACGGTCCACCGCATCAGGCCTTCGGCGATCGCCTCGGGGATCACGCCGTAACCGAGGTCGGGCAGCACGGCGGCCTCACCGGTCCGCAGCGCGGCCTCGGTGAACGGCCCGCCACCACCCAGCCCGCGGACGTCACCGGGCACCGGGAGCAGCATTTGCATGCTCTTCGCCCCCTGGGCGCGCAGGGCGAGCAGCAGCTGGACCGGGGTCGCGGCCCGGTTGAACGCGAGCGGCAGGTCGAACGCCTCGGCGGCCGCGGCGTCCGCGGCGACGAAGTCGTGGGCTTCGCCCCAGACCTGAAGGGCGTCAAGGACGTCGTCGGAGGCGGCGGCTCCGTTCAGCCACGCCGAAGACCAGACCGCGAGGGTCGCACTAGGACGGCACACCGGAGTGATTTTAGTCGTGCTTCGAAGTGCGTGGGCCGCCCATCCCCGCCAGCGGACCGAGCAGCCCTCCCTCGCTCGGTTGATCCAGAGCTGGAGTTGCTTCACGTCGACAGGGGCCACGATCGCGACGTAGCGTCGAACGGGTGAACGATGTTCCCGCAAATCTGCCCCGGACCGCCGGGGACCTTCGCGCGGCGGGCCACCTGCCGCGTTCGATCAAACAAGAGCTGCACGACAACCTTCTCGTCAAGCTTCGCACCGGCGAAGACGCCTGGCCCGGCATCGTCGGCTTCTCGCGCACTGTCCTGCCGCAGCTGGAACGCGCGCTGCTGGCCGGGCACGACGTCGTCCTCCTCGGTGAACGCGGCCAGGGCAAGACCCGGCTGCTGCGTACCCTCGCGGGACTCCTCGACGAATGGACGCCCGTCATCGAGGGTGCCGAACTGGCCGAGCACCCGCTCGACCCGATCACCCCGGAATCGCGCCGTCGCGCCGCCGAACTCGGCGACGCCCTGCCGGTGACCTGGCGGCACCGCGACGAGCGCTACACGGAAAAGCTGGCCACACCGGACACTTCGGTCGGTGACCTGATCGGCGACGTCGACCCGGTGAAGGTCGCCGAAGGCCGCAGCCTCGGCGATCCCGAGACCATCCACTTCGGACTCGTCCCGCGCGCCCACCGCGGCATCGTGGCGATCAACGAACTGCCGGACCTCGCCGAGCGCATCCAGGTCGCGCTGCTGAACGTGATGGAGGAACGCGACATCCAGGTGCGCGGGTACACGCTGCGCCTGCCGCTGGACGTGCTGCTGGTGTCGACGGCCAACCCGGAGGACTACACCAACCGCGGTCGCATCATCACCCCGCTCAAGGACCGGTTCGGCGCGGAGATCCGCACGCACTACCCGCTCGACGTCGACGCGGAGATCGCGGTCGTCCGACAGGAGGCGCATCTGGTCGCCGAGGTCGGCGAGCCGCTGCTGGAGGTGCTCGCCCGGTTCGTGCGGAACCTGCGCGAGTCGCCGGTCATCGACCAGCGGTCCGGTGTCTCGGCCCGGTTCGCCGTCGCGGCCGCGGAAACGGTCGGCGCGGCGGCACTGCGCCGGTCCGCGCTCACCGGCGAGGAGCCCGCCGTGGCGCGCCCTGTCGACCTCGATGCCGTGCCGGCCGTCCTGCGAGGCAAGCTCGAATTCGAGCCGGGGGAGGAGGGCCGCGAGACCGAGCATCTCGTGCACCTGCTGCGCCGGGCGGTCGCGGAGACGGCCCGTTCGCGGTTCGCCGGTTTGGACCTCCTGCCGCTGGCCGACGCCGTCGAGTCCGGCCACCTGGTGGCCACCGGGGAACGCGTACCCGCCAAGGACGTCCTCGCCGCACTGCCGGAACTGCCCGTGCTCCACGACGTCGCCGCCCGTGCCGGAGTGAGCCCGGACGAACCGGCGGGCCGGATCGCGGCGGCGGTCGAACTGGCGCTGGAATCCCTCTTCCTGTCGAGGAAACTCGCGAAGGACTCCGACGACACGACGACCGTCTACGGCCGATGAGCACCGTCCCCGAGGGCTACTCGTACGGGCCGTGGCACGACGGTCCGGACCCGCTGGCACCGCCCGCCGACCTGCGGGACGCGCTCGACGAGATCGGCCGCGACGTGATGGCGGGCGCTTCTCCCCGGTCCGCGCTGGAAGAGCTGCTGCGGCGCGGGACACCGCGCACCGCCGGGCTCGACGAGCTGACCAGGCGGCTCTGGCAGCGCCGTTCGGAGATCCAGCGGCGGCACCGGCTGGACGGGACGCTCCAGGAGGTCCAGCGGCTGTTGGACGAGGCGCTGGAGGCCGAGCGGCGCGAGCTGTTCCCGGATCCGGACGACGACGCCCGCTTCCGCGAGGCCCAGCTGGACGCGCTCCCGCCGGGGACCGCGGCCGCCGTGCGTGAACTCGCCCTGTACGACTGGCGTTCCGCGCAGGGCCGGGAGAACTACGGGAAGATCCGTGACCTGCTCGGCCGAGAGCTGCTGGATTCCCGCTTCGAGGGGATGAAGGAAGCACTCCGGAACGCCGGGCCGGAAGAGGCCGAGCGGGCCAACCGGATGCTCGCCGACCTCAACGACCTCCTGGCCGCGCACGCACAGGGACGAGAGGACGTCCCCGAGCGGTTCGCGGAGTTCATGCGCGAGCACGGCGAGTTCTTTCCGGAGAACCCGAAGAACGTCGAGGAGCTGATCGACGTCCTCGCCGCTCGTGCCGCGGCCGCGCAGCGGATGCTCAACTCGATGACCCCGGAACAGCGGGCCGAACTGGCCGAGCTGTCCCAGCAGGCGTTCGGCGATCCCCGGCTCGCGCAGCAACTGTCCACTTTGGATGCCCAGCTCCGTGCCCTGCGGCCCGGCGAGGACTGGACGTCTTCGGAACGGTTCCGGGGCGACGATCCGCTCGGCCTCGGCGAGGGCGCGCGGGCGATGTCCGATCTGGCCGAACTGGACGCGCTGGCCGAACAGCTCGGCCAGTCCTACCCCGGCGCGAGGCTGGAGGACATCGACGTCGACGCGCTGACGAGACAGCTCGGACCGGACGCCGGCGTCGACGCGCGGAGACTGTCCGAACTGGAACGCGAGCTCCGCCGCCAAGGCCTGTTCGAGCGGGCTCCGGATGGCACGCTTCGGTTGTCTCCCAAGGCCTTGCGGAGGCTGGGGGAGACGGCACTCGCCGACGTCGTGAACGCGATGCGGGGCAAGGCGGGGCAGCGGGAGACCGAGTCCGCCGGGGCCGCGGGCGAGCCGACCGGCGCGACCAGGCCGTGGCGGTTCGGGGACATGCAGCCGTGGGACGTCTCCAGGACGGTCCGCAACTCCGTCCTGCGTTCGGTTTCGGTGGGCGAGCGGTCCGTCCGGATGGACGTCTCCGACGTCGAGGTGATCGAGACCGAGCACCGGTCGCGTGCGGCGGTGGCGTTGCTCGTGGACACCTCGTGGTCGATGGTGCAGGAGGGCCGCTGGCTGCCGATGAAGCGGACGGCGCTCGCGCTGCACCAGCTGATCAGCACGCGGTTCCGCAACGACGCCTTGCAGCTGATCACCTTCGGCCGCTACGCGACGTCGGTCGAACTGGCCGAGCTGGTCGGCTTGGAAGGTGCCTGGGAGCAGGGCACCAACGCGCACCACGCCCTCCTGCTGGCCGGACGGCATCTGCGGCGGCATCCCGACGCGCAGCCGGTGATCTTGATGGTCACCGACGGTGAGCCGACAGCGCATCTGGAACCCGACGGCACGGCGGAGTTCGACTATCCGCCCCAGCCGAGGACACTGCTCAAGACACTGTCCGAAGTGGACCGCATGGCGAAGCTGGGCGCGTCGGTGACGGTGTTCAGGCTCGGGGACGACCCGCGCCTGACGGAGTTCGTCGACCTCATCGCGCGCCGCTCGGGCGGCCGGGTCGTCGCTCCCGACCTCGACGGGCTCGGCGCCGCCGTGGTCGGCGACTACCTGCGGACCAGGAAGCGGTAGCTCAGCGGCCGGTCACCTTGATCCTGGCGCCCCGCGCCGGTTCCAGGGTGATCGGCCGCGACCGGATCCGCTCCGGCCGCGCGTGTTCCGGGGCGACGGTGAACCGGCCGAACAGCTCCCGCAGCACGATCGAGGCCTCCATCAGGGAGAACCCGGCGCCGAGGCAGCGGCGTGCACCGCCGCCGAAGGGCAGCCAGCTGCCTGGCGGGGGCGAGCCTTCGAGGAAGCGCCGCGGACGGAACCGGCGAGGATCGGGGTGCCGGCCGTCGTCGGCGTGGACGACGATGATCGACGGCATGACGTCGAATCCGGCCGGGATCCGGTAGCCGCCGATCTCGACGTCCTCGGTCAGTCGCCGGACGACCTCGCCGATCACCGGGCGCAGCCGCATCGCCTCCTTGACCACCGCTTCGAGTGCTCTTTCGTCGCCGTCGTCCGCCGCACGCGTGGTGAACGCCGCCTGCTCGGGGTCGCGGGCGAGCTCGTGCAACGCCCAGGCGAGCGCGGTCGCGGTGGTCTCGTGCCCGGCGAGCAGCAGCGTGACCAGCTGATCGCGGAGCTCGACGTCGCTCAGTTCGTCCCCGTCGGCGGGCACGGTGAGGAGCCGGGACAGGACGTCGGTGCGCTGGTCGAGGTCGGTGGCCCGGCGCCGTTCGGCGATCTCGGCGTAGAGCAGTTCATCGACCCGGGCCTGATGTTCCGCGTAGGTGCGCCAGGGCCGGTAGCGCTGTAAGCGCGGGTTCTGCCAGCCGATCACCTGGACCAGGCCGATCTCCACCAGATGCCCGATCAACCGCCGGAGTTCGTCGAGCCGCGGCCCTTCGGCGACACCGAACACCACACGCAGGATGATCTCCAGCGTCAGTGCGCGCATGCGGTCGTGCGAGCCGAAGGCCCGGTTCTGCGGCCAGCGGTCCAGCTCGGCCCTGGTCAGCTCGGTGATCATGTCGCGATAGCCGCGCAGCGCCGCGCCGTTGAACGCGGGCATCAGCAGTTTCCGCGTGCGCAGATGCCGGTCCTCGTCGGTGACCAGGATGGAATGGTCGCCCATCACCGGCTTCAGGATGATGTTGCCTTCGCCCGCGTGGAACGTCGTGACCGGGCCGGAGAACACGGTTTTGATGTCCTCGAGATCGGTGAGCATGACGATGTCGCGGTGCGGCGCGAACCTCATCCGGACGACGGATCCGTAGCGGCGCTTGAGCAGCGGGAGCACGTGATGCCGGAGATTGCCGACGACGAGGGTCTGGACGAGGCCGGGCAGCGGCGGCCCGGGTGGAAGTGCGGCCGACACGGTGGTTCCAGCTGTCCCCATCCTTCGTTTCTACGCGCGGTGCGGGAAGGAGTCCACCTACGCTGAACCGATGGGGTATCCGGTGGGAAGGGTCGCGGCGCTGTCGGGGGTCACCGTGCGCACGCTGCATCACTACGACGAGATCGGCCTGCTGTCACCGAGCGGGCGGACGGCCGCCGGGTACCGCAGCTACAGCGACGACGACCTCGACCGCTTGCAGCGCGTCCTGTTCTACCGAGAACTCGGGTTCGACCTGGAGACGATCGCGAAGGTCGTCGACGACGCGGGAGTGGACGCGCTGGAGCACCTGCGGCGTCAGCGGGCGCTGCTCGTGGAGCGGGTCGGTGAGCTGACGCGAATGGTCGAATCCGTCGACAGGGTGATCGCGGCGAAGCAGGTCGGCGGCGCGTTGACGCCGGAAGAGCGGTTCGAGGTCTTCGGCGAGTTCCGTGAACCGGAGGGCTACGCGGAGGAGGCCGTCCGACGGTGGGGCGAGACCTCGCAGTGGCGTGCGGCGGCCGTGCCACGGTCCAAGGAGGAATGGATCGAGGCGGAGGAGGCCCGGCAGGACTGGGTCCGGCGACTGCTCGACGTCGTCGACTCCGGCGCGCCCGCCGACAGCCCCGCGGCGATGGACCTCGCCGAGGAGCACCGCCGAATGCTCGCGGCGTTCATGGGGGACTGTGACCACACCATGCACCGTGGGCTCGCGGGGCTCTACGCGACCGAGCGGGTCCAGCTCGGCTTCCTGGTGCGTGAGCCGGACCAACGGCCGGGCCTCGGCGAGTACATCCGGGACGCCGTCCAAGCCAACGCCGACAGGGCCGGGAAATAGCGACTTCGGTTACTCCGGCCGTGTTCGTCTCCCACCGGACGGGAACGGCGCGGCGGCTCCGCTTACAGTCGGGGTATGCAGACTTGGTCATCGGTCGACGTGCCCCGCATCCCCGGCACCCCCCGTCCGCTGCGGCTCCACGACACCGCGACGGGACAGATCCGTCCCACGGCGCCCGGGTCCACCGCCCGGATGTACGTCTGCGGCATCACGCCGTACGACGCGACCCATCTGGGACACGCCGCCACGTACCTGACATTCGACCTGGTGAACCGCCTGTGGCGGGACGCCGGGCACGACGTCCACTACGTGCAGAACGTGACGGACATCGACGAGCCGCTGCTGGAGCGCGCCGAGCGGGACAAGGACGACTGGATCGTCCTCGGCATGCGGGAGACGGCGCTGTTCCGCGAGGACATGACCGCGCTGCGGGTGCTGCCGCCGCGGCAGTTCGTCGGGGCCGTGGAGAGCATCCCGGAGATCGTCGAGGTCATCGCCAAGCTGCTGGCGAACGGCAGCGCGTACCGCGCGGACGACGCGGAGTACCCGGACATCTACTTCGACCACAACGCGACCGGGCATTTCGGTTCCGAGTCGAACTACGACGCCGAGACCATGGCCAAGTTCTTCGCCGAACGCGGCGGCGACCCGGATCGTGAAGGCAAGCAGCACCCGCTCGACGCGCTGCTGTGGCGGATGGCGCGGCCCGGCGAACCGTCGTGGGAGTCCGAACTGGGCGCCGGGCGGCCCGGCTGGCACATCGAGTGCAGCGCGATCGCGGTCAACCGCCTCGGTCTCGGCTTCGACGTCCAAGGCGGCGGCTCGGACCTGATCTTCCCGCACCACGAGTACAGCGCCGCGCACGCGGAGGCCGTCGCGGGGGACCGGCCGTTCGCGCGGCACTACGTTCACGCCGGGATGATCGGCCTCGACGGCGAGAAGATGTCGAAGTCGCGCGGGAACCTCGTGTTCGTCTCGCGGCTGCGCGCCGACAAGGTCGACCCGGGCGTCATCCGGCTCGCGCTGTTCGCCGGCCACTACCGCGAGGACCGGCCGTGGACCGCGCAGCTGCACGCGGACGCCGAAGACCGCCTCGCACGCTGGCGCGACGCCGTCTCCCTCGGCACCGGTCCGGCCGCCGAGGACACCGTCGCGCGCCTGCGTGACCACCTCACCGACGACCTCGACACGCCCAAGGCGATCGCGGCCGTCGACGCGTGGGCGGAGCAGGCCCTGAACCGCTCCGGCACCGACCCCGCGGCCCCCGGTCTGATCCGGAACGCTGTCGACGCGCTGCTCGGCATCGAGCTCTGAGAAACGTCATGAAAGGGGCGTTCAGGACGAAATTGGTCCTGAACGCCCCTTTCATGACACTCGTATAACGCCCTATGCGGCGACGCGGCCGTCCTCCAGCCGTAGGTGGTCACCAACCCAATCCCGCCGCAGCCACCGATCATGCGAAGCGATGACGACGGCGCCGGGCGCGGACTCGAGCGCGGCGAACAACTCCTCGGCCAAGGTGAGCGAGATGTGGTTCGTCGGCTCGTCCAGCAGGAGCACCTCGGGCGGGTCGGCGATCAGCAACGCCAGCGCGAGCCGCCGCCGTTGCCCGACCGACAGCGCGGCCACCCGGGTCCCGAGATCACGCGGAGCCAGCAGCCCCAGGCCGCGCAACGGGGGAGCGCCCTCGCCAAGGGCTTCGGCGTAGGTCCGCTGCGCGGTCTTTTCCGGCTCGGCGAACGCGACATCCTGGGCCAGCATGCCGATCCGCACCCCGCGTCCGGAAAGGACGGTCCCGGAGTCCGGCGCCAGCGAGCCGGCCAGGACCGACAGCAACGTCGACTTCCCGGCCCCGTTCCCGCCGGTGATCAGGAGCCTCGACGTCGTCGTGATGTCGAGCGTCGCCAGCCGCAGCCGCCCGGCGATCTCGAGGTCCCGCACCGAAATCGCCGTCTTGCCCTCGCCGGGTTCGCCGGTCAGCCCGCCCTGGAACCGCAGGGGCGTGGGTGGTTTCCGCACCTGGTCGCGTTCCAGTTCGTCCAGCCGCAGTTGCGCGTTGCGGACCCGGCGTGAGATCTGCTTCTGCACCCTCCCGGTCTTGAAGTCGTAGAGCATCTTGGCGTTGTCGCGCTGAGGCCGGTTGTGTGCGACGTTGCGCGCGGTGACGGCCACCGATTCGCGCAGTTCCTTGAGTTCGTCCTGCTCCTCGGCGTAGCGCTGTTCCCAGCGCGCACGCTCGGCCCGTTTCTGGTCGAGGTAGTCGGAATACGTGCCGCCGTACCGGGTCGGGCCGCCCAGTGCCGGGTCGAGGTCGACGATGTCGGTGCACACCGCGTCGAGGAACACGCGATCGTGCGACGACAGCACGAGGACACCGGTCAGTGAAGCGAGATGGTGCTCCAGGAACTCCATCGCGGTGTCGTCGAGGTGGTTCGTCGGCTCGTCCAGGACGAGCGTGCCCGGCCGCCGGATCAGCAACGCGGCGAGGCCGAGGCGCGACCGTTGCCCGCCCGAGAGCGTGCCCAGTTCGCGCGCCGGGTCGATCCCGGCGAGCCCGAGACCGGCGCAGACGACCTCGGCGCGCCGGTCGGCGTCCCAGAGGTCGTGCGCCTGGGCCCATTCGAGCACGGTGCCGTACTCGTCGAGGACCGCCGTGTCGTCAGGGCGTTCGGTGAGCGCTTCGGTCAGTTCGTCGAGTCTCGCCGACGCTTGCCGTATCTCGGCGAGCGCGTCGTCGATGACGTCGGAGAACCGCGTCGTCAGCGGGAAGGGCAGCTCCTGCAAGAGGAATCCGAGGTCGTCGCCCCGCAGTACCTCACCCCCGTCGGGCTCTTCGACCCCGGCCAGCAACCTCAGGAGCGTGGACTTGCCGACGCCGTTCTCGCCGACCAGGCCGAGCCGCTGCCCGGCCGAAGCGGTCAGGTTCACGCCGTCGAGCACGACGCGGGCACCGTAGGAGTGGACGAGGTCCTTGGCGATCAGGGAAAGAGACATACGACATCACCGCGTTTTCTTCGAACATGAGGGATCCCCGCCGGGCCACGTCGCTTACGGGAGCAGTGCTCGACCGAAGCGGCCTCGGGACGGGGAAGGTGCGATGTCAGTTGTCCATGATGCGAGCAGTCTAACGCAACACCCGTAGCGTTAGTCAACCCCCTCTTCGAGCGAACCGGATCGCAGCCTGGAGGCCTCCTGTTCGGCGAAGGCGCGCCCGTCGGTCAAGACGCCGAGAAGTGCGGCGAGCTGACGCCGGTCGAGCCTGGCGAGACGGTCGCCGAAGAACCGGGCCACGGGGGAGTAGAGGTCGGCCACGTCGTCCAGTCGATCGGGGAGCGGGCGGACCACGAGCCGTCGGCGGTCGGTGGGATCGGGGACGCGCTCGACGAGGCGCTGTGCCTCCATCCGGTCGAGCATCCGGGTCACCGCCCCGGTGGTCATGCCGAGAGCGCGTGCCAACTGGGTCGGCGAGGTCGCGGCGCCGCTGATGACGAGCTGGAGCCCGTGCAGTTCGGTGGCGCTGATCCCGAGCCGGTCCGCCATGGCCGTCTGGAACAGGACGGTCGCGCTGACGAACCGGGGGATCTCCAGGGCGGCAGCTGTGGCGAGTTCTCGCTGGTCAGGCATATGCGTTCCCGAGGCAGTAGTTGAACCGTGCAGTTACTGCGGCAGGCAGCAACTGTCCCGGCAAGGGTATCGGTGCCGCTTGACATCGCCGCGGCCGCCTGCAACTCTGAAAGAGAACTTTCGAAAGATATCTTTCAGATTGGATCAAGGCGATGACCGGGTTGCCGCCGCGCAAGCGGATCGAAGACGTCGAGCTGATGCGGGCGCTGGCGCATCCGCTGCGGTCGGCGCTGGTGGACCACCTGATGGCGGTCGGCCCGCGGACCGCGAGCGAGTGCGCGGCCTCGGTCGGCTCGACCGCCTCGAACTGCAGCTGGCATCTGCGTCAGCTGGCCCAGCACGGCCTCGTGGAACGGGTCGAGGGGGAGGACGGGCGAGAGCGGCCCTGGCGGGCCTGCCAGGTCGGCATCGAGTTCGGTGACGACCCGGAGCTGCGCGGGGCGCAGCTGGCGGTCGTGGGCACCGCCCTGGCGCGCGAGAAGGAGCTGATCGAGCGCTATCTCGACACCGCCGACCAGCTCGACAAGGAGTGGCGGGACGCGTCCGGGATCAGCACGTACTCGCTGCGGGTGACCGCGGCCGAGCTGGACGAACTGGTCCGCCGGATCGACGCGCTCGTGCGGCCCTATGTCAGCGCGATCCGCGAAGACGCCCCTCACGAGGCCATACCGGTCCACCTGGGACTGCGGGCGTTCCCGCGCATCGACGCGGAAGGGAAACCGAGCACATGAGACCGTTGAGGGAACCCGCCTTCGCGCGGCTGTGGATCGCCGCCTTCTTCTCCGAGACCGCCGAGTGGATGCTGCAGATCGCGCTGCCGGTGTTCGTCTTCAAGGCGACCGGGTCCGCGGCCACCACGGCGATGAGCATCGTCCTCGGCCTGCTGCCCGCGGTGCTGCTCAGCCCGGTCGCCGGCGTGATCGCGGACCGCTGGAACCGGCGGCTGGTGCTGTGCGTGGTGTGCGCCGGGCAGGCGTTCGTGGCGCTGCCGCTGCTGTTCGTCGCCTCTGGCGGCCCGGTGTCCGTGGTCTACGGGGTCATGGCCGCACAGGCGGGGCTGGCGTCGTTGTTCGAGCCCGCCCGCAACGCACTCGTGCCGGAACTGATCGCCCCGGACGAGCTGATCGGCGCCAACGGCCTCATGAGCATCAACGGCAGCGTCGCGCGCCTCGCCGGTGGCTGGGCAGGCGGCCTCCTGCTCGGGTTCGGTGGCCTGGGCTGGGTCGTGGTGGCCTATCTCGCCGTACTGGTGATCGGTTCGGTCCTGCTGTCGCGCCCGTTCCGACGGGCCGCCGCGCCGATCGCGGCGGGTCCGCACGAGCCGGTGATGCGCGCCTGGCTCGACGGGCTTCGCGAGATCGGCCGCGAAGGGCGTCTGCGGCTGGCCGGCGTCGTCGTGGTGCTGACGTCACTGGCACAGGGCATGTTCCTGGTGCTGTTCGTGGTCTTCGTGCTCGACATCCTCGACGGCACCGAAGGCGACGTCGGTCTGCTTCGCGGTGTCCAGGCACTCGGCGGACTGGCCGCGGGATTCGCCGTCGCCACCGTCGCCCGCAAGGTCGCGCCCACCGCTCTGCTCGGCTGGGGCGGGCTCGCGCTCGGCCTGCTGTCGGCGGTGATCTGGAACCTGCCCGCGCTGACCGCCTCCCTGGGTGTCTTCATCGGACTCTTCGGGCTGGTCGGCGCTCCCGGGGTGCTGGCGGGGTCCGGGTTGCTCTCCCTGGTCCAGACGACGGTGTCGCCCGAGCGGTCCGGCCGCGTCCTGAGCACCTTGTTCGCCGGGACGGCGGGATTCACCGCGCTGGGCGCGTTGCTGGCAGGCGGGCTGGTGAACGTGCTGGGCAGCGGTGTCCTGCTGAACGTCCAAGCGGGTTTGCACGTCGCCTCGGCGTTGATTGTCCTGGGCGTGTCGGCGTCGGGCCGGTTACGCGACGATGCGGTTTTGGCGGTTCCCCGGTCCGGGTGAAGCTACGGTGGAGGAGTGCCGCATCTCTTCGCCACCAGCGACCTCCACGTCACCCACGAGGGCAACGCCCCGATCGTCGACGAGGTCGTCCCCCGGACCCCCGACGACTGGCTGCTCGTGGCCGGTGACGTCGCCGAACGCGCCGAATCCGTGATCGGGGTGCTCAAGACCTTGCGTGAACGCTTCGCGAAGGTCGTCTGGGTACCCGGCAACCACGAGCTGTGGACCACCCAGAAGGACGAATGTCAGCTGCGGGGCCAGGCGCGCTACGAGCATCTGGTCGAGCGATGCCGGGAGATCGACGTGCTCACCCCGGAGGACCCGTACCCGGTGTGGGAACACCAGGAAAAGCCGCTGACGATCGCCCCGTTGTTCGTTCTGTACGACTACAGCTGGCGGACGCCCTCGGCCGAGGGGCTGCCGTTGACGGCGGCCGTCGACCAGGCACGCGAGGCGGGCGTGCTGTGCACGGACGAGTTCTTCCTGCATCCCGATCCGTACCCCAGCAGGCAGGCCTGGTGCGCCGACAGGGTGAAGATCAGCACGGAGCGGCTGGAGGCGATCCCGGAGGACCACGGGACGATCCTGATGTCGCACTGGCCGCTGCACCGCCACCCGACCGCGCCGCTGTATTACCCGGAGTTCGCGCTGTGGTGCGGGACGACCGAGACCGAGGACTGGCACCGCCGGTTCCGGGCGGAGGTCGCCGTCTACGGGCACCTGCACATCCCGCGTTCCACCGAGGCGGACGGCGTGCGGTTCGAAGAGGTTTCGCTCGGCTACCCGCGTGAGTGGCGGAAGCGGGCGCGGGGACCCATCCCGCTGCGGCGCATCTTCTAGGGCCTCGTGAGTGGTGGGGGCGGGTTTTAAACTACGAAACAAAAAACAACCCCGTGGCCCCCCACAGCGCGGCCCCCCGGGGGCCCGGAATAAAATGAAGTAACCCAAAATTAGCCCATCGA
>NZ_JBVJLY010000017.1:135094-178064 GCF_055584485.1 Amycolatopsis sp. NPDC102522 | reverse complement strand
CCCGCAAAACACTGGAATGGCTTACACCCCAAGAGAAACTCAACATGCTACTGTCCTAAATAGAGCATGTTGCGACGACCGCATGAATCCGCCGCTCCTTCACTACCTTCAGGGTAGGTAAGGAGCCTTCACGGACCGGACCTGCGCTCAACCGCGGCCAGAATCCGGTAGGTAACTAAGACGCCTTTGGCTCTAGCCCGAGCCGCTCATGGCCGCGGTCGTGCGGGGGCCATGAGCGCATTCGCGGCAGCGTGTTGCGAAAGCCACTTTCGCAACGTTCAAGGTTGCGAAAGTGGCTTTCGCAACACGCGCTGGGAGTGAGTGCTGCGGCGAGGCGTCGGTCGGGGTGGTCGTGAGTGGCAAGTGTCGTTCTAACGACCCGAATCACTCACGACCACAATGCGGGCAAGGGCTGCGACGACCGCGACGGCATGGCGGGGCAGGTGCTGACCGGCCCAATCCGTTGCCAGCGCGAGGAAACTGGCGAGGTCCTGCTCGGCTTTACCGAGAAGGCGACGGAGATCGACGGCGGGCAGCTCGATCACCGGACTGTCGCGCTGTTCCGCGTCGACGGTCAGCCGGACGGTCTCGCCCAGACGTTCGGCCACCGGATCGGGATCGTGCCCGAATCCGACCTGTCCGCCGCCATCGAAGACCTGGTACCACTCGCGCCAGTCCTCCAGGCCGTTGCAGCAGCCCGGCAGAAGAGTCACGCCTGTGGCGCTGTCCGTCACCCGCAGCCCTCCTGCGGCGAAGAGCGTGTCGAAGGTGAGCAAGCCGTGCAGGAACGACCCCAACAGGTCGGCGGGACGGGGCGGGCGGTCGTTGTGTTCGGGGTCGATGTCGTTGTCCGCGACGAGGGACATCATCGCGGTCCCGACCTCCAGGGGCGTGAGCTCGCCGCTGAGCGCCAGATGGCCGAACGACTCGACCTCCGCGACTGGCCAGAGGGCGAAGCCGTCAGTCACGCGGACTTCCAGGACGGGCTGCATCGTGATCACCCGGCCAGTATCGCGCGACCCGTCCGTCAATTCTCCCGATTATTTGGTGAGCCCTCCTCCCGCGCGAATCCGAGACGCCCCAAGAGGCGGACTTCGCGGCCCGTTAGGCGAACTCTTCGAACCCGCTCGGCAGGCGCCGGAGCAATACAGTCCTCTTTGTGTCCTGATTGGACACATCGCCCGTACGGAGGGATGAACATGCGAAAGCTCGTTCGCAGGGTCGGCGGCATGGCCGTCGCTGCTTCAGTGACCGGCGGCATCATGGTCGCGGCCGCCTTGCCCGCTCAGGCAAGCTTCGTCACGCCGGTGTACGGAATGACCTGCGACACCGGTTACAGCTCGACCTACCAGGCGTGGGGAGTGTGCAACGCGCCCGGTCCGGCGAAGTGGAAGCTGAGGGTCGACTGCAAGTTCGGCGGCACATACGACACGATTTGGTATTACCCGCCGCAAAACCAGTGGTACCGGATCGACCACGACATCAGCTGCAACGTCGGCGTCAACTCCGTTTCCGTTGTCGAGGGGAGCTGACACTGTCGGCTCGCAACGCGGCGGTCAGCAGGCGATCTTCCGGTGGAAGCACACCCGATCGTGGCTGGGGCCGTCGTAGTCAGTGTGTACGGGGAGACCGTCGACCACCTGGTCTCCGGTTTCGAGGGTGAACTCCATGGCGCGGTGAAAGGCGATGGACCCGCTGTTGACTGGCGAGGTGATCGCGCGCACGTCCGTGCGACCTGCTTCGGCGGCACGCTGGAAGAAGGTCGTGTACAGGCGGCGGGCTGTCCCTTGTCCGCGAAGCCGCGGGTCCACCCCCACGAAATGGATGTACGCCTCCGCGTCGTTGTCGGCGGCGTAGAAGCCGACAAGGAAAGCCCTGATTCCGGTTTCGTCCTCCAGGACCAGGCTTGTACTGGAGAAGAACTGCAAGAACAGTTTGGGGAGCAGAAGGGAAAGTTCGCGAGCCTGCTCGGGTGTCCGTGAGTCGCCCCACCACTGTTGTACGCAGGTGACGATCTTGCCGTGGTCGGAGACGTGGGCTTGACGCAGTTCCGGCATGTGTTCCCTTTCAGAGCCGAGAGTCTTGGTACGACACCGTTTCTATCAGGAAGCCGCTGCCGTCTCAGTCACCTTGCCCGGAAGACGCGTCGTGGAGGCGCTGGCGGACCTCGGCGGCCCTGTTGGGGTAGCCGGTGTCGTCGTAGACAGCGACGGCCTCTTCCCAGCAGGCGATGGCTTCACCGGTGTTGCCGAGTTGATGGAGGCAGATAGCCAGGACGTCCAGCGGCTCGGCGATGGTTTCGTCGCGGTTGAGGGGTGTTTTGTGGCCGATGGCGATCGCGTCCCTGCACAGAGCGATCGCGGTGTCAGGAATACCCAGTTGACGCCACGCACGTGCCAAGTGCGTCAGGGCTGCCGCTTCGCCAACGATATCTCCGGCTTGGCGGCGTAGGCGCAGGCCACGTTCGGCATGATCGAGCGCGACCTGGATGCGGCCGAGGCCAAGGTGAGCGACGCTCAGATTTCCCTCCACCACAGCCTCCCAGCGTCTGGTCTCGAGTCCCCGGCTCAGTGGCAACGCCAAGTCGAGCCACCGCACCGCTTCATCGAACTTGCCCTGTCGGAGCAACAGCAGGCCATGGTCGTTGAGCCCGTACACCTGGAGCGGAGTGTCATCAATTTGCTCGGCCAATGCGGCTGCAAGATGGAGGTCGGTTTGGACCTGGTCCCACCAGGCTAGATAGCCGGCTATTTCCCCGCGGCCGAGCCGGAGGATCGCTTCCTGGGCACGGTTGCCTGCGCGGTTCGCGGCTGCTATCCCGGCGCCGTAGGCGTCGATCGCTTCGCGCGGGCTGCCTGCAGAGCCGAGGAATCGACAGGAGCGGGCGAGGAGGACGGTGTGGTGGTCGAGCCGGTGATCGACGGCCTGCTGGAGCGCGGCCAGAATGTTGGCGCGTTCGGTGGTGAGCCAGGCCCATGCCTCGTTGAGATCACCGAGGGCGTGCGGTTGGTCGGGTTCGGCTGTAGTAGGGATTGGCGAGGCCAAGGGGTAGAGGTGGTGGTCGGCGGTGCGGGTGGTGTGGGCGTACCAGGTCAGCATGGATTCCAGTGCCCGGTCCCGATCGTCCTCGGAGTCGTGGCGGCGCGCCTGGTCGGCGGCATAGGCCCTCAGCAAGTCGTGAAACCGGTACCGCCCACCGGCGGTGGGCTCGATCAGGTGCGCGTCGGCCAGGGCGGCGAGCAGAGGGCGAGCAGAAGCGGGCGAAAGCTCGGCGAGCGAGGCGGCGGCGGGCAGGGATAGGTCTGGTCCGGGGTGCAGCCCGAGGCGCCGGAACAGTCGCGCCTGCTCGGGCGGGAGTCGCCGGTAGGACCAGCCGAACACCGCCCGGACGGCTGCCTGCTCATCACCGAAATCGCTGAGGACGTCGAGCCGGGTGCTGTCGTCGGCCAGTTCGGCGACGACCTCGGTGACCGTCAGAAAAGAGTGGGCGGCTACACGGCTGGCCGCGACCCGCAGTGCCAGCGGCAACCGCGCGCACAGCCGGACCAGTTCGCCGATCGCGTCCGGTTCGGTGGCCGCCCGTTCGGCGCCGAGGATGCCGGTGACCAGGTCGAGCGCTTCCGGTTCGGTCAGCAGGTCGAGGGTGAGGCGGTGAGCGGCGTCGGTGACGACGAGGCCGGTCAGGCTGTCGCGGCTGGTGACCACCACCATGCACCCGGCGGTGCCGGGCAGGAGGGGCCGGATCTGCTCGGCGCTGTGGGCGTTGTCGAGGACGAGCAGCGTGCGTTTGCCCGCGAGCAGCGACCGCAGCAGCGCCGCCTGCGCGTCGACGTCGGCGGGGATCGCGCGGGCCGCGACTCCCAAGGCCCGGAGGAACCCGCTGAGGGCTTCACCGGGAGTGACGGGGACTCCGGGGCCGTAGCCGCGCAGGTTGACGTGCAGGGTGCCGTCGGGGAACCGGTCCTGGATCCGGTGGGCCCAGTGCAACGCGAGAGTGGTCTTGCCCATGCCGCCCGCGCCGTCGACCGCCGTGATCACCACCGACTGCGGCCGCCCGTCGTGCTGGTCGGGGCCGGGCGGGATCAGCGCGTCGAGCGCGGCCAGATGCTCGGCCCGCCCGGTGAAGTCCCGCACTGATCCCGGAAGCTGCCGGGGCACCACCCTCCCCGAACCCGCGCGCGGACGCCCCGCCCCGGCACTCGAGTCGGCCGGATAGGGGTGATCGGGCAGGGTGATCCAGCCGGTCGTCGCGATCTCTTTGACGTCGACAGGTACCGGCCGCCAGGTCGCGGGCGCGGCGCCGGGGGTGTGGCGCACGACGTCGTCGAACAGCCAGTCCGACGCGATCACCGCCAGCACCCCGGGCGACGCGGCGAGCGCGGTCTTCAGCGACGGCGCGTCGCACAGCCGGAACGTCAGCGTCAACGACGACGATGTGACACCATGCTCGTCGTAGCCGACCTCCCCGGCATGCAACGCGACCCGCAACCGGATCCGCTGCGCCTCCGGGTGAGTGTCGTTGTGCACCCGTAGCCGGGTCACCAGCACCGGCAGCGCCGCCTCCACGAAGGCCGCCTTGTCCACTTCGCCCGGCACCAGCACGAACAGCGCGTCTCCACGGTCCTCCCGATAGCAGCTCGCCCACGCCGTCCCCGTCGCGGCGAACACCGTCTCCATGACGTCGTAGAGACCGTCGCGCACAGCCCGCTGATGCGGTCCCGTCCGCCGCCGATCCCCGAACCCCTCCACGTCGGCCACCACGATCAAGTGATGCCGCGAACCCCGCCCCTCGATCATCGCCGCTCCCCTCCCGGCCCCGCCGGACAGCAAGACACGACAAGGGTCTCAAGAACCGTCGGTCAGGGATAAGTGTTGCGAGGCGAGCGCCGGGTTCTTCGAAATATTTTCGAAGCGGAAAGCATTCGCGGTTCGACGAATTCTTTGCGGTGACTGATGATTTGTTGTCAGAACTTGCCTGCGCGGTTGAATTTCGTTACCCGGTTGAGATAGCCGTTTTGTATCCGTATCCAGCACTTCCGCGACCTCAGTCACATGGTCCGCAGCGCTGTGAGAGGGAGGCCGTGATGGTGGTCAGGTTCGTCTCGCCCGACCCGAACGCATACCCCGTATCGGACACCGTCGAGGAGGCTTACCTGCCACCTGTTCCTCCGGAACTGCTCGAACGTCACGGCGCCCGGGTGCTGAAACCCGCCGACGCGCTCGTCGTCGCCGGGTGGCCATCGGAACGGTCGAGCAGGTTCTTGCCCGCGGTCTATCGCGCGAACGTCCTCGTGATCCCCGCGGACGCGTGGAACGACGGCCCCACCCGCGCCGGTATCGAAGCCGTCCTCAGGGAGATGGGCCTGCGGGCCGTCACTTCCGGCGGCGAGTCGCGCCCGGCGGGTGCGCCGGTCGCGCTCGCCTTGGGGCTCGACAAGGGAGTGACCGCGCGGACCATCGACGCGTGGGAGGCGCTGCAGCGTCTGCGCGCGGCCTCCGCCGGCGGCAGGGCGGCGCTCGACCCGGCCACCGTGCGACGGTTTTCCCTGGACCATCTCCTGTTCACCGGGGTGGGCCTGACCGGCGTTCCGTGGGACGTCACCTCGCTGGGCGGGCGCGTCAGCGGTGGCCGGGCGGGGGTCCGGTCGCGGATCCCCGTGTCCCTGCCCGGACCCGCGCCGGCGCGCCCCTCGCTGCCGCGCCGTCCCACGGTGCTGGTTCCCGATTCCGGCACCGGCCCCCACCCCTGGCTCGACGTCTACGACCCTTCGCGAGGAGGGCAGCCCGCCGACGAGTTCATCGTGGTCGCACCGGACATCCAGGCCGCGATCCTCGAGAACGAGAGGCTGCTGGCGGTGACGGCGCCGACGGAGTTCCTCGCCGACCATCGCGACGGGCCGATGGCGACGGACGCGCTGATCGGCGAGGTCGCCGCGGACGCCGGCCACGGCACCTTCATCGCCGGTGTCATCCGGCAGGCGGCGCCGCGGGCGAAGGTGCTCGCGGTCAGGATCGTGCACACCGACGGTGTCGCCTATCTGTCGGACACCCTGCTCATGCTGCACAAGGCGCTGGACCGGGTCCGTGCGGCGCAGAAGAAACCCGGCGACCCGAGTCTCATGATCGACGTCATCTCGTTCTCCATCGGATACTTCGAGGAGTGGCCCGCGGCCTCGCAGTACACCTCGCAGCTCGCCGAGGTCATCGGCAAGCTGACCGAACGCGGCGTGGTGGTCGTCGCCGCGGCAGGCAACAGCGCGACGACACGCGAGTTCTTCCCCGCGGCGCTTTCCACCCGCCCGCTGGGAAAGGGGCCGCGGGTGGTCGGTGTCGGCGCGCTGAATCCCGACGGCAGCAAGGCTTTGTTCTCCAACGAAGGTGCCTATGTGTCCTGCTGGGCCGACGGCGTCTGCGTGGTGAGCACTCATCCGACGGACATCGACGGCTCGGAGACCCCGGATCACCACGTGCCAGCGCTGGGCCGGAAGGGGTTCGATCCGGACTGTTTCTCGAGCGGGTTCGCGATCTGGGACGGGACCTCCTTCGCCGCTCCGCTGGCCGCCTCGGCGGTGCTCAACGCACTGATCCGGGCCTCGGAGCAGGAGGAATCGCAGCTCGCGGCCTGCACGCGAGGCGCCACGCGCAAGAGGGCCGAAGCGGCTTTGGAACTACTCCGATGAGCGCGTCGTCCGGCTCACTCGACTTCGAACATCTCGCGGCACTGCTCAAATCCGCCCAGGACGGCGACAGGGAGGCCTTGAACGGGCTGATCGAGATCCTCACCCCGTTGCTGTGGCACGTCGCGAGAGCGCAGGGGATCGACAGGGAGAGCGCTTCCGACGTCGTCCAGACGTCCTGGCTGAACCTTCTCGGTTCCCTCCATGAGATCCACAGCCCGGCGGGCCTGACGGCCTGGCTGATCACGGTGACCAAACGGGAGACCTGGCGGGCGCGGACCCGGCACCGGGCCGAGAGCCCGCCGGACGACGCCTTCCTGGAGTCGGTGTCCGCACCCGGCCCGCGTCCGGACGAGGAGGCGGTCACCGCCGATCAGCGGCGGCGTTTGTGGGCGGCGGTGAACAAGCTGCCCGAACGGTGCCGGACGTTGCTCCGCATCGTTGCCTTCGTGCACCGCCCGGACTACGAAGAGATCGGCTCGGCGCTCGGCATCAAACGAGGCAGTGTCGGGCCGACGCGAAGCCGTTGCCTGACCCGGCTCAGACAGATCCTGACCACCTCCCACGGCGAGGAGTGGAGATGAACGGCATCAACGACGGGTGGATCGACGAACTGGACCGGACGCTCCTCCGGCAAGTACGCGAGCTGTGGGACGAGGCCGATCCGGTACCGGCGACCCTCGTGGAACAGATCCAGTTCGCCATCGGGCTCGAAGACGTCGAACTGGAGGTCTTCCGGCTGGCCGAGACCGGAGGGATACCCGCCGCCAGAGGGGACGAGCGCAGCACCCTGCTCACCTTCGAATGCAGCAGCCTCACGATCATGGTCAGCGTCGGCGCCCGCAACGACGGCACGGTCCGGCTCGACGGGTGGATCCAGCCGCCGGCCGCGCTGCTCGTCGAGGTCAGGACGTCGTCCGGCTCGATCACGGTCAGCTCCGACGAGGAGGGGCGCTTCGCCGCAGACAGGGTGAGCCGGGGCATGGTGCAGCTGATCGTCCGGCCGCCGGGGGAATGCCGGACGATCAGCACCCCGGCGATGGAACTCTAGGCCCGGTCGTGGCGCCGGAGCACCGGTCGCCGAAGGACATCGGCGAGCACGCGCGGGAGCTGCACCGCAAGGGGATCGACGCGACCAACAGCGGGCATCCCGTTCGCGGGGCACGCCTGCTTCGCGCCGCGTTGAGACTGCTGGATCGGCGCGCGCCCGCCGACGGCACCCTCGTCGCGAGGGTGCTGAGCACGCTCGGCGGTGTCGAGGTCGTGCTCGGCAACAGCGACCACGGCTTCGAGCTGCTGGATGCCGCCGAGGAGATGCCCCTCGCCCCCGGCGACCGCGGAGCCCTCCGCCAGCAGCGCGGGCTGGCCCTGATCCTGGTCGGCCGGATGACCGACGCGCTCGCCTGCTTCGACGACGCCATCCCGTTGCTGAGACGGTCCGGCGAGCCGGTGGCCCTGGCCAGGGCGCTGCTGAACCGCGCGCTGCTGCACCAGACCGCGGGCCGGGTCCGCCTCGCTCTCGCCGACCTCGACGCTTGCGCCGAAATCGCGAGAGCGCACGGTGCCGTCGACGGACTTCCCCGCACACTGGCGAAAGCGCTCCAAGGGCGGGGACAGGCGAAGGTGCTCACCGGGGACATTCCCGGCGCCCTTCGCGATTTCAGCGCGGCGGCCGAGGTCTACGCGGAACATGGCGAGGGCATGCTGGCCCCGCTCGCGGTGGACAAGGGACGAGCTCTGCTCGCGGCGGGCTTGCCGAGCGAAGCGGCCGCCGAACTCGATCTGGCGCTCGCCCGCTTCCCGCGGCTCCGGATGGATCAGGAGCACGCCGAAGCCGAGCTCACCAGGGCGCGAGCCGCCTTGGCGGCCGGGGACCTGGCGGGCGCTCGACGGTGGGCGGGCCGAGCGCGACGCCGATTTCGCCGACGGGGCAACGACACCTGGGCCGAAGTCGCCGCGCTTACCTTGCTGCGGGCCGACTTCACGGCCGGTGGCCGGATGAAGCCGGTGGCGGTGGACGCGGCGGAACTGGCTACCCGGCTCACGCGGCTGGGGCTCCGCAACGACGCGGAGACGGCGAAACTCCTGGCGGCGAGGGCGAATATCGCCCACGCCGAGCCGGATGCCGCTCGCGCCGCGCTGGAAGACCGTGCCCTGCCTGGTGGCCCGCTGGCGAACCGGCTGCTCCGGCACCTCGCCCGGGCCGAGCTCGCGTGGTCGACAGGGGACCGGCGGGCGACCTTGGCCCAGGCGCGGGCCGGTTTGAAAGCGCTGGAGGCCTATCGAAACGGGTTCGGGAGCCTCGACCTGCGAACCGGTGTGGCGTCACTCGGCCGCGACCTGGCCAAGACCGGCCTGACAGCGGCATGGGCGACAGGTTCGCCGGAAGTCGTCTTCCGCTGGCTCGAGCGCTCACGTGCCCAGGCCTTCGGGATCCAGCAGGTCCACCGGCCCGACGGGGAATCCGCCGACGCCGTCGCCGAACTGCGCCAGCTCGCCGGTGAGATCCGCGCCGCGGAACTCGACGGCACTTCGGCCGCGGAGGCGCGCCGCCGGTGCACCGAACTGGAGCGCCGGATCAGGGCGCGAGGCTGGGAAGCCGAGGGTTCCGCCCTCCAGGTGTCCAGGGCGACCTACCGCGGCGTACGCGAGGAACTGTCCAAAAGGGACAGTGTGCTGATCGGATTCCTCGCCGACAAGGACAGATTCCGCGCGATGGTGATCGACGGCCGGCGCGCGTCGCTGATCGACCTCGGCGATGCGACCGTGGTGTCCGAAGCGCTCATGCGCCTGCAGAGCGATCTGAACGCGGTCTGTGGCCGGACGTTGCCGCCCGCGCTGGAGCAGGTCATCCGGGCTTCGGTGCGTCGCCAGGTCGGTGTGCTCGCCCAGGAGCTGATCACACCGCTGCTGCCGGAACTGGGGGACGCCGACGTGGTGGTGGTACCCACGGGAGTGCTTTCGATCGTGCCGTGGGGCCTCCTCGGCCCGCTCCGCGGCCGACCGGTGACCGTCGCACCGTCGCCTTCCGCGTGGCTCGCCCTCAGCGCGGCGCCCGCGCGCGAGACTTCGGACCGCGCGGCGATGCTGGCTGTCGCCGGTCCCGGCCTCGAACACGCCGCGAGCGAGGCGGGGCGCGTCGCGAAGGTCTATCCTCGCGCGGAAGTGCTGGCCGGGAACGACGCCACGATCGAGGCGACGTCGAAGGCGCTGGCCGAATACGATTCGGTGCATCTGGCCGCGCACGGACATCACGAGCAGGAGAACGTGCTCTTCTCCCGGCTCGACCTCGCCGACGGCCCGCTGATGGCCTACGACGTCCAGCTGCTCGAGTCCGTCCCGGCGCACGTCGTCCTTTCCGCCTGCGACATCGGTCAGGCGGTGGTCCGCCCCGGTGACGAGATCCTCGGGTTCACCGCGGCGTTGCTCTACAGCGGGAGCAGAACCGTGATCTCCAGCGTCGCCAGGGTCGACGACGGCGCTGTCGTCCAGGTCATGGAGTCCTACCATCGTGCGCTGGCGCGAGGGACGGTACCCGCCAGGGCACTGGCCGACGCGACCTGTGGCGAAGTGCTGATGCCGTTGGTCTGCTTCGGCCAGTGACCCCGTGCCTGCCGGATCAGGGCAGGACCACGTCCACCCGCAGGCCGCCGTCTTCGCCGGGAACGGCGGTCACCCGGCCGTCGTGCGCGGTGGCGATCGAGTGCACTATGGACAGTCCGAGACCGGCGCCGTCGCGGTGGTTCGTGCGGTCGGCGGTCAGCCTGCGGAACGGCTGGAACAGCGTGTCGACCGACTCGGCCGGCACGCGCTCGCCGGAATTGCGCACGCTCAAGGCGGGTTCACCGCCGACGGTCACTTCGATCCAGCCGCCCGGCCGGTTGTACTTGATCGCGTTGTGCACCAGGTTGGCGATCAGCCGCTCCAGCAGGACGGTCTCGCCGGACACGGTCCGTTCGGCGATTTCACGGCGTACGATGAGTTCGCGCTCGGCCAGCCGCTCGTCGAACCGGGCGAGCACCGAGTCCACCAGTTCGTCCAGCCGCACCGGCACGGTGCCGGGCAGCCCGCGATCCGCCTCGGCCAGTACGAGCAGTCCCTCGATCAGCTGCTCGTTGCGCTCGTTGACCACCAGCAGCTGCGCCGCCAGCCGCCGCACGTCGTCGCCCCCACCGGTGACCATCGCGACCTCGGCGAGCGTCCGTTGCACAGCGAGCGGCGTCCGCAGCTCATGCGACGCGTTCGCCGCGAATCGGCGCTGCCCCTCGAAACCGACGGCCATCCGGTCGAGCATCCTGTTCACCGCGGCGGCCAGCGCCCGCACTTCGCCGTCGGTCTGCTCCAGCCGCATGCGCTGGCCGAGGTTCTGCGGCCCCAGCTGCTCGACGGTGGCGGTGAGATCAGGCAACGGCCGCAGCACCCAGGCGGCCACCGGCCGCCGCAGCAGGATCACGAGCACGAGCGCCGCGACGAGCGGCAGCGTCCACAAGAGCCCGCCCGCCGTGTCGGCGCAGCCGGTGCCCCGCGGGCAAAAGCTGCGGTCCGCGAACGTCCCGAGCACCATGCCCGCCGCCTTGGCGAGCGGGTAGGCGAGCAGCACGAGGACGATCAGCGCGCCGAGGAGGACCAGCTCGACGCGGCCGCGCACCGACGCGAGCGCCCGCTTCAGGTACCCAGCCGGTAGCCCGCCCCGGACACGGTGTGGATCACCTGCGGTGTCCCGAGCTTCTTCCGCAACGTCATCACCGTGACCCGCACCGTGTTCGTGAACGGATCGGCGTGTTCGTCCCATGCCTTCTCCAGCAATTCTTCCGGGCTGACTACCCGTCCTTCGGCGCGCAACAGCACCTCGAGGACGGCGAACTCCTTGGGGGACAGGGACAACAGCCGACCGTCACGGGACGCGAACCGTCTCGCCGGGTCTAGCTCGACACCGGCTCTGTCGAGCACCGGCGGCAACGCCGGACGGGCTCGCCGGGCCAGCGCGTGCACCCGGGCGACGAGTTCGGCGAACGCGAACGGCTTGGTGAGGTAATCGTCCGCGCCGAGGCCGAGCCCGTCGACGCGGTCGCGGATGCCCGCCGCGGCCGTGAGCATCAGCACGCGGGTCTCTCCGTCACCTTCGGCGATCTTCCGGCACACCTCGTCGCCGTGCACCAGCGGCAGGTCGCGGTCGAGCAGTACGACGTCGTACCGGTGGACGGCGACACGTTCGAGCGCGGCGTCGCCGTCGTAGCAGACATCCACCGCCATGCCCAGGTGCCGCAGGCCTTCGGTGATGGAATCCGCCAGCATCCGCTCGTCTTCGGCCACGAGTACGCGCATCAACCATTCTCCACGATCCACAGTAGAACGCCGGACGGATAAAGAACCGATAAAAGCCGATCTTAACGGCCCGAGAGCACCGGCCGGTTAGACCTGCCGCATGATCTTCATCGGAAGGAACGCGGCCACCGTGGGATTGGCCGGGTCCCTGCTGGTCTCGTTCGGCGCGTTCGGGGCGGGGGCGACGCTGCGGGCCGATCCCGCCCCGTCCGGGCACGTCCGGACGCTCGCCACCGCTGTGCTGTACCTGGGTCTCGCCCTGCTTCTGGCGGCTTGGGTCCGGTTAGGACACTCGACGCGTGCGGGCCGGACGAGTGCCCGCGAGGTCACGCGGGCGACCTGGCTGTGGTGTGTACCGCTGCTGTGCGCGCCGCCGTTGTTCAGCACAGATCTGTACACCTACCTGGCTCAGGGTGCGGTGGCGCAGGCCGGTCTCGACCCGTACACGCACGTTCCCGCCGAGGTTCCCGGCCCGATCACCGACAACGCCGTGGGCGGGTGGTCGTACATTTCGTCGCCGTACGGGCCGCTGCAGATCCTGATCGTGAAGAGCGTGCTCGCCTTGACCGGCGAGAATCTGGTCGTCGGTACTTTCCTGACGCGGCTGGCGATGGCGGCAGGGTTGGCGTTGCTCTGTGCCGCTTTGCCCGTCCTGTGCCGGCATCTCGGTGCCCGGCCGGAACGCGCGCTGTGGATGACGACGGCGAATCCGCTGATGGTGCTGTGCGTGGTTTCGGGCGGGCACAACGACTTGCTGATGGCCGGGCTGCTCGCGGCCGGCGCGGCGCTCGTGCTCACCCCTGCGCCCGGGACGGGGTTCGCGCTGGTCGCGCTGGCCGCCGCGGTGAAGGCTCCCGCGGCTGTGGCGTTGCCGTTCCTGGTGTGGGTTTGGGCGGCACGGCGATCGGCTTCGCCGCGTGGCTTCTTCTTCGTGTCCGCGGCGGCTGTGTCCATTGTGGTCGGCACGTTCGGGCTGTGCTCCGTCGTCGCCGGGGTCGATCTCGGCTGGATTCGGGCGCTGAGCGGAAATTCGATGCTGGAACCCTGGCTGTCGATCCCGACCGCGCTCGGGAAGATCGGCCAGGCGTTGTCGCCCGGCTCCGTGGATGCCGTCGCGGCGTGCCGGATCGCCGGCTGGGTCGTCCTCGCCGGTCTGGTGACATGGCTGTGGTGGCGTTCACGGGCGGGTGGCGCGGCCGCGGTGCGCGGGGCGGCGTTGGCGCTGCTGGCGGTGGTGGTGCTGGCCCCGGTGGCGTTTCCCTGGTACTTCACCTGGCCGCTGGTGCTCGGGGCGGCGGTCGCGTGGCCGATCCGCTATGTCGCGGTCGCGGCCGCCGCCTCGACGTGGCTCGTGGTGAGCACCCACCCCGACGGGGCGACCCTGCTGCCGCCGTGGGGATTCGGGGTGCTCGCGGTGGTGTCGGCGGGCGTCGGTGTGCTGACCGCATGGGGAGATTCGCGCGTTCTGTGGTGGCGATGGGTCACTCGCGCCGGACTTCCCGTTGTGCGGTGGCGTGGAGGCTGCTCAGCAGCGCGAGGGCGTGGGCGCTGGGCGTGGCGGGTTCGGCCTGGTAGATGATCAGCCCGGGGCGTTGTCGGACACTGCGAAGCAACTCGCGGAATTCCAGCACGTCACCACACTGGTGTTCGTGGAACGTCCTGATTCCGGCTGAACCGCTTGCCTCGCAAGAGATGGTCAGCCGGCGAGGGCCTGGGTGACCTGGCGGGCGGTCTGTGCGGCGACGCGGGGATTGACGGCGGCGTAGGAGAGGTAGGCGTTCAAACCGGTGGCCAGGGCCCAGCCACGTCCGCGAGTCCAAGTGGCGTCGTCCACGTCGAGGGCGGCGCGGAAGGTGGCTCGTGTTTCGGCCGACATGAGGGTGAAGGCGATGATCAGGTCGCAAGCCGGATCGCCGATCCCCAGCTCGCCGAAGTCGATGACCGCGCTCAGGCGGCCGCCGGTCGTCAACAGGTTGCCGGTATGGAAATCGCCGTGGAACCAGACCGGTGGACGGTCCCATCCGGGAGCGGCGAGCGCAGCGTCCCACAGCTCGCTCATCGCTTCGGTGTCGAAGGTTTCGCCGGTTTGTGCGATGGCGGATCGTGTCGCCGTGTCCCGTGCGGCCAGCGGCCCGCCGGTGAGATCCTCGGTCGTATCGGTGTCGAACCGATGGAGTGCGGTCAGGAACTCGGCCAGCGCACCGGCGGCCTCGTGCGAGCCGGAAAGGGCGTCGACGGTCGCCACCTCGCCGTCCAGCCAGCGCGACACCGCCCACGGCCACGGATAGCCGAAGTCCGGTTCTCCCACCTCCACCGGCACGGGAACGGTCAGTGGCAGGTGCGGGGCGAGCCGGGGCAGCCACTCGGCTTCCTTCCTCGCCTGCTTGATCGCGCCGCTGTGGCGGGGCAGCCGAACGGACAGTTCCTCGCCCAGCCGGTAGATCACATGGTCCGACCCGGCCGGGGTGAACGGAATCAGCGGCAACTCGGCCCATCGAGGGAACTGTGTGTCGACCAGTCGCCTTGCCAGCTCGGCATCGATTGCCGGGGTTGTCTCGGCGGTCAAGAACAGCTCCTGTAGGTCGTAGCGGTTAGGTGAGGGAGGGTTTCATGTCCCTCGTCCTTCGCTCAACCAGTTTGATTTCCGCTGCCCGCCTCGGCCAAGGACAAGTTCGTGAAACGGTGCGAGCAAAGATGAGGGCGCGAGGTGTCACTCAGGGTGAGGGGTGTGTGGAAATAGGGACGCTCAACGTCCCTATTTCCACACACCCCTCAAACCCGGCCGTCGTGACCGGCCCGGCCACGTTTGCCTTGGCCCAACCGAATCTCCGGCGCGACACCCCTCGCTAGGCAGCGTCCGGACGAGGTCCGTGCAGCAACACCGGCAGCACGCGATGCCCGTTGGAAATAAAGGAGTCGAGAGGCCGCAGAGCGTCCGGTGAGGTCGCGAGTGTCATGTCCGGGAACCGTTCGAACAGGGCGGGCAAGGCGATCGCCGCTTCCATTCGAGCCAGCGGCGCGCCGAGACAGTGGTGCACCCCGAACCCGAACGCGACATGCGACTTGTCGGTGCGGGCGACGTCGAACGCGTCGGCGTCCTGGCCGTGCAGCGCCGGGTCCCGGCCGGCGGCGGCATAGCCTGCCAAAATCGCGTCACCCTGCCGGATGACCATGTCTGCGAGAGGGATGTCCTCGACGGCGTAGCGCAGGGGCAGGTGTGCCACCGGCGCCTGCCAGCGCAGCGTCTCCTCGATCGCGTCGGGCCAGGAGATCCGCCCGGCGCGGATCTCGGCGAGCTGGTCGGGATGGGTCAGTAGCGCGATGATGGCCTGGTCGAGGAGGTTCACGGTGGTTTCGTGGCCTGCCGAGATGAACAGGATCAGGGTGTCGATCAGTTCGGTTTCGTCCAGCCGGGCGCCGTCGTCCTGGCTCTGCGCGGCGATGAGCGCGGTGGTGAGGTCTTCGCCGGGGGCCGACCGCTTGGCGGCGACGAGTTCGGTGAAGATCGAATGGATTTCCTGGTACGCGGCCAGCATCGTCTCTTGGCTCGCCGAGGTCTGGAAGAAGGTGTCGACAGCCTTGCGCAGCGTGGCGCGGGCCGAGTCCGGTACCCCGAACAGCTGGCAGATCACCTCGATGGGGACCGGGTAGGCGAAGCTCTCCCGCAGGTCAACGGGTTTGCCTGCGGGCAAGGCCGCCATGTCGTCCAGCAGGCCGGTCACGATCCGGGTGATCCAGGGTTGCAGAGTGGCGATCCGGCGCGCGGTGAACGCCTGCGCCACGAGTGAGCGCAGCCGTTTGTGGTCGGCGCCGTACGCGGTGAACATGTTCCGCACCGAAACCCACACGAGCAACGGCCAGTCCGCGCTGATGTCGGCGAGTGCCGGCCAGTGTTGCCGCGCGTCCTTGGAGACGCGGGGGTCGTTGAGCAGGCCACGCAACAGTTCGTAGCTCGTCACCGACCAGGCCACCACGCCGCCCGGCAGTTCGACCTGGGTGATCGGGCCACGTTCGCGCAGCCGTTCGTTCTCGGCGTGGATGTCGTGACCGTTCGGGTCCAGCACCAGCGGACGTGTCACCGGAGATCCCCCTTTTCGGCGATTGGGCCGAGTCCAGCGTGCCAGCCGTCGCCATCGCCCGGCTACAGCCAATCGGTGACATGCCCGGGAGGACGCCGTCAAAGCCGGGAATGTGGAAGGTGGCGAGCGCTCTTGGCTCGCCACCTTCAGGACATTCCGCGGCGCGGCTCACGGCACCGAAACCCTTGCGGACGTGACGCGAAGGGAACCTTCCCATGCCCTACCCTCAACGGAACCGTTTTGCGGCCGGCTGGGCCGGATTCGTCAGCGGCGGCCGCTTAGCGTGGTGGCGCCGGCGTAGCGGGCTTCGGTGCCGAGCTTCTCTTCGATGCGGATGAGCTGGTTGTACTTGGCCGTGCGGTCGGAGCGCGACAGCGAGCCGGTCTTGATCTGGCCGCAGTTGGTGGCGACGGCGAGATCGGCGATGGTGGTGTCCTCGGTTTCGCCGGAGCGGTGCGACATCACCACGGAGTAGCCCGCTTTGTGCGCTGTCTCGACCGTGGTGAGGGTTTCGGTGAGCGTGCCGATCTGGTTGACCTTGACCAGGATCGAGTTCGCGATGCCGCGTTCGATACCGTCGTTGAGCAGCTTCACGTTGGTGCAGAAAACATCGTCACCGACGAGCTGGACGCGGTCGCCGATGGTGTCGGTGAGCTGCTTCCATCCGGTGAAGTCGTCCTGGGCGACACCGTCCTCAATGGACACGATGGGGTAGCGCGAGGTGAGGTCGGCGAGGTAGGCCACGTGCTCCTCGACGCTGCGCTTGCGCCCTTCGCCCGTGTAGTCGTAGACGTCGCCGGTGTAGAACTCGGACGCGGCGGGGTCGAGCAGCAGGGCGATGTCCTCGCCGGGGGTGTAACCGGACTTCTCGATCGCGCGCAGCACGAATTCGAGTGCTTCGTCGGCGGAGCTGAGGTTCGGCGCGAAGCCGCCTTCGTCGCCGACGTTGGTGCCGTGCCCGGCTTCGTGCAGCGAAGCGCGCAGGGTGTGGAACACCTCCGAGCCCATCCGGACGGCTTCGGCGAAGGTCTCGGCGCCGAGCGGGCCGATCATGAACTCCTGGAAGTCGATCGGGTTGTCCGCGTGCGCGCCGCCGTTGATGATGTTCATCATCGGCATCGGCAGCAGATGCGCGAACACGCCGCCGACGTAGCGGTACAACGGAAGTCGCTTCGCGGCCGCGGCCGCTTTGGCCACGGCGAGCGAGACGCCGAGCGTGGCGTTGGCGCCGAGCCGGGCCTTGTTCTCGGTGCCGTCCAGCGTGATCAGCGCGCGGTCGACGTCGGCCTGCGCTTCCGCGTCGCGCCCGACGATGGCCTCGGCGATCTCGGTGTTGACGGCGTCGACGGCTTTGCGGACACCCTTGCCGTGGAAGCGGGTCTTGTCCCCGTCGCGCAGTTCGACGGCTTCCTTGGTCCCGGTGGAGGCGCCCGACGGTACGGCGGCCTGGCCGAGCGAGCCGTCCGCGAGTTCGACCTCGACTTCGACGGTCGGGTTGCCCCGGCTGTCGAGGATCTGACGGCCGTGGACGCGGATGATCGCGGTCATTTTGCTCCTCGATGAGTCGCGCCGGAACGCCGTGCCGGAACGGCCACGGCGGCCTGGCTGCGGTGCGCGGCCCCCAGCGAGCCGCGAGACATCCGCGAGGCTAGCAGAAATCACTGAATCGATCCCGTGCCCTGACCAGGCCTGCGTGAACGATTTGCGGCTTTACGATGCCTCGGGAGCGCTAGGGGTCGGGAGTGGAATTCCAGGTTCTGGGATCGATCACGTTGTGGGCGGACGAGCGGGTGTTCCCGGTCGGCGAGCCGCGTCAGCAGCAGATTCTGGCGGTGTTGCTGCTCGAGGCCGGGCGGACGGTCGGTGTCGACACACTGGTGAGCCGGGTCTGGGGCGAGGCGCCGCCCAACCAGGTTCGCCGTTCCCTGCAGGCGCACATCACGCGCATCCGGCGGGTGCTGGAGCAGGCCGAGCCGGGGAGTGCGCGGCTCGCGCGGGACGCCGGTGGTTACCGGCTGGACATCGGCCCCGACCAGGTCGACGTGTTCCGGTTCCGGAGCGCGGTGCGGGACGGCGACCGCGCCGCGCTGGCCGAGGCGCTGGGCCTGTGGCGGGGCGAGCCACTGGCGGGGCTGCCGGGGGAGTGGGCCGAGCGCACCCGCCGCACCCTGAGCCAGGAACACGAGGCCGCCGTGGTGGCCTGGGCGACGGCCGAGATCCAGGAAGGCCAGGCGGCCGCCACGATCGGCAGGCTGACCGAGCTGCTCGGGGAGCATCCTCTGCACGAGGGGGCCACGGCGGTGCTGATGCGCGCGCTGTACGCGGTGGGCCGGGCGGCCGACGCCCTTGCCCTGCACGAACGGATCCGCCGGGCACTGCGTGACGAACTCGGCGTCGATCCCGGTCCGGAACTGGCCGCGGTGTACGAAGCCGTGCTGCGCCACGACCTTTCACCGCGGGAGCCGGGACGGCCGGTCGTACCCGCGCAACTGCCGGCCGACGTCACCGAGTTCACCGGCCGGGACGGCGAGATCGCCGAGCTGGACAGGCTGGTGGGCAGGGTGGGTGACGAGCCGGTGATCGTCTGCCTGACCGGCACGGCCGGGGCCGGCAAGACGGCGACGGTCGTGCACTGGGGCCATCGGGTGCGTGACCGGTTCCCGGACGGGCAGCTGTATCTGGATCTGCGCGGGTACGCGCCGGAGCAACCGGTGCCGCCCGAGGACGCGCTCGCCGCGTTCCTGACCGCGTTGCTGCCCGGCGGCGCGGAGGTACCGCTCGGTGCGACCGAACGCGCTGCCCGCTTCCGCACCGAGCTCGACGGACGGCGGATGCTGGTGGTGCTGGACAACGCGGTCTCGGTCGAGCAGGTCCGCGCGCTGCTGCCCGGCACCGGCACCTGCGCCGTCGTGGTGACCAGCCGCGACTCGCTCACCGGTCTCGTGGCGCTGCACGGCGCGCACCGGGTCACCCTGGACCAGCTCCCGCTCGCCGACGCGGTCACCTTGCTCAGGCGCCTGGTCGGGCGGCGGGTGGACGCCGAACCCGGGGAGGCCGCCGCGCTCGCCGAGCGGTGTGTGCGGCTGCCGTTGACCCTGCGCCTCGCGGCCGAGCTCGCCGTGTCCCGGCCCGCGGTCCCGCTGTCCCGGCTGGTCGCCGAACTCAGCGAGGCTCAGCGCACCCTCGACGTGCTGAGCGGCGGAGAAGACCAGCGGGCCGCCATCCGGGCGGTGTTCTCCTGGTCGTCGCGGCACCTGAGCGACCAGGCCGCCGACGCCTTCGCCGCGCTCGGCCGCCACCCCGCCCGGGCCTTCGACGTCCACGTCCTGGCCGCGCTCGCCGGGCAGCCGCTCGAGACGGCCCACACCCTGCTGAACACTCTCGTCCGCGCGCACCTCGTGCAACCGGCGGGCGTGGACCGGTATCTCATGCACGACCTGCTCAAGGCGTACGCGGCGGAAACCGGCAGCGTCGACGAGCGTGCCGCGCTCGACCGCGTCTACGCCTACTACCTCGCCACCGTCGCCGCGGCGATGGACCGGCTCTACCCCGGCGAAGCCCGCCGCAGGCCGTCGGTTCCCGCCGCGGCGAGCCCGGTGCCCGGGTTCCCCGGCGTCGACGACGCGCGGGATTGGCTGGCCGCCGAACTCGCCACGATGCCGGTTCTGGCCACGCACGCGGCGACGCACGGCCGGCCCGAGGCCTCGGTGACGTTGTCCCGGTTGCTGTTCCGCTACCTCGACGGGCGCAACGAGACCGTCGCCATCGCCATCCACGATCACGCGCGCGCCGCCGCCCACACCATCGGCGATCGCGTCGGCGAAGCGACCGCCTTCCACGCACTCGGCGGTGTCCATCTCCAGGCGGGCCGGGCCGACGCGGCCGTGGCGCACCTGCGGGCGGCGTCCACCCTGTTCAAGGAGATCGGCGACCTGTCGTCGCAGGGCCGGGCCGTGGCCGCCGTCGGTATGGTCGAAGAACGCGCCGGACGGTACCGGCCCGCCATCGACCACTATTCCCGTGCGCTGGCCCTGTTCCGCCATGACACCGACCTGGTGGCCCAGGCGCACGTCCTGACCAGGCTCGGCGCCACCCAAGCCCGGATCGGGCACGCCGCCGCGGTGACCAATCTGGACCACGCGATGGCGCTGCACGAGCGGGCGGGCCACCACTTCGGGCAGGCGTGGGCCAAACTCGGATTCGCCGAGATCGCGCTCACCCGCGGCCACCTGAGCGACGCCCTCGCCCTGCACACCGAAGCCGTGGAGCTGTTTCGCGCCGTCGGCCACCTCGGAAGCGAAGCCTGGGCCATCGACGGTCTCGGCAGGACCCACACACTCCTCGGACGGCCCGACAGGGCGGCCGAACATCACCGGCGGGCCCTCGACCTGTTCGTCACCCACGGCGACCGCGACGGCGAAACCTGGGCACTCAACGGGCTCGGCGAAGCGTGCCGCGCCGATGGCGACCCCGCCGCCGCCCAGACGCAGCACGCCGCGGCGGTGCGTCTCGCCGGCCGAACCGGTGCGCGAGAACAGGAAGCCCGCGCCCACCACGGTCTCGCCAGAGCCGCTGCCGACATCGGCGACCTCCTTGCCGCACAACGGCACTACACCGACGCCTTCGCGATCTATCGCGACCTCGGCCTGCCCGCCGCCGACCTGGTCCGAAAGGAACTGGCGGACCATCCCGAGCAAGGGCCTCCGCCGGCAGACAGCGCGTGAAGGCCCCCTTCCCTCGACTGAGCCGAGGGAAGGGGGCCTTCACGCGCGAAACGATCTGGTGGTCAGCCGTGCAGTGGTCCTCCGAAGGCGAAGAAGGCCGTGAAGCCGCCGACGAAGTTGGTCTGGATCCGGCTGTACAACCGGTTGTCAGTGCCTCTCACGATGAACTGATCGGCCACCGTTCGGATGGGCGTCGCTGTCCCGCCGCTCGCGGCAGGGTTGCCGAAGGATTTGCCGCCGAGGTCGATGTACCCGCCGAACCTGTTCGACCCGGGTGGGCGCCGGTTCAGGTAGGTACGGAGGTTGGTGCCCCGGTGGTAGAACTGCAGCCCGGTGTCCTTGGCGATGGAGACGGCGATGTCGCTGGTGGCGATACCGCCCAGATTGACCCAGCCCGGGGCGTTGAAGTTCCAGGTGAAGATGGCGTTGCTGCCCGATTGACGGGTGAACACCTCGTTGCCCCGGAAGGTGAACATGGCGCCCTCGTTGACGAGCGTCGGGTTGCCGGTGGTGAACAGGTCGCCGAGCTGTGTCCAGCCGGGGATCGACCCGGTGGTGTTGTCGATGACCGTCGAGTACAACCGGTTGACCACGCCTCGCACCACGAGCCGGATGCTGATGTCGAGGCCCGGCGAATCGATGACAGCCGCCGAAAGCTCGCTGGTGGCGTAGAGGCCGAGGTCGGACCAGCCCTGTGGTGCGCCCTGGACGAGCAGATTCGTGAAGACCCGGCCGGTGTCCATGTCACGGGCGAAGATCCGGATCATCGGCAGCCGGGAGCCCCGGGTGGGGATCTTGACCGCGGTGACCTCGCTGGAGATCCGCAGCCCGGGAATGACCTCGAAGGCGGTCGGGAAGTTGTACGAGACGACCAGGCTGGTGATCGCCTGGTTGTCGGTGTTCCTGGCGAAGATCTGCGCGCCTTCGGGCGCGGTGACGCCCGTCGGGTCACCGATGATCTGCTGGCCGAGGGAACGGAAGTCCGCGTAGCCGTTGGTGCTGGGCGTTCCCGGGCTGTACAGGATGGTCTTGTCCAGCCCGCGGGAGACCATGAACAGACCCGACGGGTCGATCACCGGGGTGCTGTTGAAGGTGACGTCCGGATCCAGCGGCGCCGCGTCGGCGAGGGCCGTGCCCGGTGCCGTGAGGGCGACCAGGGCGGACATGGCCACCCCCGCCAGCGTCCTGACCAGTATCCGGCGCCGGTTCCGCGGCTTGGCCGCGGGACCGGCGCTGTTTCTCCTGCCTGTCGTGATCATCTGTCCTCCGTAATTGGTTGAGACCTGTTGGAAGCTAGGTCCGCCCACTTGCGGGAATGTTGTGGAACCGCAGTGGCCGACAGCCCGGCGCCGAGGGAGGCGCCCCGGTTCCGGATTCCTTACTACATCTTCGTCGCGATCGACATCGATGTCTTCGAAGGTCAAGGAACACTCCGGGGGAATTGCCGACACCCTGCTCGCCACTGCGCGAAAATGGCCTGGAATATCCGTCGTCCGCCGGGCCGGGTCCTGCGAAATCCATCGACGTCCCGATTGTCTCGGGGTGTCCTTCTGAGATTCCTTGACAGTGACTTACTTGTCTCGGTACACAGGCCATGTCGGTACTCGGCCACGGGGAGGCTGGAGCAAAACTCGGGCCAAGTGGTTGTACCGCAACGTGTCCGACACGGCGGACGCGGGGAAGGGAACAGAGAATCGGAAAGGAGGTGTGCACATGTATTCGAAGCCGACCCTGCTCAAGCTCGGTTCTTTCGAGCGGCTGACGAAGCACAGCCGTCCGGCCAAGAAGGACAAGGCGGGACGTCGTCGTCCTCGCCACGTTCTGCTCTGATAAGTCGCTTTCAGGCGCGTGGTGGCGTGATATCCGCGAGGCGGGATATCACGCCGCCGCGTGTATTTCGGGATCGGTTTCGAACGGGGTGGCCTTGACGGTGAACAATGCTCATGCGGGGGAGTGGCTGATCGCGCTTCCCGACCATCCGGATGCCGCCGCGGTCGTCGCCAGGCTCGGCCCGGCACCGCGGCGAGTCGACCATCCCTCGGGCAGGCCCTGGCTGATCGGCCACTGGGATCCGGTCGACCTGCGGGTCGGTTCCGCCGGAGACGCGGGGTCCGTCGCGGCCCTCGGGTTCTGTTCTGCCACAGTCGAGAAGCTGTCGAAGCTCGCGGAGCGGGCCGCTGACGTGTCAGCGCTGGACGATCTCCCGCTGGCAGGCAGTTTCCATCTCCTGGCCACCTTGGGCGGCACCAGTCGGATCCAGGGCAGCCTGTCGGGTTTCCGCCGGGTGTTCCATGCCTCCGTGGGCGGTCTGACCGTGGCGTCGACCCGCGCGGACGTGCTGGCCGCGCTGACCGGCGCCGAGATCGACCGGTCTCGGCTGGTGATGCGGTTTCTGCTGTCGGAGGTCCCGCTCCACACCGTGAACTCGCCGCTCTGGCAGGGAATACACGTGGTGGACGAGGACTCCTGCCTGCTCCTCTTCCCCGACGGGCGCTTCCGGATCCGGCGGCGCTGGGAACCGCCCCTCGACGACCTGCCGCTGGCTGAAGCCGCCGACGCGCTGCGGGTGGCGCTGGCCGACGCGGTGCAGACCCGGCTGGACACGGGCCTGAAGGTGACCGCGGATCTCTCCGGTGGCCTGGATTCCACCACCTTGTGCTTCCTGGCCTCGCGCGGAGGCCGTCCCTTGACCGCTGTCACCCAGCTCGCCATGGACGTCGGCGACGACGACCCCCTGTGGGCGGACCTGGCCGCCGAGCACCTGCCGAAGCTGCGCCGGATCAAGGTTCCCCGCGCTGAACTGCCCGCCCATTACAGCGACGTCCTCGACCGTTTCCCGCCGACGGAAGAGCCGTTTCCCGGCGTTGAGGACCGCCCCATGTATCGCGCGCTGGCAGCGAGGGCGGCCGCGGCGGGGTCGCAGGTCCACCTGACCGGTGACGGCGGCGACGAGACCTTGATGGGTGGCGCGGCAGGCGTGTTCGAACTGCTGCCCGCCCAGCCGTTGACCGCGTTGCGGCGACTGCGTGCGTACCGGGCGCTGGAGCACTGGAAATGGCGCGATATCGCCAAGTACGCCCTGGAACGGCGGAGCGACTATCCGGCCTGGCTGGCGAAACGCGCCCGCGGGATCGTGGCCTCGCCACTGGACGACGAGGGTGCGTCCAACCTCGTGCAACTGCCGCCATGGGCCACGGCCGAGGCGGTCGACCTCGCCCGGAGCCTGCTTCAGGAAGAAGCGGAGAAAGCCCGTCAGCACGGGCACAACTGGACGGCTCACCACACGATCTGGGGAATCCGCCTCTGCGCGAGCCTGGTGCGGGCGACGACACCGCTGTACGCGGCCGAAGGAATCCGCGTGACCTCGCCGTACCTGGACGACGCGGTGATCCAGGCTTGCATGGCGGCTCGCGCGCATGAGCGCCGCACTCCCTGGCAGTACAAACCCCTTCTGGCGGAAGCGATGCGGGGCATCGTGCCCGAACGGTGCCTGGCGCGCTCGACGAAAGCCGAGGGCTCCAACGTCGAACACGACGGCTTGCGCGCCAACGCGGACCGGTTGGCGGCGCTGTGCGACGAATCGCGGCTCGGCCGGTTGGGCTTGATAGACCCGGGCACGGTGCGGGAAATCTGCACCAGCTTCCGGATGCGGCTTTTCACCCCGTACGCCCTTTCCATCACCCTCAGCTGCGAGCGGTGGCTGCGCGATCTGGAACAGCCGGTCACCGCGGACTCGACCCCGGGGAGTGCCTCATGACCTTGCGGCTGCGCGACGACGTGTCGCTGACCGAGGGCGAAGACGGTGGCGGTGTGCTTCTCAACGAGCGTTCCGGAGAATACTGGCAACTCAACCTCAGCGGCTTCACGACTTTGCGGATGGGGCTCGCGGATGCCGAGGAACAGGTCATCGCCCGTGCCCTGGTCCCCGATGGCGCGCCGACCGGCGTGGAGCAGGCGTTGCTCGACATCAGGGAACTCGTCGAGCAGCTGGTGTCGGCAGGGCTGGTGACCCGGTCGTGAGCTCGCCGGAGACGCTGTTCGCCGCCGATCGGCCGCCGTTGCTCCTCCGGTTGGCGGCCCGGCTGGCGGTCGCTGTCGCACTGCCGATGGCCCATCTCCCGCCCCGCCGGATCCGCCGTCTGCTGTCGGTGCTGCGCCGGGGCGCGGTTCCGGCCACTTACGGGCAGGCGAGGGCGGCGCGGTCGGCCGTCATCACGGTCAGCCTGACCTGTGCCGGCAAAGGTTGTCTGCCCCGTTCGATCGCCACCGCGCTGCTGTGCCGGCTGCGGGGCCGGTGGCCGACGTGGCGGGTCGGGGTGCGCACCGGGCCGTTCGGCGCGCACGCGTGGGTCGAGGCCGAAGGCCGTGCCGTGGACGAGGGAGAGCAAATACTGGCCTTCCGTCCGCTGATGACGGTCGAACCACGTCACCGCTAGCGGTTTCGCCCGGTGGATACCATCGAATCCGGGAATCCCGACAGATATCGACAAGGCATCAGGGAGCCTGCATGGTCACCGAGGTCCAGTCCGGTCGCGCCGATCGGAACGCCGATGTGGACGAGGAAGATCAGGAGCCGGAGACCGACGAGAAAGTGCGGGTGAATTGGCGCGAGCTCGTCCGGATCACCCGCGGCCATCGGCTGCCCATCGCCGGGGCGATGGGATTGGCACTGCTCGGCGGCCTGACCGGTCTGGCGCAGCCCTTGCTGGCGACCAAAACCATCGACGCGTTCTCCGGCAGCCGCCCTTACGCGCTGCTGCTGACCTTGCTGGGCTTGGTTTTCCTGGCCGAAGCCGTCATCACCGCCTTCAGCCACTACATGCTCGAACGCACCGGCGAGAGCATCGTCCTGGGGTTGAGGTTGCGCATCGTCGACAGGCTGCTGCGCTGGCCGATGCGCCGCTACCAGCAGCATCGCCTCGGTGACCTGCTCACCCGTACCACCAGCGACACCACCCTGCTGCGCGATTCACTGGCGTACGACCTCGTCGAGGCCACCGTCGGCGTGTTCATCATCATCGGCGGCATCGCCATGATGATCTGGCTGGACGCGATGATGTTCCTCATCGTGGCCGCGATCGTCGGCACGATCGGCGGCCTGACCCTTCTGCTGCTGTCGGGAATCCGCACCTCGGTGGAAGACGCGCAGGACAACCTCGGCGGGATGAGCGCCGAGCTGGAACGTGCGCTTTCGGCTATCCGGACCGTTCGGGTAATGCGCGCCGAAGGCCGTGAGAAGGACCGCATCGGCCGCCTCGCCCAGGAGGCCTATGCGAGCAGCCTGCAAGCCGTCAAACGCAACGCCGTCATCAATCCGGCGATGACCCTCGCCGTGCACGGCGCCATGATCACCGTGCTCGTGGTGGGCGGGCTGCGGGTGGCCGGCGGCGGGACCTCGCTGGCCGACCTCGTCGGATTTCTGCTCTACGTCACCTATATCGCCACGCCGATGGCGAACATGTTCGACGTCTTCGCCACGCTGCAACGAGGATTGGCCGCCCTGCAGCGAGTCGACGACGTCACGCGGATTCCCACCGAGGACGAGGAAATCGCGCGGCCGGCGACCACCCGCCCCCGCACTCTCGAGAACTCCCCGGGCACCGAGACCCCGGCGATCGAATTCCGCGAGGTGGGTTTCTCCTACGAACCCGACCGTCCGGTGTTGCGGGAGGTGTCGTTCAGCGTCGAACGCAACAGTCACGTCGCGCTGGTCGGCCCGTCCGGCGCGGGCAAGTCGACGATTTTCGCGCTGATAGCCCGCTTCCACGATCCGCAGACCGGGCACATCCTCCTGGGTGGACGGGACAGCACCCACGAGATGTCCGTCGACGAGTGCCGTGAGGCGATCAGCTTGGTGGAGCAGAGCGCACCGGTCATGCACGGCACCCTGCGGGAGAACATCGTCTACGCCAAACCCGGTGCCGAAGCCGCCGAGATCGAGCGTGCCGTCGAACTGGCCAGCCTGGAAGGTCTCGTCCGCCGCTTGCCGCAAGGCCTCGACACCCCGGTGGGTGAGCACGGCAGCGCCCTCTCCGGGGGTGAGCAGCAACGCGTCGCCATCGCGCGGGCCCTGCTGCCACGGCCGCAGCTGCTGCTGCTCGACGAACCGACCTCACAGCTGGACGCGGCGAACGAAGCGGTCCTGGCCCGCACCATCGAGCACATCACCGCCGAATGCACGCTGCTGGTGATCGCGCACCGGCCGTCCACGATCCAGGCGGCAGACAAGACCGTCCTGCTGAATCACGGACGCGTCGAGGCGATCGGGCCGTACTCGGAGGTCGCGGGCGCCGAACCCGGCTCGCCGCCTGCCTGAGGATCGGCTGAAGATCCCTGCGCGTTCCTCCCGAGCGGGGAGAATGGGCGCATGGAACCGGCTCGGGTGCTGCTCGTCGAGGACGCGGAGGCGATCCGCGCCGCTGTCGAGTCCGCGCTGACCGGCGCCGGGCACCGGGTGCTCGGCTTGCCGGACGGTGAACAGCTGGAACGGTGCCTCGCCGAGTTCCGGCCCGATCTGGTGGTGCTGGACGTCATGCTGCCCGGGCGCGACGGTTTCGAGCTGCTGAAGGTCGTGCGCCGGTCCACCACGGCCGGGGTGCTGCTGCTGACCGCGCGGGACGCCGTGGACGACAGGCTCCGCGGGTTCGGCGAGGGCGCCGACGACTACGTGACGAAGCCGTTCGTGCTGGCCGAACTCGTGGCCAGGGTGGAGGCGGTGCTGCGGCGGCTGGGCCGGACGCGTCCGGTCGTCGAGGTCGGCGACCTGCTGATCGACGTCGAATCCGGAGTGGTGCGCCGGGCCGGGGTATCGGTCGAGCTGACCGCGACCGAGCTGAAACTGCTCACCTTCCTCGCGAACCGCCGGGACCGCGTGGTCGGGAAGGCGCAGCTGCTCACCGGGGTCTGGGGCTACGACGACTACGCGGCGAACCTGGTCGAGGTCCACATCAGCGCCTTGCGCCGCAAACTGGAGGCGAACGGCCCGCGGCTGCTGCACACCGTGCGCGGCCTCGGTTATGTCCTGCGCGACGGGGACGCATGAGCCGCCTCGGCACCGTTTCCCTGCGCCGCCGGGTGACCGTGACGGCGTCCTTGGTGCTCGGGGTGGTGCTGGTGGCGCTGGGATTCACCATCTCCGCCGTGTTCTCCGCCCAGGGCGAGCGGAATCTGAACGCGTTGCTCGCGGGACGGGTGCAGCTGGCTCAGCAGCTGGCGAAGGAGAACGTCGCGCCGTCGAATCTGGTGCGCCGGATCGACGCGCGCGGGGTGGTGGTGAGCCTGCGGCTGCCGTCGGGGGACACCATCGGCACGCCGCCGGAGCGTTCCGGCGACGGGAAACGGGTGAAGGCCGTGCTTTCGGGGCCGCCGCGGATCGACGGCGCCGAACTGGTCCTGACCGCGGACACCGCGTTGCTCGACGGCGCCGAGCGCACCTTGGCCCGGGTACTGGTGATCGGCGGGCTGGTCGCGATCGTGGTGACGGCGTTCGCGCTGCTGCTCGGGATGCGGGTCGCCCTCCTGCCGCTGGACCGGATGACCGGGCTGGCGCGGTCGATCGCGTCGGGTAGCCGGGGTGGCCGTTTGTCGCCTTCGCGGACGGACACCGAACTGGGCCGCACGGCGGAGGCCTTCGACGAGATGCTGAATTCCCTGGAGGCGTCCGAAGAACGGATGCGCACCTTCGTCGCGGACGCCGCGCACGAACTGCGCACGCCGGTCGCCGGGGTGCAAGCGGCCGCCGAAGCGGTGCTGGAGCTGGGCCCCGACGCGCGGCCCGAACAACGCGAACAGCTGGAGCTGCTGCTGATCCGGGAATCGCGGCGGGCCGGACGGCTGGTCGAGGATCTGCTGGACCTCGCGCGGATCGACGCCGGTGTCCGGCTGGAGCCGGAAACGGTGCGCCTGCGGGAGCTCGCGCGAAATCAGGCGGACCGGCTGACGCTGCTGGCGCCGTCGTCGACGGTGGTGGTGTCCGGCCCGGAGGCCGAGACCGTCGCCGACGAAGCCCGCGTCACCCAGATCCTGGCGAACCTCGCGGACAACGCCAGGAACGCGGCGGGTGACACCGGCCGGATAGAGTTCCATTGTGGACAGTCGGCGGACGGTGTCTTCGTCGTGGTCACCGATTCCGGGCCCGGCGTGCCGGTGGAGGACCGGGAGCGGATCTTCGGCAGGTTGGTGCGCCTGGACACCGCCCGGCGCCGTGATCGCGGTGGTTCGGGACTGGGCCTGACGATCGCCCGCGGCCTGGCCAGGGCCCACGGCGGGGACCTGACCTGCGAAGACGCGGGGTTCCGGCTCACCCTGCCGTACGGATGAGGTTCTCCAGCCGGGTGGTGTGCCCGGACAGGACCCGGCCGGGATCGGTGCCGAGGACGTCGCCGAGCACGGTGGCGTAGACGTCGCGGAAGTCGGTCGTCGCCTTGAGATCGTCGTCGTCGAGATCGGTCAGGCTCGGTTGCTCGCCGTGGAAACCGCCCTGGACGTGCTCGCCGAGCACGAACATCGGGCCCGCGGTGCCGTGATCGGTGCCGTCACTGGCGTTCGCGCGCACGCGCCGCCCGAATTCCGAGTACACCAGCACGGTGACCTGCTTGCCCCGGTCGCTGCCCTGCAGCCGCCGCACGAACGGTGTCAGCGCGGTGTCGAGTTCGGTGAGGAGCCGCTGCTGCGTGCCACGCTCGTCGGAATGGGTGTCGAATCCGCCGAGCGACACGGAATACGCGCGCGTCGGCACGCCGGCCTCGACCAGTCCCGCCACGAGGTCCAGCTGAGCGGCGAGGCCCGAGCCGCCGCCCGCCGACGCTCCCTTGTTCCGCTGCTCGTCCTCATCGTCCTTTTCGGACGCGTCATGCGCGGCTCCACCGAGAACGCGGACGGCGTTGTGCAGATCGCCGATCGAGCGAGCGGCCCTGGCACGCCAGGGATCCTCGCCGGGGAGCGGCGCGCCGAGAGCGGCGAAGGCGGTGCCCACTTCACCCTTCGGCAGCACCAGCCCGCCGACCGGCATCGACGCGGCCGCGGTGCTCTCCCCGGCCAACAGCGGCGGAAGCACCGGCTCGACCGAGACCGCGCGCAGGGGATCCGCGCCGGAGGTGTCCAGCCAGCGTCCGAGCCAGCCTGTCGGCACCGAGGTGTCGGGGGAGGCTGTCTGCCAGATCGCCATCGACCGGAAGTGACTGTGGTCCGGCTTCGGATAGCCGACTCCCCGCACGACAGCCAGTTTTCGCTCGTCCCACAGGTCTTTCAGCCCTTTCATGCCGGGGTTCAGCCCGAGCCCCTCGCCGAGGTCGAGCACTTCCCCCGGCTGATAGGCCAGGTCGGGCCTCGCGTCCTGGTAGGCCTTGTCGCCCGCCGGGATCACCGTGTTCAGCCCGTCGTTGCCGCCGTAGAGCGTGACGACCACCAGGACTCCCGCGTTCGGATCCAGCGGGTTCTCCGCGGCCGCGGTCATCAGCGAGTCCCAGTCCACCCTGGTCGCGCCGACGGCGAGCGCGCCGGCCGCGGTCACCCCGGTCAGGGTGAGAAAACGGCGCCGGGTCACGGTTTTCATGCTGTCCTCCTCATCCGCTCACGACATACTCAGGCGCGCACGCGGCCACCGTGAGCAGTGTGCGAGGGTCCTTGGCCACGCCGTCCAGCGCGGTCTTGGTCCGGTCGGACCAGGTGTCGATCCCGAAGGTTTCCTGTAGCCGGCCCAGGGCGTCGTCCCGCGCTTTCTGGGCGACCAGCCGCGCGAGGTTCATCCGCGCCACCCCGGCCGACGTCGTCAGCCACGCCCCGCCCGCGGGCCAGCCGCCGACGCTCGGTGGCCGGAACGGCAGCTGTCCCATCCCGCGCAAGCCGTTGAGCAGCTTCTTGGGGTCGAGATCGCTCGCCTTCACGCCGGCGCCGCGCAGCAGGCCGACCAGCCACTCGACGGGCTGCTTGACGATCGTCGTGGCCGTGTCCCGGAACGCCGGTTCCCCGGCGATCGCCCGGAGTGCGGCCTGGATGTCCCGGCCCGGCCCGTACGCCGCGATGACCCGCTGCTGCGCGTCCGGTGGCGGCGGTGTCGGTGAAACCAGGCGGAACCACAACCGCCCGGTCACGAAGGCCGCCGATTCCGGCCGTTCCAGCACGAGGTCCACAAAGGACTCCGCGGCGAAGTCGACTGTCCGGCCGAAGATCTGTTTCGGGCCGTGGTCCTGGCGTTGGGTTTTCAGTGTGGCCGCGCCGGTCTTCTTGTCCAGCGTCCAGCCGGTGAGCGCGCGGGCCGACTCGCGTACGTCCTGCTCGGAGTAGTGCCCGACGCCGAGCGTGAACAGTTCCATGAACTCCCGCGCCAGGTTCTCGTTCGGCGAACCGACCTTGTTGTCGTTGCCGTCGAGCCATTTCAGCATCGCCGGGTCCACCACCAGCGCCTTGGCCAGTGCGGTGAACGCGCCCCGGCCGAGCTGGTGGAAGGTCTCGTTCTGCGCCAGCATCAGCGCCGGCTCGCGGACCTTCTGCTCGCTGGTGGCGAAATGCCCGTGCCAGAACCAGGTGAGGCGCTCGGCGTCGTCGGCGACCATGCGGTCCAGCCACCAGATCGCCAGCCGCTGCTCCTGCTCGGCTCTGGCCTGCTTGTTCTCCTTCTTGTCCTTGCGGTCGGGCAGCGCGGCCAGCGGCGGTGCCTGCCGTGCGCCTCCCGGCGACAGGAGGGCGTCCAGGGCCGGGAGCGGCTCCCCGGGGCGGGGGCCGAAGCCGAAGCGATCGGCCAGCCGCCGGGCAGCGGCGCGTTCATCGAGGACAGCCATGGCCCGATTGTGGGCAGCGGCCTGCCGGGCCCGCCAGGAACACGGGCACATCTTCAGGTGACCCGAAGGTCGCGGCCGTAGGACCCAGGGCCCAGGGGCGCCGGTCAGGATCGGTCCCCGGTCCGACGCGAGCGGGTGTCCCGCCGGGATGGACTGGCGAGCGACGTGATCGCGCTCGACGGGAAGAAGACCTGATGCTCAAGTTCGACCGGCTCACCAAGCGACGAGGATCGGCGACGATCCTCTCCGAAGTCAGTTTCGAAGCGCGTCCCGGCAGGGTGACCGGCTTCCTCGGGCCCAACGGTGCCGGGAAGTCCTCGACCCTGCGGATCCTGCTCGGACTCGACCGGCCGACCTCGGGAACAGCGCTGGTCGACGGCGTTCCGTTCGCCGAACTGCGGGATCCGCTGCGCAAGGTCGGCGCCGTACTCGACGGCTCCGGGGCGCATCGCTCGCGCACCGCCCGGGCGCATCTGAAGTGGGTCGCCGCGGCGGGCGGTATCCCGCGCGGCAGGGTGGACGAGGTCCTGGCGGAGGTCGGGCTGTCCGCGTCCGCCGGCAAACGCGTCCGCGGCTACTCGCTGGGGATGGGGCGACGGCTGGCCCTGGCGGCGGCGCTGCTCGGCGACCCCGAGGTGCTGGTGCTCGACGAACCGGTCAACGGTCTCGATCCGGAAGGCATCCGCTGGATTCGCGGCTTCCTCCGCGAGCGGGCCGCGGCCGGGCGAACCGTCCTGCTGTCGAGCCATCTCATGGGAGAACTGTCGGAAACCGTCGACGACGTCGTGGTGATCGACGGCGGCAGGATCGTCGCACAGGGAACGCTCGCCGAAGTCGTCGGCGGGCACCGGAGCCTGGAGGACGCCTTCTTCGCGCTCACCACCGAGGTCGCGCGATGAGGGCCTACCGGAGCGAACTGCGCAAGCTCAGCTCGCTGCCGTCGGTCTGGGCCGCGTCGGCGATCGGCGTGCTGGTCCCGGCCGGCCTCACGTTCCTCAACGCGAAGTCGGCGGCAGCGCGTGGCAACGTGGACATCGGGTTTCAGGAACTCGCGTTCGGCGTGGTGGGCGCGATCATCCTGGGCGTCGTCGCGGTGAGCAGCGAATACACCACGGAAGGGGAGAACGCCGGAGGCAGCCGCCAGATCACCACGAGTCTCACGGTCGTGCCGTCCCGGCGGCGGTCGCTGATCGCGAAGCTGGCCGCCGTGAGCACCGTGGTCAGCGTGATGGCGGCGGTTTCCGCCGCCATCACGCTGACGAACGTCGAAGCGCTGCTGGGCGCGAGTGACTTCGGGCGCCTGCCCGGAGTCGTCCTCTACTGGGTACTGACGGCGCTGCTCGCGTCCGGCCTGACTTTGTTGACGCGTAACGGCATCCTGCCGCTCACCGTGCTGATCCTGAACACGTCGGTGGTCACGGTCACCTACCTGCTCTCGAAACTCACGCCGCTGGCCGCGTTCTTCCCCGACCTGGCCGGGTTTCGCCTGTTCATCAGGCGAGTGGAGCTGCCCGTGCAGCTTTCGCCGGTCGCCGGTGGCCTGGTGATGACGGCCTGGGTCGCCGCGCTGCTCACCGCGGGTTTCCTGGTCTTTCGCGGGCGGGACGCATGACGGGCGTCCGGGCCGAGATCCTCAAGCTGCTCAGCCTGCCCGCGACGTACTTCACCCTGCTCGGCACTCTGGGGGTTTCGGCGCTCCTCGCGATTCCTTTGTCGCGACAAGGCATCTCGCCTGTCGGCTATACCCAGGCGGGGTTCATCGTTCTCGGCGTCATCGCCGTGACGTCGGAGTACAGCGGCGGCCAGATCCACGTGACCCTCACCGCCATGCCACGCCGGATCGCTCTGCACCTGGCCAAAATGGCCGCCCTCCTGATCGTGGCCGTCCCCGCGGCCATCGTCACCGTGCCGGCCGGTGGGTCATGGGTGGGAGCGAGTGCCTACCTCGCACTCACCGCGGTGCTCTCCGCCGCCGTCGCGACCGTCCTGCGGCGGAGTGTTCCGGCGGTGGCGGGGCTGCTCGGGTACTACTTCATCGTGGGTCCGCTTCTCCGCGATCGAGTCACGTTCGCGGCCTATCTGCCGGACGTCGCGAGCCACGACCTCGTCGCGTTGGGCTGGACGCTCGTCGCCGTAGGGGTTTCGGCGACCACGTTCCACCGGCGGGATGCTTGACCGCACGCCTCAGCTTCGCGGAACCACCAGTCCGAGGTCGTACGCCGTGATCACCAGCTGAGCGCGATCGCGGGCCGAAAGCTTGCTCAACAGCCGGCTGATGTGCGTCTTCACCGTCTTGATGGAGATGGTCAGCGTCTCGGCGATCTCGGTGTTGGACAACCCGCGGCCGACGAACGTGAGGATCTCGACCTCACGCTGGGTCAGCCCTGACGTCGGGCGCGGGCCCTGGTGCGGCGGCGCCGTGACGTAGTGCTCGATCAACCGGGTGAGGATGGCGGGCGCGAAGAGGGATTCGCCGGCGTGCGTCCGGCGGACGGCGGCGATGAGCTCGTCGGGTTCGGTGTCCTTGAGCAGGAAACCGCTCGCTCCCGCGCGGAGCGCGCCGTAGACGTACTCGTCCAGTTCGAACATGCTCAGGACGAGGATCCTGGTCCCGGCCAGGTCGGGGGAGGCGCTGATCTCCTTGGTGGCCACGATCCCGTCCTGGCCGGGCATGCGGATGTCCATCAGCACCACGTCCGGGCTCAGCCGCCGCGCCATGTCCACCGCTTGGGTTCCGTCCTCGGCCTGTCCGACGACGACCATGTCCGGCGTGGCGCCGATGATGATCGCCAGGCTGTGCCGCAACAGCCGTTGGTCGTCGGCGAGCAGGACCCGGATCGGTGGCTGTTCGGGATTCGTCACCATGCTCCGTCGGGTAGCCGCGCGGTGAGCCGGAATCCTGCTCCGGCCGGAGCCGCGCGTAGGTCGCCGCCGAGCATCTCGGCACGTTCTCGAAGTCCCGCCAGGCCGTGGCCGGCACCGCGGGCGGGGGACCAGGCACCTCGCGGCCCGTCGTCCTCGACGGTCACGAGGATCGTGTCGCCCTCACGCCGTAGATCGACGCGAGCGATCGTCGGTCCTGCGTACCGCGCGGTGTTCGCGACTGCTTCGCGGACGATTTCGCAGACTGTCGCTTGTACCCCAGGGGAAACGTCCCCCAGTTCGCCGACGTCCAGCCGCGGCTCGAGGCCCAGCGGGCGGGCGGCCTCGACGATGGCCGGAAGATCCGACAGGTTCAGCACGGGCCGCAACGGCGCGCCGCGCTCGTCAGGATCGCGAAGCACCGCCAGCATGCGCCGGAGTTCGGTGACCGCGTCCCGGCTCGCCTGCTCGATGTCGACGAGCGCCTGCTCGCGCTCCGCTTCCCGGACGTCTCCTCGGACCAGCCTCGCCGCACTGGCCCGCAGCGTGATCACGCCGAGGCCGTGGGAAACGATGTCGTGGAGTTCCCGGGCGATCCGGAGCCGCTCATGATGCGTGGCGTGCTCCGCCGCCCAGCCGGTAAGACGTGCTTCGTAGTCGAGGCGCCGCTTGCGGGCGCGAACCAGCGTCCACGTCGTCACTCCGATGGCCGTGGCCACGACGAGAATCGGCGCGATGACCGCGCCCGGCCCGTTCGCGCCGACGGCCAGCAGCGCGACCGCGGCCACGACCAGCACCGCGGAGGCGACCAGCCACGCGCGCGATCGCCATACGGGGCGGTCCGGCGGTGTCATCACCGGCCATCGTATTACCGGTCACCGGGAGCGAAAGTCGCGGTACAGGGGGCGTGAGCGGCGATTCGGGTTCGGGCCAAGAGTGCCTTGGGTGCCTACGGGATTCTGGCTGGGGTTGATCGCCGGTCCTGTCCGTGAAGGACACTTTCCCAAGTACATGAAGGACTCCTTCACTGCGCTAGACGCAATGAAGGAGTCCTTCATGTACTTGCGGATCGCCACATGCGTCCCACATGCACCAACAGTCACAGCAGTAGCACGGCAGGCGACAAGGGTGCCGCGCCGTGGTGGGTCGGGTTGGTCGTGAGTGGCAAGTGGGGTTCTATTGAGGGGTTAGGCAAAGGTGTGGGGTCGACGAGGGCGCGTGTTGTCACTCAGGGTGAGGGGTGTGTGGAAATAGGGGCGCTCAACGTCCCTATTTCCACACACCCCCCTGTCCGACTGTCGTGACCGGTCCGGTCACGACAGGAGTGTGTGGATTTCTGGTCATCCAACGCACCAAAATCCACACAGTCGACGCCAACGACCCGGTGTCGCGCAGAGTCACCGACACCGTCCACAAACACGCCAGGTTTGCCTTACCCCTCAATAACCCGGATCGCCACATGCGTCCCCCTGTACCGAGACCACCCAGCTCAGACCGCCTGCGCCAGCGTCAGCGCGCCACCCGCCGCCGAAAGCAGGAGGACGGACCAGCGAACGGAGCGTTCGCCGACCCGTCGGCTCAGCGCCCGTCCCAGCAGATCCCCGATGAGGGCGGCGCCCGCGACCGAGACGAGCACGCTCGCGGGCACCTCCACCCAGCCGAGACTGGGCAGCGCGACCAGGCCGAGCAGGAAGAAGTAGATCGACAGCGTCCCGCGCGTCTCGTCCGCACCCCAGCCCGCGCTCGCCCCGTACACCGCCACGGCGGGCCCGGAGAGCCCGGCGACGGAGTTCATCGCCGCGCTCAGCACGCCCGCGCCGACGGCACCCGTCCTGCCCGCGAGTCGTCTGCCGGTGATGCCGCTCGCCAGCACGCCGACAGCGAGGACACAGCAGCCACCCGCCGCGAGCAGCAGCGGACGTTCGGGAACGCCGCGGACCACGAGCGCGACGACCGGCGTGAACACCACCGCGGGCGCCGTCAGCCAGGCGACCTGCGCCCACCTGATCGCCCGCCAGTGGGTGATCGCGACCGCGAGATAGACCGGGAAGCCGAGCAGCAGGGTGAGCCGGACGGCGTCGAGCGGGCCCAGCGCCAGCGCCAGGAACGGGACGCACAGCAGGGAAAGCCCCATACCGGAAAGGCGCTGGGCGACGACCCCGGCCGCCGCCGCAAGCGAGGTCATGGCCAGGGTTCCCACCCGGCCACTGTGGACCGGACGCGGGACGGGGCGGTAGCCGGTGCCGGACGAGGACGTCATAGCCCACCGCTATGACCAGTGCTTGGTCCTCAACCAACTGGACCCCTCGATCACGGGGATTCTGGCCCTTCTGGCCGTTCCAGTCGTGCCGCACGCTCAGCGTCACTGCCTTTTGGAACAGACGGGAGCGTGAGATGAAGATCGGTGTCCCTCGTGAAGTCAAGAACCACGAGTACCGGGTCGCGGTGACACCCGCGGGCGTGCACGAGTTCACCTCGGCCGGGCATGAGGTGTTCGTCGAGCGCGGAGCCGGGGAAGGGTCTTCCCTCCGCGACGAGGACTACGCCGCGGCGGGGGCGAAGGTGCTGGACAGCGCCGACGACGTCTGGGCGACCGGCGAACTCGTGCTCAAGGTCAAGGAGCCGATCGCCGAGGAGTACCACCGCCTGCGGCGCGACCAGCTGCTGTTCACCTACCTGCACCTCGCCGCGAGCGAGCCGTGCACGCGGGCGCTGCTGGACGCCGGCACGACGTCGGTGGCCTACGAGACGGTGCAGCTGCCGAACGGTTCGCTGCCCCTGCTGTTCCCGATGAGCGAGGTCGCCGGACGGCTGGCCCCGCAGGTCGGCGCACAGACGCTGATGCGCGCCAACGGCGGACGCGGGGTGCTCATCGGCGGGGTCTCCGGGGTGACCCCGGCGCGGGTGGTCGTGCTCGGCGCCGGGGTGGCGGGGATGAACGCGGTCGCCGGCGCGGCCGGGGCCTGGGCCGACGTCGTCCTGTTCGACAAGAACGTGGACAAGCTCCGCGCCGCCGACCGGATGTACCAGGGCCGGATCCGCACCGCCGCGGCGAACGCCTTCTCGATCGCGGAGGCCGTGGTCGAAGCCGACCTCGTGATCGGCGCGGTGCTCGTGCCCGGGGCCAAGGCGCCGAGCCTGGTGTCGAACGACCTCGTGTCTCGCATGAAGCCCGGCAGCGTGCTCGTCGACATCTCCGTCGACCAGGGCGGCTGCTTCGAGGACACGCGGCCGACGACGCACGCGGAGCCGACGTTCGCCGTGCACGACTCGGTGTTCTACTGCGTCGCCAACATGCCCGGCGCGGTCCCGCACACCTCGACGTACGCGCTGACGAACGTCACGCTGCCCTACGCGCTGGAGCTGGCGAACCACGGTCTGTCCGGCGCCGTCGAGCGGTGCCCGGAGCTGCGTGGCGGGGTCAGCACGGTGGACGGGCGGCTGACGTCCGCGCCGGTCGGCGAGGCGCTCGGGATCGACTCGGTCGCGTTCGGCTAGGTGGTGCGGGCCGGGATCTGGAGCTAGGTTCAGACCCCGGCCCCGTCGCCGTGAGGGAGGTGCCGTTGCCGCGAACGTTGATCGAAATCGACCGGACGTCCGCCGAACCGCTCTACCGGCAGGTCCGGCGCGCCATCGAGCACGGCATCGCGATCGGCACGTTCGACCCCGCTCACCGGCTGCCGAGCTCGCGTGAGCTGTCCGCCGAACTCAGCGTCTCCCGCAACACCATCAACCTCGCCTACCAGGAGCTGGTCGCCGAGGGGTTCGTGGAGAGCCGGGAGCGCAGCGGGCTGTTCATCAACGCGGAGATGCGGCCGCACTGCGCTGTGCAGGAGCGTGGCACCAGCCCGTCCATCGACTGGAGCAAGCGGGTGCGCCGGTATCCGGACGCCGGGGTGCCGCATATCGAGAAACGCCCGGACTGGCACACCTACCCGTACCCGTTCCTCGCCGGGCAGGTGGACGTCACCGCCTTCCCGGCGCGGTCGTGGACCCGCTGCCTGCGCGACGCGCTGTACCGGCCGCACGTGTTCCCGAGCCTGCAGGACAGCGTCGGCTCGGACGACCCGATGCTGGTCGACCTGATCTGCCGTCAGCTGCTCACCGCGCGGGGGATCGAGGCCGATCCGTCCGAGGTGCTGATCACCGTCGGCTCGCAGCAGGGGCTCGACCTGCTCGGCCGCGCGCTGCTCGGGCCGGACAGCGTCGTCGCGATGGAGAACCCGGGGTACCTCGACGCCCGGCACATCTTCCTGCGCACCGGGGCCGGGTTACGCGGCGTCGACGTCGATCAGAGCGGTCTGCGCCCGCCGGAGACCCTCGACGGCGTCGACCTGCTCTACCTCACCCCGAGTCACCACCATCCGACGAACGCGACGTTGAGCATCGGCCGCCGCCGAAAGCTGCTCAGTCTGGCCGCGAGTGCGGGCACGGTGCTCGTCGAGGACGATTACGACAGCGAATTCCGGTACCACGGCAGCCCGACCCCCGCACTGAAGGCGCTCGACGGCACCGGCGACGCGATCTACCTCGGCACCTTCTCCAAGTTCCTCTCACCCGGCCTGCGGCTGGGCTATCTCGTCGGACCGCGTGAACTGGTGCGGGAGCTGCGGGAGATCCGGCGGTACGTGCTGCGGCATCCGCCCGGTCATCTCCAGCGGGCGCTGGCGCTGCTCATCGACAGCGGCGAGTATCACCGTTCCCTGCGTCGGTACCGCACGAAACTGATGCGGAAATGGGAGGCGACCTGCGCCGCTGTCGCCGAGTACCTGCCGTGGACGCAGACGGCGTATCCGCCGGGCGGGGTCAGTCTCTGGATGACCGGACCGTCCGAACTGGACTGCCGGGCGCTGATGGAGCGCGCCGAACGCGACGGTGTCCTGATCGAGCCCGGCGACATCTTCTTCGTCGGGGACGACCCGCCGCGCAACCACTTCCGGATCGGCTTCGCGGCGGTGCCGTTGCGCGACATCGACCCCGGAATCCGGCTGCTCGGCGAGGCCTGCCGCGACCTGCTCGGCGGCTGAGGAGCAACTGGTACCACCGCACCGGAGCGTTCTGGACCTGTTCAGGCGGCCAGATGTATCGCACTGTCTGGGGATCCTTCGTGAGCCAGGACACGTCGCCAGGAGGTCCGTGTGGTGCAGTCCCTTCGAGAAGATCCCCGTAGTGCCGCCGAATTCGTCGCGCTCGGGGGCACCGTGCTCACCCTGGACCCGGCGGGGAGACGGGTCCGCGCGCTGGCCGCGAGAGGCGGCCGGATCACCGCGCTGGGTTCCGAACGTGAGATCTCCCGGCTGATCGGCCCGGAGACCACGGTGTTCGACCTGGCCGAGCGCACGGTGATCCCCGGTTTCGTCGAGTCCCACAACCATCCGGCGTTCTTCGGGATGACACTCGCCGCGCCGGTCGACGCCGGCAGCCCGCCCAACGACACCATCGCCGACATCGTCGGCCGGGTCGCCCAGGCGGCCAAGGATCTCGGGTCGGGGGAGTGGATCCGGGGTTTCCGCTACGACGACACGCTGCTCGCCGACGGCCGCCATCCGACGCGGGCGGACCTCGACCCCGTCTCCGGCCGCAATCCCGTGGTGCTGACCCACGTTTCCGGGCACTTCTGCACCGCGAACTCGCTCGCCCTGCGCGAAGTCGGGATCACCGCCGAGACCCCTGATCCGCCGGGCGGGCTCATCGTGCGTGACGCCCGGGGCGAGCCGACCGGGGTGCTCGTCGAGACGGCGGCCTTCCTGGTCACGTCGCGGCTGCCCGGGCAGAGCGCGGGCGAACTGGCCGAAGCCCTGCTCCTGGCGGACGAGGAGTACCTCGCCAACGGCGTGACCTCCGTGCACGACACCGGGATCGGGCTCATCGGCGGCGCCGCGGAACTGGAGGCGTACGCGCTGCTGCGGCGGGCCGGGAAACTACGCGTCCGGGTGCGCGGCTACCTGTTCGACGGCCTGGTTCCCGGTCTGGACGAAGGAAGGCCGGAAGCGCCGGACACCGGCGGCGTGACCGACAAGTTCGCGATGACGGGCGTGAAGATCGTCGCGGACGGGTCGATCCAGGGCAAGACCGGCTGCCTCGCGGAGGGCTACACCTGCGACCCGGACGAGCACGGCATGATGCTGCTCGAACCCGCCGATCTCGGCCGCCGGATCGCCGCGCTCGACGCGGCGGGCTGGCAGGTCGCCGTGCACGGCAACGGGGACGCGGCGATCGACGCGATCATCGACGGCTACTCGCGGCTGGGCTCGCCGACGGGAACCGGCAGGCGGCACCGGATCGAACACTGCCAGACGGTGCGCGAAGACCAGCTGGACCGGATGGCCGCCCACGACGTCCTCGCGTCGTTCTTCGTCAAACACGTCTACTACTGGGGAGACCGGCATCGCGATGTCTTCCTCGGCCCCGAGCGGGCGCGCCGGATCAGCCCGCTGGTCTCGGCCCGCTCGCGCGGAATCCACTTCGGACTGCATTCGGACACCCCGGTGACGCCGGTGCCGCCGTTGGAGGGGATCTGGTGCGCGGTGCGCCGGATCACCAGACAGGGCAAGGTGCTCGGCCCGGAACAGGCCGTCGATGTCGATGCCGCTTTGCGTGGCTACACGATCGACGCCGCCTACCTGGCCGGCGAGGAGAACCTCAAGGGAAGTCTGGAGATCGGGAAGCTCGCCGATCTCGCGGTGCTTTCCGGCGATCCCACCACGGTCGACGCCGACCGGATCCGCGAGCTGACCGTGGACGCCACCGTCAGTGGCGGCGAGGTCGTCTGGTGGCGCGAGACGGCGGGAGTATCACGATGATCCGCAGCTGGCCGAGTGTCCTCATCGGACTGTTCGTCCCTGCTTTCGCCCTGTTGGCGGGAATTCTGGTGCTGTCGGGATCGACGGCATCGGTACTGGGCATCCCGGTGCTGTTCTTCTGGGTGTTCTGCTGCTGCCCGCTGACCACCCTGTGCCTGTGGATCAGCTGGCGTTTCTTCGACCGCGCTCACTACCAGGAGGACGACTGATGCTGATCGCGATCGTGGCGGTGGTGATGGCGGGCTCGATCGGGCTCGCGGTGTGGGTCGGCCGGTCCACCCGCGGTGGCGGGATCTCCGAGTTCCTGGTCGGCGGCCGCTCGTTCCCGGCGTGGCTGGTGTACTTCCTCGCGGTCGGCGAGGTGTACAGCATCGGGACGATGATCGGCTTCCCGAGCGGGATCTACGCGCACGGCGCGAGCTACGGGATCTGGTTCCTCGGCTACATCCTGCTCGCGTACTCGCTGGGCTACTTCCTGGCCCCGCTGGTGTGGCGGGCGGCGAAACGGTACGACGCGATGACCGTGCCCGACGTGTTCGGACGGCATTTCGGCAGCAGGCGGCTCGAGCTGATCACCTGCGTCACGATGCTGATCGCGCTGGTCCCGTGGGGGCAGTACCAGTTCATCGGTCTCCAGGTGGTGCTCAGCAATCTGGGCCTGCGGCTGGATCCCGTGCAGTGCGTGGTGCTGGCGGGCATCGTGGCGTTCGTCTACATCGCCGTCTCCGGAGTGCGGTCGCCCGCGTTCGTTTCGATTCTCAAGGATCTGTTCATGCTGGTCGGCGTCGTGCTCGTGGGAGTGGCGGTCGTGCTCGCCGCTGGCGGCACCGCGAAGGTCAGCGGACCCGAGGTGCTCAGCGCGGCGCAGACCACCATGGGCGGCTCGGAACTGACGTTCGCGATGACGACGATCCTCTTCCAGAGCATCGTGTTCTACCTCGGTTTCGGTGGCGCGTATGTGTTCCCGGCCCGGTCCGAACGCGCGGTGAAGAGCTCGACCGTGTGGATGCCGCTGTACATGCTGATCTACCCGTTCCTGGTGCTGGCCGCGTACTACGGCGTGCGCGCGCATCCGGACCTGAAGAACCCGAACACGGTGTTCATGGTGACCGCCAAGGGTTTGCTGCCCGACTGGCTGCTCGGTCTCGTCGCCGCCGGTGCCGCGCTCTCCGGCGTTCTGGTGCTCGCCGCGACCGCGCTCACCATCGGCGGGATGGTCTGCCGCAACCTCGCGCCGAACATCCCGGCCACGGCGCAACGACGGTGGACGGTCGTCGCGGTGGCGAGTTTCCTGGTCCTGGCGGCGGTCCTGACCCTCGTCGCCTCGACCTTGATGCTCACGATCCTGAACCTGACCTACAACCTGCTGGCTCAGGTCGTCCCCGGCTGGCTCGCGATCCTGTTCGTGCGCCGGGTGCGGACGGCCGCGGTGGCCGCCGGGATGGTCACCGGGGTGATCGCCGCGATCGTCCTTTACGTCACCGGTGCGACGTTCGGCGGGTTCAACGCGGGTCTGGTGTCGATGGGGCTGAACGTGGCCGTGGTGGTGGTCTGGAGCCTGCTGGCGCCGGACAAGGCGCGGATGCCGGTGGCGCGGTCGGCGGAAAGCGCTCCGGCCACTGCGGCGGTGCCGTCACTCAGCCGCTAGCCCGGAGGTGTGTCGCGAAAGCCACTTTCGGGACATCAGACGTCGCGAAAGTGGCTTTCGCGACACACGCCTGC
>NZ_JBVJLY010000017.1:101281-135084 GCF_055584485.1 Amycolatopsis sp. NPDC102522 | reverse complement strand
CGCGGGTGGTGCCCCCCACCCCCCCCCCCCGCCAACCCCGCCGGCCCCTCCTGGCCCCCCCCCCACACACGCCTGCCCGTATAGCTCCAGTTTCACGAGGGACCACGTCGAGAGAGTCTGTGAAGGTCCCCTTCGCTACTTTCAGGGTGGGCAAGGAGGCCTTCACGGACTGTCGGCAGGACACGTTTGCCTTACCCCTCAATAACCCCGAATCGCCACTCACGACCCACGTGCCCTGCGCGGTACCTCCGGCGCCTCGCCATACCTCGTAGCTAGCTCGATCGTGCCCGCCACGAACGCAAGGCGAGGCGCCGCGCCGGGGCAGGCGTCGCGGCTTCCTCGGCCACCTGACTTCCGTACACCGCCTTGGCCACCGAAAGTTTCGACTCCCGGCACCGCCGGAGGACGTGCGGCGGGAACCCGGTGCCGGTCGGCCGGTCCGGTGTCCCGCCCACCTCGGCGTCGAACGACGTCCATCCCGAGCCGAGGTCGATCAGGCTGCGGTGCTTGGTCGTGTAGTACGCGCGCGACACGCTGACCGCGAGACCTGCCGCGCCGGCCGCTGCGGCGACCAGGTGCAGATGGTAGCGGCTGGAGATCCAGGTCTGACCGGGTGCCAACGGCAGACCATGGCGCCAGATGTCGCGGAAAGGATGGAATTCCGCGCCGGCGAGTTCGTGTTCCAGCAACGCCGGAACGGCGCGGTCGATCCGGGGGATTCCTTCGACGATCGCGAGTTGCTCGGGGTGTACCTCCCACGACCGCAGCAAGCCCAGCACCTGGGCGGCCAGCACGGACGGCTCGAAGGCGCCGATGTCGGACTGGACGCACAGCACGAATTCGCGCGCCTGCGCGGCGGGTGACTGCTCGGGCGGTTCGAGGAAGACGTCGTCGCACGTCCGGGCGACACCGGGGAGCAGTTCGGCGGACGGGTCGTCGCGGACGTCGACGACGTCGAAGCGGTCGGCGAGCGACCGGAGCAGGTCGGTGGCACCGGGCGGGAAAGGTGTCAGGCCCTGCCCGGTCATGGCCGTGCGGGCGCCCGACCGCCGGGCGGCGGCCGCGGCGCCCGCGATCAGCCCGACGTGCCGCGGCCACAGCGCGTTGAGGTAGCCGCCGCCGATCAGGTGTACCACGTCGGTCCGGCCGAGCAGGGCGATGCCCGCGTCCCACCGCGGCGCGAGCCCGGGGTCGTCCACCGCCGACTGTACCCAGCGCGCCACTTCCCACGGATCGTCCGACGGCGCCTCGCCGCACAGCCGCCACAGGGTGTCCGTGCAGCGCAGGCGCGGGTGCAGATCGTTCAGCAGCAGTTGCGCGGGCCCCGGCGAGTGGGTGTCGAGCCAGACGTCGGCCTCCGGCTCGGTCCGCGCCAGATACCGCAACCACGTCGCCGCGATCAGTTCGTCGCCGAAATTGGGAAAACCACTGGGGCCGACCAGATAATGACGGCGGCGGCGCCCGTCGAGGGTCACTGGGCGACGGTGATCTGCGTGTCCAACGCCTTGTCGCCCTGAGCCTTCTCGTTCCCGGTCGCTTCGCTCTTGACGCGATCCTTGGCCACACCCGCTCCTTCGAGAGCGGTGGTGATCGCTTCCGCGCGCTTTTCGGAGAGCGCCTTGGACTTTTCCGCGTCGGGGTACCCCGCGTGGGTGGCGACGGCGACCTTGACGTCGTTGCCCTGCATGGCTTTGGCGATCTCGCCGAGTGCCGACTTGCTCTTCTCGGACAGCTCGGCGCTTTCCGTGGTGAACATGATCGGTGACTGCTGGAGCGCCTGCTGGATCGCCGCTGTCACCTTCTGGGCCGCTTCGCCGCCTGCCTGACCCGCGTCCCCGGTGCCCGCTCCTGATGACGCGGCCGGCGCGCTTGAAGCGGTTCCATTCGCGCCAGATGTTCCCGCCGCACCGTTTTCGCCCTCGGAGCCGCACGCGGCGACCAGACCGGCCACGATCGCCACGCCCGTTACCGTCCGGGCAATTTTCCTGCGCATGAAGTTCGAACTCCCTTTGGCCGTCTCGCTTTGGCTGACGCCAGGCATACGAACACGAAAGAGCTAAAAGCGCCAACGGTGATCGGGCGAACGGACGGCAAGTCCACCCGAGTGAGCGACCTCGGCCGCCGCACCGTTGCGGTGGTCGAGGCCGTTTTCCTTATCTGGAAAGGGTAAATGAGGTGAAGTCGCGAAGACTCACCCAACCGTCCGGCTCAAGTTGCAGGACGGCGTGAATGACCTTTGATGGATGTACGCGCCGGAAGTCCGGCGTCCCGCAAATTGACCATCAGAGGAGTTCGCATGGGTATCGACTTCGAAGGCATGAAGGACAAAGTGAGCGGGGAGCACGTCGACAAGGCCGCCGATTTCGCCAAATCCCGCTTCGGTGAACACGCCGACAAGATCGACACGGCCGCAGACAAGGCGAAAGGCTTCCTCGGCGACTCCGGTGACCAACAGCAGGGTGACCAACAGCAGGGTGACCAACAGCAGGGTTCACCGCAGGGCGAGTAGTTCGAGGACGGTACGGAACGGGGCGTACCCCGACGTGACCGAAGTGTCGAGAACCCGGGAGCGGCGGTAGAAGGGGCTGAGGTCGAGCCCGACGCCGACCCCGCGGATCTCGACAGTGTTTTCCTGCCGCTGCACGGTTTCCCGCAGATGCTCGTCCAGGTAGTGCGGATCGTTCGCCAGGCTCGTCGCGCTGTCCATCGGGCTGCCGTCGGAGAGGACGAGCAGGATCCGGCGCGTTTCCGTTCGTGCGCGCATCCGGTCGCTGGCCCAGGCCACCGCCTCACCGTCGATCCCTTCCCGGAACAGATCGGCTTTCACCAAGGCCGCGAGATCCGGACGTGCCCGGCGCCACGGGGTTTCGGCGTCCTTGAACACGAGGTGGAGCCGTTCGTTGAGCCTGCCGGGATGCCGCGGCCGTCCCGCTCGCCTCCAGTCCCGTCCGGGTTTTCCCCCGTTCCAGCCGCCGGTCGTGAAGCCGAGCACTTCACAGCTCGCGCCGGCTAGTTCGATCGAGCGCGCGAAGAGGTCGACCAGCGTGGCGACGGGTTCCGCGTGCGCCGTCATCGAACCCGAGCAGTCGATCAGGAACGTCACGAGCGTGTCCGCCACCGGTTCGATCCGTTCGGTGCGGAAGATCCGCCGTTCGGTGGGGGAGCTGATCAGCTGCGCCAGGGTGCGGCCGTCGAGGTGGCCTTCCTCCTGACCGCCGTCCCAGCCGTCGCGCGCGGGCTCCGCGAGGACTGTCTTGAGGTCGCGCGCCAGCCGTCCCGGGCTGACGCCCTGTCTGCCGATACGCCGGTCGAGCCGTTCGCGGAGTTCGGGCAGCAGTCCGGGGCGCACCAAGTCCGACGCGCGCCGTTCCCGGTCGTACGCGGTGGTGTAGACCCGGTACGCCGCACCGGATTCACCCAAAGTCCGGCTGGTTCCAGCGGTCGCGGAGGGGATCTGCTCGCCGAGGCTCGCGTCGAAGTCGATCACCAGGCTGAACCGCGGGTCGGTGGGTTCGCCGTCGTCCTCGGCCTCGCTGTCGGTCGCGGTGAGCAGGTCGCCGATCGTCCGGGCGATTCCCAGCGCGTGCCCGGCGAAGGCCGCCTGGTCCTGCCGATGCCGCCGCAGCCCGGCGAGGTCGTGACCGAGCGACGGCGCCAGCGCGAACCTGGTCGCCTCGATGAGGTCCTCGGTCTCCTCGACCACGGGTTCACCGGTGATCCGCGACCGGCAGATCTGCGCGACCGTGTACAGCAGCAGGCCGCGGGCGGTCTCGGTCAGCCCGGATCGGTGGAACTCCAGCGACCAGCGGAGATGGCGACGTCGCAGGTTCCGCCGCATCCCCGGCAGCTCCGCGGGCGGGAGCGACTCGACGCGGAACTGTTCCAGCAGCTCGAAAATCCCGCGTTCGGCCGGATCTTCGGGGCACAGGCTCCGGTGCAGGTCGGCGTCCGAGGCTGTCAGGCGCAACGCCATCCCGTCCGCGATCCCGCGTGAGGACAGCAGATCGTCTTCGGCGGACTGAAGCAGATGCGGCGCGTGCAGGGGCAGCGGTTCGCGTCCCCGATGCAGCCGCCTTGCCCGGAAATGCAGTGCCGGATCGCCGCTGAGCGCCCGGACAGCGGCCGCGCACAGCTCCTCGACCTGATTGCGGCGCCGGGTTTCCGCCTGCCCCGAGGTCATGCCGAGAGCAGGTGGAGTTCGTCGTCGAAGCACCGTTGGAAGTACTCCGCCACGATGGCGTGCTCGGCTTCGTCACATTTGTTCACGAAGGAAAGCTGGAACGCTGTCGCCGGATCGCCGAAGATCTCGATGTTCTCCGCCCAGGTGATCACCGTGCGCGGAGACATCAAAGTGGACAGATCACCGGCCTGGAAACCCTTGCGGGTCAAGGCTGCCACCGCGACCAAAGACGCCGCGAGCTCTTCGGGAACGCTGGGCACCCTCGCCCGCACGATCGCGATCTCCTCGGCGGCGGGCAGGTAGTTCAGCGACGCCACGATGTTCCAGCGGTCGATCTGCGCGTGGTTCAGCCGCTGCGCGCCGTGGTAGAGCCCGTTGAGGTTGCCGAGCCCGACGGTGTTGGCGGTGGCGAACAGCCGGAAGGACGGATGGGGGCGCAGGACCCGGTTCTGGTCGGTGAGGGTGAACTTGCCGTCGCGTTCGAGGATCCGCTGGAGCACGAACATGACGTCCGGGCGGCCGGCGTCGTATTCGTCGAGCACCAGCGCGACCGGCCGCTGCAGTGCCCACGGGAGGATGCCTTCCTGGAACTCGGTGACCTGCTTGCCCTCGCGCAACACGACGGTGTCACGGCCGACGAGGTCGAGGCGGTTGAGGTGGCCGTCCAGGTTGACGCGCACGCACGGCCAGTTGAGCCGCGCGGCGACCTGCTCGATGTGGGTCGACTTCCCGGTGCCGTGCAGGCCCTGCACCAGCACGCGGCGGTCGCGGGCGAACCCGGCGAGCAGGGCCAGCGTCACGTCCGGGTTGAAGCGATACGCCTCGTCGATCTCAGGGACGTGCTCGTCGCGTTCGCGGAACGCGCTGACGACGAGATCCGAATCGATGCCGAAGACGTCGCGCACCGGGAGCCGAAGCTCGGGGACCATGAGAACTCCTTACGACGGAACACTTTCCGCTTCGGACCCGCCCTCGGCGTCGACGCGGCTGATCGCCTCGGCGGCGCGCTGCAGTGCCGGGAGCGTTTGCAGCGCCTTGTCCGGGGTCAGCCGCATGACGGGCGCCTGCACGGCGACGCAGAGGTTGGCGCGCCCCGGGACGAGGACCGCGACGCAGACCAAGCCGGGCAGGAACTCCTCGTCGTCGAGGGCGAACCCGTCGCGGCGGATGCGGGTGAACTCGGCCTCGAGCGCGTCGAGGTCGGTGAGGGTCTTGTTCGTGTACTGCTTGAGCGGTGCGTGCGCGAGCAGTTTCCGCCGCTGCGACGGCCTCATCTGCGCGAGGACCATCTTGCCGCTGGCCGAACAGTGGATCGGCACACGCGAGCCGGGCCGGAGGTAGAACCGCAGCGGTTCCGGGGTCTCCACCCGGTCGAGGTAGACGATTTCGTTGCCCGACAAGGTGGTCACGTTGCAGCTCTCGCCGAGTTCGTCGACGAGATGGCGCAGGACGGCGTGCCGGGCGCCGTGGTGGGTCGCGTTGAGGAGCAGGTTCTCCGCGAGCTGCCGCAGCCGATGACCGGTGCCGTAGTGGCGGCCGTCGGCCTGGCGGACGAGCAAGCTCGCCCCTTCGAGCTGCTGCAGCATGCGGTGCAGCGTCGGTTTCGGCAAGCCTGTCTCCTCGACGAGGCCCTGCAGGGAGACCAGCTGATCCTTGGCGGCGATCAGCTCGAGCAGGGAGAACAGCCGGATGGTCGGCGTGTCCCCGTTGATCGGATCGGGTTCGCGAAGCAGCTCCATGTTCCGAAAAGTAGCACATTGCGTCTCGATTTTCAGGATCTGGCGTTGACCCTGGGCGATAGTCGTCCTATCGTCGACCGCATCCTGATTTCAGGAACGCCACGTATCGTTTTTTGTAAATCTCGCCTGTCGAAGGAGCGGAACATGACGGAACGGAAGACGGGTGACGGCCGCACGGTCGTCAGCGGCCGGAAGAAGATGACCCCGTCCGAGGCCTTCGTCGAGACGCTCGTGGCCAACGGCGTCACCGACATCTTCGGCATCATGGGGTCGGCGTTCATGGACGCGATGGACATCTTCGCGCCGGCGGGCATCCGGCTGGTACCGGTGGTGCACGAGCAGGGCGCCGGGCACATGGCCGACGGCTACGCCCGGGTGAGCGGCAGGCACGGCGTCGTCATCGGCCAGAACGGCCCCGGCATCAGCAACTGCGTGACCGCGATCGCGGCCGCCTTCTGGGCGCACAGCCCGGTGGTCATCGTGACCCCGGAGGCGGGCACGATGGGCACCGGCCTCGGCGGCTTCCAGGAGGCCGACCAGCTGCCCATGTTCCAGGAGTTCACCAAGTACCAGGGGCACGTCAACAACCCGAAGCGGATGGCGGAGTACACCGGCCGCTGCTTCGACCGGGCCCACTCCGAACTCGGCCCGACGCAGCTCAACATCCCGCGCGACTACTTCTACGGCGAGATCGAGGCCGAGATCCCGGAGCCGGTGCGGCTCGATCGCGGTCCCGGCGGGGAACGGAGCCTCGACGAGGCCGCCGCCCTGCTGGCCACGGCGGAGTTCCCGGTGATCATCTCCGGCGGCGGGGTGGTGATGGCCGACGGCGTCGAGGAGTGCAAGGCGCTCGCCGAACGCCTCGGCGCGCCGGTGGTGAACAGCTACCTGCACAACGACTCGTTCCCGGCGAGCCACCCGCAGTGGTGCGGGCCGCTGGGCTACCAGGGTTCCAAGGCAGCGATGAAGCTGATCTCGCAGGCGGACGTCGTGATCGCGCTCGGCTCGCGGCTCGGCCCGTTCGGCACGCTGCCGCAGCACGGCATGGACTACTGGCCCAAGGACGCGAAGATCATCCAGATCGACGCGGACCACAAGATGCTCGGGCTGGTCAAGAAGATCACCGTCGGTATCTGCGGTGACGCCAAGGACGCGGCGGTCGCGCTGACCAAACGCTTGTCGGACCGGACGCTGGCGTGCGACGCCACCAAGGACGTCCGCGCGGCGAAGATGAAGGCGGAGAAGGACGAGTGGGAGGCCGAACTCGACGCCTGGACCCACGAGAACGACCCGTTCAGCCTCGACATGATCGAGGAGCAGGAGACCGAGGAAGGCAACTGGCTGCACCCGCGGGAAGTGTTGCGGGAGCTGGAGAAGGCCATGCCGCCGCGGGTGATGGTGTCGACCGACATCGGCAACATCAACTCGGTCGCGAACAGCTATCTGCGTTTCGAGGAGCCACGCAGCTTCTTCGCCCCGATGAGCTTCGGCAACTGCGGCTACGCGCTGCCGACCATCATCGGCGCCAAGGCCGCGGCGCCCGACCGGCCCGCGATCTCCTACGCCGGCGACGGCGCCTGGGGGATGAGCATGGGCGAGGTCATGACCGCGGTCCGCCACGACATCCCGGTCACCGCGGTGGTGTTCCACAACCGGCAGTGGGGCGCGGAGAAGAAGAACCAGGTCGACTTCTACAACCGCCGGTTCGTCGCGGGCGAGCTGGAGAGCGAGAGCTTCGCGGGGATCGCCAAGGCGATGGGCGCGGAAGGCATCGTCGTGGAGAAGCTCGACGAGGTCGGCCCCGCGCTGCGGCGCGCCGTCGAGGCGCAGATGAACGAGGGCAAGACCACCGTCATCGAGATCATGTGCACCCGCGAGCTGGGCGACCCGTTCCGTCGCGACGCGCTGTCCAAGCCTGTGCGGTTCCTGGAGAAGTACAAGGACTACGTGTAGGTCGCTTTGCGCGTGAAGGCCCCCTTCCCTCTGTTCAGCCGAGGGAAGGGGGCCTTCACGCGTGATCAGACGGCGAACTCGCGTGATTGAACGCCGAACTCGCGTGATTGAAGGCGGAACTCGCGTGATTGAACGGCGATCTCGGTGTGCGGAGTCTGATCACGCGAGTTCCGCCTTCGAGCACGGCCAACTGGACCCATCGAACGCCGCCGCTCTGGCGCTGGGCCCGGGCCGGGCGGATTGCGAAAGTCAAAGCACAGACTCGTGTCTCGAAGGAGGTCTCCGTGGACGTCACCCAGCTGCGAGCGCAGGCTCGACGGCATCTCGGCCCGCACTTCACCCGCAAGGACACCTGGGCCTCGGATTTCCCGGTGTTCGTACGCGGCGAGGGCAGCTACCTGATCGACACCGAGGGGCGCCGCCATCTCGACGGTCTCGCCGGGCTCTTCTGCGTCAACATGGGCCACGGGCGCGCCGACATCGCCAAGGCCGCCGCCGACCAGGTCGGCACCCTGGCCTACGCGAGCAACTGGGGTTCGGCGCACATCCCCGCGATCGAAGCGGCCACACTGCTGGCCGAACTCGCGCCGGGCGACCTCGGGACGACGTTCTTCGTCAACTCCGGCTCGGAGGCCGTCGAAACCGCGCTGAAGTTCGCCCGGCAGTACCACCGCAGCCAAGGGCAGCCGGAGCGGACGAAGATCATCAGCCGCGACATGGCCTACCACGGCACGACCATCGGCGCCCTCTCGGTGACCGGGCTGGCGAAGATCAAGGAACCCTTCGGCCCGCTCATGCCCGGCGTCCGGCACGTGCCGAACACCTTGGGACTGCTGGGAGACTGCGGCCCGGCGTCCGAATTGGACTGTGTCGCGGCGATCGAGCGGGTCATCCTCGAAGAAGGGCCTGAGACCATCGCGGCCCTGTTCGCCGAGCCGGTGCAGAACGGCCGCGGCGCGCTGGTCCCGCCGAAGGGGTACTGGCCCGCTTTGCGCGCGCTGTGCGACAAGTACGGCATCCTGCTCGTGTCGGACGAGGTCATCTGCTCGTTCGGCAGGCTGGGGCACTGGTTCGGCCACGGCATCACCGGAGTGGTGCCGGATCTGGTCACCTTCGCCAAGGGCTCGACGTCGGGGTACGCGCCGCTTGGCGGGGTGATCGTGCGCGAGAAGCTGGTCACCGAGCTGTACGACTCCCCGAAGGGCGGCGTCTTCACCCACGGCGCCACCTGGGGCGGGCATCCGGTCGCCACCGCGGTCGCCGTCGCGAACCTCACCGCGATGCGGGACGAGAAGGTGCTCGACAACGTGCTCGCCGAGGGCCCGGAACTGTTCGCCGCGCTGAACTCGCTCAAGTCCGCGCACCGCTGCGTGAAGGACGTCCGCGGTACCGGGTTCTTCTACGCCATCGAGCTGATGGCCGACCGCGACAGTGGCCGGGAGCTGACCGACGCGGAGTCGGTGAAGGTGCTTCGCGAGGTGCTCCCAGAGGCGTTCCGCCGCACGGGCGTCATCCTCCGCGGCGACGACCGCGGCGCGACGATGCTGATGATCTCCCCGCCGCTGGTCGCCGATCGCGAGGTGCTCACCGAACTGCTCCACGGCGTCGACGCGATGCTCAACGACGTCGAGAAGGCCGTCCAGCCCTGAACCAGCCCTTTTCACCCGGTGGGGGTCGCCGTCTTCCGGCGGCCCCCACTTCGTCTGTGGAGGTACTTTCGATGAGCCTGACCACCGAGGCCACGCCGGACGTGACGCTCGACAGATGGCGGAAGGCGTTGCGCGGGCGGGATCTCCGCGTTGCTTTGCCGGACGGCGACGACAATCGCGCCGTCCGGGCTGCCCTCGCGCTCCGGGCCGAGGGGGTCGTGCGGCCGTTGCTGTTCGGCGACGGAACACGGCTTCGCGCCGCCGGCGCTCCGGACGACGTGATCGTGGACCTCGCGGACGCCCTCGTCGACGACCCGACCGCGGCCGCCTTGACGGCGGGATTCGCCCGCCATCAGGAAAAGCTCGCCGATGCCCGGCACGATCCGGTGTTCGTCGCGGCGGCAGCCCTGCGGGCGGGCCGGGTGGACGCCTGTGTCGCCGGGGCGACCCGGCCGACCGCGGACGTCCTGCGTGCGGGGTTGCGGGTCGTCGGCCTGGCACCGGGAGTGTCCACTTTGAGCAGTTGCTTCCTGTTGCTGCTCCCGGACGGGCGGCGGCTGACCTTTTCGGACTGCGCGGTGGTTCCCGAGCCGGGCGCCGCGCAGCTGGCGGACATCGCCCTCGCCGCCGCGGCGACGCATCGCGGTCTGACGGGGGAGGACCCCGTGGTCGCGATGTTGTCGTTCAGCACGCAGGGCAGTGCCGATCATCAGCGCGTCGAGGTCGTCCGTGAGGCGACTTCGCTGGTGCGCGGGAGGAATCCCGGCCTGCCGGTGGATGGTGAGCTCCAGTTCGACGCCGCGCTGGTGGCGTCCATCGCGGCGGCGAAGGCTCCCGGCTCCGCTGTCGCCGGCCGCGCGAACGTCCTCGTGTTCCCGAATCTGGACGCCGGCAACATCGGCTACAAGATCGCCGAGCGGCTCGGGGGCGCCGTCGCGCTCGGCCCGATCCTCCAGGGGCTCGCGGCCCCGCTGAACGACCTCTCCCGCGGCTGCTCGGCCTCCGACATCGAGACGCTCGCCCTCTTGACCGCCGCGCAAGCCCTGGACGGCCCGTGAAGCTAGCCGAGCAGGGCCAGCGCGGTGTAGGCGATGGTGCCGACCAGCACCGTGGACAGGAGGCCGAGCAGCAGCGCCCGGCCGCCGGTCCGGATCAGGGCGCCGATCCGGACCGCGCAGCCCAGCCCGAACAGCGCTCCCGCCAGCAGGAGCGTGCAGACCACCTTGGCGACGTCGAGCGCCACGCCCGGCAGGATCCCGGTGCTCCGCACCGCCACCATCGCCAGGAAACCGAGGACGAACAGCGGGACCAGCGGGGCGCGCTTCCCACCCGCGGACGGGCGACGACGGCGTTCGCGCACGCTGACCGCGGCGACCATCGGCGCCAGCAGGACGACACGGCTCAGCTTCACCACCACGGCGACCGCGACGGCAGCGGTCCCGGCCGGGGTGGCGGCCGCGACCACCTGGGCGACCTCGTGCACGCCCAGCCCGGCCCAGCCGCCGATCCGCAGCGCGTCCATCCCCAGCCAGCCGCCGAGGAGCGGGACAGCCGCGATCGCCAGGCCGCCGTAGAAGGTGACCAGGGCGACGGCGGTCGCGACGTCGGAGTCCTCCCGTTCGACGACTCCTTCCATCGCCGCGATCGCCGACGCGCCGCAGATGGAGAACCCGGTCGCGACCAGCATCGCGAGCCCGCGCGGAACGCCGATCAGCCTGCCGAGCCCGATCGTCCCGAGGAACGTGAGGCCGACGGTCAGCACCACCGCGAGCAGTGTGCCGGGGCCGAGGGAAAGCACGGACGGGAGCGCGAGTTGCAAGCCGAGAAGGACGACCCCTGCACGCAGGAGCTTCTTCGTCACCTTCGCGATCGCTTGCCGGGTGCCGTCGGAGAGCACCGGCAGCGAACCGGCGAGCACCCCGAGCACGACGGCGAGGGTGAGCGCGCTGAGCACGGGAACCGCGGTGCTCAGCAGATACGCGACGGCCACCCCGAGGGCGGTGACGGCCAGACCGGTCAGGTGCGGCTTCGCCCGCCGCGCGGTGATGGTGCCCATGACGACGAGCGTCGTCCGGTGCGGAACACGCCGGTAGCCGGGAGAGCGACGGGTAGGTCATGCACTTTGGCTATGACCGCGCCGGAGCTCGACGCCTTGCGCTTGCTCGTGCTCGTCGGCGAACTGGGCAGCATCGGGCAGGCCGCCGCCGTCCTCGCCGACGGCGCAGCCGTCGGCGAGCAAACGACTGTCCACTCTGGAACGAAGGCTCGGCCTGGTGCTGTTCGACCGGACCCGCCGCGGTTCCGCGCTCACCCCGGACGGTCGCGTGATCGTGGGCCGGGCGCAGCGCGTGCTCGCCGAACTCGACGGACTGCTCGACGGCGCCCAGGCCCTGCGGACCAGGCGCGAAGCAGGCCTCCGGGTCGCGGCGAGCATGACACTGGCCGAGCACCTGGTCCCGGGGTGGATCGGCGAGCTCAACCGCGCGAACCCCGTCCTCCGTCTGGGCCTCGAGGTCGCGAACTCGGATCAGGTCGCCGGACTGGCCCGTGCGGGCAAGGTCGACCTCGGTTTCGTCGAGTCGCCCGGCGCACCGGCCGGTCTCACGTCGCTGAAGGTCGCCGTGGACCATCTCGTGGTGGTCGTCTCCGGCGCCCATCCCTGGGCGCGCCGACGCCGTCCGCTGACCCCGGCGGAGCTGGCGAACACGCCGCTCATCGTGCGGGAACCCGGCTCCGGGACCAGAGAGACCGTCGACGCCGCCTTGCGCAAGGCCGGAGCGGGACCGGTGAAACCGTTGCTGGAACTGGGTTCCGCGTCCGCCGTCCGCAACGCCGTCGTCGCGGGCGCCGGCCCCGCGGTGATCAGCGCGCTGGACGTCACGGACCGCGAACTCGTCCCGGTCGCGGTGGAGGGGGTCGACCTCGGCCGGACACTGCGCGCGGTGTGGCCGGAGGGGCGGCGCCTCGCCGGTCCGGCGGCGGAACTGCTCGCCCTGGCGGTACGCAGGGATCTGGACCCCTGTCCCACATCGTAACTGGCACTCGCCCCGGGCCTGAGTTGTTCCTACGGTGACCGGAACCACAATGGAGCTCCCAGCGCCACCGCTCCCGGCGGTGCGTGCGAGAAGGAGGAGACGTGACTTCAGCGTCCGACCCGGCACAGAGCAGCGGCCTGAAACCAGGGCTCAAGCAGCGACACATGAACTTGATCGCCCTCGGCGGCGTCATCGGAGCCGGCCTGTTCGTCGGCAGCGGCGTGGTCATCCAGTCGGCGGGTCCCGCCGCGGTGGTCTCGTTCCTCATCGCGGGCCTGATCACCGTGCTCATCATGCGCATGCTCGCCGAGATGACGATCGCCAAACCCGCGCTCGGATCGTTCTACGTCTACGCGAGGGAAGCGCTCGGCAACCGCGCGGGCTTCGCCGTCGGCTGGATGTACTGGTACTTCTTCGTCATCGTCGTGGCTGTCGAAGCCGTCGCGGGCGGCCGGATCCTGCAGCTGTGGGTGCCGGACGTGCCACTGTGGGTGCTCAGCCTCGGGCTGCTTCTGCTCCTCACCGGCACGAACATGGTCTCGGCCCGCTCCTACGGTGAGTTCGAGTACTGGTTCTCCTCGATCAAGGTCGTCGCGATCGTCGTCTTCCTGGCCGTCGGCGCCTTGTACCTGTTCGGTTTCTGGCCGGGCGCCCACGGCGGCGTGACGAATCTGGTCTCCCACGGCGGATTCGCGCCACTCGGTATCGGCGCGGTGCTCGCGGCGGTGGTCCCGTGCATCGGTTTCTACACCGGCGCGGAGATCGTCACCATCGCCGCCGCCGAGTCCGCGGAGCCCAAGAAGGCGGTCGCGAAGGCCATGCGGTCGATCATCCTCCGGGTGGTGCTGTTCTACGTGGGTTCGGTGTTCCTCGTCGTCGCGATCAAGTCCTGGGACGATCCGGCGACCGCGGTCAGCCCGTACGCGGCCGTGCTGGAGGTCCTCGGCATCCCGGCGGTGGCGACGATCATGAACGCGATCGTCCTGACCGCGGTGCTCTCCTGCCTGAACTCGGCCCTGTACACGTCGTCGCGAATGCTGTTCGCGCTCACCAGCAACGGCGACGCGCCGAAGACGTTCACCCGGCTTTCGCGCAGCGGTGTGCCGAGGCGCGCGATCGTGGCCGGGACGGCCATCGGCTACGTGTCCGTCATCGCCGCCTACACCTCGCCGGACTTGATCTTCCAGTTCCTGGTCAACTCCTACGGTGCCGTCGCGCTGTTCGTGTACCTCTCGATCGCGCTCGCGCAGGTGCGGCTCCGCCGCAGACTGGAACGGGAGGAGCCGGAGAAGCTCGCGCTCAAGATGTGGCTGTTCCCATGGTTGAGCTACGCGACCATCGCGCTGATGGCCGGGGTGATCCTGGCGATGGCGCTGCTGCCGTCGACCCGCTCGCAGTTCTGGCTCAGCGCCGTGACGCTCGCGCTGATCCTCGTCGGGTACGAGATCCGCAGGCGGCGCGGCAAGCCGGAGGCCGAGGTCCCGGCCGAGCCCGCTCCCGTCGAACCCGAGCGAGACTCGGCCGCTCTCCGGGACTGACTCGGCACCCGCGGGGCGATCGGACGGCAACGAAGCCGCGGTACGGCGAGACATTCGGCACTCGCCTCGCTGACCGCGGCTCCGAACCGGATGCCGTAAGGTGAGCGTCGTCGACGGTGGTGACGATCATGCCCACCTGTCCGTGACGTGAGGTTGTCCCGCGTCCCGCGTGGTGTCCGAGAAAGTCAGGTTGTCTGTCTGTGTCGAGTCTGGTGGCTCAGGTGTCGTCGCGGCTGCGCGGCACGCGTCCGTCGTGGTTGTCGCCGAAAGTGGCGCGCACCGAGATCCTCGCCGGTCTGGTGGTCGCGCTCGCGCTGATCCCGGAGGCGATCTCGTTCTCCGTCATCGCGGGCGTCGACCCGAGTGTCGGGCTGTTCGCCTCGTTCACCATGGCGGTGGTGATCTCGGTCGTCGGCGGACGGCCGGCGATGATCTCCGCCGCGACAGGTGCGATCGCGCTGGTCGTGGCACCGCTGTCCCGGGAGTACGGCTTCGGGTACCTCGTCGCCACGGTCGTCCTGGGTGGCTTGTTCCAGATCGTGCTCGGTTCGCTGGGCGTGGCCAAGCTGATGAGGTTCGTGCCGCGCAGTGTGATGGTCGGGTTCGTCAACGCGCTGGCCATCCTGATCTTCATGGCGCAGGTGCCGGAGCTGATCGACGTGCCGTGGCCGGTGTATCCGCTGTTCGCCGGCGGGCTCGTGATGATGGTGCTGTTTCCCAGGCTCACCAGGGTGATTCCCGCGCCGCTGGTGTCCATTGTGGCGTTGACGGCGTTGACGATCGCCGCGGGGATCGCGGTCCCGACGGTCGGTGACAAGGGCGCGCTGCCCTCCTCGCTGCCGGTGCCAGGTGTGCCGGACGTGCCGTTCACCTTCGCCACCCTGGGCTTGCTCGCGCCCTACGCGCTCGCGTTCGCGCTGGTGGGGCTGATGGAATCACTGATGACGGCGAAGCTGGTCGACGACATCACCGACACTCGTTCCAACAAGACCCGTGAGGCGATCGGCCAAGGGGTGGCCAACGTCGTCACCGGCTTCTTCGGCGGCATGGGCGGCTGCGCGATGATCGGGCAGACCATGATCAACGTGAAGACCTCAGGAGCCCGGACCAGGCTCTCGACCTTCCTGGCCGGGACTTTCCTGATGATCCTGTGCATCGTCTTCGGCCCGCTGGTCTCGCGGATCCCGATGGCCGCCCTGGTGGCGGTGATGGTCCTGGTCGCGTTCGGCACTTTCGACTGGCACAGTGTCGCCCCGGCCACCCTCAAGCGGCTGCCCGCGGGCGAGATCATCGTCATGGTCGTCACCGTGGGCGTCGTGGTGGCCACCGACAACCTCGCCATCGGTGTGGTGGGCGGTTCGATCGTCGCGATGGTGATCTTCGCCCGCCGGGTCGCGCGTCTGGTCGACGTCACCGCGGCTCTCGACCCGGACGGCACCCAGGTCGTCTACACCGTCACCGGCGAACTGTTCTTCGCCTCCAGTAACGACTTGGTCCATCGGTTCGACTACGCGAACGATCCGGCCAAGGTCGTCATCGATCTCACCGACGCCCACATCTGGGACGCCTCCACCGTCGCCGCCCTCGACGCGATCACCGCCAAGTACGAGTCGCGGGGCAAGACCGTCGAAATCGTCGGCCTGAACAAGCACAGCGCCCGGATGCACGGGAAGCTTTCCGGCGAACTCGTCGGCGGCAAGTGATCGCCGTGATCAGGCGTCTCGTCGGGTGATGGCGGCCAGTCCGGCGCAGGTCGCCGCCGTCACCCACACCGCCATCGCGACGAGCGCGCCGAGCGGGGACAGGTGGGTTTCGGTGGCGGCGCCGCTGAGCTGACCCGCCAGCTCCGAAGGCATCACCGAGGCGATCCGGCCGTTCCAGGGCGCGGGCAGCAGCATCCGCGGCGCCATCGGGAGTGCGAAGAGCAGCACCGCCATGGCGACCAGTGTTCCGGCGGTGGCTTTGATCGCCGTGGCGAGACCGAGTGCGATCAGGGCGACGACCATCATGAGCAGGCCCTCGGCCAGGATCACCGGGAACCCGGTGGCCACGGAGGTCAGTGACCCGATCGGGCGGTCACCGATCAGCAGCCTGCTCAGGAAAAAGGTCGCGATGGAGACCCCTTCGCCCGCGATCAGGCTGATCGCGGCGACGACGGAGACCTTGGCCAGCAGGAGTTTCCGCCGCACGGGGACGGCGACGAGGCTGGTGCGGATCATCCCGGTGGCGTACTCGGACGTGGCGGTGAGGATGCCGAACGTCATCAGGCACAGCTGGACGACGGTGAGGACTGAGGTCCCGTCACCGAGGCCGCCGAAATGTGAGCGTTCCACCGGGGTGGACGAGTCCCAGACCCCGGCGGAGATCAGGGCCATCAGGCCGCCGACGAGAACGGCCGCGACCGAGAAGGCGAGGAGGCTACGGGTCGAGCGGACCGATCTCGCCTTGATGGTTTCCGAAGCGATGACGTCGATCACCGGACCGTCCTTTCGGCGCGGTATTCGGTGCTGTCCTTGGTGAGCTTGAGGTAGGCGTCTTCGAGGGAATCGCTGCGTGGCGTGAGTTCGTGCACGGCGATGCGGTTCCGCACGGCGATGTCACCGATGGCCACGGCGTCGATTCCTTGTGCGGCAAGGCTTCCGTCGGCCAGCCGGGTGACGGTGCCACCGGCGGACCGCAGCAGGCGGGTCAGTTCGGCGTCGTCTGGCGTGCGTATCAGCACGTCGCGCCGGAACCGCTCGGCGAGTTCGGCGATCGATGCCTCCGCGATCAGCTTGCCTCGTCCGATGACCACGATGTGGTCCGCGGTGAGTTCCATTTCGCTCATGAGATGACTGGAGACGAGCACGGTCCTGCCCTCGGCCGCCAGCGAGCGCATGAGGTCGCGGATCCAGCGGATGCCCTCGGGGTCGAGGCCGTTGACCGGTTCGTCGAACAGGAGGACGCCGGGATCGCCGAGCAGGGCCGAGGCGATCCCGAGTCGTTGTTTCATACCGAGGGAGAAGCCGCCGATCCGTTTGCCCGCAACGCCGGCGAGGCCGACCCGGTCCAGTACCACGCGCACGCGTGGTTTGCGGATGCCGTTGCTGCGGGCCAGGCAGTACAGGTGGTCGAAGGCGCGGCGTCCGCCGTGCACGGCGGACGCGTCGAGCAGTGCGCCCACGTGGTGCAGCGGCCGATCGATGGCGGCGTAGCGCCGGCCGTTGATCAGCGCGTCGCCGGAGGCCGGGGTGTCCAGGCCGAGCGCGGCCCGCATCGTGGTGGACTTGCCCGCGCCGTTGGGGCCGAGGAAACCGGTCACGTGGCCGGGTTCGACCCGGAAGGACAAGGCGTCCACGGCGAGCGTCGTGCCGTAGCGTTTGGTCAGTTCCCTGATCTCAATCATGACCGAAATGCTTTCGGAACACGGACTCCGGCGAATCGGCCCGCGGGTCCAGGTCGCCGGTGCGCCCACGGTCTTACTCGCCCCGGCGCTCCGGTGAGATGTCAGCCCGCGGTCTGATGTCCTCCGAGCGGTTCCAACGCTCCCCATAACGCGCCAAGGCAGACGTCCCTCAGTTCGGCGCGGGTGTAGTTCTGGTTCGTCAGCCAGTCCACGCACAAGGTGCGCACGAACACCAGCCAGCTCATCAGCACCGCCGAAACCGTCTCCTTGAGGCGGCCGTCGAAGCCGGCGACGCTGAGCAGACGCCGCTGCACCACGGCGCACTCGTCGTCGATGATGGCCTGGATCACCGGGTCCCCGGCGAGTACCCGGTTGGCCGCGAGCACGGTGTTGCGGTTCGCGGCGAAATAGTCGATGTGCGCGTCGAGCGAAGCGGCGACCTGATCCGCCACGGGGACGTCGGGATCGAATTCCGCCGTCGCCAGCAGCCGGTCCGCGGCGCGCTGGTAGATCGCGGCGAACAGGTCGCGTTTGTTCGGGAAATACCGGTACAGGAGTGCCCTGGAGACGCCTGCCTGTCCGGCGACGTCCTCCATGAGCACGTCTTCGTACGGCTGCGCGGCGAAAAGCCGTGCTCCGACGTCGAGCAGTTCGCCTCGGCGCTCGGCGGGTTCCAGCCTTCGGCGTTTGTGCACGCCCCCCACACTACTTGACACGTGTCCAGCAAGGTTCATACTGGCCAGCGTTAGTAGACACGCATCTACTTACGGGAGGAAGGGGGTTTGGCGTGGTCAAAGCACTGAAGTGGCTCATGCTGGCGATGGGGGTGACCTGCGCGGCCATCGGCGTCTTCCACTTCGCGCTCGGCGTCGCTTCGGTGCCCGGCGAAGGGGCTACCGGGGCCACTGTGGACAGTCGGGAACGGTTCTACGGCGCGCTGTTCCTCGGTTACGGACTCGCGTGGATCTGGGCCGCCCGGCGCTCGTCGATCTCCTCGACGGTCGTGCGATGGCTCGCGGGCATCTTCCTTCTCGGCGCCGCCGGCCGGGTCTTGTCCCTGGCCGTCCACGGTTGGCCGCACTGGTTCCAGGTCGTCCTGACCGTCATCGAACTCGCTCTGCCCCCGCTGTTCTTCTGGCTGGCCGCCGCCGGTGAAAAGGCGAGCGTCCTCACCCGCCCAGACGGATCAAGCGACTCCCTGGGCTGACGGCGAACGGGGCCGAGGCGTATTCGTGGCTGATCATCAGCAAGGCAGTCCCGTGCTGGTTCGCCGCGTCGGCCAGGACCTCCAGCAGCCGGGCACGGTTGGCCGCGTCGAGCGCCGATGTCACCTCGTCGCAGATCAGGACCTTGGGGTGCGCCAAGAGCGCGCGGGCCACGGCACAGCGCTGCAGTTGACCGCCGGAGAGCCTGCCGGGGCGATCGTCGGCAGGGTCGACGCCGAGGGCGCGCAGGACCTCTGCCGCTTCGAAGCGGGCTTCGTCTCGGCTGAGGCCGCGAAGGAGGCGGGCGGTGTCGGCCACCTGGTCGAGCACGCCGCGGAACTCGTCGAACGAGGCGCGGCTGTCCTGGTGGACGTACTGGACCGCCCGCAGCTGTGCGCGGCTGCGACGGCGGGCGAGGTGGGGGAGGCGGACGCCGTCGACTTCGATCGTGCCCGCGCTCGGCGGGGTCAACCCGGCCAGCGCACGGGCGAGCGTCGTCTTGCCCGCACCCGAGACGCCGGTGAGGACGGTGCGGCTGCCCGCTGCCAGTTCCAGGTCGAGGTCTTCGACGAGTGCCGTCCGCCCGGCGCGCACAGTGAGCCCGCGGACGACGAGTACCGGCGAAGACGGCGACGAAGCCGAAGGTTCGTCAACGGGTTCATGCTCGGGGACGGCTTCGGACGGCACCAAGCGGTGGTCGCGGAGTTCGGCGACGTCGCCGGCCAGGGCGCGCGCGAGGGACAGGTCGTGGGTCAGGATCAGCAACGCCGTCCCCGCGAGGGAAAGCTCCGCGAGCCGGGCAGCGAGCACGGTCCTGTTTTCCGGGTCGAGACCGCTGGTGGGTTCGTCGAGGACGAGGACCTTCGGCCGGGTCACGAGCGCGGTGGCGAGGGCCATGCGCTGCTGCTGCCCGCCCGAGAGCTGATGCGGGAACCGGCGCCACAGGCTCGTCTCCAGTCCTGCCTCCTCGAGGGCGGTGCGGGCCGCGGCGAGGCGCGCGGCCCGGCCGCGGTGGCGGAGCGCGGCGAGTTCGGCCAGCACCGGTCCGCAGCGGCGGACCGGATCCAGCACCGCCGACGGCTGCTGCGGCAGGTGACCGACGACCCCGGCCCGGATCCGCCGGAGGTCGGAAGCGCTCCTGCCGGGCAGCGCGGATCCCGCCAGCCGGACCGAGCCGGACAGCTCGATCCCGGGAAGGGAACGTCCGGTCGCGGCCAGGCCGAGGGTGGTCTTTCCCGCGCCGGACGCGCCGAGCACGACGAGCACGCGGCCGGGTTCGAGGGCCAGCGAGACGTCGTCGAGCATGACGGTGTCCCCGGCGCGGGCCGATAGACCGGCGATCTCCAGGACCGTCACGGGATCACCCGCCGGGCGGCGAGCAACCGGTCGGCGACGAGGTTCGTGCCGACGCACAACGCCATCAGCAGCGCGGCCGGGACCAGCACCACCGCGGGCGCGGTGTAGAGGGCGTCGCTGTTGCGTTCGACGACCACGGCCCAGTCCGGGGAGTCGGCGGGCAGGCCGAGACCGAGGAAGTTCGCCGACGCCAGCAGGTAGAGCACCACGCCGAGCCGGGTTCCGGCGTCGGTCGCGACCGGGCCGGTGACCTGCCGGGCGACGTACCCGAGCTGGATACGCCACCATGGTTTTCCTTGCAGGGTCAGGGCTTCCACGGCGGTGCGGCAGCCTGGCGCCAAGGCCGCGGCCCGCACGACGCGGGTGATCGCGGGCAACTGGAGGACGGCGACGGCGGGGACGAGCACGCCGGGCCCGCGATGTCCGGTCGCGGCCAGCACCATGAGCACCAGCAGCGACGGGAACGCCAGCACGAGGTCGAGGGACCGCATCACGGCTTCGTCGGCCCACCGGCCGCGCCCGGCCGCGAAGAGACCCAGCGGCACGCCGATCAGGTAGGCGAGCCCGAGCGCGGCGACCGTCATGCCGATCACCGGGAGACCGCCGGTGAGGATCACCGTGAACGCGTCGCGGCCCAGGACGTCGGTACCTAGGGGATGGGCGGCGTCCGGTGGCCGCCACGGCGCTCCGACGGACACCGCGGGGCCGGCGATCACCGGTCCGGCCACCGCGAGCAGCAACGGCACGGCGAGCAGGAACCAGCCGAGCGCCCGGCTCACCACGTGACCAGCTCCCGGCGGGGAGTCAGCCGGTGCGCGACCAGATCGGCGACGAGGTTCCCGAGCACGACGACGCCGGCGAATACGAGCACGTAGCCCTGCACCTGCGGGATGTCCCGGTTCTGCACGGCCTCGACGAAACCCGTGCCCATCCCGGTGATCGCGAACAGGGATTCGACGATCACCGTGCCGGTCAGCAGCCCCTCGACGGCGCGGGCGAGCTGCTGCACGGCGGGGGCCGCGGCGGCGGGCAGGAGGTGTTTCAGGACGACGGTGCGTTCGGGCAGGCCGAGCAGGCGCAGATGCTCCGCCACCTGTCCCCGGGTCTGCTCCGCGACGCCGACCCGGATCTGCCGGGCCACGTCGCACAGCTGGCGGCCGACGAGCACGGTCACCGGCAGCACGAGCACCTCGGGACGCGCCGTCAGATCCGTTCCGGCCGCGGTGGCCGGGAGCAGCCCGGCGTAGACCGCGAACCCCGCGACCAGCAGCAGACCGAGGACGAACTCGGGGATCGCGTGAAGGAACACCGTGACGGCGGTGAGCACCCGGTCGGTGCGCGATCCCTCGCGCAGGCCGCAGGTCACCCCGATGACCAGTGCGAGCGGCACGAGCACGAGCAGGGTGACTCCGGCGAGGACCGCGGTGGCGGCGAAGCGGCGCGCGATCTCGTCGGTCACCGGGGCGCCGGTGACGAGCGACGAGCCGAGGTCCCCGGTGACCAAACCCGAAAGCCAGTGCCCGAACCGGTCGAGGAGCGGCTGGTCGAGGGCGAGCTGGTGGCGCACCGTCGCCACCTGCTCGTCGGTGGCCTGTTCGCCGAGCACGACCGAGGCCGCGTCGCCGGGGAGCAGCGCGGTCACGGCGAACGTGGCGACCAGGACCGCCATCGCCTGCAGGACGGCGAACCCCAGCCGGCGGGTGGCGTAACCGGTCACGTCAGGACAGGCGGGCGCGGTCGAACCTCGCCCAGTCGAAGGTGTTCGGTGGCGCGGTGACCAGCCCGGACACCCGTTTCGACGTCGCGATCGTCCAGGTGCTGAAACCCCAGGCGAGCAGGCCGCCGGAGCCGTGCACGATCCGCTGGGCGTCGCCGAACAGCGCCAGCCGGGTCCCCTCGTCCGCGGTGGCGGCGGCGCGGTCCATGAGCGCGTCGAACTCCGGCGAGGCGAACCCGTTGACGTTGTTCGAGCCACCGGTGCGGAAGCGCTGGTTGAGGAACGTCGGCACCGGCAGGGTGGCCGTGCGGGTGAGCGCGGCCACGCCCTTGGTCTTGGTCTCGCTGAAGTAGGTGCTCGACCCGCGTGTGTTCGGCGTGACCTTCAGCCCGATTTCGCTCAGCTGCTGGGAAATCAACGTCGCCGCGGTGGGGAATCCCGGATCGACGTCGCTGGTCTCGACGGCGAAGGCCAGCCCTTCGGCGCCTGCTTCCCGGACGAGCGAGCGAGCCTGGTCCACCTCGCGCGGGCGCTGGGGGATACCGGCGGCGTATCCGCGGAGCCCTTTGCCGAACAGGTCGTTGCCGATCTCGCCGCGCCCGGCCAGCGCGACCCGGTTCAACGCCTCACGATCCACTCCGGACAGTACGGCGCGCACCAGCCGCGGATCGGTGAACGGTGGCTGGGTCAAGCGCAGGATCAAGCCCTGCATCGTCGTTCCCTTGGCTTCGAGCAGTGAGACACGCGTGTCATCGGCAAGCCGCGCCGCGGTGCCCGCCGCGAGGTCGTGGGCGTAGTCGACCTGTCCGGACAGCAGCGCGTTGACCCGTGCCGTCTCGTCGTTGACCGGGACGAATTCCAGCTCGTCGATACTCGGCGCACCGTCCCAATAGGACTCGTTCTTGTGGAACACCGCCGTGCCGCCAGGGGTGAACGAGACGAAACGGAACGGGCCCGAGCCGATCGGCGCCGTGAAGGCCGTCGTCCCGGCGGGCATGATCTCCGCCCCCGGCGCGCCCCAGCCCGACGGGAATTCGAAGTCGGGAGCGGTCAGCACCAGTTCGAGTTCCCTGGGGGACACCGCTTTGCTGCCTGCGAAGTCCACCTTCGCGAAGTACTGCCGGGACGAGGAGGCCAGTGCGGGATCGGCGATCCGCCGGAAGCTGTACAGGACGTCGTCCGCGGTGACCGGACGTCCGTCGTGGAAGGCCGCCTGCCGCAACCGGATCCGCCAGCGCGTGCCGGAGCCGTCGCTCTCCCAGGATTCGGCCAGCCGCGGCCGCAACGAGGTGTCGGCGTTGTAGGCGACCAGCGTGTCGAAGAGCGCTTTGGCCCGTGCCTGGTCGACGAAAAGCGAAACCTGTGAGGGGTCCAGGGTTTCCTTCGAACCGCCCGCGGCGAACGCGACCCGCAAGCGGCCCGTGTCCGCGGGCGGGCCTCCGCAGGCGGCCAAAGGTGCGAGGGCGGCCAGGACGAGCAGGCGCCGACGGCTGAGCGGATGACGCGTCACAGTGACCTCCGGGACATCGAGCACTGTCCCGGGCGCGTGGCCGCACTGAACGGGACCCCGCTCCGCACTCCACGACAGTTGGGGTTGGCAGCACCCGGCGGGCAGTCCGGCTCACGGCAGACGGCCGTTCACGGTTGCGGGTCAGCGCCGGATTCACACCGGCTTCCCCCGACGGGCGCTTTCTTACGTTGTGGCGCTCACGGTAACCCATGGCCGGGGTGTGCTAGACAGGATCAAGATCACGAAGGAGGGCAGGGTGGACGAGAAGCTCGCGGCAAGCTGGGTGCGACGGTGGGACGTCCAGCAGGAGCGCTATATCGCCGACCGCGAAGAACGGTTCACCGTGCTCATCGACGTCGTCGAGCACGTCTGCCGCGACGTCGCCGAGCCCCTGGTGCTCGACCTCGGCTGCGGCCCGGGCTCACTGACCACCCGGCTCGCCCGGCGGCTGCCGCACGCGCGGGTCGTCGGCATCGACAACGACCCGTTCCTGCTCGCCCTGGCCCGGGCCGCCCGGCCGGAGGACTCGAACATCGAGTACGTCCAGGCCGACCTCGGCGAGGAGGGCAGGCTGACGTGGCAGGCGCTCGACGCCGCGGTCTCGACGACCGCCCTGCACTGGCTGCGGCCCGATCGGCTCGCCGGTGTCTACCGCGACCTCGCGGGTGCGCTGCGGGCAGGGGGAGCGCTCGTCAACGGCGACCATTTCTACGACGAGCAACCGGGCGTCCGCGACCTCGCCGAGTCGGTCAAGAACCGTCGTGCCGCCCGTGCCGGTGTCGAGGCCCATGAGGACTGGAAGAGCTGGTGGGCAGCGGTCGCGGCCGATCCCGCCCTGCGGGCCGAGTTCACGGCCGTCGAGCTGGGTGGCATCTCGACCGGCTATGGCAACCGGCTCAGCCCGCAGGAGCACACCAGGCTGCTCCGGGAGGCGGGCTTCGCCGAGGTGGCGCCGGTGTGGCAGTTCGGGGACGACTACGTCCTGACGGCGCTGCGCTGAACCGGAAACGGATCTCGGTCAGGCTTTCGTGGCCGCCGGGTTGAGGAAGACGATGAGAAAAGTCGCGATCGGTCCCAAGAGCAAGGAGAGCAGGAACCAGACGAGACCGCTGCGGTTCTTGCTCTGGGCCAGTCCGGCGTTGACCAGGCTCAGGGTTCCCCAGCCCACGTAATAGCCGGTGTCCATCTGCGATCGTCCCCTTTGGTGGATCGATGTGGCGGTGTGGTTCCACCGAGACGGCCAAGGTAGCGGTTTCGACGGCGCCGCGCGAACCGGCGCTTTCCCCAGCGGTCAGTCTCAGTCCACTTCGGACACCACGTGTCCGCCGAGGACGGTCAGAACCGACCGTGCATCAAGCAAATCCCGCCCGCTCGCGGTGACCGGATCCCGGTCGAAGACGGCCAGGTCGGCCAGCGCGCCGGGCGCCAGCGTCCCCTTGCGGCTCTCGGCGTGTTCCAGCCAGGCCGGGCCGGTCGTCCACAGTCGCAGCGCCTCTTCCCGGTCGAGCCGTTTCTCCGGTGAAAGCAGGGAAAACGGGTTGGGTCCCGGCTCGCCGGTGAAGGTGGCGACCCCGCGTCGCCAGTCCGGTTCGGTCACCGGAGCGTCAGAGCTGTCCGCGACCACCACCCCGTGGTCGAGCAGTGTCCGCGCGGGGAACGCCTCGCTCCAGTGCTCTTCGCCCACGATCCGGACCATCGACGGACCGCTGAACGTCCGCATGAGCGAGCTGGTGATCACGCCGGTCCCGGTGCGGGCCAGGCGTTCGTGCACTTCGGGTGACAGGAAGGTGCCGTGGATGAGCACGTGCCGCGCGTCCGGCCACGGGTCGGCGGCCGCGGCGGCTTCGATGGCGTCGACCACGGCGTCGGCCGCGCGATCGCCGGTCACGTGGACCTGCACGCGGACCCGGCGCCGCTGGGCCACGGCGATCAGTTCGTGCAGCTCACGCACCTGCTCCGGATCGCCGGACCCGGCCGTGACGAGACTTCCGTGCCCGCCGCCGGGATACGGCCGGTGCATCCAGGCCGTGCAATGCGTCGGGACGCCGTCGGCGAACAGCTTGATCCCGCCGATGCGCAGCAGATCGTCCCCGGCACCCAGGTCCGTGCTGTCCAGCGCCCGGGCCAGGTCGGCCGCCGAAGTCGTGGGAGACGGCCAGTTCCAGTGCAGCAGCGCGGTCACCCGCAGCGTCATCCGGCCCGCCGCGTGCAGATCCCGGTAGTCCTGCCACAACCCGGGCGGGACGATCGGGTCGGTGACGCTGGTGACGCCCAGCCTGTTCAGCCGGGCCATCGTGCGCGCGGTCGCGTCCAGCCGCTCGTCCCGGCTCGGCTGTGGCACCAACGCGGCCACGAGTTCCTGCGCGCTCTCCACGAGGATCCCGGTCGGCTCCCCGGCGGCGTCCCGGAGGATCTCGCCCGCCGTCGGATCCGGTGTCCTCGCGGTGATCCCCGCCCGTTCCAGCGCGGCGCTGTTGACCCAGATCGAATGGGACGAGGCGTGATGCAGCACCGTGGGCCGGGTCCCGGTCACTTCGTCGAGCCATGCCCGCGACGGCGCGGCACTGCCGTCGGCGAACTCGGCGATGGTGGCCTCACGCCAGCCGCGACCGACGATCCATTCGCCCGGAGGCGCGGCATTCAGTGCCCGCCGGACCTCGGCGAGGTCGGCCGCGGCCGCGAGGTTCACGCAGAACTCCGGTCCGGACAAGGCATACCAGGCCAGATGCAGATGCGCGTCGTTGATTCCCGGTAGGACGGTCCGCCCCCGCAGGTCGATCGACGGCGTGCCGGGTGCGGCCGCGGCGGAGACCGTGTCGTCGTCCCCGACAGCGACCACGCGCCCGCCGGAGACGAGCATCGCCGTGGCGTTTCCGAGTTCGGCGTCGAAGGTGCGCACGAGGCCACCGCGCAGGAGCAGGTCGGAACTCATACCGTTGTCCTTTCCGCGGCCGGGACGACCGCTTGATGCTCCGGATGCCAGGCCGCGATCACGTCGTCGCCGGGACGGTGTTCGTGCGCCGTTCCCGCGGTCAGCACCGCGCAGCCGCGCGCGCCGTCGGCGTACCGCAGCCAGATCCGGCTGTGATCGCCGACGTAGACGATGTCGGTGACCACGGCGCCGGCCCGCTGATGCCCGGACGGCACCGGATCGGCACGGGTGTACAGCGTCAGCCGTTCCGGCCGCACGATCGTGACTTCGCCCGGTGTGAGGGACAAGGCGTTGGACTCCCCGACGAACCGCGCGACGAACAACGTTTCCGGGCGCTCGTACAGATCCGACGGCGTGCCGACCTGTTCGATCCGCCCTTCGTTGAACACCGCGATCCGGTCGGACAGGGTGAGCGCCTCCTGCTGGTCGTGGGTGACGAACAGGAACGTCATCCCCAGCTCGCGGTGCATCCGGGCGATCTCGCGCTGCAGCTGGTCGCGCAGCTTCTTGTCGAGAGCGCCCAGCGGTTCGTCCATCAGCAGCGCCCGCGGCTGGTAGACCACGGCGCGGGCCAGCGCGACCCGCTGCTGCTGGCCGCCGGAAAGCTGACGGGGGAGCCGGTCCCGTACCGCGGACAGGCCGACCAGCTCCAGTACTTCGGTGACGCGGCGGTCGATCTCCGCCTTCGGTCGTTTGCGCTGGGTGAGCCCGAAAGCGACGTTGCGGGCAACCGACATGTGCGGGAACAAGGCGTACTGCTGGAACACCACCCCGAGATCGCGCCGATGCGGTTTGAGCCGGGAGATCTCCTGTCCGTCCAAGGTGATCGAGCCCGCGGTGAGCGGGGTGAACCCGGCGATCATCGACAGCATCGTCGTCTTGCCCGAGCCGGAGGGCCCCAGGAACGTCATGAACTCGCCGTCGGCGATGTGCAGCGAGACGTCGTCCACGGCGGGACGGTCGACGCCGGCGTACGCCTTGGTCACGTGCGCGGTGGTGATGCCGCGGTGGTCGTCAGTCATGGTGGCTCCGTCGGCGCAGGAACAGGGGCACGAACAGCAGGATCGTGGTGAACACGACGATCAGGCTCGACGCCGCGGCGATGGTGGGGTCGATCTCGAGGACGATCGACTCGTACATCTTCACCGGCAAGGTCTTGATGGCGGGCGTCTGCAGGAAGAGGGCGACCACGACCTCGTCGAAGGAGGTCGCGAAGGCGAACACGAAGCCCGACGTCACGCCTGGAGCGATACTCGGCAGCACGACCTTGCGCAGCGTCGTGAGCTTCGAAGCGCCGAGACTCGCCGCGGCCTTCTCCACGACAGGGTCGTACCCGGCGAGGCTGGTCTGCACGGAGGTCAGCACGAACGGCACGCCCAGCACGGCGTGCGCCAGCACGAAACCGAGCATCGTCCCGTTGAGCTGCCACCGCAGGAAGACCCCGTAGACGGCGACCGCGACGACGATCCCCGGCAGGATCATCGGCGCCATCAGCAGCTGCCGCACGACACCCCGGCCGCGGAACCGCGCGCGGTCGAGGCCGAACGCGGCCGCCACCCCGACGACCGTCGCGAGCACCGCCGCCAGCAGGCCGACCTGGACCGAGTTGGCCAGCGCGCCGAGCCACTGCTTGCTGCCGAAGAATTCGCCGTACCAGCGCCACGACCAGTCGTCCGGCGGGAACTGGAAGGTCGAGCCGGCGCCGAAGCTCATCGGGATCACGACGAGGGTGGGGGCGACGAGCAGGAACCCGACGAGGGCGACCCATACGCGCAAGCCCCAGCCGAGCGTCCGTTGCCGGAGCGCGGCCCTGGTGATGGACGGATCGTTAGCCACGGTCGGCACCTCCCGCCGCACTGGTGCCCAGCGGTGCGGCCACCCGGCTCAGCACGGCCAGCACCACGAGCGTGACGACCAGCAGGATCGCCCCGAGCGCACCGGCCCCGGCGAAGTTCAGCAAGTCGTTGACCTGGGTGCCGATCACCTGCGCGGCCAGCGCCTGCTGCGGCGTGCCGAGCAACGCCGGGGTGATGTAGAAGCCCAGCGACATGATGAACACCACCGACACCCCGGCCAGGACTCCAGGCATCGACAAAGGCAGATACACCCGCAGGAAAGCGACCGGGCGGGGCGCGCCGAGGCTGCCGGCGGCGTGGAGCAGGCTCCGGTCGATCCCGGACATCGAACTGTGCAGCGGCAGCACCATGAACGGCAGCATCACCTGCACCATCGCGACGGTCACCCCGGCCACCGAGCCGAGGAGCACCACCCCGTCGACGCCGATCGCGGCGAGCGCCTTCTCGATCACGCCGCCCCGCTGTTCGAGGACGTACCAGGCGAAGTTGCGGGCCATCACGCTGGTCCAGAACGGCATCAGGACCAGCAGTGTCAGCACCGCGCGGCCCCGGCGCCCGACCAGGGTCATCGCGTAGGCGTACGGGTACGCGACGATCAGTGTGGCGACGGTGATGATCAGCGCGGTCCGCAAGGTCCGGAGCACCACCCGGATCTGCACCTCGTCCCCGAGGACGGCCAGGTAGTTGCCGACGCCGAAATCGGGCTCGGTGAAGCTGCGCCAAAGGATCGCGGCGAGCGGGTAGAAGAAGAACACGAGCACCACTGCCGCCGCGGGGAGCAGAAGCCAGGTCGCGGAGCCGGTTCGTCGCGTGGTTCGCACGGTGGTCATCCGGTCCTCCAATCCGACCAGGCCTTGACGAGCGCGGTCCGGTTCGCGGCCCACCAGCGCACGTCGCTGAGCACGCGCAGGTTTTCCTTGCCGTCTCCCCAGATGTCGAGCTCTCGCCCGATCGGGGTGGCCGGGGGCGGCGCGGCGGTGTTCGCGGGCCCGACGCCGGCACTGGCCGCGAAGGCCGCCGCCTGCGCCGGTTCCGAGGCGAACCGGATCAGCCGTTTGGCTTCGCCCGCGCGCGGTGTCCCTTTGGGAACGACGAGCACGTCCCAGGTCACCGGGACGGGAATGCCGGGCACGACCTTCCAGTCGGTCGCGCCCGCTTTCAGCAGTGAGAACGCGCGGGCGCTGACGATGAGCGCCATGTCCGCCTGCCCGCCCGCCATGCGCTGCTGCTGGTCGCCGTAGGTGCTGGTGATGGTGAGTTCCGGCCGGATGCGGTCGTACATCGACAGCGCGCGGGGGACGTCGAGCGGGTACAGCTTGTCCCGTGGGACCCCGTCGGCCAGCAGGGCGGCCTCGATCGTCCCCACACTCGGGTCGCCGCCGTAGATGATCCGGCGTCCGGGAAACCTTGGGAGATCGAAGAAATCGGCCATTTTGGCCGGTGGCCGGTCGCCGTAGGCCTTGGTGTCGTACATCAGCATCATGCCGAAGAAGGCGTCCGGCACGCCGCAGTCGGTCAGTGATCCCTTCGGGAAACCGGCCGCCAGGGGACCCATGTCGACGGGCTCCAGCAGGCTGCCGCAGACCGCGGCGGCCGCGGAAGCGTCGGTGTCCACGACGTCCCAGGTGACCTTGCCCGCCTCGACCATCGCCTTCAGCTTGGCGTTGCTCGACGGGCCGTCGATCGTGACCGCGGTCCCGGTCTGTTTCTCGTACGGGTCGAGCCACGCCGAACGCTGCCCCGCCTGGTAGGCGCCCTGGCCGTAGGAGACGAACACGAGCGAATCCGGGCCGCCTTCGGAAACGGCGCATCCGGTGACGAAGAGGGGGACGGTCAGCGCGGCGGACAACAGCGTCGGTATCCGGCGTCTCATGGGGTTTCTCCGCTCAGCTCGCGGCGGCCGCGACGTGGCGGCACAGCACGTCGGCCAGGGTGTCGATCTGGTCCTCGGTGATGACCAGCGGCGGGGACAGCACGATGCTGGTGCCGGAGGCGCGGACCACGACGCCGTCCGCGCGGCAGCCGGACTGCACCGACGCCGTCGGCACGTCGGTGAACTCGATGCCGAGCATCAGGCCGACCCCGCGGACCTCGCGCACGTGGGGGAGTTCGGTGAGCGGGTCGAGCCGTTCACGCAGGCGGGCGCCGAGCACGCGGGCGCGTTCGAGCAGGTTCTCCCGCTCGATGATGTCGATGTTCGCCAGCGCGACGGCGGCGCCGACGGGGTGGCCGTTGTAGGTGAAACCGTGCAGGAACGTGGCCCCGTCGGCGAGTTCGAGGACCCGGTGGCCGATCAGCACCGCGCCCATCGGGACGTAGCCGCTGGTGATGCCCTTCGCGGTGACGATCATGTCCGGCTCGATACCGTAGTGCCGGCTGCCGAACCAGTGCCCAGTCCGGCCGAAGGCGGTCACGATCTCGTCGACGATCAGCAGGATCCCGTTGCGGCGCAACACTTCCTGTACGCGCGGCCAGTACCCGTCGGGCGGCGGCACCATCCCGCCGACGCCCAGCACCGGTTCGCCGATGAACGCGGCGATGCGGTGCGCGCCGATCTCGTCGATCCGTTTTTCGAGCTCCGCCACGAGCACATCGACCGCGTCCGGGCCGTGTTCGATGGCGTGGGGCTTGCCCAGCCATTCCACGTCCGGCAGAAGCGGGCCGAACCCGGCGCGCAGGCCCTCGATCCCGGTCGCGGCGAGCGAAGCGCCGCCCATGCCGTGGTAGCCGCCGGTCCGGGCCAGCACCACCGTCCGCTCCGGCGAACCGGCGTGATGGAAGGCGAGGCGGGCGAGCTTGATCGCGGTCTCGTTGCCCTCCGAACCGCCGTTGGTGAAGAACACGCGTTCCAGACCGGCGGGGGCGAGCGACAGAAGCCGTTCGGCGAGGCGGATCGACGGAGCGTTCGAGTAGTCACCGAAAGACGAGTAGAACTCCAGACGGCGGATCTGCTCGGCGGCGACGTCGGCGAGTTCGGTCCGGCCGTGACCGACAGGGCACTGCCACAGACCGCAGGTGCCGTCGATGTACTGACGGCCTTCGGTGTCCCACAGCAGCGCGCCTTCACCGCGGTCGAGGATGAGCGGCTCGGCCGGGGCGCCGATCGTGGTGTGCGGATGCACGAGGGTGCGCCGGTCGAGGGCGGCGAGTTCGGAGGTGCTGGTCATGAAAGTCCTTTCTCTGCTCGGGCGCGCGCTCAGAACCGCAGCGCCACGGCCTTCGTCTCGGTGTAGGCCTCGATTCCTTCGGCGCCGCCTTCGCGTTCCTGGCCGGAGTTCTTCTGGCCGCCGAAAGGCAGTTCCGGGCGTACTGGGGCGGGGTCGTTGACGCCGATCACGCCGAAGTCCAGCCGGTCGAGCGCCCGCCAGAGGCGGCGCAGGTCGCTGCCGAACAGGTAGGCGGCCAGCCCGTAGTCCGTGGTGTTGGCCAGGTCGATCGCCTCGTCATCGCCGGTGAACGTGGCGACGGCCAGCACCGGGCCGAACGTCTCCTCGCGGCTGATGAGCATGTCCGCGGTGACGCCGGTCAGCACCGTGGGCTGGAAGAAGTGACCGCGCAGCGCCGGGTCGCCGGACTCCCAGCGGCTCCCGCCGACCAGGACCCGGGCGCCCTTGGCCACCGCGTCGGCGATCTGGTTCTCGACCTTCGCGAGCCCGGCTTCGTCGATCAGCGGACCGACCTTGGTGCCTTCGGCGTCTCCGCGTCCGAGGCGCAGCGCGGCCGTCTTCTTCTCGATCAGCGCGAGCAGCTCGTCCCGCACACTCTCGTGGACGTAGAGCCGGTTCACTGCCGTGCAGCTTTGGCCCGCGTTGAAGAACTTCGCGGTGACCACGCCGGTGGCGGCCGCTTCGAGGTCGGCGTCGGCGAACACGATCGCGGGGGAGTGGCCGCCCATTTCGAGCGAGGTGCGGCGAAGCGTGTCGCCGGTCTGGCGCAGCAGGCCGAGGCCGACCTCGGTCGACCCGGTGAAGCTGACCTTGCGCAGCCTGCGATCGGCCAGCAACGCCCCCACGAGCTCCGCGGGCCTGGACGTCGTCAGGGATTGCAGGACGCCCGCGGGGAGGCCGGTCGCCTGCAGGATGTCGAGCAGCGCGGTGGCGATGAGCGGGGTCTGCTCGGCCGGTTTGGCGATGACCGGGCAGCCGGCGGCCAGGGCGAGCCCGACCTTGCGCAGCAGCATGCTCGCCGGGAAGTTCCACGGCGTGATCGCGAGGACCGGCCCGACAGGAGAGCGCAGCACCAGGCCAGGGCCCGCCGCGGAAGCGGGGGTGACGCGGCCGTAGGCACGCCGGCCCTCTTCCGCGGCCCACTCCAGCATCCGGGCGCCACCGGCCAGTTCGCCGACGGCCTCCGCGAGCGGTTTGCCGTTCTCCCGGCTCAGCAACGACGCGAGCTCACCCTGGCGCGCCCGGATTTCCGCCGCCGCGGCGCGAAGGTGGCCACCGCGGGTTTCCGGATCGGTGTCCGCCCAGCCGCGGAAGGCGGCGGCCGCGGCGTCGAGTGCGGCGAGCGCATGGGTGGGCCCCGCGTCGGCCGCTTGGCCGAGGACGTCGAGGCTCGCGGGATCCAGGACGTCGAACGTCGTCGGGGCGGAATGCCGGCGACCGTCGATCAGCAAGGTCGCGGCAGCGGTGTCGGGCATCGGATGAGCCTTTCGCTTCGGGATGCGCCGAGTCTGACTCCCGAGTGTTGATTAAGTCAACACCTAAACCGGTTTCGATAATCTCAAAAGGACAGTGCGGAGTTGTTGTCCTGCAACGAAAAATGGCAGTACCGCTGCCCGGTGTCACGCGGGGTGCGTGTCACCGGGCGGGAGTACTGCCGCCTTAGTTGTGGTTCGCCAGGATGGCGTGCAGGGCTTCGAGCGCCGGGCCGGGATCGACGTCCGGATCCGCCACCTGGTGCAGGAACATCCCGTCGAGGGCGTAGAAAACGAGCTGCGCGAATCCGTCGTCGACGGTCAGTTCCTTGCCGACGGCGTCGAGGTAGCCGCGATAGAGCCGCCGGACCACCGGCCGCAACTCCGGGCGCCGCGCGGACTCCACGACCAGCTGGTACTGGAAGATCTGGATTTCCGCGCTGTCCTGGTATCGCTTCCGGACTTCCTCGCCATCGGCGAACATTCCGGTGCGGGCGCCGATCAAACCGTTCTCCGCGCTCTCTTCGAGCACCCAGTCCAAAGAGGACTGGAGTAGATCGTCTATCGACGAGAAGTGGTGCTGTACCGCGCCCGTGGTGCAGTCGGCCGCTTTGGCGACCGCGCGGTAGGTGAGGCCGCGGAGGCCTTCCCGTGCCACGACTTCGACCGCGGCGCGCTGAAGTGCCCGCTTCATCCGGAACCTCCTCAGCGACCGACGGCGTGTCAGGAGGAGGCTACATTACAGATGTAATGTCGCGCTACTGCCTGGCCGCTCGCTCAAGTCCGTGAAGGCCTCCTTGAGGGACCCTGGGTCCCTCAAGGAGGCCTTCACAGACATCACGATCGCCACATTCGCCCCAGACGCACCAGCAGTCACGGCGGCTGCGCGTGAAGGGCCCCTTCCCTCGGCTGAGCCGAGGAAACTCGCCCTTCACGCCATGCCGAGTACATGAAGGCCCCCTTCCTTGCGCTAGGCGCAAGGAAGGGGGCCTTCATGTACTTCAGGAGAGAGCCGTGGCGGTGGCGAGTGGGTCACCGTGGTGGGGGGGGGGTTTTTTGGTGTGTTTATAGAATAACAAAAAAAAAACCCGCAAGGCAAAAACAACACA
>NZ_JBVJLY010000017.1:0-101271 GCF_055584485.1 Amycolatopsis sp. NPDC102522 | reverse complement strand
CATCGTCGGGGGCCTTAATTTAAATTCTGGACATCGCGGGGGGGGGGGCTTTTGGGACACGGTGTGGGGCTTTTTAAAGTCGCCTAACACCCCCAATAACCACTCACGACCGGAGCCGGTCCACAGCCGCGTAGTACTCCTCGACGATCCGCCGCACGATGTCGGCGGCGGGCAGGACGTCGGTCACCAGCCCGGCCGACTGGCCCGCTTCGACCTTGCCGTTCTTCAGGTCGCCGTCGAGCGCGGCGTCCCGCAGGGAGGAGGCCGTGAACGCGCCGCGTCGCTGTTCGAGGTCGGCCGCGGAGTTCTCGAGTTCGGTCATCCGGTCGGTGAAGTCGTTGGCCAGCGCGCGGATCAGGCCGAGGTCCCGGCCGACAGTGCGGGTCGAGTCGATGTCGGCGGCGACCACGGCGGCCTTGTAGTCCGGATGGACTGTCGCTTCGGTACTGGCGAGGAACCGGGTACCGAATTGGGCGGCGCCCGCGCCGAGCGCGAGCATCGCGGCGAGGCCCGCTCCGTCGGCGAGTCCGCCGGACGCGACGATCGGGGTGTCCGGCACGGCGGTGGCGACGGCGCGGGTGAGGATCAGCGTCGTGACGAGGCCGGACGGCGGATGTCCGCCGGCCTCGGCGCCGACCACGACGAGCCCGTCGACACCGGCGTCGACGGCCTTTTTCGCGTGCTCGGTTCCGGCGACCACGTGCAGGCAGGTCGTTCCGACGTCGTGGAAGCGGGCGAGGTAGCGTCGCGGGCCGCCCTGGGACGCGATCAGGACCGGCGGGCGGCGCTCGACCAGCAGATCGATCACCTCGTCGGCGCCCGCCCGGTACAGCGGCAGGTTCACCGCCCAGGGCGACTCGGTGCCGTCGGCCATTTCGTCGAGGGTGCGGGCCAGATCCGGCAGCCGCATCGGCCCGGCGGCGACGACCCCGAGCCCGCCGGCGTTGCTCACCGCGAGCGGCAGGGCCGAGCACGACGAGGCCCACGACATCCCTGCCTGCACGATCGGCAGGTCGATGTCCAGCAGCGCGGTGACCGGGGTCTGGATCCGCCTCATCGGGTGAGCCCGAGCAGGGTGCGGGCGTGCTCCGCGAGCTGGTTCTTCCGCACCTTCGAACTCGCCGTCATGCCGATGCCTTCGAAACCGTCGACGATCCGGAGATGGTGGGGCACCTTGAAACCCGCCATGTTCGCCTTCGCCCAGCGCAGAAGCTCGTCTTCGGTGACAGCCTCGGGCTCCCGGAGCACGACGAACGCGAACGGCACCTCGACCAGCCGCTCGTGCGGCACCCCGACCACCGCGGCCTGCCGCACAGCGGCGTGGCTGTGCAGGATGTCCTCGACGTCGGCGGGCGCGACGTTCTCCCCGCCGACGCGGATGATGTCCTTGGTGCGCCCGATGAAATGAAGCCTGCCGGAGCGGTCGAGGAGGCCGATGTCCCCGGTGGACAGCCAGCCGTCGGCGTCGATCGCGGCGGCGGTCTGCCCGGGGTCGTCGAGGTAGCCCTGCATGACGTTCCAGCCGCGGACGAGGATCGCGCCCGGGGTACCCGGCGCGCTGTCGTGATCGCCGTCGAGCGCGCGGATGCGGACCTCCACCCCGGGTTCGACGGCCATCGCGCCGGAGGCCCGGACCTTCTCGGGCTCCCACCAGCAAGACTGCGCGACGTTCGGAGACGCCTCCGAAAGGCCGTAGCCCGCGACGCATTCGCGGGCGCCGAGTTCGTCGATCACCCGCCGGATCACCGTCGGCGACGCCGCGACCCAGGCACCGCGCAGATGGAGTTCCCGCGTCGCGCGGTCGGGATGGTTGAGCAACATCATCGCGATGGTGTCATTGCCCGAAAAATGGGTGCAGCGCTCCTCTTCCAGGAGGCGCAAGGCTTCTCCCGCCTCGAATTTGGCCATGGCGACCAACGTGGTGGCGTGCTGAAGGCTGGCGAGCACCGACAGCGTGCTTCCGGCGACGTGGAAGAACGGACGGGCGCTGAGGAAGCGGTCGGCGGGGCGGAACCCGAGCCGGGCGCCGGAGAAGTACGCGTTCGCGCACATGTTCCGATGCGTGAGCAGGACACCTTTCGGCCGTGCCGTCGTACCCGAGGTGTACTGCACGAGCAGGACGTCGTCCGGTTCCGCGGTGGCCGGGACGTCGTCGCCGGCGGCGGCGAGGAACGCGGTCCAGGGCGTCACACCGTCCGGCACCTCTGCGCCCAGCACCACCACGGACGTCAGGTCGGGCAACGTGGCGCAGCGTCCGTCGGCGTCGAGGCCCAGTTCACGCAGCATCGCGATGAAGTCGACGCGCAGCACGCGGTCCGCGACGAAGAGCGTGGAAACCTTCGCCTTGCCCAGCATGTACTGGACCTCGCCCGCGGTGCACCGGGTGTTGACGGGCACGGTGACGGCACCGAGCGAGCCGATCGCGACGAACAGCGCCACCCAGTCGGGGCCGTTGCCGAGGCAGACACCGACGCGATCACCCCGTCCGACGCCGTGCGCCGCGAGCGCGGCCCTGATCCGCACGACGTTCCCGGCGAGTTCGCCGTAGGTGACGCGCGCTTCGGTGGTGACGACGGCCTCGACGTCCGGCGCGGTCAGCGCGGCACGCTCCAGCGCCTCGTGCGCGGTGAGCGGGCAGACGATGCGCAGGTCCATCACTCTTTCTCCTCGGACGTCGCGGCGGCTCGGAAGCGGTCGACGCCGTCACGCCAGTCGCCGGTACCCAGATTCTGCTCGATCGCGGCCATTTCGATGCGGATGCCGCGGTCGAGGTCGGTTTCGGTACCGAGATCCACCGCGCGTTTGGTCAGCGCGATGGCGCCCGGAGGTGCCTTCGCGATGTTCTGCGCTGTTTCGTACCCGACGCCGGTCAGTTCCGCAGGGGGAACGACGCGGACGACCAGCCCGAGATCGCGGGCCTCTTCCGCATCGACGGCGCGATTGGTGAACAGCAGTTCCTTGGCGCGGCGCGGCCCGATCGCCCTCGGCAGCCGCTGGGTGGCGCCGATCGTGCCCCAGTGCGGCTCGGGGAACCGGAACGTGGTGCCCTCGGCGGCGATCGCGAAATCGGCGGCGAGGGTGATCTCGCCTCCCGAGCCGACGACGGCCCCGTGCACCAGCGCGACCACCGGACGGCGGCAGGCCGCGATGGCGGCGTAGGCGGCGAACGAGGCCGCGCGGCGGCGGCGTACCCACGACGCGTCCTTGCCGGCGCGTTCCTTGAGGTCGGCTCCGGCGCAGAAGACCGGCCCCTGCCCGGAGAGCAGGACGACGCGGACCGATTCGTCGGCGTCGACCTCGTCGAAAGCTTCACGCAACTGCAGGCACAGGGGCAGGTCCACGGCGTTGCGGGCGCCCGGGCGGGCCAGTTCCACCCTGGCGATCCCGGCGGTGACGTCGAGCCGGATCCGCTCGTCCACTTCAGATCACTCCTTCGCCGCGCAGGGCGGCGATCTCGGCCGGGCCGAGGCCCACCTCCGCCAGCACGGTCTCGGTGTCGGCGCCCAGCATCGGCGGGCTCGCCAGGTCTTGTGGCTCCGCCCCGGTGTCCCGCAGCGGGGCGCGGATCGCGGGGAAGGTGCCTTCCGCGGGATGTGAGAAGGTGCCGACGACGCCGCGTGCCCGCGCGTGCGGGTCGTCCAGCGCGTCGCGGACGCCGCGTACCTCGCCCACCGGCACGTCGGCCGCACGCAGTTCGTCGACCAGCCCGCCGCTTGCACGGCCGGCGATCGCCGTGCGCAGCGCGCTCATCACCCGCTCCCGGTGGGCGACCCGGCCGGCGTTGTGCACGAGCGCTGCGTCGGACCCGAGTTCGTCGAGGCCCAGTACCCGGCACAGCGGCGCCCAGTGCTGGTCGCTGCAGCTGATGTGGACCCAGCGGCCGTCCGCGGCCTCGAAGGCGGCCGACGGGACGCGACCGGGGTGCTGGCTGCCGGTCCGCGCCGGATCCTCGTCGAGGGCGAACAGCCGGGCGGCGTTCAGCGCGTGCAGGCTGAGCTGGACGTCCATCATGGACACGTCCAGGTGGCGGCCGTGTCCGGTGGCACTCCGGCCCGCTAGCCCGGTCAGCGCGGCGATGACCACCCAGAGCCCCGAGGTCAGGTCCGCCACCGGGACCCCGGTCTTGACCGGCGGGCCGTCCGGTTCGCCGGTCATCGCCATGATCCCGGACAGGGCCTGGAAGACGGTGTCGTAACCCTTGCGGGAGCTGTCGGGCCCGGTCTGCCCGAACCCGGTGGCGGACACGTACACCAGGCCGGGGTTGCCCTCGGACAGTTCCTCGTAGCCGAGGCCGAGCCGGTCCATCGTGCCGGGCAGGAAGTTCTCCACGACGACGTCGGCCCCGGCGGCGAGGCGGCGGGCGACGTCGCGGCCGCGGGTGTCCTTCAGATCGAGGGTCACCGAGCGTTTTCCCCGGTTGACGGCGAAGAAGTAGGCGCTTTCCCCGGCCGGGAGCCGGGGTTCGAAGCCCCGGGTCTCGTCGCCGGACCCCGGCCGTTCGACCTTGATCACCGTCGCGCCCAGTTCGCCGAGGATCTGCGTGGCCATCGGGGCGGCCAGCACCCGGGAGAAGTCGAGCACGGTGATGCCTTCGAGCGGCGGCGTCATTTGCGGAACCCCCGCATGAGGGCGTTCACGTCCTGGCCGGCGCGCACGGCGGCGTCGGTCGGCAGGTCGGCGACCCGGTAGAACAGGTCTTTGGCGGCGCTCAGGGCCCGTGGCTCCACCGCCGCCCATCCGGTGGCGATCTCCAGCGCGGCGGGGAGGACGTCCTCGGCCTCGACGACCCGGTTGACCAGGCCGTGTTCGAACGCTTCGGCCGCGGTGAGCAGCCTGCCGGTGCTGATCAGCTCGAAGGCGAGCTTGCGGCCCAGGTGCCGCACCAGGCCGGTCATCACCAGCGCCGGGACGAGGGAGTGCCGTAGTTCCGGGTAACCGAAGCGCAGGTCGGTGCCCGCGACGACCATGTCGGCGCCGATCGCGAGGCCCGCGCCGCCGCCGACCGCCGCACCGCGGACCGCGGCGACGACCGGGGTGCCCATCCGTTGCATCCGGGTCTGGAGTCCGGCGGTCAGCGCCGCTCGCTCCAGCACCGCGTCGGGGTTTTCCGGAGTGAGGGCGGAGAACTCGGAAAGGTCCGCGCCGGCACAGAAGCCGCGACCGTTGCCGGTCAGCACCACGGCGCGGACGCCGGGATCGAGGTCGGCGGCGTCGAGCGCGTCCCGCAGAGCACGGGTGAGGGCGGTGTCGAGCGCGTTGAGCTTGGCGGGCCGGTCGAGGGTGAGGATCCGGACCCGGTCGCGGTCCTCGGTGAGCAGGGTTCCGGTCATCGTCGGCTTTCTCCTTGTGTGCGGGCGAAACCGGCTCGCGCGACCATGCTGTGCAGCGGGCGGCCGAGTGCCTTCTCGCAGGCGGCGGACGCTTCGGCGAGCGCGTCGAGGTCGAGTCCTGTTCGGACACCCATCGCGTGGAAGAGGTCGACGAGGTCTTCGGTGCAGACGTTCCCGGTCAGCCCGGCGCCGTAGCCGATCGACGCCGGGTGGCCGCCGACCCCGCCCATCGCGCTGTCGAAGTGGCGGCAGCCCGCGTCCAGCGCGGCCACCGCGTTGGCGATGCCCGCGCCCCGCGAGTTGTGGAAGTGCGCGATCAACGGCAGCCCGGGATGGTCCCGGCCGAGCCGCTCGAACAGGGAAGTCACCGTCTTCGGCGTCGCCACCCCGGTGGTGTCGCCCAGGGTGACCGCGTCGGCCCCGAGGTCGGCGAACCGTGCGACGTCCTCGGCGACCCGGCCCGGGTCGACAGCGCCTTCGAACGGGCAGCCGAACGCGACGGAGACCACGCCGATCAGGCGGAAACGCTTGTCCGCCAAGCTGATCATCTCTGCGACCCGCTCCCACTGGGCGGCGCGGGTGGTGCGCAGGTTCCGTTCGGTGTGGCTCTCGCTGGCCGAGACCAGCAGGCTCAGTTCTTGAGCCCCGGCGCCGCGATCGAGGTCGGCCAGCGCGCGCGTCACGGCGCGGGGGTTGGGGCACGTCGCCTTGAACGCCACGCCCGGCCGGTGGCTGAGGGCGGCGAGGACGTCGCTCGCGTCGGCGAACGCCGGGACGCGCCCCGGGTGGCTGTAGCTCGTCGCTTCGACGCGGGTGAACCCCGCGCGCACGAAACCTTCCAGCAAGGCGACCTTGGTCGCGGTGGGGACGAACGCGGGCTCGTGCTGCAGCCCGTCCCTGGCGAAGCACTCACAAATCGTGACCCCGTCGGTCATCGAGTCACCTCCTCGGTGACTCCAGAACTACCCGCCGGGAGTTGATAATGTCAACACTTAGGGTTTCGTGTCACGCTCGCGCTCCTCTTGTTCGACGACGAGCGCGGCGTTGGCGAGCTTGTCGAGGGCGCGTTCGAGGATCTCGGCCTCGGTGGAGGTCAGAAGCCCGAGGAAGGCGGCGTCGCGCTCGTTCGCCGCGACGATGAGGCCTCGGTACACGGTGAGACCGTCCTCGGTCAGCGCCAGGCGGGAGGTGCGGCCCGAGGCCGCCGTGCGGTTCACCAATCCGCGCTCGACCAGCTTCGCGACGACCCGGCTCATCTGCGCTTTGTCCAGGCCTGCCCGGCGGGCCAGCCGGTTGAGCGTGAGGGTCGGGTCGGCGGCGATGAGGGCGATGGCCCGCCATTCGCCGAGGCTCACGTCGAACTCCCGGCGGTAGCGCAACGCCGCCGAACGCGACAGGGCGGCCGACGTGCGGGAGAGTCGGTAGGAGAGCAGCTGGGAGATCGGGACGAGCTCGTGTCCGTCCGGCCGTTCGGTCATGCCGGGCATCCTACCCATTGGAGCACGAGTGTTGACAATATCAACAAGTATGCGCATGCTCGCGTGGTCCCCGCCGCAGACAAGGGAGTCGAAGACCGTGGCCGATCCCAGCCCCGTCACCGAACAGGCCGCCGTGCCGGTCGACCGTCCAGCCACCTACCGGGCGATCGCGCTGCGGATCATGCCCTTGCTCGTGATCTGCTACATCGTCAGCTTCATCGACCGGACGAACATCGGAATCGCGCAGGAGGGTCTCGAACGCGACTTCGGTTTCGGTCCCGCGGTCTACGGCCTCGGCGTGACGGTGTTCTTCGTCGGATTCATCCTCTTCGAGGTGCCGAGCAACGCGCTGATGGCACGGATCGGCGCGCGCAAGTCCCTGGTGCGCATCATGGCTTCCTGGGGTGTCGTGACCGTGGCGACGATGTTCGTCCAGGACGAGTACACCTTCTACGTGGCGCGGTTCCTGCTCGGTGTCGCCGAGGCCGGGTTCTTCCCCGGAGCGCTGTTCTACCTGTCGCGCTGGTTCCCTTCGGCACGCCGGACCCGCATGACCGCGATCTTCTTCATCGGGGTGCCGGTCTCCGGGATCGTCGGTTCGCTGGTCTCCGGCGGGATCATGCACGGCCTCGGTGGCGTCGCGGGGCTGGCGGACTGGCAATGGCTGTTCCTCGTCGAGGGGATCCCGCCGATCCTGCTCGCCCTCGTCGTGCTGTTCTGCCTCGCCGACGAGCCCGAGCAGGTCCGCTGGCTCACCTCCGCGCAGAAGGCCGCGGTGCGCGCCGACCTCGACGCCGATCAGCGGCTCAAGGGCGGCGCGGGAGGTACGCGGACCCACGTCGGGCTTCGCGAAGCGCTGAGCGACCCCAAGGTCTGGATCCTCGGGCTGTGCGCGTGCGGCGCGTACACCCTCGCGAACGCGGTTTCCTTCTGGGCGCCCAGGATCATCGCCGAAGCGGGTGTGGGGGACGTGCTGGATCTCGGCCTGTTCTCCGCCCTGCCGCCGCTGGCCGGGATCGTCGCCATGCTGATCGTCGGGCGGCATTCCGACCGCACCCTCGAACGGCGCTGGCACGCCGCCACGGCGTGGATCGTCGCGGCGTTCGCGATGTTGGCGATCTCCTTCTTCCACAGCAGCGTCTTCGCGGTCGTGGTGCTGCTCGCCGTCCTGGCGGCGGCGCACTACTCGGGTCTGACGGTGTTCTACTCGATTCCGTCGATCTATCTTTCGGACCGCGCGGCCGCGACCGGGATCGCCGTCGTGACCTCGATGGGCTCCTTCGCCGCCGCGGCGTCGCCTTCACTGCTCGGGTTCATCCAGTCCGCGACCGGGAGTCTCGCCCTCGGGCTGCAGATCAGCAGCGGGATAGTGCTGCTCGCGGTGGTCGTGCTCCTCGTCGGCGTGCGGGCGCGCGACCTCAAGGAGAAGAAGTGAGCCCTAGGGCGTGTTTCACAAGTCATGTTCGCGGTCGAACAGACTTGTGAAACACGCCCTAGGCCCACATCAGTGCTCCGTCGTCGCGGATCGTGGGGTCACCTGGCCGTGGCGGGGTTTCGGACGCGGTGTACTGGCCGAGGAGCCGGGCGGTGTCGGTGAGCATCTCGCCGATGGTGGCCCATGTGGCGCGGAGGGTGCCTTGTTCCGCCATCCAGTCCATCAAGCAGCCGTGTTCGGTTCCGGGTCGCAGGTCGACGGCGAGGACGGCGCCGTCGATGCCGCGGCAGATGGGGATCAGCGCCGTGCAGTATCCGAAGGTGATGTCCCCGGCGGAGCGGAGGTGGTGCCCGCCGGGGCGGCAGCAGTCCTCGTCGGGATAACGGCTCAGGTCCGCCCATTCTTCTCGTACCCGCGCCACGGACAGCGGCATGTGTCCTTCGGGAAAGTTGAGGGCGGTGCGGTGGTCGCGGTCGTCGTCGACTCCGTCCGTCAGCGCCCACCACCGCAGCAGTTCGGCGGGAAGTGGCTTCCCCAGCGCGTTCTGGGTGGCGCGGACTTCCTCGGCGGGCGCCGGGGGCCGGAGCGTGGCGGCGGTGACCGGTGAGTGGAGACGCAACCAGGCCGTGATCCGTTCCCAGGCCGGGTCGAGGTCGCCGTTCACCGCCGCGAACTCCTTCTGAACGTCCGAGTCAGCCCTTGAAATATCCCTTGAACAGGATCTCGCTGATCTTGGTGGTGGTCTCCTGGCCGGTCTCGTAGCCGTTCTGGATGACCTTGGTGTTGTTCATCAGCGCGAGGGTGTATCGCTCGTGCGGCCCGACGAAGCCGACCGAGTTCATGATCCAGGAACCGTCGTCGTTGTCGTCGGACCAGCCGTCCTTGTTCCCCGGCCGCGCGGCGGCGCCGGCGCCCCAGACGCCCCACTGCTGATTGACGTCGACTGTGCGCATTTCGCCGACGATGTAGTCGCGGTGCTGACGCGGCAGCTTCGTCAGGACGTAGTTGACCAGCCGGTCCAGGTCGTTCGCGGTGGTCAGGATCCAGCCCCAGTGGTGCGGGTGCTGGTCGGTGAACCGCATGTCGGTCATCCCGTAGGACGGGAACCGCTTGGCGAACTCGGCCTCGCCGCCGTACCGCGTCCACAGGGTGTGGGCGGCGGCGTCGTCGCTGGAGTTCAGCATCCGGTGGATCAGGTCCCGGTCTTCGGCTGTCAGCTGGACGGCCCCGGAATCGTTGCGCAGCAACAGATCGACGACCATGGCCAGCTTCGGGGTGGAACAGGCCCAGATGAGGGTCCCGGCGGCCTTGCTCCGGTAGACGGCGCCGGTCCACCGGTCCCGCAGGACGATCCCGGTGTCGCCGGGCCTGCTGTCGGCGTAGGCCTGTGCCCGGACGATGCGAGCCTGGAGCTCCCTGTCGAAGCGGGTCGTCGCGCCGGCGGGCGCGGCGGGCGTCAACGTGAGGACCGCCAGTATCGCGGTCAGGATGACGGACAGTCTCTTCATGTGTTCCCCAGTTTTCGGTATCGGTTCTACCTGAGCTTGAAGGCGTTCACGAGTACCGGAGGTTGCTACGGGCAGGGTAACAGTGACGCCGGTCACTTCTAGAGGGCCTCGTGAGTGGTGCGGCCGGTGGGGAACCGGCCGCACCACTCACGGGCCTTTCAGCAGCTGAGGTACGGGGAGATCCAGTCTCCCCAGTCCCCGGCGGAGCCGTCGCTCGCGTCGTCCACGGCGAGCGCGAGTACTTGCACGCCCGTCACCGGCACGACGAGATGCTGTGTGGCGTCCCCGTGCCGCATGTTCCCCGTGGCCTCCAGTTCCACGCCGTCACCGAGCACCCGGAACCCGAGTGTCCCGTTCGGCCCGCGGTCGTCGACGCCCACGGTCGCGGTGAACTGCTCGCACCTGCCGCCGAGGTAGTACCGCACGACCGACGGCGCGTGCGCGCCCAGTCCGCCGCGCGGGTCGACCTTGCCGTTGACCGTGAACGGGTGGCCGTTGTCGGTGCTGTCCCGCTCGACCGGGCCGAGACCGTTCTCCGTCGAGATCCACGGCCTGGTGTTGAGCGGCCCGCCTGCCTCCGGCGCGAGCATGAGCGGCGCCTCGGCCGACGCGGTCACGGTCCGCGGGCCTGCCGTGGTCTCGTAGGTGACGACGGCGGGCATCTTGAACGGCTGGGTGGCGGTCCCGATCGGGCGCAGCGTTGTCGTGGTCTCCCACGTTTCACCCGGTGGGAGGATCTCGGTGGTCGCCTCGATGGGGCCCTCGAACTGCCATTGCGCGGGCTCGGTCAACCGCAGACGAGAACGGTAGACCGGCGTGGTGCCGTTGTTGGTGAGCTTGACCGTGGCGGTCACCGGCTGGGACGGCGGTACGGAGTCGGGCAGGTCGACGGTCAGCGACGTCTGCGGTGCGGCGGACGCGATCCTGGGCCACACGCGCAGCACGGTGGCGGCGTGCCGCCCGACGGTTCCGCCGAGCGCGCCCCTCGTCACGGTCTCGTCGCCCGTCCACAGGTCGCGCACGCGATATCCGGACGAGGCGGGAAGCCCGGCATCGGCCACCGAGGTGGCGATCGGCGCGGCCAGTTCCCCGCGGTTGAACAGCACCAGCACGGCCGAGCCGTCGGACATCGGTTTCGTCCACACCTCGGTCCAGCCCGTGTCGCGGACCTTGTGCCCGCCGACGCCCGCCCAGTCCCGCTGGACGGCGATGATGTCCGGGTTGTTCATCTCGGCGGCCGGAAGCGTGGTGTCGGCCGCCAGCGCCATGTCGGCCACCAGAGGCGCGTTGAGCACCGCCCACAGCCCGAGTTTGGCCTGGCGCTCCGCGGCGTTGAGGTAGCTGAAGGTGAAGGAGCCGGGCATGTTCCAGCCGCCGGGACCGTCGTGTCCGTCGAGCCCGTACTGCTTGTCGAGACTGCCCGCCGAGTAACCGAAGTTGAAGGTCGCGTTCTTGTACGTGCGCCAGACCTGTGCTCCGGCCGCCCGCGCCCACAGCCACGGACTCTGGCCGCGGTCGTAATCGTCGACTTCGAGAGTGATCGGACGGCCGGTGCGCTTGATCGCGTCCGCCATCTTCTTGACCCGAGCGGGCGCGTCGCCGTTGACGCTGAAACAGGTGTCGTAGCGCAGGTAGTCCGCGCCCCAACCGGCGAGGGTTTGGGCGTCGAGGTCCTCGTGGTCGAGCGAGCCCGCCGCCTGGCCACTGCAGGTCTTCGCGCCCGTGCCGCTGTAGAAACCGATCTTGAGCCCGCGCGAGTGCACGTAGTCCACCAAAGACGGGATGCCGGACGGGAAGCTCGCACGAGCGGTGAGCTTCCCGTCGGCGTCGCGCTGAGCCGCCTGCCAGCAGTCGCCGAGCATGACGTACTCGTACCCGGCGTCCCGCAGCCCGGAGGCGACCAGCTGGTCTGCCGCGGCTTTCACGACGTCCTCGCTGAACTGGTAGACGCAGTAGGGATCCCCAGTCGCCCAGGTGATCCCCATCGGGGGTCTCTCGCCCGGAACCGGATCGGGCTGTGTATCGGCCGAGGCCGGGACGGCGGTGGCTGTCAGTAGAAGTGCGCAGAGCAGCACGAAGAGTCGTCGCATTGTTCTCCTCCGGAAAGGCGGACAAGACTCCCCAGGATCGTCGTGCCACCCGGCATGGTCAACCAGTAACGCCAACGGGTTTCGGTTATCGAGGGGTTGTCTGCCCGCCGCTGAGCCGTCGATCTGGGCGTCCGGTCCCGGACCTTGATCAACGGAACATCGGGGACGTCGAGTGTCGCGGTTCTTCCGTTATCGCTCATTGTCGCTACTCGGCCCGTTCTGGATCGCCTTCGACGATTCGCGATTGCGCGCGTGTGCTTTGAGTTAGGGTCGACGCGACCGGGGGCTTACGAAGGGGGATCACCATGGCCGACTATCTCGGGCCTGGCCACGCCGATCGGCTGACCGCCGCCATGGCCACCTTCCACAAGGCACTCACCAAACGCTGGCGGGAAGACGCCGCCATAGCGATCGAGGACCAGAACGAGCTGACCCAGGGCATCCTCCACTGTTACCCGGCGGGTCCGAATCCGCATTGGGACTACAAGTCGCCCTCGGCGCGGGCGCACATCGACTACGGCACGTGCTCCTACCTTGACTGGGTAGAGGGCGGACAGCAGGGTGAGCTCAGCTCGGTGACCTGCGAGGGCAAGACCGGGCATCTCATCGTCTTCGGCGACCCGAACCCGCCGAAGGACGAGCCGATCGTATGCGGCGTCGGCTCGATTCTCGCTCAGGTGGAAACGTGGGCGTGGGACGAGCGGACCACCATTTTCGCCAAACTGCCCCTGTTCGACAGACACGACCTCAAGGTGATCGAAGCCGCGCACAACGACTTCATCAGCCTCGGCAAGAGCCTGGGATTGGAAGCGGCGACAGGTTCCCCGGTCACCACTCTGGGCAAGGCCGACGGCCGCGAACTGGGAAACAATGTCACGGCGTTGTCGAGCGAGGACTCGCATCACACCGACTGGTGGGCGAGTTGGACCGGCTTGGCGGCGGACAGGGCGAAGGACGGATTCTTCGCCTCGGTCGCCCCGACCTTGCGCAACCAGTCCGGTATCACCGGCGCGCTGGCGAACCTTTACGCCCTGCGCGCGGCGATCGTGGAACTGGGGCGCAACAACGCCCTCTTCGCCATCCAGCAGGCCACCAAGGCGCTCGGCGAGACCGAGATGATCACCACCGACCTGGCCTCGACCTGGAAGGTCGTGGCCGGGACAGGCGCGGTACTCGGCGTCGCCGGCATCTGGTTCCCGCCTGCCGGCGGTGTCGGCGCCGTGGTGGGACTGGTCGGCTTTCTCGGCGAGAACCTGCTGAAGCCGGGCCCGCGGGAAGAGTACGCGCACAGCCTGCAGGACGTCGTGTTCCGGCTCAGCGGCGACATCAGCGAACTCAATTCCGAGCTGGCAGGCAGAGAGTCCGGCTACATCGGGGAAGTGGCCGAACTGCGGTCGAGGATCAGTGGGATCAAGAGCTTCAATCTCGAACTCTACGATCTCACCCTCAACACCGCGAACGGTGACCCGGGAACACACAGCGGTGAATTCACCGTCGACATCAGCACGGTCTTCAACATAGCCAAATACTGCTACGAGACAGCCGAACTCTACGAACCGCTGCTCCGGATCATCAAGCACACCGCGGCAGCGGACAAACATCTCGCCGACCGGGACGGAAGCCCAACCTGGGCGGACACCGAGTTGGCCGACCTCAGGGACGCCTTGATCGGATTCCTGAGCACCGCGTGCGCCCGCTATGCCCTGGCGGGGGACAACGTCGTCGCCGCAGCCAAGGCGTACAGCGCCACCGACAGAACCGCCAAAGAGGTGTCCGAAAGGATCCTGGCCGACTGGGACAAGGCGAAGAAGAACGGCGAACCCATCCCGCATCACCCGGCTTCCGGCTCCGGCGCGAACACACACGGGACCGACCGGAAGGAGATCGAGCCGGAGCAGCCGCTGACACGGCCGCCCGGAGACCCGACCGAGAAGGACGAAGGCGACTACTCGACCGAGCGGCAGCCGGTTCGCTAGCCACTGTTCAAAGTGGACACGACCGCCGCGACGGTCACCGTGTTGAACACGAAGGCGATGACCGCGTGCGTGGTCACCGTCCTGCGCATTTCCCGCGAGACGACGTCCACATCGGTCGTCCCGAACGTCGTCATCACGGACACCGCGAAGTAGATGTAGTCCGACCACTCGGCGGATTCGTCGCCGGGGAACCGGAGTGCGTCGCCTTGTTCGACCACGTTGTCCGCGTGGTAGGCGATCGCGAACGACACGAGGACACAGATCCACGCGACGAGGACCAGCGCCACCGCCACGCCCACGCGCACGCCCGCGGGCAGGCTCTCGCCGCCCAGACCCGGCATCCACACCATCGCCACCGTCAGGGCGGCCGCCGCGATGATGATCGACACCCCCGGCCCCGGCGCGGTCCCGAAGACGTACCGCTGCGCGACCGTGCCGCGGCTCTCCCGGCGTGCCCAGTCCTGGATCTGGTCCGAGGTCGCCGCGCCGAACGCGGCCACCGTCACGACGAGGTAGCCGACGAGGTAGGCGAGAAGGACGAGAACACCGGCGTCCACCATCGCGATCGACAGCACGTCCTCGCGGAAAGCGATCGCCAACGCGGCGACGAGCAGCGCGAACGCGGCGCTCAAGCCGCTCCGGCGCCGCTCGGACAGCCAGGTTCGAGCAGTTTGCCGAGACAGCGCTGGCCCCTTTCTCCGGTGATCGGTGCCAGTCTCGCACCGAGGTCCGGATGCCGTGCTTCGCGGTAACCCGTTCCAGTGGCCCGTCAGATTTCGGGAACGCCGTCGCTGATCACGTTGGCCTCGTCGATCCGGGCCATGTGGTCCTCGGCCCAGGTCCGGAGCGCCGCCAGCGGGACGTCGAGGGACAGGCCGAGGTCGGTCAGCCGGTAGTGCACGCGGGGCGGCACGGTGGGCTCCACCCGGCGGGAGACGAGGCCGTCACGGACCAGGCTGTGCAGGGTCACCGACAGCATTTTCTGGGACACGCCGGGAATCCGACGCCGCAACTCGGCGAACCGGACCTCGCCCGGAGCCGCCTCCGCGAGGACCTTCACCGCCATCGACGTCCATTTCGTACCGATGCGGTCCAGCAGACGGCGGGTGGGGCACTCGGGGTCGAAAAGATCACCGCGCCGTGTCGTCGGGCGCGCCGGTCGGGAGGTCACCTGGAGCTCACCACCTGTGGGGAAAGTGCCGTCTTGGCGGCACCGAGGAAGTTACCTACGGTTTTATGGTAACCAATGGTAACCAGGTCGGAGGCAGCGTGCCCCAGCTAAGGCAGATCAGCATCAACGGCATCCAGACCACGGTGGCCCTCGACGGCAGCGGACCAGCGGTCCTGTTGCTGCACGGCTTCCCGCACACCTGGCGGCTCTGGACCGAGATCATCGGCCCGCTGGCGGAGCATCATCGGGTCATCGCCCCGGACCTGCGCGGGCTCGGCGCCGGCACCCGCGCCGAGGAGGGCTATGACGCGGACACGCTGGCCACCGACGCCGAAGCCCTCCTCGCCGCCCTCGGTGAGCCCACCGCGGCCGTGGTCGCCATCGACGCCGGAACCCCGGTCGCGTTCCTGCTCGCCCTGCGGCGGCCGGATCTGGTGCGGCGGCTCGTCGTGATGGAGTCGCTGCTGGGTTCCCTGCCCGGCGCGGAGGACTTCCTGGCAGGCGGCCCGCCATGGTGGTTCGGGTTCCATGCCGTTCCCGGCCTCGGCGAAAGTGTCCTGCTCGGACACGAGGCGGAGTACCTCGACTGGTTTCTCGCGGCGGGCACCCTCGGACGTGGTGTGCCGCCGGAGATCCGCGACGCCTTCGTCGACGCCTACACCGGACAGGACGCCCTGCGCTGCGCCTTCTCCTACTATCGCGCCATGCCGGTCACCGCGCGCCAGATCGAGGAGGCGGTGGCGACGGGCCGCCTCACCATGCCCACGATGGCCGTCGGCGCGCACCCCGTCGGCCGCGCACTGGAACGGCAGTTGCGACCCGTCACCGACGACCTCACCGCTCACCTCGTCCCGGACTGCGGCCACATCATCCCGCTGGACCGGCCCGGTGAACTGCTCCGCCTGCTGACCCCGTTCCTCGCCGCCGACAGGCCTCATCGCGAACCCGCTCGCCTCACCCGGCCGTGACCAGTTGCCGTCCCAGCGCCACGATCGGCTGGATGCCGGTGTCGTGGTTGGTGAGCACCACGATCACCCAACCGGTGTCGGGGAAGACGTCCAGGTTGGTCGCCCGGCCGGGGCCGCTGCCGGAATGCCCGACGACGCGGCGGGCCGCGGTGACGGCTTCGATGTGGCCGTACCCGTAGAACTGGAGTTCGCCGTCGGCGGACGGGCGGTCCGCCGGGCCGACCGCGTGCTTGCCGCCGGTGACCACCCTGGTGAACGCGGGACCGAGCAACCGGTTGTCGTGCAACGCTTTCGCGAATCGGAGCAGATCGGGCGCCGACGAGAACGCGCCGTGGTAAGGGCTTCCGATGTAGGGGAGCCAGGGTGTGGTCGTGATGTCCACCCGCTCGCCGGAGGGCTGGGTCAGGTAGCCGTGGGCGATGCCGCGGTCGGCGATCACCGTCGGCTTGGGGTAGAAGTCGGTGTCGGTGAGCCCCGCCGGTGCGAACACGTGCTGCCGCACGAAGTCGTAGTAGGACCGCCCCGATACCGCGGCCACGATGGCGCCGAGGATGAAGTAGCCGTCGTTGCTGTAGCCGAACTTGGTGCCCGGGGTGAACTGCAGTGGCAGTGTGCGCAGGTAGGCCGACATGCCCTGCCAGATGTCGTCCTCGCTGTCCCACTCCTCCTCGCCGGGCGGGCTCTGGTTGGTCCTGCCTGGCCTGCCGGCGCCCGCGGTGTGGGTGAGCAGCTGGTGCACGGTGACCTTGGAGACGTCGGCGGGGAATCCGTCGAGGTAGGTGCCGAGCGGCTCGTGGAACGCGAGCCTGCCCTCCTGCGCGAGCCGGGCGACGGCCACCGCGGTGAACGACTTCGTCATCGACGCGAGGTCGAAGCTCGTGTTCGTGTCATTGGCGACCCCTTGGGCCTCGTGGGCCAGGCCGTGGGATCTCGTCAGGACCTGCTTGCCCCGGTGCGCCACCAGGACGGTGCCGGAGAACTGGCCGGCGGCGGCACGCTCGGCGACGAACCGGTCGAAGCGCCCGCCCGGCAGGAGATCGCGCGGTAGCCGGTACTCCGCTTCGCTCGCGCCGCTGGTGCCAGACGTGGCGAGCAGACCGGCCGCGGCGATCGGCGCGGCGCCGAGCAGCCCGAGGATCGAGCGCCGGGAGGGGGAAGTGGACACGGTTGTTCCTTTCACCGGGTGAGTGATGCGTAGACGGCCGCGGCGATCTCGCCCTGCGCGGTCTCGACGACGGTCTGCAGCGCCATCGCCTCGTCGACGGAGCCGACGGTTTTGTTCATGAACTGGGCGAAGAGCACCAGCCTGCCGTCCGGGAGCACGACGTAGCCGGCCAACGCCTTGTGGAGGACGTCGCCCATGCTGGCCGTGCCGGTCTTGGCGAAGACCCGGCCCGCGGCGGGTGAGCCGGGCAGAACGTGGGCGATCGACCCGTCCCGCCCCATGATCGGCAGCGCCTGCCGGTACGGGACGAAGTACCGCTGCCGCGCCATATGGCCGAGGAACCGGACGAAGAAGTCGGCTGTGTAGCGGTCGCCTGCCGGATCGTCGGGGTCGACACCGGCCTGCTCGAACAGCTCCCGCTGGTAGCGCTCTCCCGTCGCCTTCGGGGTGTCGGGGTCGTGACCCGCGATGGCGCCGACGAGGTACGGGAAGTGGACGGTGTGCGGGTTCGAGCTGATCTTGAGCATGACCTTCACTTCCTCCGACAGGGGAGGGGAGAGGTACTCGGCCACCGGCGATCGACGTCCACTGTCCGATGTGGACACTTTGCCCGTGATGACGACATCCGCGTCCCGCAGTGCCTTGCCGAAGGCGAACTCCGCGAAACGGACCGGTTCGGGCACGTAGTACGGGGACACGACCGGCGGGCCGCCCAGTGGCACGTCACCGGTGAGCCGCACGGTGCGCGTGCCGTCGGGCGCCGTCGAGACCTCGGTGAACGTCAACCGCCGCGAGGGATTCAGGACCGTGGTGACGTCGTTGACCACGGTCACGTAAGCGATGTCCGGCCACACTCGAAGCCCGGCCGGGGCACCGGCCTGTCCACCGGGCGTCACCACCACGTCGACGATGTTGTCGTTGACCATCATGGGCGAGACCGGGATCGAGATGTTCCCGATCGCGATCGGCTCACGGCCTTGCCGGAACAGCGAAGCGTCCACGATCACCCGGCCTTCGACACGGCGGATCCCGCGGCACGCCACCTGCCTGGCCAGGTGGCGCAACTGTTGGAGAGGGTCCCCGGGCATCGGTGCGGGCGCACTGCCGTAGGAGTGGTCGGGCAACGGCAGCGCGAGCGTGCCGTCCGGCCGGATCCTGGGCCCCATCAACAGATCACCGCCGGCCACCAGCACCAGATCTCCTCTGAGGACACCGTGGACCACCGGGCCGGTGCGGTGGACGGTCGTGCGGAACCGGTGGTCGGCACCGAGCGCGGCGAAGGCGGAACCCGCGATGAACACCTTGAAAGCGGAGGCGGCGACGAATCGCTGCTCGGGGTTCTGAGTGTAGACGGGCCCCGCCCCGGCCAGCTGGAACCGCATCCCCCAGTGGGAGCCGCTGAACTCGGGCCGGCCGGTGATCTCGGCGATCTTGGCCGCGAGCGTGCTGTCGGGAGTGTCGGCGCGTGCGGTCGAGCCCAGCGACAGCAGGCCCGCGGCGGCGATGGGGGTCGCGCCGAGAAGCTTGAGCACGCTGCGACGTGAGTGGTCGCCGGTCTCGGCAGGGTCGGAATGTGCCACGGAGGATCCCCTTGGTCTCGCAGGTGTTCGGCGAGAGCGAGTTCTACGCGGAAAAGGGTTTCGGCACGGTTTCGTCCGCGACGAGACGCTGGCGAAACCCCCCGCCGGTGATACTGGTGCGCGTGCGAGTGCTGGTCGTCGAGGACGACGAGGAGATGGCGTACACGGTGGCCACCGGGCTGCGGCGTGCGCGGATGGCCGTCGACGTGGCGTTGGACGGGACCGGCGGGCTCGAACGCGCGCTGCACACCGATTACGACGTGATCGTGCTGGACCGGGATCTGCCCGGCCTGCACGGCGACGACGTGTGCGCGGAGCTGATCGAGGCCGGATGCCGCGGCCGGATCCTGATGCTGACCGCGGCGGCCACCACCGAGGACCTGGTCGACGGCCTCGGCCTCGGTGCCGACGACTACCTGCCCAAACCGTTCGATTTCCGGGTGCTCGTGGCCCGGGTCGGAGTGCTGGCGCGGCGTGCGCACCCCGCCGCGCCGCCGGTGCTGCGCCACGGTGATCTCGTGGTCGACACGGCCCGGCGCCTGGCCACCCGCGGTGACCGGCGGCTGGAGCTCGCGCCGAAGGAGTTCGGTGTGCTGGAGCTGTTGCTGGCCGCGGAAGGCAGGGCGGTGCCGGCGGAAGAACTGCTCGAACGGGTGTGGGACGAGGCGACCGATCCGTTCACCAACGCCGTGAAGATCACGATCAGCAGGCTGCGGGCCAAACTCGGCGACCCGCCGGTCATCGAGACCGTGCCCAAGAGCGGCTACCGGATCTGATGGGCGTGGTCATCCGGCGCGCCGTCCGGTATCTGCCGCGCCGGACCGTGCGGCTGCGGCTGACCCTGCTGTACGGCGGGCTGTTCCTGCTCTGCGGCGCCGGAGTCCTGACGGCCACGTACTTCCTGGTGCGCCACGCGGTGGACCCGGCCGGCGACGTGCGGCTGTTCTGGTACCCCCTGGACCCGGCCGACCCGACCCTGCCGGACGGCTCGCGCCCCACGCTCGGCTTCGAGGCCGAGCAGGTCGTCGCGAAGGCCGCGGAAGCTTTGGCGGCGCAGCGGCAGGAGGTGCTGCATCAACTGCTGGTCCAGTCCGGGATCGCGCTGACCGTGATGGTGGCGCTCGCGCTCGCCCTCGGCTGGTGGGTCGCGGGCCGCGTCCTGCGCAGGCTGCGCACGATCACCGCGGCCGCACGGAAGATCTCGGCCACCAACCTGCACCAGCGCCTCGCGCTGCCAGGCCCGGACGACGAGCTCAAGGAGCTGGGCGACACGTTCGACGAACTGCTCGGCAGACTCGAAGCGGCATTCCAGGCGCAGCGCCAGTTCGTGGCCAACGCCTCGCACGAACTGCGCACACCGCTCGCCCGGCAGCGCACGATCGGACAGGTGGCGCTCGACGACCCGGACGCGACGACGTCGTCCCTGCGCGCGGCGCACGAACGGATTCTCGTCGCGGGCAGGCAGCAGGAACGCCTGATCGAAGCCATGCTCACCTTGACCCGAAGTCACGCCGGCATCGACGTCCGGCACCCCTTCGACCTCGGCGAGATGGTCACCGAAGTGGTCGATGCCCACCGCCCGCCGGACGTCGCGTTGCGGACGTCGATCGAACCGTGCCAAGTGTCCGGGCACCGCGCGCTTGCCGAGCGGCTGGTCGTGAACCTGGTGGACAACGCGATCCGGCACAACGTGCCCGGCGGGTGGGTCGAGGTGTCCTGTGGTTCGGGCGTGCTGACCGTGACCAACACGGGCCCGATCGTGCCCGCGACCGAAGTGGAACGCCTTTTCCAGCCCTTCCAACGGCTGGGGAGAGCGAGGACGGGGCGAGGCCTGGGGCTGGGCCTGTCGATCGTGCGGGCGATCGCCACCGCTCATGACGTGCCCGTCACGGCGACACCGAGGCAGGGCGGGGGACTGGCGATCAGGGTCGAGTTCGCCTGACTCGGTCGATCGCCCACGCCGCGGGGGTGTCGCGAAAGCCACTTTCGGGACGTCTGACGTCTCGAAAGTGGCTTTCACGACAGGGTTATTGAGGGGTAGGGCAAAGGTGTCTTGTCGGTCGGGGTGAAGGGGTCTTTCGGCGCACCCCTCAACGGCACGCCACGTTTTCCTTACCCCTCAACAAGTCCAGTAGCGGTGACTACCGGCTCGCGCGTGGCTTCTCCGTCGGGTCCGCGGCTTCTTCGGGCGCCTCCGCACGTATTCACCGCGGGCGATCACCGCCCCGCTCGCGGGTTCTTGTCCGGTGATGACCCAGGTTCCCGGCCAGGTCAACGCGCCCAGTGACGGCCCGTCGAGATCCTTGGACGCGATCACGATCCCGAGCTGATGCGCCACCATCCGGGCATCGGGTATGGACAATCCCACCAGATCAGGAACCCGGACTCCCGAGGAAGACACCGACGCCACCTCCTGATTCGACTATGCCTCAGAGCGGGTCGCCTTCGCATAGACGCGCATCTGTTCGGCCATCCGCGCGAGTTCGGCCGCCGACGCGGCCGAAGAGGTCATGCCGAGCCCGCTGTACGCAGCCGTCTGGCTCCGCAAGAAGCGCCGCAGCATGCCCACGAGCAGCCCCTCCGGCAGAGTCCGCAACGCGACGAACCCGCGAGGGACCGGCGGGGTCGGCAAGGTGGCGAGATGCTGCCGTATGAGGTGGACCAGGTCGCGGATCGCGGCCGGATCGGCGGCCAGCGCGACAGGGCTGCCCGCCGCCTGCACAGCCTGCTCGAGCGGCACCGCGAACGCGGCGTGAGTCTTGAGCCAGGCATCCATCCGAGGCTCGGCCTTGACGTTGATCCCGGCGGTGCGGAACGTCCGCACGATCCTGTCCAGCCGCGGGGTGGTCCGGCCGTCGGGTTCGCCGATCGGCATCGGGACCAGGCGGGTCATGAGGCCGGTCGTGCGGTAGCGGACCACGGAGTCGTCCATCGTGCCGGCGGTCGTGGGGAAACCGAGCAGCACCCGCTCGTGGCCGATCACCTCGCCCAGCGGCTCCGCGCCGGCCGCCCAGTTGAGCAGGAACAGCACGTCGCCTTCGAGATCGGCGAGCGACTCCAGCACCGCGTCCACCTGGTGGGTGCGGACGAAGACGGCGGTCAGGTCGTACCCGCCGTCCGGATGCTCGACCACCGGCACCGGTACCCGCTTGACGGCCGGGCTGTCTGCCTCGGCGAGCTGCACACCGTGCCGGCGCAGCGCGGCCAGGCGCTCGCCCCGGGCGAGGAGCGAGACGTCGTGCCCGGCCTCATGCATGCGGGCGGCGAACACGCTGCCGGTCACCCCTGCGCCGTACACAAGCAGCTTCATGATGTCCTCTTTCGCGCGTCGTTCATACGATCGTTTGATTCAAACGTACGTACAGTACGCGCGTGGCGCCATCAAATACCCGTACCCAGATCCTCGACGCGGCCGAACGCCTCTTCGCCGAGCGCGGTTTCAGTGGCACCTCGGTTCGTGCGATCACCGACCTCGCCGGGGCGAACCTGGCCGCGGTCGGGTATCACTTCGGCTCGAAGGCGGAGCTCGTGGCCGCGGTCGCCCGCCGCGTGGTCGAACCCATCAACGCCGCGCAGTGCGCCGGGCTCGACAGGCTGCTCGCCCGGACCCCGGACCCGTCGGTCGCCGACCTGGTCGAGGCGTTCGCGGGGCCGATGTTCGACGGGATGCCGGCCGGCGACGAGGGCGGGGCCCGGACGTCCCGGCTGATCGTGACGATCATCAGCGACCCGGCCGAGGAGATGCGCGACTGGACCGGCCCGGCCGAGGCCACGGTCCGTGATCGCTACCTGGCGGCCTTCGAGCGCGCGTTGCCCGGCCTCTCTTCAGAAGAATTGTGGTTCCGGCTGCGGGGGATTCTCGCCGTGGTGGCCGTGGACCGCGTCGAGGTCTACAACCGACGCCTCCCGGCCGACCTGTCGCCGATGGCGGGCGAGGCGGCCCGGCGCTGGGCGATCACGTTCCTGGCGGCGGCGATGAGCGCGCCACCGACCGGGACCTGACGGCCGAGGGCGATCGGACCGTCAGTCCCCGTCGCCGGGCGGCTCCTCTTCGATATTGGCGACAAGCCTTCTCAGCAGGCCCACGAAAAGTTCGACTTCTTCGGCGCTGAAGCCTCTCAACGCCTGATCGTTGGTCTCGAACAGCGCCGATCGCACCTGCGTGAGCTTCGCCAGGCCGTCCTCGGTCAGGGAGATCAGGCTGACCCGTCGATCGTGCTCGGCGGGGGTGCGCCGGATGAGGCCGTCACGGTCCATCCTGGCCAGGAGCTGGGCCATGGACGGCTGCTCGACCCGGGCCAGCACGGCCAATTCCTTCTGGGAGAGGGCGTCGGCCTTGCTCAGCGCGGCCAGCACGGGCATCTGCGCGAAGGTCAGCCCCAGCGGTCGGAGTCGCTGGTCGTTGACCCGGGACAGCGCGCGCGAGGCGATGTTGATCCAGGCGGCCGGCGCCGAGTCGAACTTGGGAAGCGTCACGCCGCGAAGTGTATAGGAGCCTATTGACCAAATGGATAGGTACCTATACAGTCAAGTGCATAGGGGCCTATGTAGTTGGTCTTTCCAGACAGGGGAACATAAGTGATCATCCGTAATGTGACCGTCATCGACGGGCAGGCAGCCGCGCCGATCGCCGATGCCGAAGTAGTGGTGACCGACGGGCGGTTCAGCGCCATTCGCCCGGCGGCCGACGCCGAACCGGCGGCCGTCGATGATTTCGTGCTCGACGCGCGAGGCGGTTATCTGGTGCCGGGCCTGTGGGAGAGCCACACCCACTTGGGCGGACACGCCTATTTCAAGCCCGAGAACGAGCGCACGAAGTACGTCTCCCAGCTGCTCACCGACTTCCTGGACGTCGGGGTGACCAACGTCGTCGACCTCGGCGGTCCGCTGGACATCGAACACGCGGTCCGCGACTATCGCAGCACGGCCACCGATTCCGCCGCCAGGCTGTTCTTCGCCGGGCCGGTGTTCACCGGGATCGAGGGCTGGCCGGTCCTGGACGATCCGAAACGTGCCTCCATCGCGTATCAGACCGACAACGCCGACACCGCCTACCGGCAAGCGCTGGAACTGGCCGACCAGGTCGACTTCATCAAGTGCATCTACGACGGCGAGCCCGGCGCTCCGGACAAGCTGCCCTTCGAGGCCCTCAAAGCCATCGCCGCGGCCGCGCACGAGAAGGGAAAGAAGGTGCTCGTGCATGTCCACGAGCGCATCGATCTGGAGGAGGCGGTGGCAGCCGGCGCGGACGGCATCGAACACGCTTTCCACCCGCAGGATCCCGGTAGTACCGCGGAGGCCCGCGACGTCGCCGCACTCCTGGCGGAGACGAACACCTACTACTGTCCCACCCTGGTCACCTGGGAGCAGATCGCCTACAACGGTGACGCCGGCTACCTGCAAAAGCTGGTCGACGAGGGCTTGGCCACACCCGAGGACCTCCCGCAGATCACCGGCCGCGCCATCTACGGCAACGAGTTCCCCCGGCATTCCTCGCAGGAATCCCGTGTCCGTTTCGACTACGCGATGCGTACGCTGGGGCTGATGCATGACGCGGGAGTGAAGTTCACCGCGGGCAGTGACGTGGCCATGTTGATGCCCTCTCCGCCCATCGCCTTGTTGCGGGAACTGAAGTTGCTGGCAGAGGCAGGCGTGCCGCTGCCAGCCGTCCTGGCCGCCGGAACCCGGCATTCGGCCGAGAAGATCGGTCAGGAGGCGACGGCGCCGGGGACGATCACCGTCGGATCCGTCGCCGACGCGCTGCTGCTCGACGCCAACCCCTACACGGACATCGCGCACCTGGTCGACCGTTCCCACCACGTCGGGACGCTGCGGGCCGGGCAGCCGTGCTGGGCTGAGGGTCACCCCGCCGCCTGATCCGGCCACCCGGATCGTGTCCGATGTGGACGTAGCCGCTCACCTTGCCGGGGCAGCTCCACCTCGCTCTACCGGGGCAACGCTCTCGAACGGCTGTACCGCGACGGGATGGTCGCGCTGCAGCACGTCAACCAGGCGCCGGAATTCTTCGGCGGTCCGGGACGCGTCCGGCTGGGCTTGGAGCCCGGTTTGCCACTGTTCTGAGGAGGTTGAGCCCGGCCTATGTCACGTCGCCGGGTAGGAGATCATCCGGTTTCCGACGATCCCGGTGAATTCCACGGGTTTCCCGGCCATGTCCCAGTCCAGAAGGTTGTCCGTGCCGGTGCTCACCAGGATCTCGTGGATGACCTTCGACATCGGTCCCGGGTGTTCGTGCCAGTCGTCCCTGTCGTTGTAGGCGATCCGCCACGTGTCCGGGTCGGCCGCATCGGTGATCCACCAGAACGTGCCGCCCGCGCCGTTGCTTCCCCAGGGATACAGCCCGCCGGGTTCGGGGAACAGCCGATAGGACACCTTGGTGAGGTAGCCGGTGTCCTCGTCCGCGAAGATCTCCAGGAGCTGCTCGTTGTTCCGTTTGGTGGCCGCCAGCTCGTCGGCACTCTGTCCCGGATTGCTCACCTCGATACTGTCCCGGAAGCCACCGGACGGGAACCGGGTCAGCAGTTCCTTGTAGTCGCTGGGTAACGAGGTGCCCAGCTCATTTTCGACGGCCGCCCAGTCCAGCTCCGGCCGAAAGTCTCCGGGCTGCCAGACGACGAGGCGGGCCACGTCGTCTGCATAGGACTGTCGTGCGTCTGTCATGGTTTCCGCTCCTGGTCGCGATCAGGCATTCCCGAGGGGGAACGTGGTGGATGCCAGCGAAGCGGCTCGCGCGGCTTGGCCTCCAGCGCGGCGGCCACGAACGACGCGACGAGTGGCCGGCGGTCCTGCTCGTTCCAGGCGAGCACGATGCGGCTGGGCGGTGCGTCGCTCACCGGGACGCACACCACGCCGGCGTTCATCGGTTCGATCAGTGAGCGGGGGAGCACTCCGATCATCCGGCCCACCTTGATCATGTCGACCAGTTGGACCACATCGGCGACCTCGGGGCCGGCCCCGTCGCCACCGGGAACCCCCTTCCAGCGCGGCATCGGCTCGCCCTCCAGATCGGACATCCGCAGTGAGGCCTGGCCCGCCAGCCGGTGCCGGGGCGGGACGATGACCACGCGGTTTTCGGTGTACAGCGTCTCGTGGGCCAGGCCGTCGAGATCGTCGAACGGGGCGTAGAGCAGGCCGACGTCCGCCCTGCCGTCGCGCAGGAAATCGGTGCGGTCGGCGGGGCCACTGAACAGGATGTCGACCCGGCGCGCGTGGGGCCGCTGGGCATAGCCCGCCAGGATCCCCGACAGCAGACCGGCGTCGCCGCCGGGCTTGAGCACGAGCCGCAGGCCGGCCTGGCTGTCACCGGCGCGACGGGCGTTCCGGACCGCGGCGCTGACCGCGTTGAGCGCATGCCTTCCGTGTTCCCGCAACGCCTCCCCGGCGGGGGTGAGCGACACCTGACGGCTGGAGCGGACGAACAGCGGGAACCCGAGCCGTCCCTCGATCCGCCGGATCGCCTTCGACAGGGCGGGCTGGGCGATCGAGAGGCGGACGGCGGCCCGGCCGAAGTGCAGTTCGTCGGCGACGGCGATGAAGTACTCGAGCTCCCGCGTCTCCAGTTCGATCATGCCTCCAGGTTATCGCCGAATGTCCGATCGGTCTTGGACGCCGACGTCGTTCCCGGCCGAGAATCGAGACATGATCACGCATACGATGCTTGTTTCCTTCGACCAGCCCCTTCCCGATGCCGAGCTCGACGAGTACCTCACGGATATCGAAACGGCGATGCGCGACACCGGTTTCGCGCGGTCGGTCGCCACCCGGCGGCACGTTCCGATCCCCGGCGAAGAGGCGATCCCGGCGCTGATCGCCACCGCGATCGTGCAGGTCGAGGTGGCCGACACCGACACGCTGGCGAAGGCGTTCGCCGCGCCCGAGTTGCACGAGGTGATCGGCCGCTGGCAGGCACGACACTCCTACAAGGTCGCCTGGGCGAACCACGAGCCGCTGTCGTGAGCGTCGTTTCCGGCAAACGAGGGCTGGTCACCGGAGGCGGCAGCGGGATCGGCCGCGCGGCGGCGCTCGAGTTCGCCCGCCAAGGCGCGTCGGTCGCAGTACTCGACATCGACGAGACCGCCGCGGCCGAGACAGCCGCCTTGATCGACAAGGACGGAGGCGAAGCACTGGCCGCCGCGGTCGACATCGCCGACGAGGACTCCGTGCGGGCGGCCGTCGAGCGCATGGTCGCGACCTATGGCGGTCTCGACTTCGCGGTGAACAACGCCGGTGTGTCCTCGCGCGGGCAGCTCGACCAGCTGACCTTGGACGAGTTCCAGCGGGTGATCCACGTCAATCTGGCAGGGACTTTCCTGTGTCTCAAGCACGAGCTCGCCGTGCTGGAGCGCGGCGGCGCGATCGTCAACGTCGCCTCCAACGGCGGTCTGGTCGCGATCCCGAACGCGCCCGCTTACGTGGCGGCGAAGCACGGAGTCGTCGGGCTCACGAAGGTCGCCGCCGTCGACTACGCCTCGCGCGGCATTCGCGTCAACGCGGTGTGCCCCGGTCCGACCAGGACTCCGGGGTTCGAGAAGTGGGCGGCGGGCACCGACATCGTCGCGAGACAGGAGGCGCGCACACCGCTCGGAAGGCTGGCCACGGCGGAGGAAGCCGCCGCGGCGGCGGTGTGGCTCTGCTCGGACGCCGCGTCGTTCGTCACCGGGATCGCGTTGTCGGTCGACGGCGGTCGCCTGGCCTGATCGCCGACGTACAGGCCTTGCGTCGTTCAACGCTAGTGGCGACCGGACTCACGGAATATCTTGACTCCCGCAGGTTTGTGGACAGAGCGCTCGAAACCCACCGGAGAGTCGGATGACGGATATCGCAGAATCGATCGAATCGACGCACCAGCTCACCGCGGTCTGGCGCAGGATGGTGCTCGATCGTGATCCGGCCGCGGACGTACGGGACCTTCCCGGTATCGCGGTGCGCTGGGCGGATTGTGGCTTCGTTTTCTGGAATTGCCTCACGCTGACCGAAACCGGCGTGGACGCGGATCTGCTGGAACGCCGGTTGCACGAGGCCGCCGAGGTCATGCGTGTGAAGCGGCGGGGCGGCTTCCTTTGGCTGTTCGAGGATCTCCTGGCTCCGGACGCTTTCGCGGAGTTGGGCGCGGCGACGAAGCGTGCCGGGCTCAGCTTCGCGTTTCCCGGCACCGGCATGGCCGGAGATCTCCTCCCCATACCGGAACCGGTGCATCCGGAGCTGGTCTTCCGGCGTGTCGAGACCGACGAGCAGCTGGAGATGTACGCCGATCTCAACTCTCGCGCCTACGGATTCCCTCTCGAAGACGGCCGGGACGGTATAGGCGGCTCCAGCCTGTGGAAAGCCGACGCGTATGCCTATCTCGGGCTGAAGGACGGTGAGCCGGTCACCTGTGCGGCGGCGGTGGAGCAGGACGGCTGCTTGTTCGTGATCCTGGTCGCGACCGCGCCGGGCTTCGAGCGCCGGGGCTTCGGCGAGGCTGTCACCCGCAAGGCGCTCTACGAGGGAGGGAAGGCCACGGGGCTCAAGCGTGCCGTCTTGCACGCCACCGTCGCGGGCGCGCCGGTGTATCCGCGGATCGGATTCCGGCCCAACTCGGCGATCCGTTTCCTGACCGTGGCGAGCTGAGTTTCGTCGCGCGCGGATAAGGGCCTATTTTCTGTACTTGCAGGTACAAAAAATGGCTCCTACGCTCTTGGGAGTACGAGGTGGTCAAGCAGGAATGCGAGATCACGCTTTCTCAATTCGACGCTGATCTGCGCGGCGTGACAACAGGCAAGAGGAATTTTCGATGCGTGCTGTAGTGGTGGAAGAGTTCGGTGGGCCCGAGGTTTTGAAGGTGCGTGATCGGCCGGATCCGGTCCCGGGTCCGGGTGAACTGCTCGTCGATATCGAGTTCGCCGGTGTCAACTTCATGGACACCGGATCCCGGGTCGGCTACGGCCTGCCCAAAGGGCTTCCGTTCGTTCCCGGGGTGGAGGGCGCCGGCAGGGTCGCGGCGATGGGCGCCGATGTCACCGATTTCGCCGTCGGTGACCGCGTCGCCTGGGTTTACGCCTACGGCAGCTACGCCGAGCAGTTGGTGATCCCGGCCGACCAGGTCGTCCCTGTTCCCGGCGAGGTGCCCAGCGACATCGCCGCCGCGATGATGATGCAGGGGCTCACCGCGCATCATTTCGTGACGGAGGTCGCCCCGCTCGACAAGGGCCAGGTCGCGTTGGTCCACTCCGCTGCCGGCGGGGTCGGCCGGATGGTCACCCAGCTGCTGAAACTGCGCGGTGTGCACGTGATCGGGCTGGTGTCGAAGGAGGAGAAGGTTTCGGTCGCCCTGGCGGCGGGCGCGGACGACGTGCTCGTCTCGACCGGCGGCGCCTTCGTCGAACGGGTCAAGGAACTCACCGGCGGTGGGGGAGTGCACGCGGTCTTCGACGGTGGAGGTGCCGCCACCTTCGATTCCTCCGTCGAGGTGCTGCGCAGGTCGGGCACGCTGGTCTACTACGGCCCGCTGATCGGCGATATCCCCCAGGTGCGGCTGACGGACCTGCCCAAGAGCATCAAGGTCTCCTACGCCGTGTTCGCCGACCACATCCACACGCCCGAACTGCTGCGCGAACACGCCGGCGCCTTGTTCGAGATGCTCGGTGAGGGGAAAGTGAAGGTCGAGATCACGAAGCGCTACTCGCTGAGTGAAGCCGGACAAGCGCATGTGGACATCGAGTCGCGGCGCACTTCCGGGAAGTTGCTGCTGGATCCGAGGCGCTGACCGATTCTGTCGATCGGCTGTCAATGATCGCGCCTGCCTTGAGGAAACGTCGATATCCCGCTATTCACTCCATGAACCGCTGAGCGGGAAAAGAAACCATTCCTTGGTCGACTATTTGGATGTTAGGCTTTGTTGTCGTCCATCGAACGTGGAGTGAATAATGCGATTCGGTAAAACTGTCTTGTCATTCCTGCTGGCTTCGCTCGTCCTTGTGGCGGGTGGTCAATTCTCCGCCGCCGCGGCGAGTGGCGCGATCGAGCTTTACTCCGGCGTCGACTACGCGGGCTCGTCCGTGCAGGTCCCGCCGCAGCCCGGATCCTGCACGGAAGCGCCTTTCGCCGTCCGCTCCGTCACGAATCTCACCAACGCCGACCTTTTTCTCTTCAGGGAGCCCGGCTGCCAGGGTGGCGCGTACGCCGTCACTTCCCTGCATCAGTCCGCGAACACACTGGTGCCCTACCGGTCCTACCTCGTGAAGTAGCCCGGGCACACGACTGGCCTGGCGTGAGTGTGGCCAGGCCAGGTCCGGACGGCCGGGCTGTCAGGGGAGTGCCAGCGCCTTGTGCGGGCGCTGACAGCGGGTGGCGGCAGCCTGCGTGTCGAGGGCGGAGCCGGCACGGCTCCAGCCTGAGACGGAAGGACAAAGGCATGAGCGATCTCGTGGTGCACGACGTTGTCATCGTCGGCGCCGGCCCGGTCGGGCTTTTCCTGGCAATCGAGCTCGAGACAGCAGGGGTGAAGCCGCTCGTGCTGGAGCGGCTCGTGGAGCCCGACCGCGGGATCAAGGCCGCGGCGATCGGCGCGGTGGGGGTCGAGGCGCTGGAGCGACGCGGGTTCGCGCAGGCGCTCGCCGCGGAACAGGTGATGCCGATGGCGAAGCCGGCCCGTGCCGGATCCGGGCCGGTGAGGAAGCCGGGCGGTCATTTCTCCGCTTTGTTCGTGATCGAGCAGGACCTGCAGCGCGACCCGGAGCGCTACGGTCGGATGGTGCCGCAGGAGGCGCTCGAGAGGATCCTGACCGCGCGGGCGGGCGAACTCGGGATCGAGATCCGTCGTGGCGCCACGGTGGAGGATTTCGAGCAGGACGACGACGGCGTGACCGTGCGGACGAGCACGGGTCCTCTGCGCGCGAAATACCTGGTCGGCTGCGATGGTGGCCGGAGCCGCGTCCGCAAGCTCGCCGGATTCGAGTTCCCAGGCACAGAGCCGACCATCACCGGCTACCAAGCTCTCGTCGAGTTCGACGCGCCCCAGAAACTCGCGAAGGGGTGGCAGCGAACGCCACGCGGCCTCATCACGTCGATCCCGGGGCGCGTCTTCACCGCGGAGTTCGACGGTCCGCCACCGGATCGGGACGCGCCGATCACCCAGACCGAGGTCGAAGCGTCGATCCAGCGTGTGAGCGGCACCGACGTCAGGATCCTGTCGATGTCGAAGGCGACGCGCTGGTCCGACAACGCGCGGCAGGCGACGACCTATCGCAAGGGCCGCGTCCTGCTCGCGGGCGACGCCGCGCACGTCCATTCGCCCTTCGGCGGCCAAGGCTTGAACCTCGGCCTCGTCGACGCGGCGAACCTCGGGTGGAAGCTTGCCGCGGCGGTGGAAGGGCGTGACCATCTCCTCGACTCCTACACCGCTGAGCGCCACCCCGTCGGCGCGCGCGTTCTGGAGAACACTCGCGCGCAGGTCGCGCTGATGCGTCCTGACCCGCTCACGAGCGCGCTGCGCACCGTCGTGAGCGACCTGATCACGCTGCCCGAAGGCAATCGCCACATCGGCGAGATGCTTTCGGGCGTTGGGATCCGCCACGATCTCGGCGATGACGATCCTCTCGTCGGCACTCTCGTGAAGGACCAGCTCCTCACGCTCGCCGACGGCACCGAAGTGCGGCTCTACGCGCTGGCGGAGCAGGGTGGCGGCCTGTTCGTCTCGCCTTCGGAACGGTCGCTCCCGCGGACCGTGCGCCACGCGCACACCAAGGAGGGCCCGGCGATGCTTGTCCGTCCCGACGGCTGTGTCGTGTGGACGGACACGTCGACCCAGTCGCTCGACGGGGCGCTCGCCCGCTGGTTCTGAACCGGCTCCGGGGGATCTGGAGTGACGCCGGATGTGGGGTGACCCCGCGCCTCACATTCGGCGGGGCGGTGTCGTCGTAGTGGTGAGACCGCGCACCCGACCCCTTCAGGAGCACCAGCATGACCACCTTCAGCGAACTGACCGGTGACTACCGGCTGGACGTTGCCCGGACGACGCTCGGCTTCGTCGCGCGGCACACCATGTCCAGCCGGGTGACCGGTCACTTCGGCGAGTTCGAAGGCGGTGTCCACCTCGACGGCGGCGAACCGTCGAGGTCCAGCGTCCGGTTCACCGTGCAGGCCGCGAGTATCGACACCGGGAATGCGCGGCGCGACGAACAGCTGCGCGGGGCGTTCCTCGACGCGGCGGGCCATCCGGCGATCACCTTCGCGTCCACCGGGATCCGGCACCTCGGCGGCACCCGGTTCGAGGTCGCCGGAGACCTGACCGTCAGGGGCGTCACCAATCCTGTTGGCGGCGTCGTCGTCGAACTGGTCCACACCGGAGTGCCCCGGGTGGCTTTCGCGGGCAGCGTCACGATCGATCGCCATCAGTGGGGAGTGAACCAGAACTTCGCGACCAGGCTCATGGTCAGCTCAAAGGTGACCCTGCGGTTCACCGTCGAAGTGGCGACCGGCCGCAGCGTGCCCGGGCGGCTGTGACGTGTGTGGCGCCAACGAACCCAGGTGCCGACGCGAATGGGTCGTGAGTGGTAAGTGTCTTTAGAACGACACTTACCACTCACGACCAACGGGACCGACCGCAATTCCCGCCCTTGCACTTCGCCGCCGCCCCCTTGCAACTCAGTTCGGACAGCCGGGCGCACCTCGACCTCCAGGGGAAAGCGATCCGGGCGCGAACACCCGACCGCGAAGATGAATCGCCTGCTCAGAAGCCGTCGCTCGCCTTTCGCTCGTCTCGGTGACGCTCGTCCAGGGTATCCCGGTTGTGGATCGGCCCGCGCGGCCGGAAGATCGCCACACCGCAACTTTGGTTGCGGAGACAAACGACGTTGTGCGCTAGCCGATCAACCGTCCCGAACGGTTCGCTGGATACCGGCAGCACGAACCGAGGGCCGGAGCGAACGCGTGATCACAGCACGAGAGCTGACGAAGAAGTACGGAACCACAACGGCCGTCCATTCCCTGTCGTTCGACATCAAACCCGGTGTGGTGACCGGTTTCCTGGGGCCGAACGGGGCGGGCAAGTCGACCACCATGCGGATGATCCTCGGCCTGGACGCGCCCACCGGCGGCTCGGTCACGGTCAACGGCAAGGCCTACCGTGACCTGCCCGCACCGATGCGGGAGGTCGGCGCGCTGCTCGACGCCAAGGCCGTGCACGGCTCCCGCACCGCGTACAACCACCTGCGATGGGTGGCGCAGGCGGGCGGTCTCCCTCGCAAACGAGTGGACGAAGTGCTCGACACCGTCGGCCTCACCGAAGTCGCGGGCAAGAAGGTCGGCACCTTTTCGCTGGGCATGTATCAGCGGCTCGGCATCGCGACGGCCCTGCTCGGCGATCCTCCGACGCTGTTGTTCGACGAACCGGTCAACGGACTCGACCCCGAGGGCATCTACTGGATCAGGACCCTGATGCAGGACCTCGCCGCCGAGGGACGCACGGTCTTCGTGTCGAGCCACCTGATGAACGAGATGGAAGAGACCGCCGCTCACGTCATCGTGATCGGCCGGGGCGAACTCATCGCCGACCTGCCGATCACCGACCTGACCGAGGGCAGCGCGCGCAGCCACGTCCACGTGGTCTCACCACACCTCACCGAGCTCGCCGAGGCACTCGAACGGGCGGGAGGCACCGTGACGAAGCTGGACGACGGCTCGCTCGACGTCACCGGCCTGGACGCGCCGCGGATCGGTGACGTCGCCCTGGAACGCGGGCTCGGACTGCACGAACTCACCCCGGTCCGCGCCAGTCTCGAAGCCGCGTTCATGGATCTGACCAAGAACAGCGTGCAGTACCGCTCCGCGAGCGAGCACAAGCTCGCCGAGACGGTGCGCGCACTCGCCACGGAAGGCGGCGAATAACGTGTCCACCGCACTGGCCTCACCCGGCATCACGAACACGCTCGCCGCGGAATGGACCAAGCTCAGGTCGGTTCGCTCGACCTGGACCGTCGTCATCGCGGCCGCGGTGGTCAGCGTCGGCTTCTCCGCCTTGTTCAGCATGCTGACCCAAGCGGACTACCAGCACCTGCCCGCCGAGCAGCGGGTGGACTTCGACGCGGCGGGCACCAGCATGGTCGGGATGAACCTCGGCCTGATCCTGGTGTCCGTACTCGGGGTCCTGGCGGTATCGGGCGAGTACTCGACCGGAATGATGCGCCTCACCCTGGCCATCACTCCGCATCGCGGTCGAGTCCTGCTCGCCAAGGCCGTCGTCGTGGGGCTGCTGACCTTCGTGCTCGGCACCCTGTTCGCGGCGGCGGCGTTCTACTCCGGCCAGCTGATCCTCGGGATCGACCCGGCCATCCCCACGCTGGGTTTCGACGGCCCGGGCGTGGTGCGCAGCGTGCTGGGCTGGGGCGCGGAGATGGCGGCGTTCGCGTTGCTGGCGCTGTCGTTCGGCGTGATCATGCGCAGCGCGGCCGGTGCCATCGCCACCGCGATCGGCTTCATCTTCGCCCCGGCCATCCTTGGAGCGCTGCTGCCGACCTGGGTGCAGCGCGACATCCTGGCCTACTTCCCGGCGTCGGCTGCCGAGCAGCTCAGCACCGCACAGCTCAAAACCGACGCGGTGACCTACCTCGGCCCGCTCACCGGCGGTGGCGTACTGCTCACCTGGGTCGCGATCGCCTTGGTGGTGGCGCACTCCCTGATGGGCAAACGCGACTCCGGCTGAAAACTGCTCGGCGGTCAGCGGTCCAGTGGATTCGTTGTCCGGCGGTGAGTGGAAATAGGCGCTGTGGTGGTACTTTCTTAAGTCGGGCTTCGAAAGTCGTAGGCGAAATGCCGTATCGGAGTTCGAGAATTTGGTCCATCAAACGATGCTGCTCGCTTCGAAGTATGATGCGCGAGAGTGAACTGTCTCGACAGTGGACGAGTTCCGGCGGAAAATCTGATGCGCGCGACACCTTGTAAGCAAAATCCATGTCGCGTTCAGTTCCCTGCTCCCATCATTTGGCGAAAAGGAACCCTATGCATGACGATGATGAGCCGGTAGGTCGGGTACTTGGTAGGCGGCAGGCGTTGATTCTCCTCGGCGCCGCTGGTGCGACACTCACCGCCGCCGGATCCGCTACGGCGAGTGCCACCACCCCCACCGCAGGCACACCCGAGGTCTGCGCGCTGGATTGCGTGGTCAAACCAGAGCAAATGGAGGGCCCGTACTTCGTCGATGAGCGGCTCAACCGCTCCGATATCCGCAGTGAACCGGCCACCGGACAACTGGTTCCCGGCACCGCGCTCGCAATCAATTTCACCGTCCAGAAGATTCGCCAGCAGGTGTGCACCCCGCTGCCGTCGGCGATGATCGACCTCTGGCAGTGCGACGCGTACGGGCTGTACTCCGACATTCCATCTCAGGGAAGTTCCGGCCGTCGATTCCTGCGCGGTTACCAGAACACCGACCAATCGGGCGTGGCTCGGTTCACCACCATTCTGCCGGGCTGGTACACGGGCCGCACGCTGCATATCCATGTCAAGATACGCACCGTCGGAACCAACGGCCGGCCGTACGAGTTCACCTCGCAGCTTTACTTCACGCCCGAGTTCGGCGCGGCCTATCTGCGGACCGATCCGTACCGGCGGAAAGGCCCGGCCGACACGACCAACAGCCGGGACTCGATCTACCGCAGCGGCGGAGCCCAAATGCTGCTGCGCCCGACACAAGCCGGTACTGGCTACACGGCGGACTTCGCAATCGGTCTCGACCTGTCGAACACCCAAGTCGGCCGTCCCGACTAGCGAATGTGAAATATCGAGCGTCCGGTCGTGATGCTGTTCGGGCAGGCCCAACCAGCGTTCAACGGCTATGCGACTGAAAGGTCGCAGCGGGCAGGTCGTCCGCCGCGTCAGCCTGTGGCTGCGCGGCGGACGAGCCTCGGCGGGGGAGGAAGCTCAGGGCGACTACGTGGCGACCGCGCCTGAGCCGTTTGACATGCTGCCGGTGTGGCGCCACCCGAAACCCAGCTCGCTCAACCGTCCACTGGCCGCGGGAGAGGGCTGGCTCTGGTGTGTCTGGCCGGCGTGCTCTGGGGGACGATCGGTCCGGCCATCCCGGTCATCCACGCCGCGTCGGGACTTTCGCCGCTGACGATCGGCGGGTACCGCGCCTTCGTCGCCGTTGTCGTCCTGGTGATCGCAGCCGCCGTGATGCGACGATCGCGTGACTGCGTGCGGCTCGGCAGGCGGCATTGGCGGCGCGTGGCCGCGGTCGGGGTTTCGACGGCGACCTTCCAGCTGTTCTTCTTTGTGGCCGTCCTGTGGACCGGGGTGAGCATCACCACCGTGGTGTGTCTCGGGTTCGCGCCGGTGCTGCTGCTGATCACCGGAAGTGCCCGCCTGCGCCGCGCGCCGTCGGCCGGTCAGACCGTCACGGTCACGGTCGCCGTCCTCGGGCTCCTGCTGGTGAGCGTCGTCGGCAGCCCGGGCGACGACGCACCGCACGCGGTGCTGGGTGTGCTGGCGGCTCTCGTATCTGGAGCCGCCTACGCCTTTTCGGCCGAAGCCGCCGCGCCGTTGACGCAGCGGCTCGACACGCTGACCATGACCACGCTGACCACGAGTGTCGCCGCGATGGTGCTCGTCCCCGTCGGGCTGGCCGTGCCTTGGGCAAGCGGTGACGGGCTCTGGACCACCGACGCGGGGTCGTGGGCGCTGATCGGCTACCTCGGAGCCGTGACGATGGCCCTCGCCTACGCACTGCTGTTCACCGGCCTGCGGACCACGCCCAGTGGTGCGGCGGTGGTGGCGACACTGCTCGAGCCGGTCACGGCTGTCGTGATCGCAGTCGTCTTCCTGGGGGAGCGGCTGACGGTGGCCGGTGTCGTGGGTGTCGTGGGTGTCGTGCTGATCATGGCCGCGATCGGCAGGCTGGGAGGCAACACGAAGGAACCGGCGCCGCAGTGACCTACCGGCGGGGGGACAGCTGGAAGAACCGGCTGCCAGGAACGTTCCTGGCAGCCGGTCCGGGGTGGGCGGTGGCGTGATCTGCCTGAGCGGTATGGGCCGTGGAAGACCGCGCATGAGCGGTTCGAGGTGGCGGGGACCGGAAACAGAGCGTCAAGCGCCCGCGCCAGTCCCCGGTCCTGCTAGTTCAGAAAGTCGCCGCGGTAGTCCTTGGCCCACTGGGCATAGGTGCGGCCCGGTCGGCCGGTGATCCTTTCGATGGTGTCGGTGATCGGTGCCGGGCGGTCGAGGTGACGGGCCCAGTCGTCGAGCAGGACGTCGGCGGGCGCGTACGGGCCCATGGCCGTTCGGGCTTGCTCCACAGGCAGTTCCTCGTACCGGAGCGGTCGGTCGAGCGCTTCGGCCAGGAGCGCGATCTGCTCCGCGTGGGTCAGGGATTGCGGGCCGGTGACCGGGTAGGTCCGGCCGGCGTGGGCGTCGTCGGTGAGGGCCGCCACGGCGATGCCCGCGAAATCGGCGGGGTGGATCGGTGCGACGGCGGCCTGGGCGTACGGGCCTCGGACGACGTCGCCTGTCCGCACCTGCCCCGGCACGTCGAACGCCCACTGGATGGGGTTGGCGGCGGACGGTTCCAGGCGCAGCATCGTCCACTCCAGACCGGAGTCGCGGAGCTGCTGCTCGATGTCGTGATGGAAGGCGGCGACGGAGTGAGGCTGCTCGGCCGCGGTGTCGTCCACCGAGCCCGAGGACTGGAAGACGATGCGCCGCACGCCGGCTTCCTTCGCGGCGGCCAGGAACGCCGGTGCGAAGCCAGGTACGACGGCCAGCAGGAACACCGTTGACACTGGTCGAGCGGCGCACCGAACAGCTCCAGGACCTGGCGACGCGGGTGACCGCTGACCGCCCGGTGCAGGCGGCGCACCTGGCCGCGTTCCACGCCGAGATCGCGCAGAACGATTCGCGGCTGTGGGCCGCCGCGGTGGCGGCGTGGCGTGGCCGGTCCCAGCCTTACGAACTCGCCCAGGCGCTGTTCGGCATGGCCGAGTCGGCGCTGTCAGCGGGCGACCGCGCCGCCGCGCAGGACCCGTTGCGGGAAGCCGCGTCCCTCGCCGACGACCTCGGCGCCGGGCACCTCCGCCGCGAGATCGACCTGCTCGCGGTCCGCGGCCGCGTCGATCTCGCCTCGCCCGAACCCCCACCCACACCACCGCCCGCGGATCCGTTCGGCCTGACCGCCCGGGAGCTGGACGTGCTGCGTCTGCTGGCCGATGGGCTGACCAATAGCCAGATCGCCGCGTCACTGTTCATCTCCGCCAGCACAGCGGGTGTACACGTCTCCCGGATCCTGGCCAAACTCGGTGCCGGCCGCCGCACGGAGGCGGCCGCCATCGCCCACCGTGCCGGCCTGCTCCGCCGGCTTGACGAGTGAGATGATCGCGGGCCTGCGGGCTCGCGGATGGTGTCGCCGTATCCGGTGAAGATCCCGGGCGGCAGGGCATCCCGCCGGATCAGTGCGACTGCCGTGCTGCCGAGGTGGTTCAGCCTGCGGACAGGAGCCCTAGCCGACCTTGACGCGAAGGCGCGGTTCGGTCTTCTCCTGGACCTCGTCGGCCGTGACGCCCGGCGCGAGTTCCACGAGGTCGAGCCCGTCGGGGGTGATGTCGATGACGCACAGGTCGGTGATGATCCGCTGGACGACGCCGCGGCCGGTGTAGGGCAGTGAGCATTCCTTGACGACCTTGTGGCCGCCGTCCTTGGCGACGTGCTCCATCAGCACGATGACCTTCTTCGCGCCGTGGACCAGGTCCATCGCGCCGCCCATGCCCTTGACCATCTTGCCGGGGATCATCCAGTTCGCGATGTCACCGGACGCGGAGACCTGCATCGCGCCGAGGATCGCGGCGTCGATCTTGCCGCCGCGGATCATGCCGAAGGACAGCGCCGAATCGAAGAACGACGCGCCCTTGCGGACGGTGACGGTCTCCTTGCCGGCGTTGATCAGGTCCGGATCCAGTTCGTCCTCGGTCGGGTAGGGGCCGACACCGAGGATGCCGTTTTCCGACTGCAGAACGAGTTCGACGTCGTCCGGCACGAAGTTCGGCACCAGGGTGGGCAGGCCGATGCCGAGGTTGACGTAGTCGCCGTCGCGCAGTTCGGCGGCGGCCCTGGCGGCCATCTGGTTGCGATCCCACGCCATGTCAGCTCTCCTCCGTGCCCGCGACCCGCACGGTTCGCTTCTCGATCGGCTTGTCCGCGGCCTGTTCGGGCGTCAGCGGCACCACGCGGTGCACGAACACGCCGGGCAGGTGGACGGAATTCGGGTCCAGGTCGCCGGGCTCGACCAGTTCCTCGACCTCGGCGACGGTGATCCGCCCGGCCATCGCGGCGAGCGGGTTGAAGTTGCGGGCGGTGTCCCTGAAGACGAGGTTCCCGTGCCGGTCGCCCTTCCACGCGCGCACGAGCCCGAAGTCGGCGATGATCGCGTGTTCGAGGACGGATTCCTTGCCGTCGAAGCTCTGCTTCTGCTTGGGAGGGCTGGACTTCTCCACGTTCCCGGCGGCGTCGTACTTCCACGGCAGGCCACCGTCGGCGACCTGCGTGCCCGCACCCGTGACGGTGAAGAACGCGGGAATCCCGGAACCGCCGGCGCGCAGCCGTTCGGCGAGGGTGCCCTGCGGCGTCAGCTCGACTTCCAGTTCGCCGCCGAGATACTGGCGGGCGAACTCCCTGTTCTCCCCGACATAGGAGGAGACCACGCGGCGGAGGCGACCCGCGCCGAGCAGGACACCGAGGCCCCAGCCGTCCACCCCGGCGTTGTTCGACACCACCTCGAGGTCCGAGGTCCCGGCGTCGTACAGCGCGCCGATCAGCACCGCGGGTACCCCGCACATCCCGAAACCGCCGACCGCGAGCCTGGCGCCGTCTGGGATGTCGGCGATGGCATCCGCGGCTGACCCGATCACTTTGTCCACACCGGTCATGACACCGTGCACCGCGCACATGGTCAATGAGTGAACGCGTTCTACCTGCGGATTGTTCATCTGACGAGCACGGTGGATGGAGTAGTGTTCACTGAGTGGACGCCCCTGGAGATCTTGTCGGCCGAATTCACCATGCGCTGCGCGCGGTCGCGGTGAACGAGCCGGACGGTGCGACGACGACGGCGGTGGCGCGGGAAGCGGGCTTGCCGCGGCCGACCGTGCATCGGCTGCTGACCTCATTGCAGGGAGTGGGCCTGGTGGACCGGATGCCGGACACCGATCACTGGGTGCTGGGCCCCGAGTTGTACTTCCTCGGCGCGTCCGCGTCGCGGCGGTACGACGTGACGGAGGCCGCCCTGCCGGCGGTCCGGCGGCTCGCGCTCGCCACGGGGGAGAGCGCGTTCTTCTCCGCGCGGCGCGGGGAGGAGACGATCTGCCTGATCCGCGAGGACGGCGCCTTCCCGATCCGCAGCCACGTCCTGTACGAAGGGGCCCGCTTCCCGCTCGGGGTCGTGTCCGCGGGCATGGTGATCCTCGCGCACCTGCCCCAACGAGAGGTCGACGACTACCTCGGCGCGGTCGATCTGAGCGCGGAACACGGTGCGCAGCACGACGTCCGCGCGATCCGCGCGCATATCGCGATCACCCGGACGAACGGCTACGCGGTGAATCCCGGGCTTGTCGTGGAGGGCAGCTGGGGGCTCGCCGCCGCCGTCTTCGACCGTGCCGGGTCGCCGCGCTGGGCGCTCTCCCTGACCGGCGTCGAGCATCGGTTCGGCCCCGATCGCCGTCCGCAGCTGGGCGCCCTGCTGTTGCAGGAGGCCCACGCGCTTTCCGAAAGGCTGGCGCGCGGGACAGCTCACTGAGCCGTCGCGGTGGTCAGCGGCGCACCTGATAGCGCAGGTGAAGCACTCGGTTCCCTTGAATCACCACGTCAGGATCCTCCAACAGATGCTGCGCGTGGACCGACCCGAAGTAGCGCTTGCCGGACCCGAACACGACGGGCACGACGTCCATGCGCACCTCGTCGACCAAGCCCGCGGCGAGCACCTGGCCACCGACGTCGCCGGCGGCGACCTCGACCATGCGATCACCCGCGAGCTCCTGCGCCTTGGCCACGGCTGCCTCGACGCCGCCGACGAAGTGAAACGGCGCCTCGGGATTCCAGCCCTCGGGCGTCGGCCGGTGCGTCACGACGACCACGTGGTCGATCCCGCCCGGAGGCTTCCCGTCCCAGCCGTCCGTCAGGTCGAAGACGTGGCGGCCGCAGATGGTCACCCCGATCCGGTCCCAGTACGGCCGGGTGTAGTCGTAGGACGTCTGCGACACCTTCAGCACGCCGCTCTCGTCCAACGGGACGTCACCGCTGGACAACCAGTCGAACAGCGGTCCGGGCTGGTCGTTCTCGTCCGCGACGAAACCGTCCACCGACACCGAGCTGTACATGACCACCTTGCCCACGGGGCTCTCCTCTGCTTCGGAATGCCGCCAAATTAGCGTGTCGTGAACTGTCGCTCTTGTAAGAAATCAATCGGCGGGCAGGGGCCAGCCGTCCAGTGTGTGGCCGGGATGTTCACGCAGGAACCGCCGCCGGACTTCGAGGTACCGGGTCGGCGTGAGCCCGGTGAACGCCCGGAACTCGTGGCCGAAGTGGGCCTGGTCGAAGTAGCCGGCGGCAGTGGCGAGGTCGCCCCAGTCGATCGGTCCGGCGGGGTCGATCGCGAACACGGTGGCGGTGAAGCGGTGGGTGCGGGCCAGCCGCTTCGGTGTGACGCCGATGAGCTCCTTGAACCGCTGTGCGAGATGAGTGCTGCTGACACCGGCCGCCATGCTCAGGCCGCCGATCGCCGTCGCCCCGCTGGTCGCCGCGATGACGCTGCTCGTATGGCGGACCAGCCCCAGGCCGGCGGTCTCGCTCAGCCGTCGCATCAGCTCCTCTTCGAGCAGCGTCAGCATCTCGTGCGGTCCGTCCGCCGTGGCCAGCCGGTCTCGCAACTCGGCGATGGCGGGCCGTCCCCAAACCTGCTCCAGCGTCACCGGCCGGTCGCGCAGTTCGGTCGCGGGCATCGACAGGAACGGCGCCAGCCCCCACGGCTTGGCGTGCACACCGACGGACCGGGTCCGGAGCGGGTAGCCGAACTCCAACGCGCGGGTGCTCATGGTGACCACGCAGCCGTCGGCGTACTCGGCCGTCTCGAGGTCGGTGCCGGCGCGGATGCGGAACGGCGCACCGAGATTGACGATGAGCAACGCCGACGGTGACGGCGGCAGCGTCAGCCGGGCGTACGGCGGCGCACCGTCCAGGTAATAGAGGTCGTCGATCAGCCCGTCCAGCGGCGGTCGCGGCACTCGGGACACGTACTCCACGCTCACAGCATCGTCGACGCCGATCCCATCGGGTGGCGCGGTATCACGCTGGGTCGGCCATGTGGCCGATGCTGCCGGGCCGATGAGCCGATCCAGCGGTGATCATCACCCCATAGCGTGACGACTGTCAGTAATTCGTCGTCTACGGGGAGATCACGATAATGCTTCGCAAAACAGGGGTACTGGTGGTCGGATTGGCCGCGGTGGGAGCGGCGCTGGTTCCGGGAGTCGCCGCGGCGGCTGACGGGCCGACGCCGTACGTCATCGGCGGGCACGACGCCACCGAGGACTACTCGTTCATGGTGTCGCTGCAGCAGGACGGCAGGCACTTCTGCGGTGGCTCGCTGATCAGCGAGAACTGGGTGGTGACCGCGGCGCACTGCGTACAGGGAGCGCGGCCGGAGCAGGTCAAGACCAGGATCGGGGCGCGGCAGCACAACAGCGGGGGCACCGAAGCCGGTGTCAGCCGGATCATCGTGCATCCGGACTTCGCCGGGGAGAAGCCCTCTGGCGGGGACATCGCGCTGCTGCGGTTGGACAAACCGGTGACCGAGAAGCCGATCAAGATCGCCGAGGCCTTGGGCGAAGCGGGAACGGCGACCCGGATCCTCGGCTGGGGTGAGCACTGCGCCGAGCAGAACTGCGGGGCGCCGGAGATCCTCCAGGAGCTGGACACCAAGGTCAGGCCGGCGGAGGAATGTCGCGATCTGGCCACGGGCAAGGAGATCTGCACCGGCTCCGACACGCCGAACGCGATGGGCTGCTATGGCGACTCGGGCGGGCCGCAGATCAAGGGCAGGCCGGGCGAGTGGGAACTGGTCGGTGCCACCAGCCGTGATGGTGACACGGACCCGAAGTGCGCCAGCGGTCTGGGCATCTGGACCGATGTGACGGTGTACCGGGACTGGATCGCCGAGCAGCAAGCGAGCTAGTCGAGCCGAAGATCGAACTTGGCATGAGGTCGGGACGTGCCGTGAAAGCCACTTTCGACACCGCGGAAGTGGCTTTCGCGGCACATTCGGCCCAGGTGCGGCCAAGGTGTCGCGGCGGCAGGAATTCTGAATCGATTGCGGAGAATTCGCCCGCCGACCGTTTGTGAACGTATTTCTCGGCATGGTGTCGGTTAATATCCGACACCATTACTGAATGTAATCGTTCGAGTGTCGATGGTGGTCGAAAATTCGGGCATGAAATGTCGTCCAGGTCGCCGATTGGGCTGGAAGACGTGGGTTGCTGCAACGTATGGTCCAAGATCGATGAGCCATCAGGACTAAATCAGCGGTATTCGTATTCCTCGGCGCGGCCGGTCGTCTTAACCTTGCGTGATTCTTCACCTGAATGGTCACTGGGGAGCAAGATGAAGTCCACGCCGTTGTTGTCGTGCGCCCGAAATACCTCGGAGCGACTGCTCGCCGCCCGATGACACAAGCCGGCTGCGTCAGCCGATTCGACATGCACGCCCGGCAATCGCCCGACCGGATCGCGGTCTTCGAGCACGGCACAGGGCTCACCTACGCCGGGCTCGCCGGGCTCGCGGGCGGCCGCGCGCTGAGGTTGCGCGACGCCGGTGTCCAGCCGGGGGAGCGGGTCGGGCTCGTCACCGGGCACGGCAGCGCCGCGATCGCGGCGATCCTCGGCACCCTCGCCGCGGACTGCGCCTACGTCCCGCTGGACCCGACCTTCCCTCTGGAGCGTCTCGAGTACCAGCTCGCGGCCGCGCGGGTGACCGCCGTGCTCGCGGATCCGGAGTACGTCGAGCTGGCCGAATCCTTGTGCCGCACCGGGTCCGTGCGGCTCGTGCGTTCGGGCACGGAGACCGCGCCGCTCCCGGTGCCCGAATCCGATCCGGACAGCGCGGCGTACGTGCTGTTCACCTCCGGGTCCACCGGCCGGCCGAAAGCCGTCGCGCAGACCCACCGCAACCTCCTGCACGTCGTCGACAACCAGATCGCCGCGCTCGGCATCACCGCGGCCGACAGGCTCAGCCTGCTCGCGTCGTTCGGCTTCGACGCGGCGATCCCGGACCTCTACCCGGCGCTGCTCACCGGCGCCGCGCTCGTGCCGATCGATCTGCGCGCGCACGGCCTCGCCCACGCCGCGCGCGCGCTGGCCCGGTACGACGTGACCGTCTACCACTCGACGCCCACGGTCTACCGGCACCTGCTCGACGTCCTCGGCGAGAGCGGCCTCCCGTCCGTGCGGACCGTGCTGCTCGGCGGCGAGCAGGCGACCCACGCCGACGTCCGCCGTGGCCGGTTCGCGCCGGAGTGCGTGTTCGTCAACGGTTACGGCGCCACCGAGGTGACTTTCGCGGCGCACTACCGGACGACCGCCGCCGAGCTGGACCCGGACGCCGACGGGCCGCTGCCGATCGGGCGCGGGCTGCCGGGCTTCACGCTCGCCGTGCTGGACAGCGGTGAACTCGAAGTGCGCGGGCAGCACCTCGTCGACGGCTACCTCGACCAGCCGAGCCCGGCTTTCGGGGTGACAGCCGACGGCGGCCGCCGCTACCGGACCGGTGACCTCGGCAGACTGCTGCCGGACGGGAACCTCGTTTGCCTCGGCCGGATCGACAGGCAGGTCAAGGTCCGCGGCTTCCGGGTGGAGCTGACCGAGATCGAGGCCCGGCTCGCCGAACAGCCCGGCGTGGCCGAAGCCCGCGCGATCGTGCGCGACGGCGACCTGCTCGCCTACGTGACCGCGGCCGGCCCACGTCCGGACGGCCGGGTGCTGCGGGCCGCGCTGGCGGACGTCCTGCCCGGCTACTCGGTACCCGCGGCCGTTGCGGTCCTGGACGATTTTCCCCTGACCGTCACCGGAAAACTCGACGAACTGGCGCTTCCGGACCCGCGGGCGGCCGCGACCGTCCCGGCCGAGCGGCTGACCCCGGCCGAGGAACGCGTGCACCGGATCTGGTGCACGGTGCTGGGCCGTGACCGGGTCGGGCGCACCGAGGCGTTCTTCGACGCCGGTGGCGACTCGCTGCGGCTCGGGCGGGTGCAGGCGCGGCTGGCCGACGAGTTCGGGGCGGACGTCCCGCTGCTCGCCCTGTTCGAGCGCACGACGATCGCCGGGCAGGCCGCCTGGCTCACGGAGTCCACTTCGGACACTCAGCCGTCTGTCACCGCGGAGGAGCAGGCCGGGGATCTCATCGCCGTCGTCGGGCTGGCCTGCCGGTTCCCCGGCGCGCCGGACGCCGCCTCGTTCTGGTGGAACCTCTGCGCGGGTGTCGACTCGATCCACGACTACGCCGACGACGAGCTGGCGGCGCTGGGCATCGGGCCGGGCCTGCGTGCCGACCCGGCGTATGTGCGGGCGGGTGGCCGGATCGAGGGTGTCGAGGAGTTCGACGCCGGGTTCTTCGGGTTCACCGCCGACGAGGCCGCGCGGACCGACCCGCAGCACCGGCTTTTCCTCGAAACGGCGTGGCAGGCACTCGAAGACGCGGGGCGCGACCCCGCCGCCGAGACCGGGCCTGTCGGGGTGTTCACGGCCACCTCGGTGAACCGCTACTTCCTGTTCCACCTGTTCGGCAATCCGGCGGTGACCGGCGACGTCGACCCGGACGATTGGGAGGGGCGGCTGACCGGCCGCCAGCTCACCGACCACCTGCCCGGCCAGGTCGCCTACCGGCTCGGGCTGACCGGGCCGGCGATAGCCGTGCAGAGCGCGTGCTCCAGTTCGCTCGCGGCGGTGGCGTTGGCCGCGCAGAGCCTCGCGGACTACCGGTGCGACGTCGCGCTGGCCGGCGGGGCGAGTGTGACGTGGCCCCGGTACCGCAGCGGCGGGCTCGCCTCGCCGGACGGCCGGTGCCGCGCGTTCGACGTCGACGCGGCGGGCGCCGGGTTCAGTTCGGGCGCCGGGGTGGTCGTTCTGCGGCGGCTGGCGGACGCCCTCGCCGATCGCGACCACGTCTACGCCGTACTTCCCGGCTGGGCGATCACGAACGACGGCCCCGACCGCGCGGGCTACGCAGTGCCGGGACCAGCAGGGCAGGCGGCCGCGGTGGCCGAGGCGCTGGCCGTCGCGGAGGTCGCCCCGGACGAGGTCGCGCTGCTCGAAGCCCACGGCAGCGGAACCCCGCTGGGCGACGCGATCGAGGTGGCCGCGCTCAACCGCGTCTACCGGGACGCGCCGCCGGAAACGTGCGCGCTGGGCTCGGTGAAGACGAACATCGGGCACCTCGACACGGCGGCCGGAATCGCAGGGTTGATCAAGGCCGTGTTGTCCGTGCGGCACGGTGTCATCCCGCCGAGCCTGCACTTCACGGCCCCGCACCCGGAGGCCGACCTCGCGGGTGGCCCCTGGTACGTCCCGGCGAAGGCCACCGACTGGCCCGTCCGCGAGCGGCGGGTGGCCGGGGTCAGCTCGTTCGGTATGGGCGGCACGAACGTGCACATGATCGTGGCGGAGGCCCCTGCCGTCCCACCACGGCTCGAGGCGAGCGGTCCGTTCGTACTGCCGGTTTCCGCGCGTGACGCGAAAGCGTTGCGCGAGGCGGTGTCCCGGCTGCGCGAGCGGCTCGCCACGGACGCGCCGGACCTCGGGGACGCGGCGTACACGCTTTCGGTCCGGCGGGCGTTCGCGTGCCGGGCCGCCGTGGTGGCGGACTCGGTCGCGTCGGCTGTCGCCGCACTCGACGCGTTGCTGGAGAACGGCACCGACGTCGAGGGCCCGGCCGGGGCGATGCGGGACCTGGCTGCCCACTGGGCCGGAGGCGGCGAAGTCGAGTGGGTCGCGGGCGGTGAACCGGGCCGCGTCCCGTTGCCGGGTTATCCGTTCCAGCGGGAGCGGCACTGGATCGACCCACTGCACACATCCGACCAGGGGAGCCCTCGGTGACCGACACCTTGCCCGTCGCGGGCGGCCATGGCCCGCCACTGTCCTATCCGGACACCACGCTCACCGGGCTGATCCTCGCCCAGGCCACGCGCACCCCGGACGCTGTCGCCGTCCGGCAGGGTGACACCCGGCTCACCTACCGCGAACTGGTCGCGTCGGCGACCGGCGTCGCCCGGCTGCTGCGGGCCAGGGGCGCCGGGCCCGGCACCCGCGTCGGCGTCTGCGCCGACCGGCGGCCGGAGCTGATCTCGACCGTCGTGGGCGTACTGCTGTCCGGTGCCGCCTACGTGCCGCTCGAACCCGGCGGCCCCAAGGCGCGGCTGGCCGAGATCGCCGCGGACGCCAGGGTCTCCCTTGTCGTCGGTAATCGCGCGCGGGCCGAATTCGGTGCCACGGAGGGTATCGAGGCGCTCGACGTGCCCCCGCCCGCGGACGGGCCCGTCGAATGCCCCGCCGGGCCGGACGACCTCGTCCACCTCCTCTTCACCTCCGGGTCCACCGGCCGCCCCAAGGGCGTGCTGACCAGTCACCGCAACGTGGTCGCGTTCGTCTCCGGGTTCGCCGCCGCCTTCGGGTTCCGGCCCGGCACCCGGACGCTCGGCCTCTCCTCACTCGCCTTCGACGCCTTCACCATGGACGTGTTCGTCCCGCTGGCGCACGGCGGATCGGTCCAGCTCGCCGGCGCCGCCGACCGGGCCGACCCCGAACGGCTGCGGCGGTTCATCGTCGAGCACGACGTCGAGTGGGGCTTCGCCACGCCGACGCTGCTGTCCATGGTGGACCCCGCGACCGTTCCCGGCTGGCGCGTCGTCGCCTGCGGTGGCGAGCAGGTGCCCGCGGACCTCGCCGCGCGCTGGCTGCCGGGCCGTCGGTTCTTCAACCTCTACGGCCCGACCGAGACCACCGTGGTGGTCGTCGCCGACGAGGTCACCGGCCTCCCCGCCGACCCGCTGCCGCTCGGCCGCCCGATGCCGAACCACCGGGCGTACGTCGTGGACGCCGAACTGCGGCCGGTCGCGCCCGGCGAGATCGGCGAGCTGCTCGTCGGCGGTCCGGGCCTCGCACATGGCTACCTCGGCAGCCCGGAGCTGACCGCCGCGAGGTTCGTCGACGACCCGGACACGCCGGGGGAGCGGCTCTACCGCACCGGCGACCTGGCCCGCGAGCTGCCCGACGGCCGTCTCGAGTTCGCCGGCCGCGCCGACCGGCAGGTGAAGGTCCGCGGCCAGCGGATCGAGCTGGGCGAGGTGGAGGCCGCGCTCACGACTCACCCGGACGTCGACGCCGCCGCCGTGGTCGCCGTTTCCGGGCCTGCGGGCACCCGGCTGGTGGCCTTCCTGGCACCGGCGTCCGCACCGTCCGATGTGGACGCACTCGGCCGGGACAGGCTCACCGCGGCGATGCGCCCGGCCGCGGTCCGGGTGCTCGACGGCCTGCCGGTCAACCCGGTCTCCGGCAAGATCGACACGCCCGCGCTGCGCGACCTGGCCGAAGCGGCGCTGGCGGGACAACAGGAGGACCTCGGTCCGCTCGGCACCCCGGCCGAACGCGCGGTCGCGGCCATCTGGCGTCGAGTGCTCGGCGACGGCGCGGGGACGGATTTCCTGGCTTCGGGCGGGAACTCGATCGCCGCGATGCGCCTGGTCGCGGCGCTGCGGGCGGAGCTGGCCGCGGACGTCGCCACCGACGACGTCTTCGCCGGCGGCACACTTGACGGGCTCACCCGGCGGGTCGCGGCCGCGTCGCCGCTGACCGGGCCGGGGCTGACCACCGGGCACGCGCCCGCCCTGTCCCCGCAGCAGTGGCGGATGTGGTTCCTCGACCAGCTCGCCCCGGACGCCGCGCCGTACAACATCGCGATGGCCTTCCGGTTGACCGGCGCGCTGGACGTCGACGCGCTGCGCCACGCCTTGCGCGCGGTCGCCGAGCGGCACGACGTGCTCCGCTGGCGGATCCGCGCCGTCGACGGCGCGCCGCTGGCGGATCGTCTGCCGCCGGAAGACGTTCCGCTGCCGGTGGCGCCGGTGACCGAGGACGGTCTGCGGGCCCGGCTGGCCGCCGACGCCGCGACGCCGGTGCACCTCGACCGCGAGGCTCCCTGGCGCGTGCGGCTCTACCGGCTCGGCGAGACGGAGCACGTGCTCGGCTTCACGCTGCATCACGCGGTGTTCGACGGCTGGTCGCAGGACCTGCTGTGTGCCGACCTGTCGGCGGCCTACCGGGGCGAGCCGCTGCCACCGCCGGTGGCGTCCTATGCGGACTACGCGGTGTGGCGGGCCGGACGCGACGAACGCCGGGAGGCCGTCGATGTCGCCTGGTGGACCGGACATCTCACCGGTGCACCGTCCACAGTGGATATTCCGCGTGACCGGCCCCGCCCGCTCGTGCAGACCTACCGGGGCGCGAGCCTGCGTCAGTCCTTTCCGGACGGTTCCGCCGAGTCGGTCCGGGCACTGGCCGCCCGCACCGGCACGACACGTGCCGGGGTGCTGCTCGCCGCGTTCGGCCAGCTGCTGCGGCGGCTCACCGGCGCGACCGACCACCTGGTCGCCACGGTCGTCGCGGACCGGCAACTCGCCGAGTGCCAGGAGGTCGCGGGGTTCTTCGTGGACATCGTGCCGGTGCGGCTGCGGGCCGACGACGCCGCGGACTTCGTCACGCACGTCCGCGACGGTGGCGCGGAACTCCTCGCCGCGACAGCGCATCCGGCCGCGCCGGTCGAGCGGCTCGTCGAGGCGCTCGGCGTGCCCCGTGATCCCGCGCAGGCCCCGCTCGTGCAGGTGATGTTCAACGTCCTGAACTTCGCCGAGCCGCGGCTGGACCTGCCCGGCGTGGCCTCGGCGTGGCTGCCGGTCGACAAGCCGGGGTCGCCGTTCGACCTCACGGTGTACGTCCACGACGACGGCGTCGAACTGCTGTACAACCCGGACCTGTTCGACCACGCCCGGATGGCCGGTCTCGCCGAGGACTACGTCGCTCTGCTCGGCGCGCTGGCCGCGGCGCCCGACGCGCCGGTCGGGACGAGCGTGCCGGAACTGCCGCGGGCGGGCGTCCGCACCGCCGCGCCTGCCGCGACAGCCCGCCTCCAGGCACGGCCGCCGTCGGTGGCCGTGGACCCGGCGGCGCTCGCCGTGACCGAGGCCGTGATCGCTCGTGCCTGGTGCGATGTCCTGGACGTCGCCGAAGTCGGGCACACCGACAACTTCTTCGACGTGGGCGGGCATTCGCTCGCCCTGGCCAGGGTGCACGCCCAGATCACCGCCCGGCTCGCCCGCCGGATCCCGATGGTCGACCTGTTCAGCCACCCCACCGTCCGCGCCCTCGCCGTGCACCTGCACTCCGGCGGCGCCGCCGGCCCGGAACTGGCCCGCGCCGCCGAGCGCGTCGCCGCCCGCCGAGGCCGCATCCAGACCAGAAGACCCCGCCGCACCACCGGCCCGGCCGGCCTCGAATAGGAGCACCACCGTGAACCACCTCCCCGAAACCGGCACCGGCGATCCCGGAGCCGAACCGATCGCGATCGTCGGACTGGACGTGCGCGTGCCCGGCGCGCGGGACGCGCGGCAGTTCTGGCGCAACCTCGTCGACGGCGTCGAGTCGATCGTGCCCGCCACCCGCGAGGAGATGATCGCCCGCGGTGCCGAACCGGCCACTGTGGACGATCCGAGCTGGGTGAACGCCACCGCCGTCGTCGACGGCTTCGACGAGTTCGACGCGGAACTGTTCGGCATGACCAGCCGCGAGGCCGAGATCACCGACCCGCAGCATCGGCTGTTCCTCCAGTCGTGCCACGCCGCGCTGACCGACGCGGGCTACGACCCGGCCCGCTTCGACGGCGCGATCGGCGTCTACGGCGGGTCCGGGGGCACCGGCTACCTGAAGGAGAACCTGCTGCGCAACGAGCGGATCCTCGCCTCGCAGCACGGCGGTATCGGCATCTCGACCGGCAACCAGCCGAGCTACCTGACGACCTCGGTGTCGTACAAGCTCGACCTGCGCGGCCCGAGCCTCGCGGTGTTCACCGCCTGCTCGACGTCCCTGGTCGCGGTGCACCTGGCCTGCGAGGCGCTGCGCAACGGCGAGTGCGACATGGCCTTGGCAGGCGGGGTCAACCTCGAGATGCCGCACGGCATCGGTTACATGGGCGTCGAAGGCTTCACCTCGCCGGACGGCCACGTGCGCGCGTTCGACGCCGACGCCAACGGCACGGTCTGGAGCAGCGGCATCGGGGTCGTGCTGGTGAAGCGGCTGTCGCAGGCGATCGAGGACGGCGACCACATCCGGGGCGTCGTGCTGGGCAACGCGATCAACAACGACGGCGCCACCAAGGTCGGCTTCTCCGCGCCCAGCGTGTCGGGGCAGACGGAGGCTGTCGCGCAGGCCGTCGGCATGGCCGGTGTCGATCCGCGCACCATCGGCTACGTCGAGGCGCACGGCACCGGCACCGCGCTGGGCGACCCGATGGAGATCAGCGCACTGTCCACTGTGTACGGGAACGGCGTCGCGGACACCGGCTGGTGCGCGATCGGCTCGGTGAAGTCCAACATCGGCCACCTGTCGCAGGCGGCAGGCGTGGTCTCGTTGATCAAGGCCGTGCTCGTCATGGAGCACGGGCTGATCCCGCCGACCATCAACTACGAAGAACCCAACCCGGGTATCGACTTCCCGGCGAGCCCGTTCTATCCCGCGCGCGGGGTGACGAAGTGGGAGGCGGGCCAGGCGCCGCGGCGGGCCGGCGTCAGCTCGTTCGGCGTCGGCGGCACCAACGCGCACGTCGTGCTGGAGGAGGCGCCGATCCTCGAGCGGTTCCGGACGCCGCACCCGGCGCATCTGTTGCGGGTGTCGGCCAACACCGCGGAAGCGCTCTCTGCCGCGGTCGACGGGCTGGCCGAGCGGCTGGCGGAGGACGTCGATCTCGATCTCGCCGACGTGGCCCACACCCTGGCCGCCGGGCGCACCGAGTACCCGCACCGCGCGGTCGTCGTCGCCCGTGACCCGGAGGACGCGATCGACGGGCTGCGGGATCCCCGGCGCCTCGTGTCCGCACAGGCGGGGGAGACGAACGTGGCGTTCCTCTTCCCCGGGCAGGGTTCCCAATACGCCGGGATGGGCGCCGAGCTCTACGAGGCCGAGCCGGTGTTCGCCGCGACCGTCGACGAGTGCCTGCGGCTGCTCGAATCCGAGCTGCCGGAGCTACGCGACCTGATCTTCTCCTCCAGTGGTGAGAAGGCGCTGCGGGAAACCCGCGTGACCCAGCCCGCGCTGTTCGTCGTCGAGTACGCGCTGGCGAAGCTGTGGCAGAGCTGGGGCGTGCGGCCCGCGGCGATGATCGGTCACTCGGTCGGCGAGTACGTCGCCGCCACCGTCGCCGGGGTCTTCACCCTGCCCGACGCGCTGAACCTGGTCGCCACGCGCGGCCGCCTGATGCAGTCGATGCCCGCCGGGGCGATGCTGGCCGTCCAGCTCGACGAGGAGAGCGTCGCCACGCGGCTGCCGGGCACTCTCGCGGTCGCCGGGGTGAACGGGCCCGGCACGTGCGTCGTGGCCGGGCCGTCGGACGCGGTCGCGGACTTCGCGGCGACGCTCAAGGCCAGCGGCGTGCAGTGCCGCGAACTGGTGACCTCGCACGCGTTCCACTCGCCGATGATGGACCCGATCCTCGCCGAGTTCACCGAGGCCGTCGCCGCCGTCGAGGCCGTCGCGCCCGAGCTGCCGTTCCTGTCGAACGTCACCGGCGACTGGATCACCGATGCTCAGGCGATCGACCCCGCCTACTGGGCCTCGCATCTGCGTCAGGCGGTCCGGTTCGGCGACTGCGTCAAGTCTCTGTTCGAGCGCGGCGGCCACTGGGCGCTCGTCGAATGCGGCCCGGGTCATCAGCTGTCCGGGCTGGCCCGCGGCCAGGTCCCCAAGGGAATGCCCGCGCCGCAGCCGAGCCTGCCGGGCCGTACCGAGCGGATCGGCGACGTCGAAACCCTGTATGGCGCCGCCGGTCTCTTGTGGACGAACGGGGTTTCCCTCCAGGCGCGGATGTTCGGCGCGCCCGGCCACCGGGTGCCGCTGCCCGGCTATCCGTACGCGAGCAAGCGGTACTGGGTCGACCCGGACCCGGTCACGGCCACCCAGCCCGCGCGGTCGACCGGTCCGCTGCCGCTGGCCGAGTGGTTCGCGGTCCCGGCGTGGCGACAGGCGGAACCGGACCTGAGACGCGAGCCCTTCGCGAACGCGCTCGTCTTCGCCGCCGACGCCGTCCTGCCCGGACTGCTGCGGGACGCGGGTGTGACCGTCACCGAGGTGCGTCCGGGCGACGGGTTTACCGCGTCGGAGACCGGATTCACCGTCCGGCCCGGCGTGCGCGAGGACTATGACGCGCTCGTGTCCGCGCTGCCCACCCGGCCCGAACGAGTCGTGCACGCCTGGACGCTGGCCGGGGACGAACGCGGCATGGCCGCCCAGGACCACGGGTTCTTCAGCCTGCTCAACCTCGTCCAGGCCTGGGGTGAGCCGGTGCGGATCGATGTGGTGAGCACCGGCACCGCCGACGTCACCGGCACCGACCTGACCCGCCCCGAGCACGCGACCCTCGCCGGTATCGCCCGGGTGGTGCCGCTGGAGGTCCCGGGCACTGTGGTGCGCCGGATCGATGTCGACCGCCAGCAGGACGCCGTCGCCGAGCTGTTCCGCCCGGCCGACGCGGCGGCCGAGGTCGCGCTGCGGACCGGCCGTCGCTGGGTGCTGGATTACACCCAGCTCGAACTGCCCGCGACCGCCGAGCCGGTGTTGCGGGATGGTGGCCGGTACCTGATCACGGGCGGGACCGGCGGCATCGGCATCACGCTCGCCGAGGACCTCGCCCGCCGGGTGCGGGCGAAGCTCGTGCTGCTCGCCCGCGCCGGGCTGCCGCCGCGGGCGGAGTGGGACGCGCACCTCGCCGCGCACGGCGGCACCGACCGCGCCGGGCGCACGATGCTCGCCGTGCGACGGATGGAGGCCGCAGGCGCGGTGGTGCACGTCGTCGCCGCCGACGTCACCGACGCGGCGCGGCTGCGTGAGGTGCGTGAGCTGGCCGAGCGCGAGTTCGGCGGCCTCGACGGGATCGTGCACGCCGCAGGTATGCCCGGCGGCGGCGTCGCCGAGGTGAAGGAGCGGGCCGCGGCCGAGGCCGTGCTGGCCCCGAAGATCGCCGGGACGCTGGCTCTGGCGGAGGCGTTCGCCGACCTGCCGATGGACTTCGTCGCGCTGTGCTCGTCGATCACCGCGGTGGTCGGCGGCATCGGACAGGTCGATTACTGCGCCGCCAACAACTTCCTCGACGCCTACGCGCGGGGCGGTCACGGCTGGCGGGCGCGGCTCGTCTCGCATGCCTGGGGTGGCTGGGACGAGGTCGGCATGGCCGCGGAGGTGGCCGCGCCGACCACGATCCGCACCGCCCGGTCGCGGGCCCTCGGCCCGGTCGAGCACCCCGTGCTCACCACGCGCACCGAGGACGGCGCGCACGGGCTGGTCTCGGCGGCCACGCACTGGCTGCTCGACGAGCACCGGATCGCCGGGGTGCCGGTGATCCCGGGTACGGGACATCTGGAGACCGTCCGCGCGGCGGTGGCCGCGGCGCTGCCGAAGCCCGGTGACGGGCACGTCGTCGAGCTGCGGGACGTCGCGTTCCTGGAGCCGTTCGGCGTCCCGGACGGTGCCACCGCGGAGTACCGCGTGGAGTTCGACGGCGACGACTTCACCGTGACCAGTCACGTCGCCGGCGCGAGCCGGACCCACGTGCGCGGATCCGCCGGGTGGGTCGCGGCCGGGTCTGCGTCCATTGTGGACATTGAAGCGGTGACAGGGCGGACCGAGCCGATCGACGACGGGAACGGCTTCGGCACCGGCCGCACCAGCATGGTCACCTTCGGCCCGCGCTGGGCGGCGCTGCGAGAACACCGCATCGGCGCACAGGAGGAACTGGCCACGATCACGACTCCCGAGGCGGCGGCGGGCGACGTCGGCGCGTGGGGGCTGCACCCGGCGCTGCTGGACGTCGCGACCGCGTTCGGCCGCGGCCGGGGGAGTGGCACCTACCTGCCGATGAGCTACGGCCGGATCGTCGTGCACGACGCGCTTCCGGCGAGCTTCCGCAGCCACCTGCGCTACCGCGAGTCCGGCGGCGACCAGGTGGTGGCGGCAGACCTCTCGCTGTGCGACGAGACCGGCCGGGTGCTCGTCACGATCGAGGACTTCGTGCTGCGCCAGGTCGATCAGGACGCCGTGGGCGGCAGCCTTTCGGCACCCGCAAAGGCCACAGCGTCCACGGTGTCCACTGTGGACAAGACGTCGACCGGGATCCGGCCGGTGGACGGCGCCGAGGCGTTCGTCCGGGCGCTGGCCCCCGGCCTCGGTGGGCAGGTGGTGATCACCACCCTGCCGGTGCGGGAGCTGATCGAGCATCGGGTCAGCGCCGAGGAGCTGGACGAACCCGGCGAAGCGCCGGTGAAGGTGTCGGAGGACGACTACGTCGCCCCGCGCACCGAGCTGGAAGCCGAGATCGCCCGCCAGTGGACCGAGCTGCTCGGCGTGGAGAAGATCGGCGTGCACGACGACTTCTTCGCCCTCGGCGGCAACTCGCTGGTCGCCATCCAGCTCATCGCCCAGGTGCGCAAGGCCACCGGCACGCGGCTGGCGATGAAGACGCTGTTCGAAGCGTCCACAGTGGCCACTCTGGTCGAGCGGATCGAGGAGCTGCGCGCCGGCAAAGCCGAGGCGCCCGCCGAATCCGCCCGGACCACCATCCCCAAGCTCGAGCGCTGAGCCCGTTGGCGGATTCGGGCCGGGTGGGCCTCGGCGGTCGGCTCGACATGTTCGCCATCCGCCACACCGCACACCAGCCAGGCCGGCAGCCGAGACCCCGTCGGGTCGCGGACTCCTCAAAAGACACTGAACAGGAAATCATGAGCGACACGAAGGAATGGACGTTCCCGGCCTCGTTCGGGCAGGAGCGGATCTGGCTGTCCGGCCAGCTCGACCCGGCGTCCCCGGTGTACAACCTGCACTGCCAGGCCCGGCAGGACCGCCCGCTGACCGCGGCGCAGTGGCGCACCGCGCTCGGCGTCATCGTCGGGCGGCACGAGGCGCTGCGCACGTCGTTCCGCATGGACGGCGGCGCGCTCGTGCAGGTGGTGCACGCCGAGGTGCCGATCGAGCCCGAGGTGCACGACCTGCGGGACCTGCCCGCAGACATCCGCGGTGACCGGCTCGCCGAACTCGTCGGTGGTGTGTCGCGCGAGGCCATCCCGCTCGATTCGCCGCCGCCGTGGCGGGCCCAGGTGTGTCGCATGGCCGACGACGAGTGGGTGCTCACGTTCGTCGTGCACCACACCGTGTTCGACGCCGCCTCGGTGCTGGTACTGGGGGCCGAGCTGAGCGAGGCGTGCGACGCCGTGTTCGAGGGCCGCGAGCCGAAGCTGCCCGAACTGACCATCCAGTATCCGGACTATTCGGCCTGGCAGCGCGGGCAGCTCGAAACGTCCAGTGAACAGCTGGACTACTGGCGGACGCAGCTCGCCGGGCTGCCGCCGGTGCACGGCCTGCCCACCGACCGGCCGCGGCCGGCGGAGCTGACGTTCACCGGTGACCAGGTGGACTTCGCCCTTCCGGACGGACTGATCGACCGGGTCGGCGAGCTGAGCCGGGAGCTCTCGGCGTCGCCGTTCATGGTGCTGCTGGCCGGCTACGCGGCACTCCTGTCGCGACTGTCCAGAGTGGACGACATTGTCGTCGGCGTCCCGGTCGCCGGTCGCGACCTTCCCGAGCTGGCCGACCTGATCGGCATGTTCGTCAACCAGATGGCCGTGCGGGTCGACTGCTCGGGCGCACCCGCGTTCACCGAGCTGGTCAGCCGGGTCCGGACCACGCTGCTGGAGGCGATCGACCACAGCCAGGTGCCGTTCCAGGCGGTCGCCGAGGCGGCCGTCGCCGAGCGCGACCCCGGCGTGCAGGCGCTGTATCAGCTCGGGTTCAACTTCCTGCCCGACTCGGGGCTGGAGCCGGTCCGCTCGGCCACCGCGAAGGACGACATCGCGATCGACCTGACCGCCGTGGACGGCAGGCTCGTCTACCGCACCGACCTGTTCGACCGCGAGACCGCCGAAGCCATGGCCGAGCGGTACCTGCGGCTGCTGACCGCGGCGCTGGCGGATCCGGCCCGGTCGGTCGCGGACCTGCCGCTGCTGTCGGACGCCGAGCGCGAGCTGGTCCTGACCGGCTGGAACTCGACGGAAGTGTCCACTTCGGACATTAAAACCGTGCCCGCCAGGTTCGAGGCCCAGGTCCGGCTGACCCCGGACGCGCCCGCCGTCGACCTCGGCGGGGTTCGCCTGACGTACGCCGAGCTGAACGCGCGAGCCAACCGTGTCGCACACCGGCTGCGCGAACTGGGTGCCGGTCCCGGCGCCGTCGTCGGCGTGTGCGTGCCGAATTCGGCGGACCTGCTGACCGGTGTGCTCGGGGTGCTGAAGAGCGGCGCGGCCTACGTCCCGCTCGACCCGGCCAACCCGGCCCCCCGGCAGGCGCTGATCCTCGCCGACGCGGGCGCCCCGTTCGTGCTGGTCACCGGCGCGTCCACAGTGGACAGCAAGACGCTGGCTCTGGACGACCCGGCCGAGTGGTCCACCGCGGCCACCGAAGACCCGGAACCGGCGGCAGGGCCGGGCGACGTCGCCTACGTGATCTACACGTCGGGCTCGACAGGGCGGCCCAAGGGCGTCGAGGTCGAGCACCGGGCCGTCGACACGTACCTGGCGTGGGCGCGCGAGGCCTACCCCGGTCTGGCCGGACGGGCGTTGCTGCACACGTCGGCGTCGTTCGACCTCACCGTGACGACGCTGCTCGGCACCCTCACCGCCGGGGGCGCGGTGGTCGACGGCGGCCGCCCGACGTTCGTCAAGGCGACTCCGACGCACCTCGCCGTCCTCGCCGAGGAGCTGTTCCCGACGGGTGAGCTGGTGCTCGGTGGCGAAGCGTTGACCGCAGAGGCCGTTCAGCCGTGGCGGGAGCGGCACCCCGGCACGCTCGTCGTCAACGAGTACGGCCCGACCGAGGCCGCTGTCGGCTGTGTCGTGCACCGGATCGAACCCGGGGACGAGCTGCCCTCCGGGCCCGTCCTGATCGGCCGTCCGGTGCCCGGCACCCGCGTGTACGTCCTCGACGAGCGGCGGCAGCCGGTGCCGCCGGGTGTCCCGGGCGAGCTGTACGTCGCCGGTCCGCAGCTCGCCCGCGGCTACCTCGGGCTGCCGGATCTGACTTCCGAGAAATTCGTCGACGGGCCGTCCGGCCGGATGTACGCGACCGGCGATCTCGCCCGCCGGCGCCGCGATGGCACGCTCGACTACCTCGGCCGCGTCGACGAGCAGGTGAAGCTGCGCGGCTACCGCATCGAGCCCGGCGAGGTCGAAGCGGCGCTGCGCGAACTGCACCAGGTGCGGGACGCGGCCGTGGCGGTCCGCGGCGAAACGCTCGTCGGCTATGTCGTCGGCAGCACCGAGGGGGTGGCCGAGGCCCTGCGGAAGACGTTGCCGGACTACCTGGTGCCAACACGGTTCGTCACGCTCGACGCGCTGCCGATGGCGGCCAGTGGCAAGCTCGACCGGGCCGCGCTGCCGGATCCCGAACCCGATGAGGCGATGGAGTACGTCGCACCCCGGACCGCGGCCGAAGAACTCGTCGCCGAGGTGCTCGGTGAGCTGCTCGGCATCGACGATCTCGGCGCGCACGACGATTTCTTCGCCCGTGGCGGCAATTCGCTGCTGGCGATCCGCGCGATGGCCCGGCTCCGCAAACAGATCGAGGTCGACATCCCGGTGCGGGGGCTGTTCACTCTCACCACCGTCGCCGGGCTCGCCGCCGAGATCGAGCGGCGGCTCGCCGAGGACCTCGACCAGCTCAGTGACGAAGAGGTCCAGCGCCAGCTGGCCGAAGGCGAGCTCTCATGACCACGATCGACGAAACCAGTGCGGCCGCGCGCCGCGCCCTGCTCGAACGGCGGCTGCGACGGCGCGCGGAGCCGGCCGCGACCATCACGCCGCGCTCCGGCGACGCCGTCGTCCCGCTGTCGTATCAGCAGGAACGCGTCTGGTTCATGGAGCAGTTCGCGCCGGGCACCGGGTCGTACCACATCCCGGTGCCGATCCGGCTGACCGGACGGCTCGACGTCGCCGCGCTTCAGTCCGCTTTGGACACTTTGCCGGTGCGGCACGAGGCGCTGCGGATGCGTTTCCCAGCCGGGGAAGACGGGCAGCCGACCGTCCATATCGAACCGTCGGTCACGGTCGCTCTATCTATTGTGGACTCTGGAAGCGAGGAAGCGGCCCGTGCCGCCGTCGACGCCGCCGCGGCCGAGACGTTCGACCTGGCCACGGGCCCGCTGCTGCGCGCGACCCTGGCCCGGGTGTCCGATGACGAGCACCTGCTGGTCTTGTGCACGCACCACATCGTGGGCGACGGCTGGTCGGTCGACCTGCTGCTGCGTGACCTCGCCGCGCAGTACCACGCTCTGAGTACCGGCGGCACGGCCGAGCTGCCCGCGCTGAGCATCGGGTACGGCGACTTCGCGCACTGGCAGCGCCGGACGCTCACCGGCGGCGAACTCGACAGGCAGCTGGAGCACTGGCGGGCGCAGCTCACCGGGGTCGAGCCCCTGGAGCTGCCCACCGACCGGCCCCGGCCCGCCAAGCAGAGCTTCGACGGCGCGATCCACGAGTTCTTCGTCGAGCGCGACCTCGCCCGTGCCCTCGGCGAGCTGAGCCGCGAGCACGGGGTCACGCTCTTCATGACCCTGCTGGCCGCCTACCAGGTGCTGCTGGCGCGGTACTCGGGCCAGGAGGACTTCGCGATCGGCTCGTCGTCGGCCGGGCGCGGCCTGCCCGAACTGGAAGGCGTGGCAGGCATGTTCATCAACATGTTGCCCCTGCGTGCCCAGCTGGCGGGCGACCCGTCGTTCACCGAGCTGCTCGAACGCACCCGGCGGCACGTGCTGGACGCTTTCGACCACGCCGACGTCCCGTTCGAGCGGCTGGTGAACGCGCTCGGCGTGCCCCGCGACGTCAGCCGCTCGCCGGTGTTCCAGGCGATGTTCGTGCTGCAGAACTACGAGATGGGCCGAATGGGCGCGGCCGGGGAGTCCGATGTGGACTTCCGCTGGCTGCCGATGGACCTGCCCGCGACGCGGTTCGACTTCGAGTTCCACGCGATCGAGGTCGAAAGCGGGCTGATCGCCAAGTTCGTGCACAACACCGCGCTGTTCACCGAGGACACGGTCGCCGGGATGGCCGGACGGCTGGTCACGCTGCTCAGCTCGATCGTCGCCGACCCGGAGAGGCGACTGTCCGAATTGGACATCCTCGACGCCGGGCAGCGAGAACTCGTCCTGGAGGGCTGGAACGCCACGACGGCCGAGTTCCCGCAGACCACGCTGCACGCGCTCGTCGTCGAGCAGGCCGCCCGGACGCCGGATGCCCCCGCGGTGACCTTCCGCGGCGAGTCGCTGACCTACCGCGAGCTGGACGAGCGGGCCAATCGGCTCGCGCACCGGCTGCGTGGCCTCGGCGTCGGACCGGGCGTGCTCACCGGGGTGTTCGCGGAGCGGTCGTTCGAGCTGGTCGTCGCGCTCCTCGGCGTGCTGAAAGCCGGTGGCGCCTACGTCCCGCTCGACCCGGAGTACCCGGCCGACCGGCTGGCGTTCATGCTGCGGGACGCTGCCGCGCCCGTTGTGCTGACGCAGGCGGCGTTGCGCGAAACGCTGGGTTTCCAGTGTGACGCGACCGTCATCGTCCTGGACGACCCTGCCGAGACGGCAGGCCAACCGGGCACCCCGCCCGAGCCGCTCGCCGGACCGGAAGACCCGGCGTACGTCATCTACACGTCGGGCTCGACCGGACAGCCGAAAGGCGTGCCCAACGGTCACCGCGGCATCGTCAACCGGCTCGACTGGATGCAGCGCGCGTACCGCCTCGACGGCACCGATTCGGTGCTGCAGAAGACCCCTGCCGGTTTCGACGTGTCGGTCTGGGAGTTCTTCTGGCCCCTGATGACCGGCGCGCGGCTCGTGCTCGCCGAGCCCGGCGGCCACAAGGACGCCGCGTACCTGCGCGAGCTGCTCGCGTCCGAAGGCATCACCACCGCGCACTTCGTGCCGTCGATGCTCACGCTTTTCCTTGCGGAACAAGGCGTCGAGACCTGCACGGCGCTGCGGAGGGTCGTATGCAGCGGCGAGGAACTGCCGCTCGACGCCGCCCGCGAGTTCACCCGGCGGCTGTCGGGATGCGAGCTGCACAACCTCTACGGCCCGACCGAAGCCGCCATCGACGTCACCTCCTGGCACTGCACGCCCGCCGCGCTCGCCGAGGTCGCGTCGGTGCCGATCGGGGCGCCGATCCAGAACATCCGGATCTACGTCCTCGACCCGGCCGGGCGGCCCTGCCCGGTCGGCGTGCCCGGCGAACTCCACATCGCCGGCGTCGGCCTCGCCCTGGGATACCACAACCGCCCGGAGCTGACGGCCGAGCGGTTCGTCCCCGACCCGTTCCACAGTGGACGGATGTACCGCACCGGCGACCTCGCGCACTGGCGCCCGGACGGGACGATCGCTTTCCTCGGCCGCATCGACCACCAGGTCAAGCTGCGCGGCCTCCGCATCGAACTGGGGGAGATCGAGACGACCTTGCGCGCCCAGCCGGGGGTGCGCGACGCCGCCGTGATCGTCCGCGAGGACACGCCGGGGGACAAGCGGCTGGTCGGGTACGTCGTCGGCGACGCCGAGCCCGGCGCGCTGCGGACGGCGCTCAAGCAGAGCCTTCCGGACTACATGGTCCCGCCGTCGTTCGTCACGCTCGACGAGCTGCCGCTCACCCCGAACGGCAAGCTCGACCGCAAGGCGCTCCCCGCTCCGGTCGCGTCCCGGGACGCGACCAAGGAACTGGTCGCGCCGTCGACCCCGGTCGAGATCCTGCTGGCCGAGATCTGGCGGGACGTGCTCAAAGTGGACGAACTGGGCGTCGACGACGACTTCTTCGACCTCGGCGGCCACTCGATGCTGGCCACGCAGGTGGTGGCGAGGATCGGCAAGGCGGACGCCGGCCAGGTCGGCGTCATGGATCTGTTCCAGCACCGCACGATCCGCGAACTGGCGTCCTTCATGGACGGTGACGACGCCGACAGGCCGCGGCACCTGCTGTACGAGCTGACCAAGCCGACGACGCAGCGGACGCTGACCTACGTCTGCTTCCCCTACGGCGGCGGCAGCGCGATCGTCTACCAGCCGCTGGCCGACGCGCTCCCGGAGGGCTACTCGCTCTACTCGGTCGCCATCCCCGGCCACGACGTCGGACTGTCCGAAGAGGCCCTGCCCTTCGACGACCTGGTCGTGCGGCTGGCCGACGAGATCCTCGACCGCGTCGACGGCCCGCTGGCCATCTACGGGCACTGTGGTGTCGGCAACGCACTCGCCGTCGCCGTCGCCCGGTTGCTGGAAGAGCGCGGCCGCGAGCTGGAGGTCGTCTACATCGGCGCGATCTTCCCGTTCGCCCGTATGAAGGGTGCGATGGGCACGCTGCGCACCCGGCTGGAGAAGCTGCGCAGCAACCGGTACTACTCGAACTGGCTCAAGGGCATGGGCGTCGACACCGACGACCTCGACCCGGCGCAGGCCGATCGGATCATCACGAACATGCGCGCCGACAGCCGCGCCGCCGAGGAGTACTTCAGCGGCCTGCTCGACGCCCGTGTGGCCAAGCTGCGCGCGCCGATCGTGTCGGTGGTCGGCTCCGAGGACCCGGTCACCGACTACTACGCCGAGCGGTACCGGGAATGGGAGTTCCTGACCGACACCACCGCGCTCGTGGTGCTCGACCGGGCCGGGCACTTCTTCCTGCGCTACCGGGCAGAAGAACTCGCGGAGATCGTCACGCGAGTGCATCCGGCACTGGACGATCCCGGCGAACTCGACGTCCGGGCCCGCGGTGAAGACGCGGCCTGGGCGGTGCACGAGACCCATCGGGCGGAAGTGGACGAGAAGCCCTCGGTGAAGCCGAGCATGGGCCGGTTCCTCACGATCACCGCAGGGCAACTGGTGTCCTCGACCGGCTCGGCGCTGACGTCGTTCGCGGTGCCGATCTGGCTCTACACCCGCACGGGCTCGGTCGCCGACCTCGGCCTGCTGTGGGCGCTCGCGCTGCTGTTCGGCGTGCTCGTCCTGCCGGTGGCGGGCGCACTGGTCGACCGCGGCGACCGGCGGCGGATCATGATCGCGGCCAGCGGCATCGCGGGCGGGATCCAGCTGATCCTGGCGTTGGTGCTGATCACCGGGCATGTCCAGCTGTGGTTGTTCTACGTGCTGATCCCGCTCGGGTCGGTGGCCGCGTCGTTCCAGCGCATCGCCTACCAGTCTTCGGTGGCGCAGCTGGTGCCTAAGCAGTACCTCGGTCACGCGATGGGCCTCGCGCAGCTGTCCACCGGTTTCGCCCAGCTGCTCATGCCGGTGCTCGCGGCCGGGCTGCTGGCGGCGATCCAGCTGTCCGGCATCCTGATCCTGGACATGGTGAGCTACGTGTTCGCGATCGTGGGCCTGCTGTTGGTGCGGTTCCCGGACATGATGGGCTGGCGCCCGCGCGAGCCGCTGCTGACGGCGATCGCGGGCGGGCTGCGGTACTCGTGGAACCACCGCGGCTTCCGCACGATGCTGCTGTACTTCGCGCTGGCGAACGTCTTCCTGGCACCCGCGCTGGTGCTGGTCTCGCCGCTCGTGCTGTCGTTCGGCTCGGTCACCGACGTCGCACAGGTGGCGCTGGCCGAGGCCCTCGGCGCGGTGGCGGGCGGGATCGGGATGGCGCTGTGGGGCGGCCCGCGGCACCGGCGGATGGTCGGCGTGCTCGCCGGCAACGTCGGGATCGCGCTCGGCAGCCTGGTGATGGGCCTGCGGCCGTCGCTGATCGTCGTCGCGGCCGGGGTGTTCCTCCTGGCCGCCGCGATGTCCGTGTCGCAGGGCATCTACGCGACGCTGGTGCAGGTCAAGGTGCCGCAGCGGTTCCACGGCCGGGTGTTCGCGATCAACCAGACGATCACGTGGTCGACGCTGCCGATCGGGTTCGCCGTGCTGGCGCCGTTGGCCGTCGGCTGGTTCTCGCCGCTGCTGGCGCCGGGCGGCGCACTGACCGGGTCGGTCGGCACCGTGCTCGGCACCGGCGAGACCCGGGGCATCGGCCTCGCCTATGTCGTCTTCGCGCTGATCCTGTTGCTGATCAACGTGGGCGGGTTCTCGCTGCGGCTGCTGCGCCGGTTCGACACCGAGGTGCCCGATTCGCTGCCCGACGACCTGGTAGGGGCGCAGGAACGGGAGCGCAAGCTCGCCGGGAAGGAGGTCGCGTGAGTACGGCGGTGCTGGTCAGAGAGGCCCGCGGACACTGGGTCGGCGAGGTCGCGCCGTCGATGCGGGCGGCCGGGCACCGCGTGGTGCTGCTCGCCCCGCCGATGGACGCGGCCGAGCGGGCCGCGCTGGCAGATGTGGTGGACGACGTCGTCGCGCTCGACGACGTCCACGACCCGGAAGCCGTCGCGGCGAAGGTCCGGGAGATCGACGGCGGCGCGCTGGCCGGGATCTTCACCGGCTCGGACGGCGCCATCGCGAGCACCGCCCGCGCCGCGGAGCTGCTCGGGGTGGCGCGCTGCCCGGCGTCGGTGTTCGCCTTGTGCGCGAACAAATTCGCCGTCCGGGAGTCCCTCGCTGCGGCCGGGCTACCGGGGCCTGCTTACGCCCTGATCTCGTCGTCCGCCGAAGCGGCGTCGGTCGCTTCGGCGGTCGGTCTCCCGGCGATCGTCAAGCCGGTCAACGGTGCGGGCAGCAATCTCGTCCGCACCGTGTCCACTGTGGATGATCTGGCGGCTGCCTACGAGCTGCTGGCCGCGCGGCTGCCCGAGTCCGCGGATCCGCGCTACCACCGTCCACTAGGGACACTGGATCCCTCGACGACGTTCCTCGTCGAAGGGTTCCTGCGCGGCCCGGAGTACGCGGTGGATGTGCTGGTCCGTGACGGCGTGGCCGAGCCTGTCGAGATCCTCGACAAGCCACTGATCGACGAGCGGAAGTTCGAGCTGGCGCTGTCGTGCCCGCCCGCCGGGCTCACCGACGACCGGGCCGAGCTGGTCACCGCCGCGGCGGTCGCCGCGGTCCGCGCGCTGGGTCTCGACAACACCTGCGCCCACGTCGAGCTGATCGACGACGTCGACCGCGGTCCGACGATCGTCGAGGTCAACGCGGGCAGGCCCGCCGGGTCGATCATGCCGCTGCTGGCGAAACTGCGCACCGGCATCGACGTGTTCGCCGAGTTGGCGGCACTCGCCGTGTGCGCTCCGCCGCCGGTGCGGGAACCCGCGAAACTGCCGATCCCACTGGGCATGCTGATCCTCTACGCGGCCGGTTCGGGCCGGTTGACGAGGATCGGCGGGCTCGACGAGATCGCAGAACTGCCCGAGGTGATCGACGTCGTCACCACCGTCTCGCCGGGACAGATACTCACCGACGAACAGGAGACCTACGCGGTCAACCTCGTCGTGGCGGGGTTCGCCGATCACGACGACCTCGCCGCCCTGCACGCGGAGGCGAGCAAGCTCGTCCGGCTCGACCTGGAGGAAGTGTGAACACCGCGTTCGTGGTCCGGGAGACCGCAGGGCAGTGGATCGCCGACGTCGTAGCCGCCGTACGCGCGACCGGCCTGCGGGCCGAGCTGGTCACCCAGCCCCTGGAACCGGCCGAGCGGGCACAGCTGACGGAACTGGTGGACGGCTTCGTCGTCGTCGACGACGTCCGTGACGCCGAAGCCGTCGCCGAGGCGATCCGGGCGCGGACCGCGAGTCCGGCCGGCGTGATGACCGCTGCCGAGGGGATCATCGCGAGCGTCGCCCGCGCGGCCGAGCTGCTCGGCGTGGCGCGCTGCCCGGCGTCGGTGTTCACCGTGACGCACAACAAGTTCGCGGTCCGGCAGGCGCTGGCCGCGGCCGGGTTGCCGGGTCCGCGCTGCGCGCTGATCGCCGCCGAGTCCGAGGCGGCATCGGTGGCTTCGGCGGTCGGGCTCCCGGCGATCATCAAGCCGGTGAACGGCGCCGCGAGCAATCTCGTGCGCACGGTGTCCACTGTGGACGAGCTGGCGGCGGCGTACCGGCTGCTGGCCGAGCGGTTGCCGCTGTCGGAGGACGCCCGGTACCACCGGCTCATCGGCGGCGGACCGGCGCCGATCGACCCGGCGAAGGTGTTCCTCGTGGAAGGCCTGCTGCGCGGTCCGGAGTACGCGGTCGACGTTCTGGTGCGCGACGGCGTCGCGGAGCCGGTGGCCGTGGTGGAGAAGCCGCTGATCGACGAGCGCAAGTTCGAGCTGGGCATGGTCTGCCCACCGCTCGAACTGTCCGAAAAGGACACCGATCGGCTGTTCGCGGCGGTGACGGCCGCCGCGCTCGCGCTGGGCCTGGACAACACCTGCGCGCACGTCGAGCTGATCGACGACGCCGAACTGGGCCCGGCGATCGTCGAGGTGAACGCGGGCCGCCCGGCCGGCGGCGCCCAACCGGTGCTGCTGAAGCTCGCGACCGGCATCGACGTCGTCGCCGAGGCCGTGTCGCTGGCACTGGGCACGCCGCCGCCCGCGCGAGGTGCGGGCCTGCCGGTGCCGGTGGGCTACCTGATCTTCTACGCCGAAGGCACCGGGCGGCTGATCCGCGTCGACGGCACCGACGAGGTCGCCGACCTGCCCGAAGTCCTGGAGGTCGTCACGATCGTGCGCCCCGGCCAACTGCTCACCGACGACCAGGAGATCTACGCGGTGAACGTGCTCGCCGCGGGGTTCGCCGACACCGAAGACCTCGCCGCGCTGCACGCCGAGGCCGCCAAACTGATCCGATTCGAACTGGAGGAATCATGACCGCCGAACTCGCGGCGAACCTCGACAGCGCCCACAGCGCTCACAACGTCGAGGGCAACGAACACACCAAGCTCACCGTGTACGCGGCCACAAGCCTGGACTGGGTGCGCGCGCACCGCGAAGCACTGCAGGACCGGCTGCGCGAGCACGGCGCGATCCTGCTGCGCGGGATGCCCGCCGACGTGGCGATGTTCAACCAGGTCACCGAGGAGATCGGCGGCTCGCTGCTGACGTATACGGAACGGTCGACGCCGAGGTCGGTGGTCGCGGGCAACATCTACACCTCGACGGAGTACCCGCCTGCCGAGTCGATCCCGATGCACAACGAGAACTCGTACTCCGCGCACTGGCCTGCTCGCCTGTTCTTCCTGTGCGACACGGCAGCCGAAACCGGCGGCGCGACGCCGATCGCCGACAGCCGCGCGATGTACAACCTGCTGCCGGCGGACTTGCGCGAGCGGTTCGCGGGCGGCGTCACCTATACCCGGGCGTTCCGCGAAGGTCTCGGGCTGACCTGGCAGGAGGCGTTCCAGACCGACGACCGCCAGGTGGTGGCGGACTACTGCGCCGCCAACGGGCAGACCTACGAGTGGACCGACGAAGGCCTCCGCACACGGCACGTGCGCCCGTCCTTTGTGGCGGAACCGCACACCGGCGCGACCGTGTGGTTCAACCAGGCCAACCTGTTCCACGTCTCGAGCCTGGGGGAGGAGGTCAGCGAGGCGCTGCTGGAGCTGTACCCCGAGGAAGACCTGCCCCGCAACGCGTCCTTCGCCGACGGCTCGCCGATCCCGGAGGCGGACCTGAACACGATCAAGGCGACGTACGACGAGGTCAGCTACGCGTTCCCGTGGCAGCCGGGCGACATCATGGTGATCAACAACATGCTGATGGCCCATGGGCGGGAGCCGTTCACGGGCAAGCGGCGGACCCTGGTCGCGATGACCTGACCCCGGTGGGCATCAGACACCCGCGATCTGTCTGATCCAGTCGCGGTACCGGGTCAAGTCGGTGTAGGCCGGGGCGGGGTGGCAGGAACCCGACAGCCCGATCAGGTACCGGCCGCCGCCCGGCCCGGAAACGAACAGGGGCCGGGCGAAATCGTTCTCGGTCGCGCAGCCCTCGTCCCGGTCGAGACAGATGATGGCCATTCCTCCGCACTTTTCCGTGGTCACCTGTGTGCTGGACGCGGACCGCACATCGGTCTCGCACAGCACTTCGTTGCCCTCGCAGGACATCGACCAGCCGTAGGTCCGTACTTGTGCCCCCTCTCGCGGGCTCTCGGCGCCCAGCGGTGCGTAGGGGCCCGGTACGTCGTGATCGAGCCGCACCAGCGCCAGGTCCGCGTCCGGATGCGCTCGCACGCTGTCGACGGAGACGATCGCGGGCTGGGACCTGTCTCGGCTCTGGCTGTCGAGATCGACCTCGATCTCGGAGGGGTGCCGGGCGCACCGGGCGGTGGTGATCATCCAGCGCGGGGCGATGATCGTCGCGTTGCACAGGTCGTCGCCGTCGGTGAGCAGCCGGGCGTCCCAGGGGCCCGACATCGAGAAATCGGCGGCAAGGGTGGGGGAGGTGGTCCCCGGTTCGCCGTTGCCCTGGTGCCTGCCCGCCACGCCCACCGCGACTGCCGCGGCGACGGTCACCACCGTCACCACGACACCGTGCAGGATCGCCTTTTTCGCGACTTTGGGAATCGCCCGCACCTCCCGACCCACTGGCCGATTGAGTAGGTCACTCACCATCACGGACCCGGGACGACCGGGGCCACCTACTTTCGTCGACCTTCGGGTACGGGAAATTCCCATTTGCCGTTTGGAAAGCGTGAGTGGGGCGGCAGGCGGCCGCCCCACTCACGGTCGGGATCAGGGAGCGTCGGTGCCGCCATCGAGTTGCTTCTCGATGTCGTCGAGGTAGGTCGAGACGCGGCTGTAGACGCCGTACTTGCCAGGCTGGGCGCAGCCTTCGCCCCACGAGACGACGCCGATCAGCTTGCCGCCGGAACCGACCAGGGGGCCGCCGGAGTCGCCCTGACAGGTGTCCTTGCCGCCTTCCTCGACACCGGCGCACACGTGGGCTTCCGCCACGTAGCCGTCCGGGTACGCGGTCTTGCAGCCGTCGTCGGAAACGACCGGGACCGTGACCTTCTTCAGGTTGTCCGACTGCTCTCCGTTTTCGGAGGTCAGACCCCAGCCCAAGGCCACGGCCTCGGCGCCCGGCTTGTAGCCCTCGTCGGACTTGTCGGCCAGCTCCATCGGCTTGGCGTCGGTGTCGCCGTCCAGGGTCAGCACCGAGACGTCGGCCGTGGTCTTGTCGGCGTCGTACTTCTCGTGCACCCAGATGGCCTTGACCTTGAAGACCTTGCCCTCCTCGGTGGACAGCTTGGTGCGGCCGATCGCGACCTGGACCTGCTCCGGCTTGTCCTTGATGTCCACGGTGCAGTGCGCCGCGGTGACGATCTTGTTCTTCGCGGCCAGGGTGCCGCCGCAGAACTGCCCGCGGGTGTCGCGCAGGCGCTGCCCGTCCGCACTCAGCAGCGCTACCGCGAAGGGGTTCTCCTGGGTGGTGGTGTCCTCGCCGCCGACCACGAACGGCTTGACCGGAGGCGGCGGCGGGGCGGCGATGGCGCTGGTCGCGGTGGCGGCGATCGAAGCCGCCGCCACCGCGACCGTACCCACCAGCAACGCCATGCGGCGCGAACCGTTCGTCATGTCGATCTCCTTCTCGTTGTCGCCCTCGAGCAGGGGACTCGGGGGCTGTATCGAGAAGTAGTCCCGTCTCCACGGCCGCTACCAGCGCCTTTCGGCGGGGCAGGGTCATCCGGACGGATGATGGAGGCGATCCGTGGCGTGATGTCATCCCTATGATTGACCGGCGACCTACCTGAGTAGGTGTCACTCGGTGGTTCAAGATCCCTACCTTCCGTGATGTCTCGTCCAAGGGGACCCGGAAGGAACGCACTATGAAGGCACGTTTCATGGCCGCCGGCCTGGCCGCGGCCGCAGCTTGCGGAATCGCCGTGATCACCGCCGTACCGGCGAGCGCCGACCCGATCACGCCGAAGATCATCGGCGGGCAGCCGGCGGACCAGGTCTACTCGTTCATGGTTTCGCTGCAGTCCAGCGGCAGTCATTTCTGCGGCGGATCACTGATCAGCGAGGAGTGGGTGCTCACCGCCGCGCACTGTGTGGTGGACGGCCAGCCCGAGCAGGTGAAACTGCGGATCGGCACGAAGACCTGGGCGCAAGGCGGCGAGGAGGCCCAGGCCGCGGAGATCAAGGTCCACCCGGATTACGACGGTCAGAAGCCCGGCGCGGACATCGCCCTGGTCAAGCTGGCGGCGAAGGCCACCTCCAAGCCGGTCAAGCTCGCCGACAAGGCCGATCCTGGCACCGAGTCGCGGATCATCGGCTGGGGCCAGACCTGCCCGACCCGGGGTTGCGGCGAGGTCCCCGACGAGCTGCAGCAACTGGACACCAAGGTGCTCGAGGCCGACAAGTGCAGCGACATCGACGGCAAGGTCGAGCTGTGCACGGACAACCCGAACCAGAACTCGGGCGCCTGTTACGGCGACTCCGGCGGACCGCAGATCGTCAAGAGCGGCGAGGAATGGCAGCTCATCGGTGACACCAGCCGCAGCGGCAACGGTGACGCCACCTGCGCGACCGGGCCGTCCATCTACACCTCGGTGGTGGCCTACAAGGACTGGGTGACGCAGACTACCGGCGGCGGTGGTACCGACCTCCGCTGACACGTTCGGGTCCATCGACCGTGCCCGGAACGTCCACTGTGGACGTTCCGGGCATCGGTGTTCCGCGTGGACCGTCGTTCCACCGCGAGGGTAGAAGGTAGGGCCATGGGTGCGATGCCGTTCTCGGCGGCCGGATTCGATCGGCTGCGCCGGTTCCGGCCGTTGGCCGAATTGCTCGCCGTGTTCACCCTGATCGTGTTGGGCGTGATCGACTCGCAGGTGGACTTCGGCCCGGACGGCCACCTGAAACCGGTCGCGGTGGCGGTCTGGCTGGCCGGCCCGCTGTCGCTGTTGCTGCGCCGCCGCGCGCCGTACGCGGTGCTGATCGTCGCGCTCATGTTCCCCAAGGCGGCCGAGCTGATCGATCCCGCGCTGCAGAGCGGGAACCTGACCAAGACGCTGACCGCGTTCGTCGTCGTGGGGTCGGCGGGTTACTACGCCCGCTCGCCGTTCCTGGCGCTGGTGCTCACCCTGCTGATGACCTGGATTCCCCTGCTCATCGAGCAGAACGACCTGCGGCCACCGGTAGGCGACTTCGTGTATCACGGCTCTTTGATGGTGCTGGCCTGGCTGGTGGGGCACAGCATGAAAATGGGGGCGCTGCGGGCGCAGTTGTCACAGCAGCGCGCGGCGGCGGCGATGGCCGAGGAAAGGGTGCGGATCGCCCGAGAACTCCACGACGTCGTGGCGCACAGCATCAGTGTGATGACCCTGCACGCCGGCGGTGCCCGTCGGCTGTTGCACTCCGACCAGCGGGCCGAGTACGACGCTCTCGAGGTCGTCGAGCAGACCGGCAGGCAGGCGCAGGAGGAGATGCAACGGGTGCTCCAGCTGCTGCGCACGCCACTGGAGGAACCGCCGGTCGACGTGCCACGCCTCGCGGACGCGGAGGAGCTGCTGCGGCCCGCCCGCGCCGCCGGGCTGACCGCGAAGCTGCGCGTACTCGGTGAACCGCGTGACCTGGAGCCCGGCGTGGACCTGTCGACCTACCGGATCCTGCAGGAGGCGTTGACCAACGTGCTCAAACACGCCAAGGCGAGCCGGGTCGACGCGACGATCCGCTACGAGCCACGCGCGGTGCACCTGGAGATCAGCGACGACGGGTCGGCGGTGAGCGGCAAGCCGTCCGGTGACGGGCACGGCCTGATCGGCATGCGTGAGCGGGCCGCGCTCTACGGCGGCACCCTCGAAGTCGGCCCCTTGCCCGAACGCGGTTTCCGGGTCGTCGTGTCCATTCCGACGGCGGGTGCGGCGCGATGACCATCCGGATCCTGCTCGCCGACGACCAGTACCTCGTTCGTGCCGGTTTCCGGCTGATCTTCGGCGGTGAACCCGATCTGGAGGTGGTCGGCGAGGCCACTACCGGTGTCGAGGCTGTCGAATGCGCGAAGCGGACCCGGCCCGATGTCACGCTGATGGACATCCGGATGCCGGAGCTGGACGGCATCGAGGCCACCCGGCAGCTCTGCGCGTCGCGACCGGAGCTCACCAGCGTGATCGTGTTGACCACCTTCGACGTGGACGCGTACGTGTACGAGGCGCTGCGAGCCGGGGCGAGCGGGTTCCTGCTGAAGAAAGCGCCGCCGGAGGAACTGGTGCACGCCGTGCGGGTGGTGGCCGGAGGCCGGGCCTTGCTGGACCCGACGGTGACCCGGCGAGTGATCGACCAGTTCGCCAAAACACCCGGTGCACCACCGAAACCGCCCGCCGAACTGGCCACCCTGACCGACCGCGAGCGCGAGGTGCTGGTGCTGCTCACCGACGGGCTCTCCAACGCGGAGCTCGCGGCGCGGCTGTTCCTGTCCGAGGCGACCGTCAAGACGCACATGTCCCGGATGCTGGCCAAACTCGGGCTGCGGGATCGGGTGCAGGCCACGATTTACGCCTACGAACACGCACTCGGCCGTCCGCGGCGGTAGCCGGATCAGGAGAAGAACCGGGAACAGGTCAAAGAACCGGACTTCATCAAGGCAGGCGTCACGCACTGGGTGAATCCGCTCCTTGGCGAGTGCATCGGCTGGGGTGGTCGTGAGTGGCAAGTGTCGTTCTAACGCGACTTACCACTCACGACCACCCGCACCGCCATGGGTCTTCGTTCCTTGCCGTCGCCGCGCACCTGTCCACTATGGACAGATGTGTCGACCGGGTCAGTACTTCATCACGCAGTAAACCACCTGCGGATGGTTGAACGAGTACCACTTGTTCCATTTGTACCTGCGGGTGCAGGCGGAGTCGTCCGTGGCTCCGGCGACGATGTCGACGACGGAGACGGTTCCCGGTTCCCGGCAGCTCGGCGCGCCGGTGATCCAGCCTCGTGCCGGGATCACGTAGCAGCGTTCCCGTACCAGGTGGACCTCCAGGCACAGCCGGTATCCGTCCTCCACCAGGGAAGCGGACTCCGTGTCGACGCAACTTCCCCGGTACCTGACGGAGTTCACCTGATACGTCCCCCGGCTGCCGTCGCAGTTCCCGATCGCCACGAACCGCCCGCTGCTGTCGACCACGACGCAGTCCCCGACGCTGGCCGGTGGTAGCGGTGGTTCCGTCGTTGACGGAGTCGTCGGAGTCGTTGGCGTCGTCTCGGGTGAGGTCGTCTCCTCCTCCGAAGTCTCCCGGACAGGTGATGGCGACCGGCTGATCACAGGAGGCTCGGCAGGCCTTGCGGTCGAGCTGGGGGCGGGGCGGTCTTTGTCCAGCCAGGCGACGAGCTCCTTCCCGTTCGCTATCCCCAGCCAGGCGAGAATGGTGAGGGTCGCGGTGATCAGGGCGAGGATCTCCGCCGTCCGTTTCGTGTTGTTGTCCGAAGGCGGCCGAGAACCGTCGCCGGCGGGTGTGTCTGACATGTCCCCCTCCCCAGGGTCCAAAAGTCGGGCACTGAGCAGGGAACTTTACCTTCCGCGCACATCCGTGTACACAGAGATGGCAGGTAGCTGCCGTCGAACCTCAGTCCCAACCGGGAACCTCGCCGTTGTGCCGGTAACTGCTCGGCGGCAGGCCGAACTCACGGCGGAACGCGCGGCTGAAGTGGAACTGGTCGACGTAGCCGACAGTGACGGCGACCGCGGCGACGGACATTCCCGTGCCGGTCAGCAGCCGGGCCGCGCGGTGCAGGCGGTGGGTGCGCACCTCCTGCATGGGGCTGTGGCCGGTGGCCCTCGCGTAAAGGTGACTGAAGCGCGACGGTGACAGCCCGGCGACGGCGGCGAGCAAGTTCAGGGTGTGCGGGGCCTCCGGTGTCTCGGCGATGAGCTGCCGCACGCGGGCGATGCGCGGGTCAGGGCCCGGCGGTGCGGCGGGAGTACCGGCGAGGTCGGCCAGGCGCACGATCTCTTCGAGCGCGCATAGGGCGAGGGCCTGCTGTTCGGGGCGGGTGGCGAAGGCCGGGAGGTGAACCGGCGACGGCGGGATGTGATCGCCGGTGAGCCGGGCGTAACGGCGGAGCCGGTCGAAGGCGGCGTCGATGGCCTCCGCGGCGCCACTCGCCGCCGGTGTCAGATGACGGCTCGTCCCGAGCCAGTTTCCTCGTGGTGCCCGGAAGTGTGCCCACAGCAGCGACCATTCCCCGGCGTCGGGCGCGACTCCGTAGGTGTGCCGCACGCCGGGTTCGATCAGCACGAGCTGCCCCGCGCCGGTGGTCAGGGCCGTGTCCCCGTGGTGCACGACGCCGCGCCCTCGCGTCGTCCACATGAGCAGCCAGCTCGGCGAGCCGGTCGGCCGGATCGCCTCGACGCGCTTGGTGAAGGTGCTCTCGCCGACGACGAGCAACCCGGCCGGAGGCGAGGGCGTCGCAGCAGGATCTGTCATCTCCCCGGGAGGTTCAGCCATGTCCGCGATGCCCCGCCTTTCCTACAGTCGAATCCGTTGAGACCCCCACGACGGAGGCAGAACATGAAACAGTTGATCGACTCCAGCGACATCGTCGACGACGTCGCGGCGCTCCGGGAGCGCATGTCCGAGGACGGCTACCTCTACTTCCCCGGCCTGCTGCCCAGCGACTACGTCACCGGTGTCCGCGCCGACATCGCGGCCGTGCTCCACGACAGCAGGTGGCTGGCCTCCGGTACCGAGCCGCACGAGCTGCGCGCGTCCGACAGGGCGGTCGAGGAGGGCAAGTCCACCTTCTTCGGCATGTACTCCGCCGTGCAGGCGACGCAGTCCTTCCACGGGCTCAGCGAACGGGAGGAGCTGCGCGGCCTGGCTCAGCGGCTGCTCGGCGAGGAGGTCTTCTGTCACCCGATGCACATCGCCCGCATCACGGCGCCGACGCCGCGGGCCACCCCCACGCCCGCTCACCAGGACTATCGCCTTATCCAGGGCGCCGTCGACACCCTGACCATGTGGATCCCCCTCGCCGACTGTCCCGCCGACGCCGGCGGGCTCGAGGTCCTCGCCGGGTCGCACAAGCTCGGCGTGCTCGGGGTGTCCCGGGCGGAGGGGCCCGGCGGGGTGACCGCGCAGGTGGCGGGCAGCGGCGTGGACGACTGGCGCAGCACCCACTTCGGCCAGGGGGACGTGCTCATGTTCAGCAGCCTCACCGTGCACGGGGCCCGCCCCAACCTCAGCGACAGGCTGCGGTTGTCGGCGGACATCCGGTGGCAGGCGAGGTCGGAACCGGCCGCCTTCATCGACGGCTACGAGCCGTTCCGGCCGCACTTCCACCCCGACGTGCCCGACTGGCCCACCCTGAGCCGGGGTTGGACCTCGACGACCAGCATCGAGATCCCGGAGGGGCTGACCTATGTCCGCAAGTTCGACTCGATGAGCGAACACGTGCCGACCCCTCCGTCCCGGTTCAGGTGAGTCAGCGAGGCCGGACCCGGTCGAGCTTCGGCGGCCGGACCGGCGACCTCGCCTCCAGGTACTTCGAGAGCGCGTCCGCACCGGAGTAGATGCTCCGGTCCTGGTTCCTGGCATCGAAAAGCGCCGTGAACCCGGGTGTGGCGTTGCGGGCGAAGAAGTTGTTGGCCAGCGTCGCGATCCGGTACTCGCGGTCGGCCTTCACCGGCTTCCCGTTGATCCGGATCTTCTTGATGTCGACGTGTTGCCCGAGCGGGGCGCCGGGGTCGTAGGGGTAGGAAACATTGCCGGAAACGGCCATGTGCCGATACGTCACGACACCGTCGGCCCCTCGCTGCCATTGGCTCTCGATCAGCTCGTCGAGTTTCTCGCCGGTCACCGTCCCGCGCACGACGGCCGGGCCGATGCCGTTCTCGTAGACCGTGCCGAAGACCAGTTCGGAGAACAGCACGCGTCCCGGCGCGTCCGCGGGATCGGCCGGATTGGGGGCGAAAGATATGTCGCGCAGCAAGATTCCCGGCATCGCGACCGCGAGATCGGCCTGTCCGTCCTTGTTGGCCGCCCAGAGGAACGCATCGGCGGTGACGTTGCCGAGCGTGGACTCCTCGTCGGTGCCGGAGGTGCGAGTGAGATCTCCGGTGACCGTGGCGACCTGCTGGTCACCCCGCGCGGGGAGCCGGTCCTTCCAGTACTTCGCCATCCGCTGCACCTCGGGATCCGGTGCGACATCACGGGTGTTGGCGTGGCTGACCGACTTCGTCCGGTCTCGGCGGACATCGCCGGTCGCCGGATCCAGCTCCAGGTTGATCTCGTTGATCAGCCTGCCGTGGTTCGCCGCGTCCACCACCGGACGGGGATCACCGGCCGGGTCGGGCAGCATGCAGTTCACCAGCGCGTGCCAGTGTCCGCCGACGATGGCGTCCACCGCCGGGCTGATCTGCTTGTTCATGTCGGCGAGCGGGCCGAACGGTGCGGTGCAGTCGTTGTACCCCGCCCCGTCCGCTTGCGAGAACCCTTCGTGTACCACGGCGACGATGGCCTGGACGCCCCGCCCGCGCAGCTCCTCGGCGTAGCGGTTGATCGTCTCCGCCTCGGGCAGGAACTTCAGTTCGCTCGGCCAGTAGGAGAGCTGCTCTTCCGGCGTGTGGGTGGTCGTGGCGTGGATGAATCCCACCGGGAGCGTGCCGCCGCGACCGTCGTCGACCTGCCGAACGTGGTACGGCTTGACCAGCGGCCTGCCGGTGGCTTCGTTGACCACGTTCGCGGAGTAGTAGTCGAAGTCCGCGCCCTGGAAGCGTTTCCCGGTCGAGTCGGTGAAGCAGAGGTCGCGGTCGGGGCGGCCCCGGCAGGTGCCCTCCATCATGTGCTTGAGATAGGCCGGTTTCCGGTCGATCTCGTGGTTGCCCACGGTGGAGAACTCGACACCGATCATGTTCATGTACTCGATCGTCGGCTCGTTCCAGAACCACGCGGTCTCCGACGGCCAGCCGGAGAAGTCGTCGCCCGCGGAGAACAGTACGGAGTTCTCCGGTGCGCGCAGCCGGTCGAGATGCGAGGCGAGATACGCCCCGCCACCGACGGTTTTCGCGGGCTCACCGGCACGCGAGCCGGGCACGGTCGTGGTGTACTCGCCGAAGTAGCCGTGCAGGTCGGTGATCGACAGCAGCTGCACGGGCACCCCGGGCGCTGGCGCGGCCGTCGCGGCCGGCGCCAGTGAGACGGTCAGCAAAGCGGCGGTGGCGATCGCCGCCGCGCGCCATCTCTTGGGTGATGCGGACATGGCAGGCCTCCTTACTTCTCGGGACGGAGCAGGGCGTTGCCCTGTTTGACAGCCTCCCCGGCGGCGTCGGGGACGGTGACCGATCCGAGGTACATGTCGTTGAAGATCTGGTTGATTTTGGGTTCCGCCGCGGCGAAGCCGGACACGATCGGGAAGTTCACCGTCTTGCCGCGCGCCTCGTCCAGGAACGGCTGGGTGTCGATGCCCTTGGCCTTCCAGTGCTCGACGTAGCGCGGGGCGAGGTCGTTGATCGCAGGGAAGACATAGCCACCCTCGGCCATGATCGACTGCGCCTGCGGGGTGGCCAGGAACGACACGAGCTGCTTGGCCTGCTCGGGATGCTCGCTGCGGGAGTAGACCGCCTCGCCGAGGCCGTTGATGATCACGACGCGGCCCGCCTTGCCCGCGGGAAGCGACGCGGTGCCGATCGGGAAGGCCGAGCCGGGGGCGACGAAGGGCAGCAGCGCGTTGTTGGCCGGGAAGACCGCGACCTCGCCACGCTGGAACATCTCGGTCGCCCGGCCGGCGGGTGGGTTGGTCTGCTCGGCGGGCGGGGACACGTGCCACTTCTTGATCAGGTCGACGCCCCACTGCAACGCCTCGACCGAAGCGGGCTCGTTGAAGTTGAACGTGCCGTAGGGCTTGGTGATCGTCGTGCCGCCGTTGCTCGGGATCCAGTTCAGCCACTGGGTGCCCGAGTGGTTCCAGGAGGCGAAGCCCCACCGCTTGACCTTGCCCGGATCGAAGCCGGCTTCATCGGGGTGCTTGCCGTTCACGTCGACGGTGAGCTTCCGCATCAGTGGCAGGAACGTCCCGGATCCGTCGGGGGCCCAGGTCAGCGGCTCGGTGGGCATCTCGACGCCGGCCTCGGCGAAGACCTGCTTGTTGTAGAGCATCCCCGGTACGCCCCAGTCCTTGGGGACGGCGTACATCTTTTCCTTGTAGGTAAAGGAATCCACGACGTTGGGGTGGTACTTGTCCTTGGCGAGGCCGGACTGCTCCACGGCGGCGGAGACGTCCATCAACGCGCCCTGCGTCGCCAGTTCGGGGAAGTTCGCGGGTGTCATCCAGAACACGTCGGGGGCGGTGCCGGAGACCATCTCGGTGACGAGCTTGGTCCAGTATTGGTCGTAGGGCTGAAGCTCGATCTTGACGTCGATGTCGGGATGCTTCTCCTTGAACGCCGCGAAGACCTTCTCGTAGCCCTTCTGCTGCTGCTCGTCCCAGATCCGGTAGGTCAGTGTCGTCTTGCCGTCACTGCTGCCGCCGCAGGCGGCGACCAGCCCGACCAATGCGCCGACTGTCAGCGCGCTGAGCGTCTTCCGCCGGAAAATCGAGAGCTTCATGGGGACACTCCTTTGTGTCACTTGAGTCCGGTCAGTGCGACCGACCGGACGATGTAGCGCTGGAAGAAGACGAAGACGAGCAGCATCGGCAGCAGCGTGAGCAGGCTGCCCGCCATCATCCGGGTGTAGTCGATGCCGATCTCCGAGCGCAGGGCGGCGATCGCGACGGTGACCACGCGGGTGTCCTCGCTGCTGGTGATGATCAGCGGCCACAGGAAGTTGTTCCAGGACGAGATCACCGTGACGATCGCCAGCGTGGCCAGGATCGGCCTGCTCAGCGGCAGGATGATCCGCCACAGGATGGTCAGATGCCCCGCGCCGTCCATCCGCGCGGCCTCCTCGATCTCGCGCGGGATGCTGCGGAAGAACTGGCGCATCAGGAAAATCCCGTACGGCGTGCCGAAGACGTACGGTGCGACGAGCCCGTACCAGCTGTTCACCAGGTCCAGCTCACGCATGATCAGGAACAGCGGGATCAGGGTCACCACGTTGGGCACCATCAGGGTGGCCAGGTACAGCCAGAACAGCGCGTTGCGGCCCCGGAAATCCAAGCGCGCGAACGCGTACGCCGCCAGCGTGGTGAAGATCAGCTGCCCGACGGTCAGAACGGTGACGAAGATGAAGGTGTTGAGGATGGACTGCGCGAAGTCCGAGCTCAGTAGCGCGCCGAGGTTCTCCAGCGTCGGCGAGGACGGCGGCGCCCACGGTGCCGCCTCGAAGAGCTCACCGCGCGGTTTCAACGCGGTCGAGACGATCAGCCAGTACGGGAAGACCGACATGGCCGCCCCGATGATCAGCGTCGCGTAGAGGGCGACGCGGCGGGAAGGCCGCCGTCGCCGGGTGGTCGTGGTCACGGTCGGCCCCTCTCAGGTCAGGTCGTAGGTCGTGGTGCGGTTGAAGTACCGGACCTGCGCCATGGTGACGGCGAGGATGATCAGGAACAGCACCACCGCGATGGCGGAGGCGTAGCCGAAATCGAACTGCCGGAACGCGGTCTGGTAGATCGTGTAGTTGATGACCTCGGTGCTGTTGCCGGGACCGCCGTTGGTCATCACGAAAACGGTGTCGAAGACCTGGAACGAGCCGATCACGTTGGTGACGAGGACGAAGAACAGCGTCGGGCGCAACAGCGGCAGCGTGATCGAGAAGAACTGCCGGACCGGCGACGCCCCGTCCAGCGCGGCCGCCTGGTAGAAGTCCTTCGGGATGGCCTGCAACCCGGCGAGGAAGAACAGCATGTTGTAGCCCGCGAACTGCCACACCTGCGTCGCCGCCACCGAGGGCAGCGCGAGGCTCGCCGAGGACAGCCAGCTCGGCCCGTCGATCCCGAAGATCGACAGGAAGGAGTTGACCGCGCCTCCTGCCGGGTCGAAGATCCAGCCCCACACCAGGCCCATCACCACCGGCGTCGCCATCCAGGGCAGGACGAACAGCGCGCGAAAGATCTTCACGCCGCGCACTCGCTGGTTGAGCAGCAGCGCGAGCAACAGGGCCAGCACCGTCTGCACCGGGATGGTCAGGACCACGTAGGCGATGGTCACCAGCAGCGAGTGGCCGATCCCGCCGTCGGCGAAGAGCCGCTCGTAGTTGGCCAGCCCGACGAACTCCGGCGTGGCCAGCAGCTTCCAGTCGAACAGGCTCAGCCCGGCGACGATCAGTACCGGCAGCAACAGGAACGCGACGACGCCGAACAGGCTCGGGGCCACGAAGGCATATGCCGTCAGGGTTTCCCGCACCCGCCGACGACGTCCCGGTGGCGACGCCTGCCGGGTCGAGACCGGTGGCGGCGGGGTCGGCACCGTGAGGACCTGAGCCATGGCGGACTCCCTTCCGGAGAGATCAGGCAGGACTGGTCGAGGGCGTGAGCAGCTCGCGGGTGCGCGTGGCTCCCCATTCGTCGAGGTCGGCGAGGCGATCGCTCGAACACCGCCACCCACCGCTGGAGGCCACGTGATCCGCCCAGCCGGCGCGGTCTTCCACGCGCGGGGACACCAGCAGGCAGTCGGGATCGTTGACCCACAACCGGCCGTGCATGAACTCCCGCGCGGCCCCGGCCAGCCGCGCGCCGAGCTGCGAGGGCTGACTGACGTCCCCGGACTCGGGTTCGACGGCGACCGCGGTGTCCGGGCTGACCCGCATGGCGTCGACGAGTCCCACACTGGGCAGCATCGGTGCGCCGCAACCGAGAACGGTCGACTCCGGCCCGACAGCCTCGCGGATGATCCGCATCCCCGCCACGTAGGCGTCGTGGCCCGACACGTCGGCGTGCCGCGAGCCGGGGTGCGCTCCGGCGTAGATGTAGTCGATCTTGAAGAACGAAAACCCTGTCGCCACAAGGGATCTGAACACGCCGCCGAGATGCTCCGCCGCGTCCGGATGCGTCACGTCGAGCACCGCGATGTCCCGGTCCCACTCGCGCATCGCGGGCGTGCCCCGCACCAGCCAGTCCGGATGTTCGGTCGCCACCCGGCTGTCGGCGGCGACGAAGAACGGCGTCAGCCAGATACCCGCGCGCCGCCCGGTGTCGGCGACGCGTTTCGTCACTCCTTCAAGGGATCCGAAGCCCGGCCGGATGTCGAGCCAGTCCCCGATCGCGCTCTGGTAGCCGTCGTCGAGCTGGATGATCTCCAGCGGCAGCTCCAGCCGTTCGGCGTGCACCAGGGTGTCGGCGATGTCCTGCTCGGTGACCTTGTTCCAGTGCCCGTACCAGCTGCTCCACCCCGGACCGAGCGGACGGACCGCCGTCACGCCACCGACGGCCGCCAACTCCTCGGCCCAGGCGACGAGCGCGCTCGGGAGGTCGGCGTGCTCGGTCTCCCGGACCGCGCCCAGGCTGGAGACGACGAGCCGGTCCCCGAGCGCCTGTACGCGGATGGAGGGGACTTCGGCGGAGTGATCCACCGCGGACCACGACCGCACCGGGCCGCCGTCTCCCGGGTCGATCACGACAAGTCCCTCGCCCTGGAAGCCGGACTCGGGCATCGGCCGGTCGAAGCGGAAGCAGCTCGCCGCGATCTGCGCCGAGGACGGCCGGGGCGAGGTCGCGTCACCCGGGTAGGTGCCGGTGGGACTCCAGGACTGCCAGCCCTGCTCGAAGACGCGGGCTCGGGCCGGCACACAGGCGACCTCGGCGATCGGAAGGTACATCGTCGTCCCTTCGTGGTGGCTTTCGTTTGTTTATGCGCATACAGTGCCTGAAATGCGCATTATGTGCCTACTCTAGATGGCGAATGAACAGAAAGAAACATGTTTACGCATCCAAGGAGGCAGCGACCATGAGCCACGACGACGCGCGAGAGCGGGCGGCGCACCTTGTTCCCCGACCGGATTCGGTGCTGCTCGGCGCGGGGGTGCTCCAGCTTCCGGCCGAACTCCCGGTGCGCCTGGACGTGCCGGTGGAGGAACGGGCGGCGGTTCTGCGGGCGATCGCGCTGCTGCCCATGCGCAGCACGGTCGTCACCGAATCCGCGGGTCTGCAGGTGCTGCTCCGCGCGGGCGCGACTCCTCCCGAGGGTTACGTGCTCGACGTGACCGAGGCCGGAGTGACCGTCACCGCGGCGGACCGTTCCGGTGTCGTGTACGCCGTGCAAACCCTGCGACAGCTCCTTTCCGACGCCGCGTACCGACAGGCCGCGCCGTCGGACATCGTGTGGATCGCGCCGGTCGTCCGCGTCGAGGACAGCCCACGATTCCGTTGGCGCGGAATGCTCCTCGACGTCGCCCGGCACTTCCTGCCCAAGCGGGAAGTGTTGCGCCACCTCGACCTGATGAGCGCGCACAAGCTGAACACCCTGCACCTGCACCTCAGCGACGACCAGGGCTGGCGGGTGGAGAGTCTTCGTTTCCCGCGCCTGCACGAAGTCGGCAGCTGGCGGGCGACCAGCCAGGTCAGCCACTACTCCGACGAGGTCGTCCACGACGGCACACCGCACGGCGGCTACTACACTCGCGACGACCTCGCGGAGATCGTCGCCTACGCGGCGGACCGCGCGATCACGGTCGTCCCGGAGATCGGCGTTCCCGGCCACACCGGCGCCTTGCTGGCCGCCTACCCGGAGTTCGGGTCCCCGGCCGTGCCGGATCGCGCGGTGCACCCGAACTGGGGTGTGCACGACGCGCTCCTGGCTCCGTCGGAGCGGTCCCTGGAGTTCCTGCGTCTCCTGTTCGACGAGCTGCTCCCGCTGTTCCCTTCCCCTTACGTGCACGTCGGTGGCGACGAGTCCGTCCTGCGGGCGTGGGACGACGATTCGGTGGTGCGTGCGTTCGCCGGCGAGCGGAAGCTTTCCGGGAGCGCCGAGATCTTCGCCGCCCTGATGGCCGAAGTGCGGCGGATGCTGGCCGAGCACGGCAAGACACCGGTCACGTGGGACGACAGCTTCGCCGCGCAAGGAACCGCCGCCGACGCGGAATCGACCACCACGCTGGTCATGGCGTGGCGTGGCGCGGAGGTCGCCCGCCGGGCGGTGGCGGCCGGTCACGACGTCGTGCTCTCGCCGGTCATGCCGACCTACTTCGACTATTTTCAGCAGGCTCACCCCGACGAGCCACTCGCGATCGGCGGCCCGGTCACCCTCGGCGACGTCATCTCGTGGGAGCCGATCCCGCCGGACTGGTCCGAGGTCGAAAGTGCTCGTGTGCAAGGGATCCAGTGCCAGATGTGGACCGAGTTCGTCGAGGACCCACGCCTGGTCGACTACCTCCTGTACCCGCGAACGTGTGCCTTCGCGGAGATCGCTTGGGGCTCCGGCACCCAGGATCTCCACCGGCGGCTGCCCCGCCACCTCGACCGGCTGGCGGCGGCCGGAGTCGAGTTCCGCCCGCTGACCGGCCCGGCGCCGTGGCAGCGCGGCGGCACCGGGCGGCGAGCCCATCGCGCCGGGGTCCCGATGGCCGAGCGTCTCGCGAACTACGCCGACGCGGCCGCGACCGGAACCGTGGCGGACACCCCTGACGCGTAAGGAATCCCGCACGCGGTGACGGTGCACAGACGCCGTCACCGCGTCGGAGTCCGAATCGATCGGGCGAGGTCCAGCGCGTCGACGTGGTGCGGGTCCTCGGTCAGCAGCGCGGCCAACCGGTCACCCGCGCGTGCGTGCTGCCCGTCGAGAATGTCGAGCTGCGCTCGCAGAAAGCGGACTCGGCGCAGCTGTGCGGCGGCCAGATCCTCGGTGAACAACAACATCGACGGCAGCGAAGTCGCGAAGTAGTCCACGGTCGCCGGGCTCGCCTCCAGCGTGTCGCAGAAGGCGCGCAAGGCCTCGGTGAGCCGGTCGGCTTCCTCGGTGCGACCAAGCCTGCGCAGCGCGAGAATCGAAGAGTAGGTCGCCTCGGAGTAGGGCTGGGTACTCATCCCCAGGAAGTCGCCCTGCTGTGCGGCGGCCAGCTCCCACGCCGCCCGATCGCCGAGCAGGTCACCCCGCATCAGGTGCAGCTGCGCGGTGTTCGCGAGCGGATGCCTTGCCTCGCTGAGGGATTCCGGCGGCGCGAACGCGTCGTCCACTGTGGATCGCGAACGGCACAGCCGGTCCCACACGCGCAGCACGTCGCCCTCGCCGCCCTCCCATGGCTGGAAGGTGCGGCCGAGCAGCAGTTCGCGGGCCTCGTCGAGCCGTTCGGCGGTGATCAGCAGGTGCGCGAGCTCGATGGTGGCGTCGTCCCGCGTCTCGACCAGGGCACGGTTCCGCAGGAGCCAGTCCAGCCGTTGTGCGGGCGGCACGCCGCGCCTCGCACTGAGCTGGTCGCGCTCGAAGATCAACCTGGCGTCGTCCCCCGCGACGGCGAGCGCGGTGTCGTAGGCCGCGCATGCCTGGTCGGCGTCACCGAGGTGGTTGAAGGCCGCGAGCCCCAGATTCCGCCACACCACAGGGTCATCCGGGTCGATCGCCGCCGCCGCGTTCCAGGCCGTGCACGCGTCATCAGGGCGTCCGTTGGCGTAGAGCCAGTGTCCGAGCAGCGCGCGAGCCCGCGCGTCCGTTTCGTCGGAACTCGCGGCCCGCTCCAACGTCAACGCGTCGTCCAACCGCGAAGGAAAACACCACGTCGCGTCGAGAGTTTGCGCCCTCTCAACGGCTTCACGCGCTTCGTGGTCTCTGCCCAGCCTGCGCAGCACCTCGGCTCGGTAGTACTCCAGCAACGGCCCGGCCGCTGTCTGCCCGATCGCGCGAGCACCCTCCCGCTCGCGGGCGACGTCGAGCACCCGCAGTGCCGCGTCGTGCTCACCGACGCCGACGTACTCCAGCGCGATGTCAAGGCAGGTCTGCGCGTCCGTGGTGAGAGGCAGGTCAAGCAGATCGCGCGTCCACCAGTCCAAGGGATCAAGCGCACGGGTGGCTTCGGCGAGTTCTGCCGCTTGCTCGTCTTTTCCGTTACGGCGCAACACGATCACCTGGAGCGCACGGGCTTGCAGGTGCTCCGGCTCGGTGCGCAGCACATCCTGAAGCCTGGCCAGCGACTCCCTGTTCCGCCCGTATGCGGCGTCGATGCGCGCCATGCGATAGCCCGCCGGTGCCCGCCACGCACGCGCCCAGGAGCTGGAACCGTATGCGTCGTAAGCCTCTTCGGTCCGGCCGAGTCGCTCCAATACGAGACCGAGGCAGTAGAGCGCGGTCGTGTCGACCGGGTTGGGGTTCAAGGTCTTCAGCCGCGAAACGGCTACCTGCAACAACTTCTCCGCCTCAGCGAAGTCGCCACGCTGGTACGCGCGCCCGGCTAGCCCGACATTGACCGCGACCTGCGCGGGATCGCGGCGCAACGCCTCACGCCAGTACGGCTCCGGCGAGCGCGTCGCGTGCCGGTACTGATCGAGGTGCGCGCCGATCACGGCCAGCTCTTCGACGGTCGGCACGTCCTCGGGCGCGGCGGGCTCGCGTGCCGGGGTGACTTGATCGTCCGCACTGGGAACCAGGGAATCCCACTCCACCAACAGTTCGTCATCGTGGAGGACGCGCAGCACGAGCCGGTCAGCGGGCTGTGTCAGCGTGATGTTCTCCTGGAAGGGCTTGCCCGGCGCGATGTCGGCGCGCACCTCGGCGACCTCGGCCCCAGCGCCGTCGACGAGCGACAAGCGGCATCCGGGGCGGTCGGCCGTCACCGCGACTCCGACCCGCGCGCTCGTTCCCCGGAGGTCCACCCGCACCGCGGCGTCCACCGTCGCCGCCTGCACCGGACCGATCTCCTGAATCGGATACCAGAACTGGGAAAACACCTTCGTCTCCCCGGGCGCGATGAAGGAGAAGTCCGGCTGGTTGTCGGTGAAGACCCCGGCCATCAGTTCGACATAGGCCGAACCGTCGTCGGTCAGATTGCGGCCCCACGCGTCACCGAACTCCGAAGCACCCCAAGTCCACTGCTTCTTCCCGACAGCGATCTGCCGATCGGCGACGTGCACGAACCCGGCCCGCGCGGCATGGTCGTAGCCGCCGAAGAACGTCTCCTTGCTGCCCACACACATGTACGAGGTCGGCACCGGGATGTTGCGGTACCAGTCAAGCCGGTCGCCGGGGACCCGCACGCCACCGGCGACCGTGCCGACCTCGTCGTGCCGGGCGGGGTAGTCGACCCCGTAGTAGGCCTGATCCGCGGCGGGGAAGCCGGTCGTCGCGCGCTTGGCGTGATCGGCGACCACGCGCACGTCACGGGGGAAGAACGACTGGTAGTTCTCATCCGCTCGCGCGGCGATGTTCGTCCACCACAGGAACGTCCTGGTCCGCTCGCAGCGGTTGTACAGCCGCACCCGCAACTCCAGGACGGAGCTGTCGGGCCGCATCCGGACGCCGTGCATCCCCTTCATCCGGTCGAAGGGGTCGTGGTCGGAGCACCACACGGTCACGGCGCCGTCGGGCTCGTGTTCGATCTCGACGTCGGCCGGTAGGAATGTGGCGGGGCGATGGTGCTGCGGCCAGTTGAACTCGACTCCGCCGGAGATCCACGGGCCGGTCAGGCCGACGAGAGCGGGCTTGATCACCGGGTTGCGATAGAAGAAGTCGTAGTCTCGGGTTCGGTCGAAAGCGACGTGAATACGGCCCCCGAGCTCGGGCAGCACCATCAGCCGCAGCCAGCGGTTCTCCAGGTGCACCGCGTCCCACTCCGCCGGGGCCTTCACCGGGCTGATCCGGTCATGGAACGGCAGGGGATACACCCGCCCGGAGGAGCCCTGATAGACGCGCCGGTCCAGGTAGGCGGGATACCGGTCGGGTGCCTCGGGAAGGTAGCTGTCGATCATCACCCCCGCCCGCCACGCCGCGACCCCGGCCTCGGCGTACTCGGCGGGGCGGGACGGCAGGATCAGCGTCGATTCACCCTGTGACATGCGGCAACGCTATGCCGGGGCACCCGTCCGGCGGGATGGCCGAATCGACCGAGTCACCTGGACGATTCGACTGCCGGCTGTACGGTGAGCGGATGCTGTTGCCCGATGGTTTCCCAGGTCAGCGGTTGCGCGTGCTGCCGCGGCCGCTGGTGGCGTCGGCCCTGCGCAGAGCCCCGACCTCGGGCCTGCTCGTCACCGACGCCGGGTACTTCCCAAGCGCGGCCAACCACGGCATGCGCCGCCCGCGCAGCGCACCGGAAGCCGTCGTGATCGTCTGCACCGACGGGGTCGGGCACTGCGAGGTCGACGGCAGGGTGAGCGTGATCAGGTCGGGAAACGCCCTCGTCCTGCCCCCATCCCTCCCGCACTTCTACTGGGCCGATTCGCGCGACCCCTGGACGATCTGGTGGCTGCACGCCGCGGGCTCCCAGGTCTCGGAGCTGCTCTCGGTCGTCACGCCGGAGGGCGGCGAAGCCATCATCGAGGTGCGCGACGCCTACCGGGCCGTCTCGGCGATCGACGACGCCATCGGCTTCCTCGAACGGGACGAGACCTTCCCGCACCTCATCTCGGCCTCCGGCGCGGGCTGGACCCTGCTGGCGCAGCTGGCCGCGGACGCGCTGAACGAAGCCCGCCGGCCCACCGAGCCGGTTCGCCAGGCGCTGGAGTACCTGCGGCACAACTTCGCGAAGCCGGTGATCGTCAAAGAGCTGGCGCGCACGGCGGGCCTGTCTCCCTCGCACTTCGCGGCCCTGTTCCGGATGGCGGCGGGCTGCGGCGTGGTCGAATACGCCAAGCGCCTGCGGATGGCCCGAGCGCGCGAGCTGCTGGCCACCACGTCCCGCGACATCTCCGAGATCGCCAGGACCGTCGGCTACAACGACGCGTTCTACTTCTCGCGCACTTTCCGCAGAGAACACGGTTGCAGCCCCAGCGAGTACCGACGCGGGAAGAACTAGTCGGCGCGGGTCACCAGGTTGTCGACGCGGGGGAGGCCCGGCCGACCACCGTCCACAGTTTGCCGGGGACTCGCGCCTACCTCAAGGGCGGCGCCCTGGAAGAACGTACCCGGCGCACCATCGTCGATCCGGACGCGCTGCGTGCCCGGCTGGCGGAAATTCGGGCCCGTGGCTGGTCGCTCAACCAGGAAGGCCTCAGTGACGGCATCGTCGCCGTCGGCGCGGCGATCCTGGACGCGGACGGCCACCCGATCGGTGCCGTGTCCGTGTCCGGCCCGACCGTGCGGATGACCGAGGCGGTGTTCGACGAACACGGCCGCGCCGTCGCGGAGGCGGCACACCGGATCACCCAGGGACTCGGTGTGGCCCGGTGATCCGCGGCGGGGGCATCAGCGACGTGCTTCGGAACGGAGGTCACCCGCTTCGTCAGCCGCAGGCCGCCAAGGGGGCAAGCGACTTGGCAACCGAGGCCGAGGTGACCTTCGTCGACGGCACAGCATCGAGCCGAGGATCTGCCCAACCCTAGTGAGCGAGGTTAGCGACACGGCTTCCACCGGCCTGGGAAGCCTGCTCGACAGTCTTGCGGCCATGACCTCAACTGACTCCAGTTCGTCCGCTGTGGACGCCGGAGCGCACAAGGTCCGAAGGCACGCCTGCTCGGTGTGGACCATTTTGACGGAACGCCGGCGGCCATGCTGAAGAGGGGGAGAGAGCCCGCGTACCGCCATCGACCGCAGATGGCGGTACGCGGTGCGGGGGTGGTGCTCGGCGAATCGTGGACGTATTACTCGTCGGGTGCGTTCTCGCGTCCTTCCCGTGTGTAGAGCAAGAGGAACGCGAGGATGCCCGCGATCCCGGCCATGACACAGACGTTGTCGGCGACGTCGGTGCCGAACGTCGTCATGATCGGCCCGGAGCCGATGACGATGCCGAGTGTTTGCCCGGCGACTACGACGAAGCCGCCGAGCAGGAAGGCGAACAGGCAGACGCGTGTCGCGGCGAGCAGTATCCGGTACACGGTGATCACGCTCCAGGCAGCCACAGCACGCCGACGGCGATGAGGACGCCGAACAGCAGGGTGGGCAACAGGTAGTAGAGGACAACCGGGACGAAGATCCGTACCGGGTTGATCTCGGCGATGCCCGCCGCGACGTAGAGCGGCGCGGCGCCGGGTGGAGAGCATCCCTCCGACGACGCCCACACGAGGATGGCCGCGAAGGCGACGTGCGGAGGGATGCCGGCGGCGGTCAGCGCGGCGAACGCCACCGGGCCCACGGCGGCGACCGTGGACGTCGTGTTGAGCGGCCCGGCGACGAGCACGATGACGACGCCGACCACGATGGCCGCCACCAGCGGGGAGACACCGGTAAGCCCCTCCAGGTACGGCTTGAGCTGATCGTCCAGGCCCAGGGTCTTCAGGACGTTCGAAGCGGCGAACGCGGAGATCATCGTGACCCCGACCAGGCCGAGCTTCGGCCCGACCGCGCCGAACAGGTCCCACCATTGCGCCCGGCCCTTCGGCAGGACCTTACGTTCGACGAGCAGTCCGACCAGGAGCATGACGATCGGTAGCCAGATGAGCAGCGGGATCGCGTCGGGCACGTTGATGCCGACGTGTGCCGAGACGAAAGCCGCCGTCGGGGGCGCGGTGAGCAGGATCGGGACGGCGATCGAGCCGAGGACGATCAGTGACGGCCAGCCGACTCTGAAGGACGCGCGGAGCGGGCGGATGTCCTGTGGTTCCATCGCTTGCACGCCGCGACGCTTCACGATGACGTAGGCCATGATCAGCCGCATTCCGACCATCCAGGCGCCGGTGACGAAGATCGTCGCGACGATGTCGCCCGCGCTGAGTACCGGCATCACCGTCGGCGCGGCCAGGAGGATGAAGAACGCGCCGCTGAACGGGAAGGTGGCGCCGACACCGGCGTTTCCGGACAGTACGAGCGCCGCGGTCTCCCCGCTGGCTTTGGATCGCTTCATCCAGGGGATGGTGATCGATCCGACCGTGGCGACGATCGCCGCGCCGTTGTGGGCGACAGCGCCGAACAGGCCGGAAGCGACTGTCGCGGCGTAGGCCGACCCGCCTCGGCGGCGGCCGAGGAACGAGCTGAGGATGTCGACCATCCGCTGTACCAGTCCGGTCCTGGTGAGCAGCTCGCTGACGAAGACGAAAGCCAGCGCGGCGAAGGTGATCTCGGACTTGAGCCCGTCGACGAGGCTTTCCCAGGCGACGGCGAAGAAGTCCGTGCCCGCGAACGCGGCAGTCACGAGGAAGCCGACCACCATCGCTTCGCCGATGTTGCGTTTGAAGACCACGTTCCACACGACGATGGCGGCGATGAACGCGACCAGCGCCAGGATCGCGTTCATGGGCGGGTCCGGGACGTGCTGTCGGTGACGAGGCCGGCGTCGCGGTAGGCGGCTTCGGCCTCCGCGCCGGAGAGGAACCGCAGGAGGTCAGCGGCTTCGGGCGGGGCCGAGCGGCCGAGCGCGGCCGAGAGTTCGCTGTAGTGCTGGGCTCCGTCCGGGAGCGGGCCGACGATCCGGGCCTGGGGCACGAACTTCAGTTCGCTGATCTGCTGGACCGCGAGGTCGGCGCGCCCATCGGTGACGGCGAGCGCGGTGAAACCCTTCTCCACGACGGTGGCGCGCGCGTTCACCTCGTCGGCGATCCCGAGGTCGTCGAGCAGCTTGGCGAAGTAGATACCGCTCGCGCCGCTGCGGGAGTAGGCGACCGATCGCGCGGAGGTGAGGGCTGAACGGAGAGCGTCCACTGTGTTGATGTCGGGGTCGTCGAGTTCGGGGGCGGTGGCGATGCCGATGCCGCTTTTCGCGAGTACGACCCGTGTATCAGGGGCGATCGCGCCGGCGGACGCCAGTCCGGCGAAGGCGTCGGACACGGCGATCACGACGTCGGGTTCGGCGCCAACACCGATTTTCTCGACCAGGAGGGTGGTGGGGTCGAACGTGACGTCGACGTCGACGGCGTGGTTCTGTGTGAACGCGGGCAACAGCACGTCGTCGAGTGCCTTCTTGACGGAGAGGGCGCTGAACAGGGTGATCATGGGGTGTCCCTTCGAGCGGGTGGGGAGTGGAGGGCGTCGCGCTGACGATCGGTCAGCGGCCGGGTGGAAAGGCCCCGCAGGAGCAGGAAGAGCTCCGCGGTGTGCTCGAGTTCTTCGAGCGTGTCCAAGGCGGTGTCGAGGTTCGTCCCGGCGACGACCGGGCCGTGGTTGGCGAGGAGCAGCGCCAGGTGCCCGGCGGCGGCTCGCGCGAGGGGTTCGCTGATGCCGGTGTCCCCGGGCGGGTGGTAGGGCAGCAGGGGGAGCCGTCCGACCCGCATCGCGAAGTACGCGGTCAGCGGCGGGATCGCGTCGTGCGGGTCGAGACCGTCCAAACACGACACAGCGGCGGAATACGTCGAATGCGTGTGCACGACGGCGTTCGCGGACGGCCGTTGCCGCAACACGATCGCGTGGAAGAAGGCCTCCTTCGACGGCGGTGGTCCGGCCAGGTGGTTTCCGGCGGCGTCCACGACCGACAGATCTCCTGGCCGCACGGTGCCGAGGCACGCCCCGGTCGGTGTGACGAGGATGTCCTCGCCGTGGCGCACCGAGATGTTGCCGGTGCGGCCGTGGGTGAGTCCGCGCTCGTACAGTGAGCGGGCCGCGGCGACGACCTGTTCGCGGTGGAGCCATCGGGTGCTCACGAGGCGGACGCCGTCGCGAGGAGGTCCGGATCGCCGAGGTTGCCAGACTTGAGCAGCAGGGCGGGGTGTCGGTCGTCCACGGGGTGGATCCACGGCACGCCCGGTGCCGCTTCCGCCCCGATGATCCCGCCGCGGACGTCGAGTGCGGTGACGACCGCTCCCGAGGTCTCGCCGCCCGCTGCCACGAGCCGTCGCACACCTCGCCCGGCGAGACCGACCGCGATGAGCCCGGTCGCCTTCTCCAGGATCCCGGCGGATCGCGTGACGCCGAGTTCTCGTTGTGTGCGCTGGAGATCCGCCGGGCTCGACGACGAATAGATCAACGGTCCGCCGACGTCCAGTGAGTCGTACCAGGCGAGCGCGCCCGCCGCGAGCGCGTCCGGGTCCGGGGTGGTCACCGGGTCGAGCCGGTACGCGGGACGGCCGAGCCGCAGCATGACGGCGACTTGCTCCAGCGTTCGCGCCGAGCAACTGCCGGACAGCACGGCGGCGGGACCGGACGGCGCGGGTGTCTCGGTCGCGAGTGGAGCGGTGGAAGCCCGCGCGGCGGCGAGGCCCGCTGCGAGACCGGCGGCGCCCGCGACGAGCGGCGAGTTCGCCGCGACCCGGCCCAGCAGGTGCAGGTCGTCCTCGGTGAGCGCGTCGACGAGGACGTAGCCGCTCGTGCCGTCGACGGCTTCGCGCAGCGCGGTTTCACCGCGCCGGACGACGTCGAGCGGGACAAGGGACACCGGAGTGGTGGTCTGCGCCCGCAGCAGCCGCGGCAGGTGCGAGTCCGTCATCGGGGTGGCCGGGTGGTCGCGCATGGGCGATTCGGCCAGCAGGATGCCGCCGACGAAGAGGTGCCCTTGGTACTGCGTTCGTCCATGCTCGGGGGAACTCGGCGTCATCGGGACGCTTCCGGACGACGAAGCCTGTGCGAGCGCGTCGAGAACAGGGCCGATGTTGCCGCGCGGCGTCGAGTCGAAAGTGGAGCAGTACTTGAAGTAGATCTGCTCCGCGTTCCGGTCTCGCAGCCATCGCAGGGCCTTCAAGGACATCGAGACCGCGTCCGCCGCCGGGATCGCGCGGCTCTTGAGGGCGATCACGAGCGCGTCGTGCGCCGATGTCACCTCGGATTCGGGTGGGACGCCGAAGAACAGCAGGGTGCGCAGTCCGCCCCGGCGGAAGGCGACGGCGACGTCGGTCGCGCCGGTGAAGTCGTCGGCGATCGCGCCGAGGGTGCCGGTCATCCGCCGATCACCGCTTTCAATCTGGCCGCCGCGCTGCGGGGTCCGGACACGACCGGTACGCCGAGTGCGGCCGACAGCTCGTCGGCGGCGGGGGCGAGCGAGTACTGGGCGAGCAGAACGAGATCCCAGCCGTCGCCTTGTTCCCGGCAGGTCTCGACGAGGTTGTCCGGCGCGAGCACTCCTCCGACCTCGACGGTGATTCCCTTCTCACGCGCGGCTTGCTCGAACCGTGCCGTCGAGTCGCTCAGCGCCGACGCCAGCGCCGCGACCACGAGGATCCTGGTGTGCCCGCTGGACAGCGCGTCGTCGAAGGCGGCCTCGTCCGGGGCCAGCAGTGGCACCGGCGCGTCGACCTGCTTGGTGACTTCGGCATAGAGCGAGCAGGTGAGCAGCACCCCGTCGGCGCCACCGGTGACCGCGTACTCGATGAGGCGGCGCATCCGGTCGTCCAACGCGGGAGTACGGCCCGCCTCGCCGACGTCGGCCAGAAGCCGGTCGTCGAGAATGTTCCAGGGCCGAGCCTGGGGGAATCCCGTCGCCAACGCGCCGACGGCGGGCGGGATCGCGGCGGGCGTGGCGCTGATCAACGCGATGCGAGGGTTCATCGGACCTGCTCCTCGATCCACTTCAGACCTGCTTCGGTGCTGGTCGCAGGCTTGTACTCGCAGCCGATCCAGCCTTCGTAGCCCTCGGACGTCAAGGTGTCGAAGACGTCGTTCCAGGGGATGCGGCCGGTACCGGGTTCGGCCCGGCCGGGTGAGTCGGCCAGCTGCACGTGCGCGGTCCGGGGCAGGAACTCCCGCAGCGCCGCGACGACGTCCGGCTCGTCGATGGAGGCGTGATAGACGTCGAAGAGCAGGCTCACGTGCGATTCGCCGATGGCGTCGACCACCGCGGCCGCGTGTGCCTGGTCGTCGAGGAGGAAACCCGGCGCGTCCTGGTTGTTCTGTGCTTCCAGCAGCAGCCGGACGCCGGTACCGCGTGCCTGCTCCGCGACCCAGGCGATGTTCGTGACGTACTGGGCGAAGGCACGATCGCGGGAGACGTCGGCGGGCCGGATCCCGGCGGGCAGGTGCAGGAAGGAAGCACCCAGGGCCGCGGCGTACTCCAGGCCGAGCTCCGCTCCCGCGCGGAATTCGGCGGCGCGCCCGGGCAGGCACGCGTAGCCGAGCCGCTCGGGGGAGCCAGGTTCGCCGGTGGGGGAGTTGACGAGGATCTGGGTCAGACCCGCGTCGGTGAGGCGCCGGAGGAGCGTGGCCGCGGGGTAGGAGTACGGCGAGGCGTACTCGACGGCGGTGAAGCCGGCCGCCGCGGCCGCTTCGAAGCGTTGTTCGAAGGGCAGTTCCGTGAACAGCCACTTGAGGTTCGCGTCGAGGCGGAGTCCGTTGTGGAGGATCATCGGCGCGCCACCGCCGTGTACCCGGGGTTGGCGAGGTTGCCGGGTGCCCGTCCCTGCAGGACGTCGATGACCTGTCGCGCGGCCATCAGGCTGGATCGGGACCGGGCCTGTTCGGTCGCTGCCCCGATATGCGCGGTGACCAGGACGTTGTCGAGACCGCGCAGCCTGCTGTCGAGTGGCATGGGCTCCTCCGTGAGCACGTCCAGGGCCGCGCCCGCGAGCGCGCCGCTCTCCAGCGCGTCGGCGAGAGCTTCTTCGTCCACGACCTCGCCACGTGCTGTGTTGATCAGGAAAGCCCCGGGCTTGACCTTCCGCAGGGCGGACGCGTCGATCAGGTGACGGGTGGACTCGTCGAGGAAGATGTGCAGGCTGAGGAAATCGGCTTCGGCCAGTACCTCATCGAAGGTGCGGGCTTTGACACCGGTCTCGGCCAGGAATTCCTCGTCCGGGTACGGGTCGTGGGCGACGACCCGCATCCCGAGCGACAGCGCCAGCCGCGCGACGGTCTTGCCGATCGACCCCAGGCCGATCAGGCCGAGCACGGCGCCGTCGAGTTCCCGGCCGCTGCGCTGCTCCCAGCGGCCTGCCTGGATGCTCGCGATGTTCTGCGGGATCAACCGGGCGCAGTTGAGCATGAGCGCCAGGACGTGCTCGGCGACCGATCGGCGGTTCGCGCCGGGGGTGTAGGTGACGGCCACGCCGCCGCTGGTCGCCGCGTCGACGTCGATGTTGTCGTAGCCGACCCCGCAGCGGCCGAACACTTTGAGCCGGGCGGCGGCCTCGATGACGTCGGCGGGGAAGGCGTCGGTGCCGGCGACGATCCCGTCGACGTCGCGGACGAGGTCGGCCAGGGGAGTGCCGGTGGCCTCGCGTTGCGCCGGGGTGGTGAAGACGGTGTCGAAACCCGCGTCCGAGAGCAGCTTGTCCACCTCGCCGCCGGGCTTCAGATACGAGGTCGTCACGAGTACGCGCATGGTCATCCGGTTCGTTTCTCCTGTTCACAGGTGCCTAGATGCAAATACTATAGGATCAGTGTCAATACTATAGCCAACCAAGGTGAAGGTTCCGTGCCGCGCGGGATATCGTGACGCGACGAAGGAGGGACACATGGCTTCCCCGCGGAAGTCCGGACGGCAGCCGCTCGCCGACCGGATGTACGAGGTGCTGCTGGGCCAGTTCACCGACGGCCGATGGTCCGCAGGCGAACCGGTCAACATCGGTGCGCTCTCACGGGAACTCGACGTCAGCCAGACCCCGCTCCGGGAGGCGCTGGCGCGACTCGAGCACACCGGACTCGTCCGCCGCGAAGCGCTCAAGGGCTACCGGGTCGCCCCTCTGCTCACCGAGTTCGAACTGATCAAGCTGATGGACGCCCGCCTGGTCCTCGAACCCGCGCTCGCCTACGAAGCCGCCCGCCGGACGACACCCGAATTCCTCGCGGAAGTCCTGGAGAGCGTCGACGATCTCGCGCGCGCAGCCACCTCACCCGACACGGCGGCCTTCAGCGCCTACTGGACGATCGACGAACGATTCCATCTGCTTATCGCCGCGCAGGCGGACAACCCGTTCCTCGAGAAGGCCTACCGATCGCTCGGGGGTCAGGTGCAGCGGTTCCGGTTCTTCGCCAAGCTCGGCTCGGCCAGGGGAGCCCCCGGACTGGCGGCAGAGGAACATCGCGCCGTCCATGACGCCATGGCGGCTGGCGATGCCGACGAAGCGGCCGCCTCCATGCGTCGGCACATCGAGAACGCGAAGCAGCGCGTGTTGGCGGACCGGAAGTCCGTCGAGGCGAGCGAATCGATGGCCGCCCGGTGATGTCACGCGGAGCCTGCAGCTCTCGACACCTAGTAGTGCTTTGTTAGGTCTCGGCGTGTCGTGGGGATGCGGGGTGGGGTGGGCGTTTCACTGTGTCGGTGACTCCTGATGAGCTTGCCCGCGCTGGATATTGACGAGCGGGCCCAGTTGGAAGAGCTGAAGCGTCAGGCTCGAGAACTCAAGATGGAGAACGAGTTCCTAAAAAAATGTGCGGCGTACTTTGCTCAGAATCAACAGTGACCGATAAGTACGAGTTCATCGAATCGCTCAAGGTTGACGAGAAGAAGTACGCCTATCCTGTCACGTTCATGTGCGCGCAGCTGGGCGTGTCGAAGTCGGGTTTCCATGAATGGAGGTTCCGTCCGGAGTCGGCGACCGCTGAGCGGCGCGAGCGATTGAAGCTTCTTACTCGGAAGGCGTTCGACGATTCGGACGAAACCTATGGTTACCGGCGCGTGCACGCCCAGCTCGAACGGTGGGACGTCGCCGCCGGCCCGGAGCTGGTGCGGTCGCTCATGCGCGAGCTGGGCCTGGTCGCCTGTCAGCCGAAACCGTGGCGCTTCAGCCTCACCGAGTCCGGCGCCGCCGGTCCGATCCCCGATCTCGTCGGCCGGGACTTCACCGCCAACGCCCCGGGAGTCAAGATGGTCGGCGACATCACTTATGTCCCAACCTGGGAAGGGCTTACCTGGCGACCGTGATCGATTGTCATACCAAGGAGGTCGTCGGCTGGGCGATGGGCGACAACTACAAAACTCCCCTGATATCCGAGGCGATCACCAGAGCGAAGCACGCATACGGGATCTCCGAGGACGCCATATTCCACTCTGACTGCGGTAGCAACTACACCTCTGCCGAATTCGCCGAGACACTGAAGTCACTCAAGATCAGGCAATCGGTCGGCCGGACCGGAATCTGCTACGACAACGCAATGGCTGAGTCGTTCTTCGCCGCCTTGAAGAACGAACGAGTTCACCGCACCGAGTATCCAACCTTGGCGCATGCACGCGAAGACATTGCACACTACATCGAATTCCGATACAATACGCGTCGGCTCCACTCGGGGATCGGGTACAGAACTCCCCGCGAGGCCCACCTCGAATACTTTAACAGGACGCAAGCAGCGTAGAATCACCCCTAAATCACTGTCCGGAAATCTCGGGGCTCATCAATGTCGGTGAGACGGGTTGAGGCGGCTGGATGACCTTCAGGAACCGCGCGGGTCAATGCTTGCTTGCCGACAGCGGTCGGACATGCTGGTGGCCGAGGCCGGACTCAACTGGCCGGACGAGGATGATGGCGAGGCCGCAGTGGCCAGAGACGAAGAATGCCGTGGCACCCCCCAGCATTTCGGCGAGATTTCCGAATAGGTCGCCCGGCAGACTGGATTTCGAATTCAGAGTACCTCCGCCGATGACGATCGGAACCGTCCTTGCCGAAAAGCGGCGAATCCGTTTGCGGCCGGGAGGCACGGGCCGGGATCGAAGCCTTCTAGTACTCCAGTCGTAGTTCGTGATGGTCATGGTTCGTGGGTCGATTGTCGCTGGTAGTGGCCTTGTTGGGCGCGGTATTGGTGGCGTCGGCGCCATGTCGAGCGGCGGATCCGGTGCGCGGCATCGAGAACGGGTTGGCTGATGAGTGTGGTGAACAGGTGGTGGATTTCGTTGCAGGTCAACGAGATCCACCCGCCGGTCGAGGACTTGGGGTTTCGTTCGGTGGATGCGATGACGGCGAGGAAGGCGTGGGCGAGCATCGCCATGACCGTCCAGCGGTGCCAGGAGGTCCACTGTCGGACCTGGTGCTGGTCGAGCCCGGTGAGGCCTTTGCTGGTCTGGAAGGATTCCTCGATCGTCCATCTGCGGCCCGCGACGTGAACCAGGATCCGTAGCGGTACTGGTTCGGGCGAGTAGCAGCGGTAGAACGCCAGCTCGCCGGTGGTGCGGTGACGGCGGATCAGCAACCACCGGTGCCCGTCGGGCTCGGCGGTGTCGATGTCGGCGAAAGCCCAGTCGTAGTAGCGATTCCCTTTTGCCCCAGCGCCGGCGGAGAGGCGTTGCCAGACGTGTTTGGGCAGCCTCGCGGCGACATCGTCAGCGCGCAGCACGCCGGCTGGAGTGCTGACCCGGCGGTCGCGGCCGATGGCGAGAACGTAGCCGACAGCGCGCTTTTCCAGGTTCTTGCGCAGGTGGGGGTCGGCTCCGTAAACCTCGTCCCCGGCGACCCACTGTGCGCGGACGCCGGCGTCGAGAGCGCGCCCGATCATGGTGGTCGCCAGCGCGGGTTTCGTCGCGAACGCGGTGTCGTCGGGGATTCCTGCGCCTGCGCGGCGGCCGGGATCGGTGGTCCAGGATTTCGGGAGGTAGAGGGCTCGGTCGATGAACGCGTGCCCGGCGTCGGTGGCGTAGGTGAGGTAGACCGCGACCTGGGCGTTCTCGATGCGACCCGCGGTGCCGGTGTATTGGCGTTGCACTCCGACGGTGTGGACGCCTTTCTTGAGGTCACCGGTTTCGTCGACGACCAGCACGGCGCCGGTGTCGCCGAGGTGTTCGGTGACGTAGTCGCGCAGGTCGTCGCGGACCTTGTCTGCGTCCCAGACCGCTTTGCGCAGCAGGTGTTGTATCCCGTCGGGGGTGTCGTCGCCGGCGTGTTCGGAGATGGTCCAGCAGTTCTTGTCCGGCAGGTCCGACAGCAGCCCGAGCAGCAGTGTTCGTGCTCGTCTGCGGGGTTCGACTCGGGTGAACCGGCCGGCGATCCGGCTGATCATCTCCTCGAACATCACCGCCCATCGGTCAGGGTTTACGCTGGGGCCTGCGGCCACCAGCCGATCAGGGTTAGTCCACACAACCGACCATGATCAACTGGTGGCCGCACCTGTTTTCGGGCAACCCACCAGCGACATCACGAAGTCCGGCTGGAGTACTAGGAACAGGCTGATCAGCTCACTGGTTGCTCGCCGTCTACGCGCGGCAGATCACCGATGTCATGTGTGAGACCCGGGCAGGCGGAGTTGGCGGCTGATATCAGGCCTTCGTCACCTGAAGGTAGTGCTGTTCACCCCGTTCGCCGTCGTGCTCCCGCACGGTCGTCCGTCGTGCCTCACCGCCTGCAGAACCGGCGTCAGTGAGTGCAGCTAAGTCCGCGTGCGCCGGATCCCTGCATACCGGAGACGGTGCCCCGCTGTAGGTGCGGGCCTGCGGACTAGCCAGATGTCAGCAGGACAGGACCGCCCCTCGACGCGGGGGAATTCGCCGTGGAGGGCTCGGTAGCGTCGCTGCGCATGACCCAGGGATGGCTGCCGCGGCCGAGTGCTACGCCACGCTCCCGGCGCTGATCGGCCGCGGTGGTGTCCTGTGCCGAGATGTCCGCGGCCGTTGCCCGTGGACAGTCCATGGGTGCCGGCTCGTCTTCGACGAGAGCCTGCCGCCGATCGGTGGACGGCTGGGCGGCAAGGATGTCCGCTGTAGGCGGCGACGCTTCACTGTCCTGACAGGATGACCGTCTCTCGATATCGAATTGTGTGGCGTCGAGGTGCAAGAGAGAAGTGCGGGGATGCTTTTCCGGTATCGGATGTCGGTCAGTCGACGGGCTGGCGATGGCGTAGGAGGGCGCCCGGTTGGGACGAGTCCACTGTGCACTGTCCCGGATCGCCACACTCGCGAGACCCAGCCCCCGCCGGGCGGGAGTCGTGTTGTCGGCGCGGATCACGAGCCCTGTGCCCGGCGGTGAGCGTGGAGAGTGAGATCACGATGAGCTGCGGAGCCTGGGCTTGCCCGCGGTCGCGGACCACCGTTGCCCGGGCTAGGAGAGCGGGCGTCCTGATTCGAGGTTGGTGCCGGTGCGGGGCGTGGGGCACATGCTGATGAGGCTGCCAAGGTAGAGGTCAGTGCTGCTTCCCGGGCGCAGAAGCGTGGTCGGGTGCTGCCGAAGAGGAGGCGGAAGTCGCGGTCGAGGTGCGCGTGGTCGGTGTAGCCGCAGTGGTGGGCGAGAGAGGCGAGTGGAGGTGGGTTACGGCTGTTCAGGAGGCGGATGGCGCGGTGGCAGCGGGCTATCCGGGCGACGGTTTTTGGGGGGCAAGCCGATTTCCCGGTGGAAGGTCTTGGTCAGGTGTTGCCTGGTCAGGCCGGTGTTGTCCGCAAGATCATGAACTCTGATGCCTTCGTTTGTCACAGTAAGGTACCGCCAGCTGCGGTCGAGTGATTTCGCGAGTTCGGGTTCGTGCAGGAGCCAGGCGGAGAGGCGGCGGTCCAAGATTCGGAAACGGTGGTTCGTGTCGCGTGCGTGCTGTAGTTCGTCGGTGAGGTCTCGGGCGCGCTGGCCGAGAAGGTCGTCTGTCCACACGCCTTTCCCTCTGCGCTTAGGCCAGCCAGGGGCCGGGTTTGATCGTAAGTAGGCGGAATGACAGGCCGCCTGCGCAAAGTACAATTCGTTGCTTGAGCTGCCGGGGCGGCTGACTAATAGCCGGCCCGGTAGCTCACGTCAGTTTTTCGCGATCAATAAGCCATTAATCAAAGATTGCTGACAGCGGACTTCTATCCTGTAACTCCTCGTGTTTGAATATCTTTCATAACCGTAAATCCCCGCCGGCGTCGGAGATTTTAAAATGCAGGGTCGGCGCGCATCAATTTAGAGCGTGTCTTACGTGGTGATCGGTCGTTGGTGAGCGATAATCTTGGCTGTGATTGATCGGTTGTCGTTGCGGTTGGTGCCGGATGAGCTGTGGGCGTTGGCGGAGCCGTTGATTCCGGTGTTCGAGCCGCGTCCGCAGGGTGGCGGCACTGCCCCGGTGGACGCCCGTGCGGTGTTCGCCGCGATCGTGTACGTGCTGACCAGCGGGTGCGCGTGGCGGGATCTGCCACCGTCGTTCGGGGTGCCGTTCCAGACCGCGCACCGCCGCTTCGGCCAGTGGACCAAAGCCGGTCTGTGGCGGGACTTGCACCACACTCCTGGACGAACTCGGCAGCCAGGGCCTCATCGACTGGAGCCGTGCGATCGTGGACGGAGCCTGCGTGCGGGCCAGCCGTGTCATGACAACCGTGTAAGCCATGGATGGACCAAGATCGGGTCGTCGAACGCGACCCAGAAGGGCTCCATCTGTGACCGAGAACACATCTGATCGTGCTGCGGGTCCCGCGGCCGGCGAGGCGCTCGCTCGCGTGTTGCCGCCGGAAACGCTCGATGCGCTGGTGAAAGACGCGTATGCGAATGGTGGGGCGCTGGGCGCGCAAGAATTGCTGAACGAGATGACCAAAGCAGTCCTCGAACGGGCACTGGACGCCGAAATGACCCATCATCTCGGATACGACAAAGGAGACCCTGCCGGGAACGGTTCCGGAAACTCCCGCAATGGCAGGTCCCCGAAAACCGTGTCCACCTCGAACGGCCCGGTCGAGCTCGCGGTGCCGCGCGACCG
>NZ_JBVJLY010000016.1:82304-189018 GCF_055584485.1 Amycolatopsis sp. NPDC102522 | reverse complement strand
CTTCATCGTTCGACTTGCATGTGTTAAGCACGCCGCCAGCGTTCGTCCTGAGCCAGGATCAAACTCTCCAACAATGTCAAATTTGATCGAGGCAAATTTAATGCACTCAAAGGAACCTCTCACGAGGTTTCAAAAACATAAGCTCTACTGGCTTAGTTCACTAGCACACTGTTGAGTTCTCAAGCAACACACCCCAGATCGCACCGCAGTCACGCGGCCTTATCTGAAGCAGTTATTTTTAGCAGTTTTTGGTGAGACACCCACTCAATCACTCTCGGGATTTTACTCCGAGGTGAGAGCTTGGTTCGCGTCTCTGTCCTTCTCTCTGCCACCCGGTTTCCCTGGCGACTTGGAGAACTTTACATGGCCGGAAACCCCCGAAAACAGGGGGGTACCTTAACGACATTCCCGCAGGTCAGAGTCCGGAAACGGGCTCCGACCCGATGATCACGCGGTGATCGACCCGGGAGACCCCAGGTGAACGCCCCGGCAAGAACATTGCTCCGAGTACATTGCACCGTATTGAACTCTTTGATTGCTCCGATTAGCGTCGGCCTCATGAGTACTGCGGAACTCGACGGCATCTCCGTCGCTTACGACGACCTCGGCACCGGGTTGCCCGTCGTCCTCGTCCACGGCCACCCCTTCAACCGTTCGATGTGGCGTCCCCAGGCCGAGCGCTTCAGCCGGGAGGGCTATCGGGTCATCACCGCGGACCTTCGCGGGTACGGCGAGACCACCAAGCCGCCACACGAGGTGAAGACGGGACTCGACGTCTTCGCCAAGGACATCGCCCGCCTCGCGGATCGCCTCGGCCTCGGGCGCTTCGTGCTCGGCGGCCTCTCCATGGGCGGGCAGATCGTCATGGAGTTCCACCGGACCTACCCCGAGCGCGTCGCCGGCCTCCTGCTCGCCGACACCTCTCCCCAGGAAGAGACCGAAGACGGCAAGCGCGTCCGCAACGAGACGGCCGACAGGGTCCTCGCCGAGGGCATCGGCTGGTACGCCGACGAGGTGCTTACGAAGATGGTCGCCCCCGACAACGTCCGCACGATGCCGGACGTGGCGGCGCACGTCCTACAGATGATGCGCACGACTCCTCCCGAAGGAGCGGCGGCCGCCTTGAGAGGACGGGCCGAGCGTCCGGACTACCGGGAGAGCCTCACCCGGATAAACGTGCCGAGCCTGGTCGTCGTCGGGACCGAGGACGAGTTCACGCCGGTCGCGGACGCCGAACTCATGCACGAGCTCATCCCCGGCTCCACCCTGGCGGTGATCGAAGGCGCCGCCCACATGCCTAACCTGGAGCGCGAGGCCGAGTTCGACGCCGTGTTCGCGCGGTTCCTGAAAGAGATTGGGTGATCGTCTCCATGTCCCGGAAGACCGTTTTCGTGACCGGTGCCAGCGCCGGGTTCGGCGTCGAGATCGTCCGCCGGTTCGCCGCCGACGGCGCCAAGGTCGTCGCGGCCGCGCGCAGCAAGGACCGGCTCGACAAGCTGGCCGACGAGCTGGGCGAGAACGTCCTGCCGTTCGAGCTGGACGTGCGGGACGCCGAGGCGGTGGCCGCGCTTCCCGGCACGCTCCCCGCCGAGTTCGCCGAGGTCGACCTGCTGGTCAACAACGCGGGCCTCGCGAAGGGGCTCGAACCCGCCCAGCGGGCGAAGCTCGACGACTGGGACCAGATGATCGACACGAACATCAAGGGGCTCGCGCACCTCACCCGCGCGCTGCTGCCCGGCATGGTGGAGCGCGGCCGCGGGCACGTGATCAACATCGGCTCGGTCGCGGGCACCTACGCCTACCCCGGCGGCAACGCCTACGGCGCGACCAAGGCGTTCGTGCACCAGTTCAGCCTGAACCTGCGCGCGGACCTGCAGGGCACCGGCGTCCGGGTGACCAACGTCGAGCCGGGCCTGGTCGGCGGGACGGAGTTCTCGGTCGTCCGGTTCGAGGGTGACCAGAGCAAGGCCGATAACGTCTACAAGGGCACGACGCCGCTGACGGCCGCCGACGTGGCCGAGTCCGTCTTCTGGGCGGCTTCGCAGCCGGAGCACGTGAACATCAACGTCATCGAGCTGATGCCGGTGGTGCAGAGCTTCTCCGCGCTCCATATCCATCGAGAGAAGTGAGACCGAAGAGGTCGAAGAGCGCCTGCTGTTCCGGGCTCCGCTCGGTCAGCAGGCGCCGCGTCCGCGGGCGGCCGCCGGTGGACGGGTAGCGCAGCACCGTCTCCCCTATCCCCGCGAGACTGTCCATCAGTTCACGGACCGACAGGTTCATCCCGGCGCGGTCGGCCTCGCGCCGCATGAGGTGCGTGACCGTCGACGCGAGCACCGTGACCAGCGTGTGCACCGCGATCCGGTGCGGGGTCCAGTCCCAGCGAGGGGCCGGGCCGGCGACGGCGGGGCCGGTCAGCCAGCGGAACGTCGAGTCGAGGTGCGTCCGCGCCCGATACGCCGTGACGACCTCGGACACGGGCCAGTCGTGGTCGGTGACCAGCACCTGTTTGCCGAAGAACTCGTCGTGCAGCCGCGACACGGCGGCGGCGTCGACCTTCCAGGTCAGCCGGATCTCCCCCGGCCTGGTGCCCGCGAGTGAAGGTGAGAGCACCCGTTCGACGCGGCGGCCTCGCGTGATCCGCGCGATCTCGGCGTTCACCTGGCCGCGGTCGCCTCGATAGGTGCCCGAGGCCAGCGCGGCGTCGAGGCCGGCGAGTTCCCGGGTCGCGGTGCCCAGTTCCTCGCCGAAAGCGCGGGCCTGCGCGTTGTGCAGGGTGTCCGAATGAGTCAGGATCACGCGCCGCCGCACGCCCTCGACCACGGCTCGGGTGTCGAAGGCGGTCAGCCCGGCGAAGCGCTCCGGGTCGACGGGCTTGCGCGCGGACGCCGGTTTCGCCAGCAGGTCCGGGTGCTCCGAGAGCGGCAACGCGCCGACGAAATGCCGTCCGAGGTCCAGTTGCGCGGCCTGGCCCGCGGTGAACACCAAGGTGACGTCGTTCGCGGGAGACAGCGAGCGGAGGTCATCGGCGAGCGCGGCGAACGGCGGCGCCCCTTCCCTCGGATAGATGTGCGACGCCAGCGGGATCGCGCCGTCCTTGGTCACGACCAGGCCGAGCCCGGCGAGTTCGCAGCGGCAGGGATCGGCCGTGGTGAAGGTGGCGAACTGCGGCACGTCGACGGCGAGTGCGGCGTCCCCCGTCCCCAGCCAGGAGAGCACGGCGCCGGCGACGGTGGTCTCGATCCGCGCGATCCGCTCGGGTGTGAGGCGTTGCAGCGCCCGCCAGTGATTCGGCAGGTCCGCCTGGACGAACTCCCGCGCGACGCCGTCGCGCCACCAGTCGGCCAACTGCGTTTCCGGCGCGGTCGCCCGGTGCAGGACGGCGAGCGCGAGATGCGTCCCCAAGGTGGTCGCGGCGCGCTGGGCTCCGACGGCGTCGTCGACACGGCGCACGAAGTCGAGCCGTCGCAGAGTGGCCCAGACGGCCGCGACGTCGCCGAAGGTCCTGTGCCGCGCTTCGCCGGGCGCGGAGACATCGCCGTCCATCGCGCGCCCGATCTCCTCGGCGGTGCCGAGGTAGCGCTGCGACACCACCCTTGGCTCGCCGTCGACCCGGGCGGAGGTGACGAGGTAGTAGTAAGTCCGCCCGCCGACCTTCTTGCCGATCACCGAAGCCACACTTTAGGTAATACACTCCGACCCCCTGATCGGCAACCGAGATCACGCTCTGACCAGGGCAAACGGTGAGCTTACCCACGTGGGTGACGCGGTGGCGGGATGCGCACTGGCAGCTGGAGCGAGTCCGGCCATAGCGTGCGGGAATGGCATCCCCTGCTGACGCGACCGCCCCCACCACCTCGGCGATGCGCCGTGCGCTCGCCAGGGCCCGCGACGGGAAGACCCTCGACCTCACCGAGGCCTCGATCCTGCTCCAGGCTCGCGGCGACGATCTCAAGACGCTGTCCGACCACGCCTCCCGCGTCCGCGACGCCGGACTCGTCGCGGCGGGCCGTCCGGGCGTGGTCACCTACAGCCGTTCGGTGTTCATCCCGCTGACCAGGCTGTGCCGGGACCGCTGTGGCTACTGCACTTTCGCGACCGTTCCCGGCCGCGTCGAATCGCCGTTCCTCTCCCCCGACGAGGTCCTCGACATCGCGCGCAAGGGTGCCGCGATGGGGGTCAAGGAAGCGCTGTTCACCCTCGGCGACCGTCCCGAGGACCGCTGGACGGCGGCGAAGGACTGGCTCGACGCGCACGGCTACGACGACACGCTGTCCTACGTCCGCGCGATGGCGATCCGGGTCCTCGAAGAGACCGGCGTCCTGCCGCACCTCAACCCGGGCGTGCTGACCTGGCAGGACTTCCAGCGGCTCAAGCCGGTTTCGGCGTCGATGGGCATGATGCTGGAGACGACCGCGAAGCGGCTGTACACCGAGAAGGGTGGCCCTCACTACGGCTCGCCCGACAAGGACCCCGACGTCCGCCTGCGGGTGCTGGAGGACGCCGGCCGCAGTTCGGTGCCGTTCACCACCGGCATCCTGATCGGCATCGGCGAGAACTTCGAGGAACGCGCCGACGCGCTGTTCGCCATCCGCAAGGTCGCGAAGACCTACGGCGGCATCCAGGAAGTCATCGTGCAGAACTTCCGCGCGAAGCCGGACACGAAGATGCGCGCGACCCCGGACGCCGACCTCGAAGAACTCGCCGCGACCATCGCCGTCGCGCGGCTGGTGCTCGGGCCGCGGATGCGCATCCAGGCGCCGCCGAACCTGATCGGCCAGCAGTACGAACTGATGCTGAACGCCGGCATCGACGACTGGGGCGGCGTCTCCCCGCTGACCCCCGACCACGTGAACCCCGAACGCGCGTGGCCGCAGATCGACGAGCTCAAGCGCCGCACCGAAGCGCTCGGGTTCACCGTGCGCGAGCGGCTGCCGATCTACCCGGAGTACGTCAAGACCGGCGAGCCGTGGCTGGACCCGCGGATGAACGCGCACCTCGCGCCGCTGACCGACGCCGAGACCGGGCTGGCGATCGAAGAGGCCATCCCGGTGGGCATCCCGTGGCAGGAGCCGGACGGCGGCTGGAAGGAGGCCGGGCGCACCGACCTGCACGTCGAGGTCGACACCGTCGGCCGGACCGAGGACCGCCGCAGCGACTTCGACTCGGTCTACGGCGACTGGGCCGAGATCAAGGGCAACATCAAGACCGCGCCGCAGCGGTTCGACACGGACATCCGGGATGCCTTGCGCAGCGCGGAAAAGAACCCCGCCGGGCTGTCGGACGACGAGGCTTTGGCGCTGCTGCACGCCGACGGGCCGGAGCTCGACGCGTTCACCAAGATCGCCGACGACCTGCGTCGCGAGGTGAACGGCGACGACGTCACCTTCGTCGTCACGCGGAACATCAACTTCACCAACGTCTGCTACACCGGCTGCCGCTTCTGCGCGTTCGCCCAGCGCCGTACCGACGCCGACGCGTACACGCTTTCGCTGGAGCAGGTCGGCGACCGGGTCGACGAGGCGTGGGCCGCGGGCGCGACCGAGATCTGCATGCAGGGCGGCATCCACCCGGATCTGCCGGGCACCGCGTACTTCGACCTCGCGGCCGAGGTCAAACGGCGTCAGCCGGACATCCACCTGCACTCGTACAGCCCGATGGAGGTCGTCAACGGCGCTTCGCGGACGAACCTCTCGATCGAAGACTGGCTGGCCCAGGCGAAGGCGTCCGGCGTCGACTCGCTGCCGGGCACGGCCGCGGAGATCCTCGACGACGACGTCCGCTGGGTGCTGACGAAGGGCAAGCTGCCGACGTCGGAGTGGATCAACGTCGTCACCACCGCGCACAAGCTCGGCATCACGACGACGTCGACGATGATGTACGGCCACGTCGACACCCCGTCGCACTGGGTCGGGCACCTGAAGCTGCTGGCGAAACTCCAGCGGGAAGGCCTGGAGCGCAACGGGCGGCGCGGGTTCAGCGAGTTCGTGCTGCTGCCGTTCATCCACCAGAGTTCCCCGATCTACCTCGCCGGGCTGGCCAGGGCGGGCACGACATTGCGCGAGAACCGCGCGGTGCACGCGCTGTCCCGGCTGCTGCTGCACGGGATGATCGACAACATCCAGAGCTCGTGGGTGAAACTCGGTGAGGAAGGCAGCCGCGCGGTGCTCCAGGGCGGGGTCAACGACATCGGCGGGACGCTGATGGAGGAGACGATCAGCCGGATGGCGGGGGCGGCGAACGGGTCGTACAAGACGATCAGCGACATGCACTCGATGGTCGAACCACTGGGCCGTCCGCTGCGACAGCGGACCACCGAGTACGGCACGCCGACGCCGGAGCGGATCGCGGCGGCGCAGGCGTCGGACGGCGTCGCGACCGCGGTCCGGCGGCCGCTGCTGCCGCTTGTCACCAGCTGACGAAAAGTCCGTGACGGCCCCCTGACCCGCGTACGGCGCGGGACAGGGGGCCGTCACTTTCCGTGTGGCACCGCTCACAAGTTTCGGGGGTCCGGGACGTTTTCTGTGCTAAACCCGTGAATCACTTCCGGGCAGCCGAGAGGACGTCGATGACCGCGAGCGCAGTCCAGGTGGCCGACACCGCCCGCTATCCGCTGTCCGAACCGGGAAGCCCCGCCTGGCGCGAAATCGTTTCCCGGACCCGCGCCGAACTGCGGGAAACGGGCTGCAGTGTGCTGGCCGACTTCATCCGTCCGGAGTTGCGAGACGTCCTTCGCCACGAAGGCGCGAAGATCGCTCCGGAGGCGTACGCGAAGGTCGAACGCGTCAACGCCTACAACATCGCCATCGACACTCCGCTCCCGGAGAACCACCCCGGCCGCACGATCATGGAACGCGGTAACGCCTTCGTGGCGCGCGACCGGATCCCGGCGACCGCGGTCATCCAGCAGCTGTACACGAGCCCCGAGTTCCAGCGGTTCGTCGCCGACTGCTTCGAACTCCCCACGCTCCACGAACTCGCCGATCCGCTGTCCGGGCTGGTGCTCAACGTGATCGAACCGGGCCGCTCGCATCCGTGGCATTTCGACACCAACTCCTACACCGTCAGCATGCTCACGCAGGAGGCGGCCGACGGCGGTGTCTTCGAATATTGCCCGAACATCCGCTCCGAAGCGGCGGAGAACTTCGACGACGTCCGTGCCGTCCTGGCGGGCGAAGGTAATCACCTGATCCGACGCCTCACTCTGCGTCCTGGCGATCTTCAGCTGTTTCGCGGACGCTTCGCGCTGCACCGCGTGAGTAGTGTTCAAGGGGCAGTCGCCCGCCATTCCGCGATCTTCGCGTACAGCGAGCGTCCTGGGGTCATCGGCAGTCCGGAACGGACGAGACAGCTGTTCGGCCGGGTCCTGCCGGAACACGTCGCTTCGGCGGCCGTCCGGGGCGATCAGCTGCTCGACTAAGTCAGGAGCCTGGCCCGTGCCTTTGGATTCGACCGGCAAGATCTCTTTCGATCACATCTACACCGAGCCCGATCCCCGTGCTTTCTTCGGCACCTTGCGCAGACTGGACTACGACATCCCCCAGCAGGCCAAGGCCTACTTCGCGAAACTGATCGACGAGTACCGCGCGGAGCGGGACGTCAAGGTCCCGACAGTGCTCGACCTCGGCTGTTCCTACGGCGTCAACGCGGTGATGCACCGCTGTGACACCACCATGGAGCGGTTGTACGACCACTACGCGTCCACCGGTTCGCTGAACCGGGACGACCTGATCGCGCGCGATCGCCGGATGGTCGAGAGGCTCGCCATCGCCGACGAAGTCCGCTTCATCGGCCTCGACTCCTCCGCGCCTGCCCTGGAGTACGCGCTCGCCGCCGGATTCATCGACGAGGCGATCCACGCGGATCTGGAGAACGAAGACCCGACGGAGGAGCAGCGCACGCTGCTGGCCGGCGTCGACATCGTCATCTCGACCGGCTGCGTCGGCTACGTCACCGAGAAGACCCTCGTCCGGATCGCGCGGGAAAACCGGCCGTGGATGGCGCATTTCGTGCTGCGGATGTTCTCCTACGGCCCGGTCGCCGACAGCCTCGGCGAACTGGACTACGACACGGCCGGGATCGACGGCGTCTTCCGGCAGCGGATGTTCGCTTCGGAAGAGGAACAGACCCAGATCCTGGACAACCTGTCCGTCGCGGGCGTCGACCCGCGTGGGCTGGAGGACAGCGGCCGGCTGTACGCGCGGTTGTTCGTCTCCCGCCCGAACGGCGCGGCGGGCGGGCTCGCCTCCGCGCTGAACGCCCTTCCCCTTCGAGATCAAGGATGATCGTGAGCAGTCCGGAACTGTCCACCCGCACGTTCGGCAACGAGGAGGTCCTGCCGCGGGTCCCCGTCCCCAGCCTGGAGGACACCTGCCGCCGGTTCCTCGAGTGGTGCTCGCCGCTGCTCACCCCCGGTGAGCTCGCGGAGACCGAAGGCGCCGTCGCCGAGTTCCTCGCGGAAGGAAGCCCGGCGCACGAACTGCAGGGCACGCTGGAGACCTACGAAGGCCGCGAAGGCGTCGGCAGCTGGCTCGACACCTTCTGGCCGTATCGCTACCTCGGCCGCCGCGACCGGATCGCGCTCAACGCGAACTTCTTCTTCCTGTTCACCGAATCCCCGCTCGGGCAGCTGGAGCACGCGGCCGAACTGGCCGCGTCGGCGGTGGACTACAAGCTGAAGCTCGACGAGGAACTGGTGCCGCCGATCGTGCTGCGCGGGCAGCCGCAGTCGATGGTGCAGCACAAGTACCTGTTCTCGGCGACGCGGATCCCCGGCGCCGCGCAGGACACCGTGCGCACGCCGTACCGCGAGGACTGGCCGGGGCCGTCGAGGGCGCGGCACGTCGTGGTCTTCCACCGCGACACCCCGTTCCGGATGGACGTCATCGCGCCGGACGGGCGGCCGTACTCCCCCGAACAGCTGGTCGCGGGGCTGCAGGCGATCGTCAAGTCGGAGAATTTCGTCGAGGATCCGCAGACCGCCGCCGGGCACTTCACCACCAAGGCCAGGGCGGAGTGGGCGGCGACGCGCGAAGCGTTGCTGGCCGCCGGGAACGCTTCCGCGCTCGACGACATCGAGACGGCGCTGTTCTGCCTGTGCCTGGAGGACTTCACCCCTGCGGACACGCAGGAAGCGTGCGACAAGCTGCTGCACGGCGACAGCGGCAACCGCTGGTTCGACAAGGCCGTCTCGCTGATCGTGTTCGAGGACGGCACGGCGGGGATCAACGTCGAGCACTGCGAACTGGACGGGACCACGATCCTCGGGTTCACCGACGCGCTGCTCAGCGGAACGCGGCTGGAGCGGGCGCCCGCCGACGGCGTCCCGGCATCCGAGGTCATCGAGTTCGTCCTGGGTGACGCCCTTCGCGAAGACGCCCGCGCCGCGGCAGCGTCCTTCGCCGCCTACGCAGACGCGACCGCTACGAAGACGGTGTCCTTCACCGACTTCGGTGCGAAGCGGGCGAAGGAGCTGGGGATGTCCCCCGACGGCTTCGCGCAGATGGCGTATCAGCTCGCGCACAAGCGCGCGAAGGGCATCACCGGCGCGACGTACGAATCGATCGCGACGCGGCAGTACCTGAACGGGCGCACCGAAGCGATGCGAGTGGTGACGCCCGAGGTGCTGTGGTTCGTGCAGGTGATGAACGATCCGGACGCCGACCGGCAGACGCGCCAGGCGGCTTTCCGCGCGGCGGCCGCGAAGCACGTCACGCGGGCGAAGGAGTGCCAGGCGGGCGACGCGCCGGAGCAGCACCTGTGGGAGCTGCAGCTGATCCAAAAGCGGCGCGGCGTCGAGGATTCCCCGGCGCTGTACTCGTCGCCGGGCTGGCTGAAGATGCGCAACGACTACCTGAGCACCAGCTCGGCGCCGTCGGTGAACATCCGGTACTTCGGCTTCGGGTCGACCAGCCCGCAGTGCATCGGGATCGCGTACGTGCTGCTGCCGGACTCGTTGAATCTGTACCTGTGCACGCCGAAGCACGTGGCGCACGAGATGGAACTGTTCGCGGCGGAACTCGCCACGGCGGTGGTGGAACTGCAGGAGCTGCTCGCTTAGAAACCGCCGTCCGCGCGGGGCGATAGGATCCGCGGGTGCTGGGGAAAGCGATCTTGACAGTGACGGCGACGGCGTTGGTGGTGGCGGGGTGCAGTGCGCCTCCGCCACCACCGCCGCCGGTCCCGACGGTCCACACTCCCGTGCCGGGCGAAGTCGAACCGGCGGGCTGCCTCGGCACCGGGGTCACGGTGAAATCCGGACCGGTCGAGGTCGCGCTGGGTCACCGCGCGGTCGTGCTGACGTTGACCAACTGCGGGACGACCGCGCGCACGCTCACCGGCTATCCCGAAGTCCGCTTGCTGGACAAGGAAAAGCAGCCGATGGCCGTCGAGGTCGAGCACGGGAGTTCGTACATGGCGATCGACCCCGGGGTCAGCCCGCAGACGGTCCAGCCCGGCGGGACGCTGCTGGCGGTCGTCTCGTGGTCGAACACCGTCACCGCGGGTTCGCCGGAAGCGGGCGCTTATGTGACCGTCGCGGCCGCGCAGGGTGACCCGGAGCAGCGGATCACGGTCGACACCGACCTCGGGACCACGGGCAAGCTGACGCTGACGGCTTGGAACGCCCAGCTCAAGCACTGAGTTCGGGCGCCGTCGTCAGAGCAGCATCCCCTCGAGGAAGTCCGGCGCCGACACGATCACGAGCCCGAGAAGTCCCAGCGGTACGACGACGAAGGCGACGTGGGCGGCCTGCTTGGGCGAGCGGATTCCCCGCCAGGCCACGAACACGATCGCGATCACTGTCGCGACCGCCAGGACTCCGGTATCGGAGCGATCAGACCGCCGGACGAAGTCGGCGAGCAGCAGACCCACGACCGCCGCGGTGGCCACGGTGCCGCGCCGGTCGGTGGGTCGATCCGATAGGGCATGCCCGGGGTACTTGAGGCCGTACATCAGCGCCTTGCCCGGATAGAACGCGAGGACCGCCGCGACCAGCGCGCAAACCGCTCGAACCGCCGCTCGCCTTCGAGGCATCCCGGGAACGACCGCGACGATCAACACGATCCAGATAGTGAAGCTGTGCGCCAGTGGCCGTAGCAGCTCGCTGTAGTAGTAGGCGTAGGCACCGACAGCGCCGGAAACCGCGCCGGCCGCGATCACCGCTACGTCGGAGACTCCGAAGTAGTCGGACGCGCGTTTCCCCGCAGGATCGTTCCCCACCTCGACCGACACGATTCCCCCTCGTTCGTGGATACGACAGTGAAACAGAGAATCGGGGTTTGTGACGAGACCGCACGGCTTCGCGACAGTTCCGCCCCGAGTCCGGGTGAGTGCGACAGAGCGCCCTTACGATCGGTGAGCCTTTCGATCTTGGGGGAACCATGCCGCGCATCCTGCTCGTGGAAGACGACGCCGCCCTGGCCGAAGCGCTCACGCTGGCGCTGCGGGCGCTCGGTCACGACGTCGTCGTCGCGCCGACCGGGGAGCGGGCGCTGGAGGCGCTGTTCACCGACCGGCTGGAACTCGAATTCATCCTGCTCGACGTCATGTTGCCCGGGATGGACGGTTTCGAGGTGTGCCGCCGGATCCGGGCGCGCAGCCGGTTGCCGCTGGTCCTGCTGACCGCCCGCGGCGATCCGATCGACATCGTCGCCGGGCTGGAATGCGGCGCCGACGACTACGTGGTCAAGCCCGCCGAGCCGCGGGTGATCGACGCGCGGATCAAGGCGATCGGGCGGCGCGCCGTCACCGCTCCCGGGCCGTCGGCCGGCCTGTTGCGGGTGGGACGGCTGGAGATCGACGCGGGCGCGATGAGCGTGACCCGTGACGGCGTCGAACTGGCGCTGACCGCGACCGAGATCCGGCTGCTCGTCGAGTTCGCCGAACATCCGAACCAGGTGCTGAGCAGGCAGGCCCTGCTGAAACGGGTCTGGGACTACGGCTACGTCGGCGACTCGCGGATCGTCGACGCGGCGGTCGCGCGGCTGCGGGCGAAGATCGAGGACGATCCGGCGAATCCCTTGGCGCTGAAGACCGTGCGCGGACTCGGCTACCGGCTGGTGAGCGCATGAGGTTCGGACTCCGTGCCAGGGTGATCGCGGCGGTCGTGATGGTGACCACGACGGCGACGGCCGTCATGGCCTTCAGCGCGGCCAGGGTCCAGGAGGACGACGCGCTCGACAGGTTCACCGACGCGGCGAAATCCTCGTTCGGCGCGATGTTCGGGCAGGCATGGCCCCATCTCGAACAGTTCATGGCAGGAAACCCGCAGGCCTTGGACCTGTTCTCCCAGGGCATGGACAAGGCAGCAGCGGACTGGATGCTCGTCACGAGGTACCCCCAAATGACCAACGACGACTTCACGACGTCTGAAGGACCCCCCGAAGTCGTCAAGTCCTCGTCGCGAAGCCTCGATTGGGCGACGGGCGCCAAAAACGCGAGTCCTCCCGACCGAAGGGCCGCGTTGGAAAGCGTGAAGGACGTGGTGCTTCTCCGTACCCAAGGGCCCGGAAACCTGCTGTCGACGGTAACCACCGATCCGGCGACCGGCCGCAAGCTCCTCGTGGTGAGCGCGAACTTCGTCGCGTATTGGGTGGTGCAGTTCTTCGACCTCACGATGTTCGAACAGGACCTGGCGGCCCAGCGGTGGAAGCTGACGTTCATCGCCCTCGGCGTCACCGTTCTCGGCGTGGCGGCCGCCGTCTTCGCGGCAGGCAGGATCCAGCGGCCGGTGCGCCGGGTCGCTTCCGCCGCCCGCGATCTGGGCGACGGCGCCTTCGACGTGCGTGTCCCGGTGAAGGGTCGTGACGAACTCGCCGAGCTGGCCAAGTCGTTCAACACGATGGCCGATCGCGTCGGGACCTCGATCGAGGAGCTGCGCGCCAAGGACCGGCAGCAACAGCGGTTCGTCGCCGACGTCGCCCATGACCTGCGGACCCCGCTCGCGTCGATGGTCGCCACTGTCGACACCCTCGACAGCGCGACCCCCGAGACTCGGACCCGTGCGACGGAACTGCTCGGCACGCAGACGCGGCGGATGGCGCGGCTCGTCGAGGATCTGATGGAGATCTCGCGGTTCGACGCGGGTTCCGCGGACTTCCGCCCCGAACCGGTCGACCTGCCCGCACTCGTCGAGGACGCGATCGAGACCGGCGTGCCGGGAACACCCGTCGAGGTGACGAGCACCGGCGACACGACCGTCGTCGCCGACCCGCGCCGCCTGCACACCGTCGTGGTCAATCTGCTGGTCAACGCCGAACGGCACGGCCGGACCCCGATCACCGTGACTCTGACGGGCGGCGCCGACGCCGTGCGGATCCGCGTCGCCGACTCCGGGCAGGGGATCTCCGAAGACCTGCTCCCGATCCTGTTCGACCGGTTCGTGCGGGGAGATCACGCGCGCCAGGCGACCGACGGCAGCGGGCTGGGGCTGTCGATCGCGCGGGAGAACGTGCTGATCCACGACGGCTCGCTCGACGCCCACAACGACCGCGGCGCCGTCTTCACAGTGCGTCTTCCACGGGAGTCACCAGTGTGAGCCCACGCGGCGCGTAGCCGTCGAAGTACGGCATCGGGACGTGCGTGAGGATCAGGAACAACGCGGCCAGCACCGCGACCTGGCGTGCTTTCAGTTCGCGGTGCCCGAGCCAGAGCCACAGCACCATGAAGAAGTTGGTCACCAGCAGGAATCCCCAGCGGGCATCGTCCCAGCCGCCGAACGCGAGCAGCATCGGCGCCGCGATCGCCGCGACGGGCACCGCGGCGGAGAGCGTCGGGCGGTGCAGGTACAGGAAGCCGACGGCCACCACGATCACGATCGGCAGCAGGTACAGCAGCACTGTGGTGATCGAGTACAGCTGCCAGCTCTCGGCCTGCGTGCGTCCGAACAGGGCCAGCGCGTCGGCACGGTAAGGGAAGTCCGTTGTGGACAGTGTCCGCCGGAGCCTGTCCATGGCGCCGGCGCTGACCGGCGGCAACGCGAGGATCACCGAACCGAGCACCGCGGTCGGGGCGAGCAGTGCGCACGCGCGCCGGAACGGAACCTTCCTCAGCAAGGCGAAACCGAACACCGGTAGCACGGTGAGCAGCGCGATTTCGTGCACCGTCACCGAAAGCGCCATCACCGCGCTCGCGAGCACCGGCCTGTTCCGGTGCACCGCCCACAGCGCTCCGGACAGCAGCAGGTACAGCGCTTGGTCGAGGTAGCCGACTTCGTGGAACAGGTAGCCGCCGGTCGGCAGCAGAAGCCAGACGACGATCAGCCACCGCCGGCTTTCGGTGCGGCTGGTGAAGAAGGCGAGTGTCACGACAGCCAGCACCGCGCCGAGGACGGCGAAACTCGCGACAGCGAAGACCGCGTACTCGTGCCCGAACGGCTTCAGCAGCGTGCCGACGAGGAACCGGCGGTGGAAACCGTCGGTCAGGGACACGGCCTGCAGGGTCGCCGCCCAGTCCCCCGGCAACCGGAACCCGGTGTATCCGGCGACGAGGACGGCGATCGCGAACAGTGCCGTGACGCTTCGCCGCGGAGTCGGCTTGGCGACGGGAGCCGGGGCCCGTTCGAGCAAGGTGGTCATAGCGCCAAGCTAGGAACGGATCATGCGGCTTTCGTGATCGTCTCTCGACAGTTCCGCCACGGTTCCGTTACATGGTTGTCGATGTCAGGAACGCCTTTTCGGAACCTTCGACCACGAACGCGGTCCGCGCCTTGCCGTTCGCGGGCAGCTCGCAGGAAAGCCACGCGACGCCTGATGGCAGAAGCGCCTTCAGCTGTTCCGGTGCAGCCGGGACACCGGCATGACATTCATGGCCGCTCAATACTTTCCGAGCTGCGCCCGGCACCAGCTTCACCAGCGCGGACAGCCGGTAGTCGGTCGGCCCGGGCGCCGCGACGCGGCCTTCGGAGGCGCCCATCTTCTCCTCGACCCAGGACGCTTCGACGATCTCCCCGACTTCCGGGAACGTCTCGGCGACCGGCGCCGGATCGGTGTGGACGGCCACTTCTTCCGGCGGTGCCGGGTCACAGGCCGCGATCAACATGACCGCGGCCGTGACCACCGACGTCTTCCCCATGGTGCGCATGGGGACATCTTTGCTCAGGCGGTGAGCTTCAGGATGTCGATTCCGCGAGTGTTGTCGGCGACGTAGACGTAACCCTTGTGCCAGTAGGGCGCCCACGCGGCGGCGTCCGCCGGCCGGAAGTAGGCGATCTGCTTCGGGTCGGTCGGGTCACTGACGTCGAGGAACCGCGTGCCCTGCGTGTAGAACGACTGCACGAGGACCTTGCCGCGGACGTCGAAGTAGTGCGCGGAGCAGTCGCCCGTCGTCGTGTCGCTGCCTTCCTGCCCGGCGACGCTCCAGGTGCCGACGGACTTGAGGCGGAACGGCTTCTCCGGCGTCGAGCGCCAGCCTTCGCCGTTGTACGAGTTCTGCAGCGACGAGATCGTCAGCACGCCGTCACCGGCGCAGCCGTCGAGGAAGCTCTCTTCGGTGGCGTAGATGAGGTCGCGGCCGCGCCAGCGGTTCGAGTCCGCGCCGTCGGCCGAGCGGTGTCCCGACGGGTGGAAGCTGTTGTGCATGAACTTCGACGGCGCCGCCGTCTCCTCGATCCCGCCGCCCGCGTAGGGCACCGGGCTGAACGCCGTCGCGCGGCGGACCTTGCCCTGCACGGGATCGCGGTGATAGCCGCTGGTCCAGTAACCGCGGACACCGCCGCGGCCGGACACCCACGCCACACCCTCGTCGTCGACCTGGACGTCGTGCACGTAGTCGGTCTTGCCGTCGTTGCGCGCGAGTTCGATCGGGTCCGGAGCGGTCTTGGGGTTGCGCGGATCGCGGATGTCGGTCACCCAGATCGGGCGGCCGCCCCAGTCTGCGGGCTGGTTCGCGGCCTTCGCCGGGCCACCGGTCCAAAGGTAGCGGCAGTCGTCGACGCAGCTGGTCGTGTGACCGGCGGGCACCTTGGTGTAGCTCAGGATGGCCGGTTTGTCCGGGTTCTTCAGATCGATGATGTAGATCCCGGACTCGCCGGTCTGTGTGGTGCCGCCGTAGGCCCGCGGGTCCCGCGCGAGGAAGACGAGCTTGCGCTTGACGTCGACCTCGGTGTCCTCGGTCTCCCACAGTCCGGGCAGGCTGACCTCGCCGATCAGCTTCGGCGCGGCGGGGTTCTTGGTGAGGTCGTAGACCTTCAGGCCGAACTCGCCGGAAACCGCCATGACGTCGCGGTTGCCGTACTGCAGGAACCCCATGGCGATGGCGCCTTGCGCGTCGGGCACGTTGCCGACGGCCTTGACGTTCTTCACCGCGCCGGGCTCCCCCGAGACCCGGACCTTCTCACTCGCCGGCTTGTCCTCCTCGCCGCACGCGGCGGCGGGCAGACCGGTGGCGATCAGGGTCGCGGTGATCGTGGTGAGCGCCAAGCACGAACGAAGCAACCAGTTTCCTCGCACAGAAACCTCCCAGGCTGGTTCCCCCACCCTATGATCAGCCACTTTGCTCGCACAACCGCCGATGGTCGGTGTGGGACTGCTATGACATGACCATGCGCTTGCGTCTTCTGGCCCCGCTCCTCGCCGCCGTCCTGGTCACGGCAGGCTGCACGGAATCCGGTGAATCGCCCGCACCGGACATTCTTCGCGTGGGCATCTCCGCGCCGGCCTCGACCAACCCCGCGGACGTCAGCGATCAGGCAGGCAGGCTCGTCACGAGCGCACTGTGGACTCCGCTGGCCGATTACGACCCCGCGACGGGAAAGACGACGCCGCGGGCCGCGGAATCGATCACCAGCCCCGACCGGATCACCTGGACGGTCAAGCTGAAGGACGGCGGGAAGTTCCACGACGGCACCCCGGTCACCGCGCAGTCCTATGTGGACACGTGGGCGGCGATCGGCAAGGAGGGCTGGGCCGCCACCCGGGTGCTGAAGAGTCTGGTGCGGGCCAAGGAGATCACCGCGCCGGACCCGCTGACCGTGCGGCTCGTCCTCGACCGGCCGTCCGGGCAGATCCCGGCGCTGCTCTCCTCCCCCGCCCTGGTTCCACTGCCCGCGTCCGCGCTGGCGTCCCGCGACTGGGTCCGGTTCTTCTCCCAGCCTGTCGGCAACGGACCGTTCCGCATGGAAGGCGGCTGGCAGGCGACGGGTGCCAAGCTGGTCCGGGTCGCGGAAGCCCCCGGAAAGGCGCGCGTGATCGAACTGAGCATCGGTGACGCGGCGCCGCTGTACGACGGTGTCAAATCCGGGAAGCTCGATCTGTCCACCGTGGTCCCCGGCGACCGGCACGAGGCCATGCACACCGATTTCGCGCAGCGGCACGTGATGTGGGCGCTGCCGAGCGTCTCCTACCTCGGCTTTCCCCTGACAGCGCGGCATTTCTCCGACGCCACCGTCCGGCACGGATTCGCGCTCGGCATCGATCGCGGCGCCATGGAGGCCGGCGTCCTCGGCAAGCAGGCGGACCCGGCGAAGTCGCTGCTGCCACCCGCCGTCGCGCCCGGCGAGCGCAGCAGCACCTGCCGTCCCTGCACGTTCGACGCCGGAGCGGGGAAGTCCCTGCTGACCCAGGCGGAGTTCCCGGCCACCACCCCTGTCCGCTTCGGACAGTCGCAGGTGAACTGGCTGCGTCCGCTGGCCGGGCAGGTGAGCGCCGCCGTCGGCGTTCAGGTCGCCGCGGAGCCCGGCGAAGGGCCTTTCCCGATCGACCTGGCCCTGGTGACGGCGAGCCCGCAGGAAGTGCTGGCGAAGATCGTCGAGCTGACCGGGTATCAGAGCGACGGGTTCGCCGACCTGCTGAAATCGGCCGAGGAGACCGAAGCCTCCGACAGCGGCGAGGTCTACCGTCTGGTGGAGAACCAGCTGCTGCGGGATCTCCCCGTCGCGCCGCTGTGGTCCGGGCACGGGCACGCCGTCTGGGCCGAGCGGGTCGGCGACGTGACGGCGACGACGTTCGGGAGCGTGGACCTGTCAGCGGTTTCCGTGCGCTGACCCGAGCGTGCACTCCCCCGCCACGACGTCGATGAAAGCCGAGGTCAACGGGTCCGGCGTGCTGCGGCAGTAGGCGGCCAGCGTGCGCCGGATCGCGGGTTCGGGCCGCAGGACACGGCCGTGGAAGCCTTCGGGCAGCACGTTGGCCGGGACCAACGCGGGGCCGAGACCCGCCGCCGCGAGCACCGGGGCCGCCGCTGTCTGCTCGGTCCGGACCGCCGCCCTCGGCTGGAATCCGGCCGCGGCGCAGGCCTGGTCGACGAGGTCCGCCAGGCCGTTGCCCGGCGCGTAGTGCACCCAAGCGCAGTCGGCGAGGGTCGCTAGGTCGACGACGCCGGTGCCGTCGTCCTCGCGCGGCCCGTCGATCGGCAGGACAACCACAAACTCCTCGGTGCCGAGCTCGCGCACCGGCCCGTCCCAGCCCGGCGGGACCGGGCCGACCGCGACGTCGGCCTCCCCCGCCGCCATGGCCTCGCGGAGTTCGTCCGCGTGCCGGAACTCGACCAGGCGGACGTCGACGTCCGGCCGCTCCCGGCGCCACACCCGCAGCGCCGCGGGCAGGACGCCGATGCCGACCGAGTAGACCGTGGCGATCTGCAGTTCCCCGGCCTCCAGCCCGGATGCCTGCCGGGCCGCGCACCGCGCGCGTTCGGCGTCGGCGAGGGTGGCGCGGGCGTGCGGGAGCATGGCGCGGCCCATCGGCGTGAGCCGGACGCTGCGCGGGAGGCGTTCCAGCAGCGGGCCGCCGACCCCCTTCTCCAGCGCGCGCATCTGATGCGACAGCGCGGGCTGCGTCACGTGCAGCATCTCCGCGGCCCGGGTGAAGGAGCCGGTATCGACGACGGTCACCAGGTATTCGAGCTGCCGCAAGCTGGTCATGAAGAGAGTTTATCGGAGCGGTGATATCTATGCCTTGGACTTATCGCTTCGACGGGTCCAGGCTCGGTGACATGAACGAAGAACGCAAGGTCGCCCTGGTCGCCGGGGCCAACGGGGTCATCGGCAAGAATCTGATCGAGTACCTGGAAACCCAGCCCGGCTGGCGGGTCGTCGGCCTGTCGCGGCGCGGCGGCCCCGGGCAGATCGCCGTCGACCTGCTCGACGCGGACGACACCCGCGCGAAGCTCGGCGGCCTGGACGACGTCACACACGTGTTCTACGCGGCTTATGTCGACAAGCCGACCTGGGCCGAACTGGTCCCGCCGAACCTGGCGATGCTGACCAACCTGGTCGATGCGATCGAGCCGGCCGCGCCCGGTCTACGCCACGTGAGCCTCATGCAGGGTTACAAGGTCTACGGCGCCCACCTCGGCCCGTTCAAGACCCCGGCGCGCGAGGACGACGCCGGGCACATGCCGCCCGAGTTCAATGTGGACCAGCAGCGGTTCCTGGAGCGACGGCAGGCCGGGAAGACCTGGACCTGGTCGGCGATCCGGCCGTCGGTGGTCGGCGGGACCGCGCTGGGCAACCCGATGAACCTCGCGCTGGCCATCGCCGTCTACGCCTCGATCTCGAAGGAACTCGGCCTGCCGCTGCGTTTCCCCGGCAAGCCCGGCGCGTACGACAGCCTCCTGGAGATGACCGACGCCGGACTGCTGGCGAAGGCGACGACCTGGGCGACCGGCTCGGAGAACGAGGCGTACAACATCGCGAACGGCGACCTGTTCCGGTGGAGCGAACTCTGGCCGAAGATCGCCGCGTACTTCGACCTGGAGGTGGCGCCGCCGCTGCCGATGTCGCTGGACGTCGTCATGGCGGACAAGGAAGAACTGTGGAATTCCGTCTCGGCCAAGTACGGGCTGGAGGTGCCTTACAGCGCGGTCTCGTCGTCGTGGGGCTTCGCCGACTTCGTGTTCAGCTGGGACTACGACATGTTCGCGGACGGCTCGAAGGCCCGGCGGGCCGGATTCCACGAGTACGCCGAGACGTCGGCGATGTTCTTCCGACTGTTCGACGAGTTCCGGAAGGCGAAGGTGATCCCGTGAGCTCGGAAGTCGCGGCACCCAGCGCTAGCCCCGGCCGACGTACGGCATCGTGGTCGCCGTGATGGTCAGGAACTGGACGTTCGCGTCGAGCGGCAGCCCTGCCATGTACAGCACGGCGTCCGCGACGTGCCGGGCGTCGAAGGTCGGCTCGGCCTTGACGCCGCCGTCGGCCTGCGGGATCCCGTCGGCCATCTTCAGCGTCATCTCGGTGGCGGCGTTGCCGATGTCGATCTGTCCACATGCGACGTTCCAGGCCCGGCCGTCGAGGGAGATCGACTTCGTCAGCCCGGTGACCGCGTGTTTCGTCGCGGTGTAGGCGACGGACGCGGGGCGCGGGGCGTGCGCGGAGATCGAGCCGTTGTTGACGATCCGGCCGCCGCGCGGGTCCTGCGCCTTCATCAGCCGCACGGCCTGCTGCGCGCACAGGAACATCCCGGTCAGGTTGGTGTCGACGGCGCGTTTCCAGTCCGCGAAGGACAGTTCGTCGACGGTCCCGCCCACCGATACGCCCGCGTTGTTCACCAGGAGGTCCAGCCGCCCCCACTCCGCGCGCACCGTCTCGAACAGCGCGGCGACGGAATCGGGATCGGCGACGTCGGCGGGCACGGGAAGCGCTTTCGGATCCCCGTCGGCGGTCTCGGCCAGCGCGTCCGCGCGGCGGCCGGCGAGCGCGACCCGGTAGCCCGCGCCGAGTAACGCGCGGGAGATCTCCCTGCCGAGCCCGGAGCCCGCCCCGGTGACGACCGCGGTCTTGCCGTTGCCCATCGATCCTCCTCGCAGACCGTGCCGGACCGATCCGGCTCGGTGATTGTTTTCCGATTACCCGCGTCCGTTCAGGCTAGCGCGCTCCCTTCGGCGGAAAACGTTCACCCGGCGGCCGTCGCGCCTTCACGAAAACCGGTAACCCCTTCACCACATCGAGGCGATTCACCGGATGTGCCCAGGGGGAATTCACACCGTTCACTTCGTCGCCGGAGCGCGGAACGGTGAAGAAGAATCCACGCTTCCAGCTGGTCCAGACCGGTGACCAGACCATCCGATGGCGGTTGCTCGGCGGCAACAACGTGTCGCTGGGTTCGGCCCCCGCCGACTATCCGCGGGCCGAGGAATGCCTTGTCGCGATCGCTTGGCTCAGCACGAACATCGCCGAGCTGACCAGCGATTTCAGTCATCTCAGCGGCGGCCGCTGGCGCTGGCGGCTGCATACCGGCGACCGGATAGTCGCGATCGCCACCCATGCCTACGGACGGCGTATCGAGGCACAGCGTGGACTGGACCGGTTCCGCTCCGCCACCACCGAAGCGGCCGTCGGCGAAGGGATCGAGACCATCGCGGATTGGCGCCGGAAATACCGTCGCGATTCCGGCGGACATTCACCGAATCGTTCTCCGTGACGACTGATCACGGAAAGTGCGTTCCCCGGAGATTAACCACCATGACGTCGGGCGGGAACGCGAAGCACCGCCGCCGGACAGTGTTGCGGAGCGAGGATTGCGGCAAGTCACGGAATCCCGTGACGACTTGGGGACTAGAGAAAGAGTGCAAACAAGATGCGTGCTCGTACCACTCGGTTTCTCGGCGCCACCGCGATCGCCGCGTGTGCCTGCCTCACCCTGACCGGCACCGCTTCGGCTGTCGCCCCGGCCAACGGCCTCGAAGAGGTCATCGCCGCGGCGGGCTCCGACACCACCGCCGACATCACCGGCGCGATCCTGGCCGCCGCGAACACCGGCGCCTGGAACACCGACCCCGACAACTACGTCAACGTGCCGCCGCTGCTGTCCGGCACCCAGACGTTCACCGTCCCGGCCGACCCGTTCGCCGACGCGGTCGTCTACAGCACGGGCAACCCGGCCCCGAACGGTTCGTCGCAGGGCAAGGCCGCGCTGAAGGCCTCGGCCGAAGCGGGCGACGGCAAGATCGACATCGCGCGGTCGTCCTCGACGCGCGGCTCGTCCGACCCCGCCACCTTCGAGTTCTTCGCCTTCGCCACCGACGGTGTCACCTGGGCCTCCTCGGCCACCGGTTCGGGCGCGGGCCTTTCCCTGACGCTGGCGCAGCTTCGCGGCATCTACGACGGTTCCATCACCAACTGGAACCAGGTCGGCGGCGCCAACTCCCCCATCGCGGTCTACCTGCCGCAGACCGGTTCCGGCACGCTGAGCTTCTTCACCGGCACCGTCCTCGGCTTCGACCCGACCACCAAGCCGGTCACCATCAAGCGGTTCCAGGAGCACGACGGCAACTCGATCCCGGCCGCCGACCGCGCCAAGGCCATCGCGCCGTTCTCCATCGCGCAGTGGATCGCGCAGGGCAACGCGGTGACCGCCGACAAGCGCGCGGGCTTCACCGTCAACCCGCTGACCGGCGCCGGCTTCAACGGCTCCCCGGTCTCCGGTTCCGCCGGCAGCTACACCCCGGCGTTCACCACGGCGTTCCTGGGCTCGCGCAGCGTCTACAACGTCGTCGACTCCCGCACCCCCAGCTACGACCAGGCCAAGCGCGCCGTCGGCTTCGACGCCGGCGACTCGGCCTCGACCGCCAGCCCGCTGTGCGGTGGTCAACTCGCCGCCAAGATCCGGCAGTACGGCTTCCTGACCGTGTCGGGCCCGAACGGCCTGTCCTGCGTCAAGTCCTGAAGCCCTGAGCTGACAGAAAACGGCCCGGTGCGCGTGCACCGGGCCGTTTTCCTTGGTGGAGAACTACTTCTTGGGGGCGACGCCCAGCGCGGCGAGCGCCGGGTCGGTCATGATCACGCCGGCCCCGGTGACCGGGTCGTAGCCCGGGGCGCCGAGGTCGATCGCGGTCGACACCAGCGCGTCGCGGATCTCCGCCTGGGTCGCGGTCGGCTTGCCCTGCAGCAGCAGCGCGGCGATCGCGGCGGCACTCGGCGCGGCGGCCGAGGTCCCGAAGAACGGCTGGAAGCCGGTCACCGAGGTCGCGACGCCGTCGGCCGCGGTGATGTCCGGCTTGTTCCGCGTGGCACCGCCGGTCGAGGACACGTTGCCGGGGGTGATCACCGAACCGTCCGGGTTGTAGAACTGGTGACGGCGACCGTCCGAAGTGAACCGCTCCCACTTGCTGGTGGCGGAGAACAGGCCGGGGAACGGACCGGCCGGGTTCGCCGGGTCACCGGTCTCGAGCGCGCGGCCGAAGGCACCGGAAGCCGGGGCTGCCGCGACACTGAAGGCGTTGACGGCGGCCGAGTGGCCGGAGGTGACACCGTTGGTGCTGAAGGCTTTCAGCGAGCCGGAGGGGACGAAGCGGCCGCGGATCACGTTGAGCGCGATGAACCGGTCGGAGCCGCTGTACTTGACCGCGGCGACCTTGAAGCCCGAGCCGCTGGCCGGGACCTGGGCGATCTCGTACGGGTTCTGGGTGCCGTTCTGCGCGTTCTCACTGGAGGCGACGACCGAACCGGACGAGTTCAGGACGAACAGGTCGTAGTCGCTGGTGGCCTTGCCCCACGGGTCGGACCAGAACAGGGTGACGTAGCGGCCGACCGAGTTCGGCGAGAGCGCGTTGTACAGCTGGGTGGTGCCGCTCGGGTCGAAGTCGTGCGGCGTGCCGGTGATCCCGGAGATCTTGCTGGTGGAGCCGCGGAAGTCACCCTCGTAGTAACCGCTGGTGCCGTCGGTCAGGTTGCCCGAGTTCCCCGCGGAGGAGAAGTAGAGCGTGCCCGCCGCGGTCACGTCGTTGACGGCCTGCGCGACCGGGCCGTCCTGGAACGGCGACTCGTCGAAGTAGGACACGTCGTCGACGATGATCGTGCACTTGCCGGTGGTGCGCAGCGCGCGGATGTTGTCGGCGAAGCTCTGCTCGCTGGTGAAGGCGGTCGCGAAACCGAGCGTGGCGCCGGGCGCCATGTCGTGGATGATCTCCAGCATCGCGGTGCCCTCGTCACCGCTGCCCGCCTGACCGGGGAGGACGTCGACGGCGGGGAGTTCACCGGAGGTCTGGGACGCCTGGAGCGACTTGACGCCGTCCGAGAGCACGCAGACCTTCTGCCCGGCGCCGGTGACGCCGTACTTGGTGCGGGCGGTGTCGTTGCCGTGGGCCTTGTCGCCCTCGGCGACCTGCAGCGCGGCGGCGGTCTGCTTGACAGCGGCCTGGCGCCGGTCCTGCGGCGCCGACTCGTTCCACGTCATCGCCTGGGAAGCGGCCTTGACCTCGGCGACGTCGCCGCGTCCGGCGATCGCGTCGACGGCGTCGAGGGGCAGGTCGGCGCGGATCGCGCCGGCGGGAGAGGCGTAACGAACGCTGCCGCCCGCCGCCTTGACGGCGTCCACCAGCGACTGTCCGGCGCCCTTGATGTCGACAGCGACGGTGCCGGCGTCGCTGACGCCCACCCCGGTCCGATATTCGGGCAGCTTGCCCGCGAGGCCCTTGTCCGCGCGCAGGCGCTTTTCGACGACGAGCTGACTCGACTGCTTGCGCTCAGCCGGGGTGAGGCTCTTCTTGATGCTCTGCAGGGCGGTGATCCCGGCCTGCGTGCGTGCCTCCTCCGACGGCTGGGCACCGGAAACCGCGGTCGACAGCAGCAAAGCACCGACCGCGACCGGAACCGAGCATGTGACCACCCGGCTGAATCTGCTCATCGAACTCTCCCTGTTTTGCAGCAACACAGCGCACTCCGGCTAAAGCGCGCTGACGGCGTGACGCCCCGTCACAAGAATTCCTTCGGTTGCCCGAATGAATTACCCCTGACTGGGTGTAATGGGGAGAATCTAAAGAGCTATCGGTGACGAGTCCACCCACCAAAGTCTGGAACGGGCGAAGATCCACAACGTGAGACGGATTTCAGTCCGAAAAGACCGAAATCCTGGATTACGCCCAGGCCGGGAACAATCGCCAAAGCGCCAAGGCCGCGAGCGCACCCATCGTGAGCAGCACCGGCCCGGTGATGACGTAGGTCGAAACCGGACGCCACCGGCGATAAAGGAATGTCGCCCCGGCCGCCGCCGCCACGAAACCACCGAAGGCCAGCACCAGCCCGGCCCACGCGGCGCCGTCGCCGGTCCGGCCGTCCTGCGCGTCCGCCCGGCCGTTCTGCGGAGCGGGCCGGAACGGTCTCCCTTCCAGGACCGCGGTCACCACCGTCGCCTCCTCCGAGGCCAGCGGCCACCAGGACGCCGACGTCACCAGGGTCAGCCGGTCGTTCTGGGTCTTGCCGTAGTCGGCCCCCTCGTCCAGCGGCCTGGTCGCCGTCTCCGTCACCCGATAGACGGACTTGCCCTGCGTCGTCGCCACGACGATCTCGTCACCCGGCCGCAGGGCGTCGAGCGAACCGAACGGGCCGCCATACCCGGCGTTGCGGCCGGCGATCACGGCGTTGCCCGGCTGGCCGAGCCCCGCGGTTCCCGGCACGTGACCGGGGCCGGACGCGGTCTCACTGCTCGACGCGCCCTCGACGACGACCTGCCGCACCTTGAGGGCGGGGATCTCCAGGACGGCCACGGGCTTGCCGAACTCGACCGGTTTGCCCGGCGGCGCGGCCCCGAACAGGCTCTGGCTCGCGCCCAGCGCCACCCCGATCTCACCCCGGATCTCGGTCAGCGCCTTCCGCTGGTCACCCGACTGCAGCATCGGGCCCAGCGCGTAGACGACCAGCGCCAGCGCCACCAGGGTGGTGACCAGCCAGGCGAACACGACCGCGCCGATCCAGCCGGGGCCGAACCGCAGGAACTGCCTTTCTTCGACCTCGACGCTCACGCCACGCCACCCGACGCCCTACGGCGCAGCAGACCGATCAGCACCGCCAGCGCCCTGGTCAACCACGCGGGCACCGGCCGCCCGGCCGCGACATACGCCGTCGCGGACGGCAGGGTCGCCAGGATCACCAACGCCACCAAGGGAATCAGGGCGCCGAGAGCACCGGCGCCTGCGAACTTCGGGATGTCGATGGACTCGGCGAGGTTCTTCGCCGCCCGCACGCTTTCCGGGGTCGGGGCGACCGCGGGAACGGCTCCGGTGGCGGCCGCCACCGGAGCCGATGCCGGCGAACCCTGTCCTCCGGAAGGTCCACCCGGCGACGGGTTGGAAGCGGGCGTGACACCGTTCGCTCCCGGCGGGGGCGGGTTCTTCGCCGCTTCCTTTTCCTCGCAAGCCTTTTCGGGGGTGCCGGTGCCGATCTTGGCGATCCGCTCGGCGGCCGTGGCGGCCAGGGCGGGGCTCAACCGGGCCATGCCGGGCGGAAGCAGCGTCTGTCCGTAGCCCGCCGCGAGACCGGCGAACGCCTTCAGCTGATCCTGCTTCTCCTTCATCGGCTTGCAGGTCGCGTCGATCAGCGGGTTGACCGGGACGGCCATGTACTCGACGAAGGTGAGCGGGTACGCGCCGTCCTTGGCCACGGTGCCGGTCTCGGCCGTTCCGTCGGGGCCGATCTTCATCGCATCGGCCGCCGCCTGCAGGCTCTGCTCGGTCGGCGCGACGAAAGCGCCCTTGCCGTCCGGGAGCGCCACCGGCGTCCAGCGGTTGACCGTCGCCGTCGCGAGATCGGTGATAACCCAGTTCAGGCAGCCCCCGGCGCAATCACCGCCCCGGCCCGCCACGGCGTTGTCCACGGTCTTGCGCACCGACAGCTGGCCGGTCTTCGCGTCGACGTTGTGCACCTGCGAACTGCCGGGGTCGAGCACGCTCAGATCCGAGATCACCCCGGGGGTCTTCCCGTCCAGGGCACCGAAGTACTCCTTGCCGAGCGCCGGGAAGACCCACTCCTTCGGCGCGGTCGCGGCGAGCACCTTGCTCAGGGCGAGCGGGATCGTCCCCGGTCCCGTTTCCCCGGTCACGCCGAAGAAGTCGGGGTTTCCCCCGTACCCGGCCCGGCGGTTCACCGCGATCACCCCGGCGGGCTGGCCGTCCTTGATGGCCGAGAGCGCGGGATTGCGCTCGACCAGGGGCGAACCGTTCTTGAAGATGCCGCCCCGGCCGGCTGCGTCGGGGTTCTGCCCGCCCTTGGTGAACATGTTCGCCAGCTCGGCGGTGGTGAACGACATCGTGCCTGCGAGCTTCGAGCCGAGGGGGTTGCCTTCGTCGTTGACGTCGGTCGGGGACCAGCCGACAGCGGCGATCACGGTCGCGTTGACCCCGACGGGGACGTACTCCCTGGACCGGACGGTCTGCGCGGCCAGCGCGTTCCCGCTGCCGGTGATCATGAGATCGGAGGCGCCCTTGTCGAACGCGGTCAGCCCGGTGTCCTCGGTCTCGCTCACGATGTTGGTGGGCTGGTCGGCCTTCGTGGGGGCGCACAGCGCCTGGTTCCAGGCGACCGCGGCCCGGCCGAGCCGTTCCGGCATGCTGGCGTCGAGGGTGTTCCGGCCGATCCCCTTGCAGCCCTTGACCCCGATGCCCGGCAGGTACGGGGTGAACTTGATCGAGTCGTCGACCCAGGTCACCGTCTTGCCCGCGGTGTCCTGCGCGGTGATCTGGATCGTGACGCTGCACGGATTGTTCTCGTCGCAGGTGAAGGAGAACTGCCTTCTGCTTTTCGCGCCGGTCACCGGATCGACGACCACGGGATTGTCCGCCCACGGGACCTTGGGGAATTTGTCCCCGGGATTCACCGCTTTTTCATAAGTGGTGTAGAGCGGATCCCAGGCCACCGGATGCGGCCGCAAGGTTCCGCGCGGGATCGTCGTGTCGAAGACGATGTCACCGGTCGTGCTGCTCCGCACCCGTTCCATCGACTGCATTCCCGCGTTCTTCCCGGCGAATTCGTCGCCGAACTCGTCTTGGCAGTACGAGGTCACCCTGGTCAGCAGCGTGCTGTCCTTCGGCCACGGCGGGACGTAGACCTTCTTCATCAAATTGTCCGGCACGTCTTTCGGGCAGATGACGAGTTTCGCCCTCGCCCCCTTGGGCAAGCCCGAAAGCGTGATCCGCAGCGGGTCGCCGTTCTGGACCGCCGAAAGATCGGCGGGTTCGGTCTTGAGCCGGTACACCGGATCGGCGGGCGGCTGCGCCCGAGCGGCGGGAACGGACACCCCCGCGACCGCCAGGAGCCCGCAGATCAGCACGAACCCGACTCGTCTTGCGCGGACCAGGAACACGGACGACTCCCCAGATTTCACGGGACCCAACGTCCCCGAATCACCCGTTCGGGGTCAACGGGCCGGGACCGTATGCCCGCACTGATTCACAAACGCCCCGTCGGGCGTTCTCCGCGTGGACACCTTTCCCCGTCGCGGGCACCACATACTGGCCGCATCGAGGGGCGACGTGGTGTGCCCTGAACTCCTTTACCTGCCAACACGAAGGAAGGCCGCTCGTGACCATCGCGCCACCCCGGCCAGACCCGGCCCCACCCGGAACCCCGGTGCGGCGGGCGATCACCGAAGTCCTGTCGCGGGCCGACCGCGCGTTCCGCCGGGTCACCACCGGCGCCGGGCTGACCATGCTGGCGATCCTCGTGGTCATCGGCTTCTTCCTCGTCTACCGGTCGGGGCCGGCGTTCGACACGAGCGGTTTCGGGTTCTTCACCACCATCCGGTTCGATCCGGCCTCGGGTGTGCTCGGTGTACTCGGCCTGCTCTTCGGGACGATCGTGGTCGCGCTGATCGCGGTCCTGATCGCGGTCCCGCTGAGCATCCTGGCCGCGCTGTTCATCACCGAGTACTCCAGCGGGCGGATCCGCGGCTTCCTGACCGGGCTGGTCGACCTGCTCGCCGCGATCCCGAGCCTGCTCTACGGCCTGTGGGGGTTCGCCTTCCTCGGCCCGCAGATCGTGCCGATCTCGTTGTGGCTGACCGAAAACCTCGGCTGGTTCCCGCCGTTCTCGGCCAAGGAGAACGCGCTGTACATCCAGTCGATGTTCATCGCGGGCCTGGTGGTCTCGCTCATGGTCCTCCCCATCACGACGTCGGTGATCCGGGAGGTGTTCGCGCAGACGCCGGCCGGTGAGAAGGAGGCGGCGCTCGCGCTGGGCAGCACCCGCTGGGGCATGGTCAAAACCGTCATGCTGCCGTTCGGCCGGGGCGGGATCATCGGCGGCTCGATGCTCGGCCTCGGCCGAGCGCTCGGCGAGACGATCGCCGTTTCCCTGCTGCTGCCACAGGTTCCGGAGATCACGCAACACGTCCTCCAGTTCGGCGGCGCGACGATCTCCGGGTTCATCGCCAACAACTCCGGCGCGTCCGGGCTCGCGCTGTCCGGGCTGATGGCGGCGGGCCTGGTGCTGTTCGTGTTCACGCTGGCGACGAACTTCACCGCGTCGGTGATCATCTCCAAGAGCCGTTCGGGCGCGGGGGTGGACGCGTGACCACGATCCTGACTCCCCCTGTCGCGCCCGCCCCGCGCAAGCTCGTCAGACGGCGTCCTTCGGAGACCACCAGGCAGGATCGGCTCGCGGCGCTCGGCTGCGCGGTGTCGGCCACGCTGCTCACCTGGTTCGTCATGCACTTGCTGCTGGACTCCCCTGGCCGGCTGGCCGACCTGATCGTCGCGTACCTGCTCTACCTGACGATGCTCTACCTGGTCACCCGCGACAGGCTGGGCAGGCTCGCGGCGTCGGACCGGCTCGTTTCCACCGTCGTCGTCACCGGGGCGCTCGTCCTGCTCGCCCCGCTGCTGTCGCTGCTGATCTACATCGTCGCCGAAGGCGCGCCGTACCTGCGTCTGGAGTTCTTCACGCATGACATGTCCACGGTCGCGCCGACCGATCCGGTCACCGCCACCGGAGGGCTGCACGCGATCGTCGGCACCCTCGAACAGACGGCGTTGACCCTGGTCCTCGTCGTCCCGCTGGGCGTGCTCACCGCGGTGTTCCTGAACGAGACGCGCTCCCGGTTCCGGCGTCCGGTGCGGATCATGGTCGACGCGATGAGCGGGCTTCCGTCCATTGTGGCCGGTCTGTTCGTCTACGCGGCACTGATCATCCCCGGCATCCAAGCCGGTGTGGGTTTGTTCAGCTACAACGGGATGATGGCCACGCTGGCCTTGACCATGGTCATGCTGCCGACCGTGACGCGGACCGTGGACGTGGTGCTCCGCCTCGTCCCGGACGGCCTGCGCGAGGCGTCGCTGGCGCTCGGCGCGAGCCGGGCCCGCACGGTGTGGTCCGTGGTGCTGCCGACGGCGCGGACCGGGGTGACGACCGCCGTGATCCTCGGCATCGCCCGGGTGGCGGGCGAGACCGCGCCGCTGCTGTTCACGTCGTTCGGCGCGCTCGGGATGAACGCCAACCCGTTCTCCGATCCGCAGGAGAGCATCCCGCTGTTCATCTACCGGTTCATCAAACAGCCGCTGGAGAACGTCCAGCAACGCGGTTACGTCGGCGCGCTCGTGCTGATCCTGCTCATCTTCGCCCTGTTCGCGATCGCCCGTGTGGTGGGCCGCGACCGGTCGAAGCGGAAGGCCAAGAGAACCACCGTGAAGACACAGGAGAACCGGTGACCGACACTGAAGTGTCCTACGTGGACAGTCCGGCGCGCCCGCTGGTCGAGCTGACCGGTGGCCCGCCGCCCGGCGCGGCGGACCTCGAATCCCGTGAGATCGGCGCCTGGTTCGGTGACCGCCTGGTACTCGAAGGGGTTTCGCTGCGGATGCCCGCCAAGGAGGTCACCGCGCTCATCGGCCCGTCCGGCTGCGGCAAGTCGACCTTCCTGCGGATCCTCAACCGCATGCACGAACTGGTGCCGTCGGCGTCGCTGACCGGCGAGGTCCTGTTGGACGGCAAGGACATCTACGCCGACGGGACGCGTCCGCAGCAGGTCCGGCTGCGCATCGGCATGGTGTTCCAGAAGCCGAACCCGTTCCCGGCGATGTCCATCCGCGACAACGTGCTGGCCGGGTTGAAACTCGCCGGCGTCAAATGCGGAGACAAGGACGCGCTCGTCGAACAGAGCCTGGAGCGGGCCGGGCTGTGGCGCGAGGTCCGCGACAGGCTGAGCTCCCCCGGCGGCGCGCTGTCCGGCGGGCAGCAGCAGCGGCTCTGCATCGCGCGGTCGCTCGCCGTGCAGCCGAACGTGCTGCTGATGGACGAGCCCTGTTCCGCGCTCGACCCGACGTCGACCCGGCGGATCGAGCAGACGATCGCCGAGATCGGGCACGAGGTGACGGTCGTCATCGTCACGCACAACATGCAGCAGGCCCAACGGGTTTCGGACCACTGCGCGTTCTTCCTCGCGGCCGAGAACGAGCCCGGCCGGGTGATCGAACACGGCCCGACGGACACCATCTTCAACGCGCCGTCGGACGAACGCACCCACGACTACGTGAACGGGCGATTCGGATGATCCGCCGGCTGGCCGCGCTGGGCGGGGTCACGGTGTTGCTGTCGCTGGCTGTCACTCCCGGAGCGGCGGCGCTCACCCCGGTCACCGGCTCCGGGTCCAGTTATGTCGGCCCGGCGATGAACGACTGGCAGAACGGCGCGAAGTCGCGCGGTATCCCGGTCAACTACTCGGCCAACAACTCGCCCGCCGGGGTCAACCAGTTCGGCGACCGGACGGTCGACTTCGCCGGGACCGAGGCCGAAGTCTCGTCACTCGTCGCGGCGGGCGCCGGTGGCTTGTCCGCGCAGACCCGCGGCTACCAGTACGTCCCGGACGTCGCCGGCGCGATCGCCCTGATGTACAACGTCAACGACCAGGCCGGGAACCGCGTCGACTACCTGCACCTCAGCCGGGAGGTGATCGGCCGGATCTTCAGCCGGGACATCACCCGCTGGAGCGATCCGGCCATCACCGCGACCAACGGCGGGAAGGCGTTGCCGGATCAGCCCATCACCCTGGTCGGCCGGACCAGCCAATCGGGCACGACGGCGCTGTTCTACGACTTCATCGCGAACGCGGCACCCGATGCCTACAACCGGTTCGTCTCGCGCAACGTCGGGAACGGGATGGGGAACCTGCCCGCGGGCGTCCGCCCCATCCAGCTTCCCGGGCAGGGTCCGGACGCCGAGTGGTATCGGCTGCTCGCGGACTCCGACCAGATCGCCAAGGCCATCAGCAAGGCGACCATCCCCTTCTCCATCGCCTACGACGAGTTCGCCTACGCCCAGCTCTACAAGGTGCCGGCGGCGTGGGTGCAGAACGGCGCGGGCCAGTACACGCAGCCGTACGCGGAGAACATCGCGGCCGCGTTGAAGCACGCGGAACTGCGGCCGGACCTGAGCCAGAAACTGGACAGGGTCTACTCGAACACCGATCCGAAGTCGTATCCGATTTCGGCGTACTCGTACGTCATGATGCCGTGCACCAACGGTCGCGACACCTGCCGCGGCGGCTACGGCGACCAGGGCAAGACCGACACGATCACCGCGTTCCTGGAGCACGTCGCCTGCGACGGCCAGGTCAACATGGCCCGGGTCGGCTACTCGCCGCTGCCGCCGAACCTGTCGCAGGAGATCATGAACTCCAACGCGCGGCTCACCGGGCAACCGGCGAAGCGGCTGAACGCGGACAACTGCGGCAACCCGACCTTCCACGGCAGCCTCGGCGCCGACGCGGCCAGCCCGCCCGACCCGCTGGTGACCGCCGGGATCATCAACCCCGATGGGAAACCCAAGGTCGATCCGGGGGCGGCGGGTCCCAGCGCTTCCGCCGGGCCCAGCGCGGGTCCGGCCAGTGGCGACAAGACCGCGACCGCGACGGCGGGCCCCGACGACGAATCGGCGGGCGGCGGCTCGAAGAACTGGCGAGAGGCCTCACCGGCGGCCTACGACGACGGCGGGTTCGGCGGCTTCGGAGGCTGGGCGGCGCTGGTGCTCTTCGTGGCGATCGTGGCGCCTTTGGCGGTGCGCGGGGTGATCCGGAAGCTGCGGGCCTCCTAGCGCCTCGTGAGTGGCAAGTGTCGTTTCTAGTGAGGGGTCTTGTCGGCCGCGGTGAAGGGGACCTCAGATGCCCCCAATGTGGCATTGGGGACACTCACCGTCCCCAATGCCACATTGGGCGCACACCTCACTTGACGCGCCCGGATCCGTCGGCGTAACACCGCGCACAGATCGGACGAGTTCTTCCCGCAAGTTCCACCACCAAGCGGGAGAGCACCATGTACATCCCACCCGAACCGTCCGCATACCCGGCAAAGCCCCGACGCTGGCCTTGGATCCTCGGCGCCGTCATCGCCGTGGCCGCACTCTCGACGACCTTGGTTCTCGTACTGCTCGGCAACGAACGCGCCGAGCCCGCGAGTGCGTCGAAGTCGACCTCGTCACCTTGCAAGAGCAAGGATCTGAAACCGCCATGCCAAGGTGTCAACGGCTGGGTGCTGGCGGACGGCTCCTACGAAAGCACCACGCGCGCGACCTCGCCCGCATACGTGGCGCCGACGACGACCAGCCTGCCGCCGCTCGCCCCCGACGATTTCACCCTGGAGCCGAAGACCCATTCCAAACAATGTTTCGGTTCCGCCGGATGCGTCTGGGTCGTCGAACCCGCCGTAACCTACAAGGGCACCCCGGAGGCCATGCTGAGCCACGGAATGTGCTCGATGACCTACGAAATCACCGGGGACAAGTCCGGTACGATCACCGACACACTGACCTTTATCGGAACGAGCGTGACCATGCACCGCTCTGTACTTTCGACGCCGTCCTCGAAGACCAAAGTGACCGTCAAGATCGTCAGCGTTTCCTGCCCCTGACCGGAGCAGGAAACGCCACGAGACCTACGGGAAGGTCAGCACGACCTTTCCGCGCCCGTGCCCGGTCTCGATCTCCCGATGCGCCGCCGCGGCCTCGGCGAACGGGTACGTCCGCCGCACCAGGAAGCGCAGCTCCCCCTTGGCGTACAACGACGCCAGCATCCCCAGCCGCTCGGCCGACCGCGTGCCGGTGACCATGCGCGCCCCCGCCTCGGGCGCGCGGGCGTGATCGACCAGGGTGAGCACGCGGTCCGGATTCCCGACCAGCTCCAGCGACAGGTCGAAGGCGACCCCGCCCGCCCCGTCCAGCGCGGCGTCGACACCGGACGGCGCGAGGGCACGCACCCGGTCGGCGAGGCCGTCGCCGTAGACCAGCGGTTCGGCGCCGAGGGAGCGGACGTAGTCCTGGTTCGCCTCGCTCGCCGTCCCGATCACGCGCGCGCCGCGCAGCACGGCGAGCTGGACGGCGGCGGTGCCCACCGAGCCCGCCGCCCCGTGGATCAGCAGCGTCTCGCCCCGGACGATCCGCAGGGAGTCCAGCGCCAGGTACGCCGTCTGCGTCCCCGCCGTGAAGCCGCCCGCGACCTCCCACGGCATTTCCGGCGGCTTCGGCGTGACGTTCTCCGCGGGCACCACGATGTACTCGGCGTAAGCCTGGACGACGGTGAAGCCGAGCACCTCGGCCCCCGCGACGAGGCCGGTAACCCCGGAACCGACCTCGTCGACGACCCCGGCGAACTCGTTCCCCGGGACACGCGGCCAACGCAGCTCGAGCCCCGCGGGTTCCCAGCCCGCCCGCACGGCCGCGTCGTACGGCTGCACCCCCGCCGCCTTCACCCGCACCCGGACCTCTCCCGCCCCGGCGTGCGGCTCCTCCAGTTCCAGCACCCGGAGTACTTCCGGGCCACCCGCTTCCGTGAACGCGGCCGCTTTCATCTCGTTCCTCCAGTTCGTTCCCCAGCTGACGGAACCCAGCCTGATATCTCCACTTAACTGGAGGTCAAGAACTGTCGGTGTGACGTTCTAAGCTTCGAGAGTGACGAGCTACCGCATCTCCAGGGCAAGCGCTTCCGACGCCGGGCGGGTGACAGCGCTGTTGCGCGAGTCGGCCGCCTATCAGGGGGAGTACGCGTCGATTCTCGAGGACTACCGGGTCACCGAGGACTACCTCGCCACCCATCCCTCGTTCGTCGCCCACGCTCAGCGGGACGTGATCGGCTTCTACAGCCTGATCGAGTACCCGGCCGAGCTGGACCTGTTGTTCGTCGCCGATTCGGCACAGGGCACGGGGATCGGCGCGTGGCTGGTCGAGCATCTGCTCGGGCAGGCCGCGGACCTCGGCATGACCGAGATCCGCGTCGTCTCCCACCCGCCCGCCACCGGGTTCTACGAGCGGATGGGCGCGCGCCGGGTCGGCGTCGTGCCGCCCAGCCCGCCGAAGATCACCTGGGAGCGCCCGGAACTGGTCTTCGACGTCAAGCGTCCACCGCGCGGCTGAACCGGTCGATCAGTTTGCGCAGGTGGCCGGCGAATTCCGGTGAGTCGACGACGTCGAAGTCGGTGTCGAGCAGGCCGAGGTAGAGCGCGAGGTAGTCCAGCGTGTCCGCACCGGCCTTGAGCAGGCAGGTCCGCTCGTCGACGGCTTCGACCACGACGGCGGGCGGCACCTTGGCCGCGACCGCGGCGGCCGAGGCATGCACCCGGATCGTCACGTGGTGCCGCCACAGCGCCGAGCCCACGCCTCGCTGCAGGTAGGCGACGACGCCGCCTTCGGGTGGTTCGCGCTGCTCGAAGCGTCGTCCGTTAGGGGTACGCGGCCGCACCCGATCCGCGCGGAAAGTGCGCCAATCCTGCCTCTCGACGTCCCAGCCGACGAGGTACCACCGGCGGCTCATGTGCACGACGCGATGCGGCTCGACCTGCCGCCGCGTCTCGGATCCGTTGTGCCCCACGTAATCGAACCGCAGTTTCTCGCTGTCACGGCAGGCGTTGGCGATGACCGTGAGCACTTCGGCTTCGACGGTCGGGCCGCTGCCCCGCACCGCCAGCGTCGCGGAATTCAGCGCCTCGACGCGGCGGCGCAGCCGCGAGGGCAGCACCTGTTCCAGCTTCGCCAGCGCGCGCACCGACGTCTCCTCGATCCCCGCGATCGTGCCGCCCGCGGCCGTGCGCAAGCCCACCGCCACCGCGACGGCCTCCTCGTCGTCGAGCAGCAGCGGCGGCATGGCCGCGCCCGCCCCCAGGGTGTAGCCACCCGAGACACCCGGGGTGGCGTCGACCGGATAGCCGAGTCCGCGCAACCGCTCGACGTCGTTCCGGATGGTCCTGGTCGTGACGTCGAGCCTGCCCGCCAGTTCCGGGCCGGTCCAAACGCGTCTCGCCTGCATCAGCGACAGGAGCCGCAGCAGTCTTGCCGAAGTTTCCGCCATGGATTCCACCTTGTCCGCAATCGCGGAACGAACCTTTCCGCAATTGTTCCTAACGTAGCCCCCATGACCGAAATCAAGCCCTTCCGCATCGCCATCGACCAGGCCGACCTGGACGACCTCAAAGACCGCCTGAACCGCACCCGCTGGCCGCGCGAGGTCACCGGCGACTGGAGCCGGGGCGTCCCCGTCTCGTATCTCAAGGGGCTGGCCGAGTACTGGGCCGACGGCTTCGACTGGCGGGCGCAGGAGGCGACGCTGAACGAGATCCCGCAGTTCACCACCGAGATCGACGGCCAGACCATCCACTTCCTGCACGTTCGCGCCGCCGCCCCGGACGCGCTGCCGGTGATCCTCACGCACGGCTGGCCGAGTTCGCCCTTCGAATTCCGCGAGCTCATCGACTCGCTGGGCGGCGAGTTCCACCTCGTCATCCCGTCCCTGCCCGGCTACGGCTTCTCGACGTCAGGAGGTCCCGGCTGGGGCAACCTGTTCCGCGTCGCCCAGGCGTGGACCACCTTGATGGACCGCCTCGGCTACGAACGCTTCGGCGTCCACGGCACCGACGCGGGTGCCGGGGTCGCGGGCATCCTGGGGATGATCGCGCCGCACCGCGTGGCCGGCGTGCACCTGACCGGCACCGGCGCCGCCATGCCGCTCGGCCCCGCCCTGGACCTCGACGGGCTGTCCGGCAAGGACCGTGACCGGGCCGAACAGTTCAACCAGCGGCAGCTCGACGGGTTCGGCTACCTGCACCTTCAGTCGACCAGGCCGCAGACGCTGGCGTACTCGCTGAACGACTCCCCCACCGGCCAGCTCGCGTGGATCGTGGAGAAGTTCGCCGAATGGACCGACCCGGCCAAGAAGCTGCCGGAGGACGCCGTCGACCTGGATCATCTGCTGGCGTCGGTGAGCCTGTTCTGGTTCACCGGCTCGGGCGCGTCGTCGGCGCACGCGGTGTACGAAGGCATGCAGGTCTACCGGCAAATGTCGCAGGGCGGCTGGGACAGCGACGGCGAAACACCCGCCGGTCCGCCGCGCGGCATCGCCGTCTTCGCCGGGGACACCACGATCCGGTGCCTCCAAGACGGCCCGGTGGAGCACTGGACCGAGCATGACGCTGGTGGCCATTTCCCGGCGATGGAGGTCCCCGACCTGCTCGCCGAAGACCTCCGCGCCTTCTTTCACGAGCACCGCTGATGACGACGGAGATCTTGAACCCGCGAGCGCTCAACCGCGCGACCCTGGCCCGGCAACTCCTGCTGGAGCGCTCCGAGCTGTCCGCCGTCAGCGCGATCAAGCAGCTGGCCGGACTCCAGGCGCAAGCGCCCGACGCTTCCTACGTCGGCCTTTGGTCGCGGCTGCGGGGCTTCCAAACGGACGATCTGGCGAAACCGCTGGCCGCCCGCGAGGTCGTCCGGTCGACGCTGATGCGGGGAACGGTGCATCTCGTGACGGCCGAAGACGGCCTCGCGCTGTGGCCGACCATCAAACCGGTGGTCGAACGCGGTTTCCGCGGCCACTACTCTCGGGAGATCGCCGGGCTCGACCTCGGCGAGATCGCCGACGCGGGGCGGGCTCTGCTGGCCGAAGGTCCCCGGACCCGCGTCGAAATCCGGGCCACGCTGGCCGCCCGCTGGCCCGGCATCGATCCCGCCACCCTCGGCTACGCGGTCGGCGGGCTTCTCCCGCTGGCGCACGTGACACCGCGTGGCCTGTGGGGACAGACCGGCCCGGCCGCGTATTCACTGCTCGAAGACTGGGTCGGCGCACGGATCACCGAAGGGATCCCCCTCGACGACCTGGTGCTGCGCTATCTCGCGGCGTTCGGCCCGGCGACCGTCCGCGACGCGCAGGTCTGGTCGGGACTGACCAGGCTGAAGGAGGTCTTCGAACGTCTCCGGCCGCGGCTGCGGACCTTCACCGACGGCGCGGGAAAAGAACTGTTCGACCTCCCGGACGCGCCTCGGCCCGACGCGGAAACCCCGGCGCCACCCCGGTTCCTGCCCGAGTACGACAACGTCCTGCTCTCCCACGCCGACCGCGCGCGGGTGATCCCGGACGGTCGCCGCGTGCCACTGCCACCGGGTAACGGCGGCCGCCGGGGCACGCTGCTGGTCGACGGTGAATTCCTGGCCATTTGGGCGATCAAAGGGGCGACACTGACGATCGAATCGCGGGAACCGTTGCGAGATCAGGATTCGATCGCCGAAGAGGGGGCACGGTTGCTGGAATTCGTGGTGCCGGCGCAGAGCCACGACGTACGTTTCGGTATCGGCGGATAACGGTCCGGCCTTTTGCCGTAACGAAGGGCGGCGTTCGGGCGAAGCAAGGCCACAAGGAGCCTGAAGGGAGCGGGCCATGACCAGGAACTATGGATTCTTGACGGTGCTGGCGGGGCTGAGCGCGCTCGCGGTCATCACGGTCGCGGCGGTCATGCGGTATCCGAACACGACGGACGTCACGCCGGTGATCACCGCGGCGGGAACGGTGATCGGCACGGTGGTGGGCGCCTTCTTCGGCGTGAACGCGGCGTCGGCGGGGCGGATGAAGGCCGAAGAAAGCCGGGATCAGGCCACGGCGGCTCTGGTGAAGGTGGCCACCAAGGCGGACGAGGACAGCGACGTCGCCAAGGCGGCGTTGGAAGGCGTGGGCCCGTAGTCCACTATGGACATTCAGCCGAGCGCGTCGAGCAGGCCGAGATCCGGCGGGACGAGGGTGGTGGAGAGCACCAGCTCCCGCAACAGGTTGTCGTTCAAGGCGTTGCCGACCGGCTCGCCGACCTCTTCGCGCCGCAGGCCGTAAACGCCGCCGGCGGACAGGCGGGCCCGGACGTCGATGACGACATGCTCGACCCGGCGGCTGGTCCACGTCTCGTCGGGGCGGAGTTCGGCGAGCACCTCGGCCGTCTGCTGACGGGACAACGGCTGCGGGTTGAGGTCGTGCAGGAGATAGCGCTGGCCGAACACCACCAGGACCAGCCGTTCGTCCGCGCTGAGGCGCCAGCGGCGGGGCGGCACGGTGACATCGTCGTGCCGGGTGGCGGGCTGCCCGCCGTCGGGACCGGCGACGTACAACTCGAGCAGATGCTCCCGCCTGCCCGAGCCGCGGACGAACAACGGCGTGTAACCATCCGACAGGGGGATCGGCTCCTCGCCGAGGGACAGCCAACGGGAGTTCGGCAGGCGGATGGGCAGCTGGCCGGTGTTGCTGACCCACCACTGCCCGCCGGTGAAGTTCAACAGGCCGTGCCTGCGGCTGACCTGCAGGTCGTTCTCCCCCACACAGACGTCGACCTGCGGCCGATTACGTCCGAAGGAGATCTCGCCACCCTCGCCGGGGTCGACGGACACGCCGCCCGCGAGCGTCAGCGCGAACACCGCGCCGGGGGCCGACCGGGGCACGCCGAGCGCCAGGCTTTCGTGCGCCGTCGTGAGCCGCTTCATCCGTGCCTCCTCCTGTCCCCCGGAAGTATGCGGGACGCTGCTGGGGAGGGGTCCCGGCGCCTTACGGCTGTTCGTCCGGCGGCCTGATGTCGCGTTCGTCAGTACCTTGGAAAGCATGATTGACTTCTCCAAGGACACCGTCTTCAAGCTCACGCCGTGCAAACCGAAGGACATCGCGCCGACGGTGCAGCCGATCATCATCCCCGGGGAACAGATCGTCTCGTCGTTCAAGGCGGTGCGCGACTTCGTGGTGTTCACGAACAAGCGGCTGATCGCGGTGAACGTCCAGGGCATGATCGGCAAGAAGAAGGACTTCACCTCGTTGCCCTACAACAAGATCCAGGCGTTCTCGATCGAGACCGCGGGCACGTTCGACCTGGACGCCGAGCTGGACCTGTGGTTCAGCGGGCTGGGGAACGTGCGGCTGGAGTTCCGGGGTTCGGACATCCGGGCGATCGGCCAACTGATCGCTACGCACACGCTCTAGCCTCCTTCCTTCCGCACTTAGTCGACTACTTGCGGGCTTAGGGAGCGGGCGAGTCGGCAGGTTGCGGTCCCGGGGGGCCTGGCCGCGGGCAGGCGGGCTGCGGTCGGGCGTGGGTCGGGGTGGTCGTGAGTGGTAAGTCGCGTTCTAACGTCACTTACCCCTCACGACCCGCTGCGGCGGCTTGCCTTGCGCCGGCCCTACACGTTGCGAAAGTGGCTTTCGCAACGCAGGCACCTCGTGACTGTGTGGATTTTGTAGCGTTAGACGGGTCAAAATCCACACGGTGCCGCCTCATCGGCCCAGTCATGACGGGCGACCGACCGAAGCGACGACGGCATGCCCTACTCACGAGGGCTTACATGTTGATCATGTGGCCCGCCAGGCCGTGGATGGCTTCCTTGACGGCCTCGCCCAGCGTCGGGTGAGCGTGGACGTTCCGCGAGATTTCGTGCACCGTCAGGTCCCACTGCTGTGCCAAGGTCAGCTCCGGCAGCAGTTCGGTCACCTCAGGCCCGATCAGGTGCGCGCCCAAAAGCTCGCCATGGGTGGCATCGCTCAGGATCTTCACGAAACCGACGGCCTCGCCGAGGCCGTGCGCCTTTCCGTTGGCGCTGAAGGGGAACTTCGCCGCCTGGACGTCGAAGCCCTTTTCTCGGGCCTGTTCTTCGGTCCAGCCGAAGCTGGCGATCTGCGGCTGGCAGTAGGTGGCGCGCGGGATCATCACGAAGTCGAGTTCCATGGTCTCGGCGCCCGCGATGGTCTCGGCGGCGACGACGCCCATGGACTCCGACGCGTGCGCGAGCATCAGTTTCGCGGTGACGTCGCCGATGGCGAAGAGGTGCGGGACGTTGGTGCGGCCGCGCGAGTCGATGGCGATCGCGCCGCGGTCGGTCAGTTCCACGCCGGTCTTGTCCAGGCCGTAGCCCTCGACCCGCGGCTGGAAACCGATGGCCTGCAACACCTTGTCCGCTTCCAGGACGCGGGACTCGCCGTTCTTCGACACGGTCACCAGCACGCGGTCGCCGGTGTCGTCGATCGTCTCGACCTTGGTCGAGGTGAGCACCTCGATACCGAGTTTCCGGTAGCGGCGCGCGAGTTCGGCGGAGACTTCGGCGTCTTCGAGCGGGACCATCCGGTCGAGGTATTCGACGATGGTCACCTTCACGCCGTAGTTGTGCAGCACGTAGGCGAATTCGACGCCGATCGCGCCCGCGCCGGCGATGACGATGCTGTCCGGAAGTTCGTTTTCCATGATCTGCTGTTCGTAGGTGACCACGCGGTCGCTGCGCGTGGTGCCGGGCAGCAGGCGCGCGGTGGCGCCGGTGGCGATCACACAGTTGTCGAAGGTGATCCGCTCGCCGTTGACCTCGATGGTGTTCGCGTCGAGGAAGGTGCCGTGCCCGTCGTATTCGGTGATCTTGTTCTTCTTCATCAGGAAGTGCACGCCCTTGACGCGACCGTCCGCGACCTTGCGGCTGCGGTCGTAGGCGGCCTGGTAGTCGAAGGTGACCTGACCCTCGACCTGGATCCCGAACGACTTGGCCTCTTTGGTGACGATGTGCGCGAGTTCGGCGTTGCGCAGCAGTGCCTTCGACGGGATGCAGCCGACGTTGAGGCACACCCCGCCCCAGTATTTCTCCTCCACGACCGCCGCGCTCAGCCCCAGTTGCGACGCCCGGATCGCCGCCACGTAACCGCCGACCCCGGCGCCCAGAACAACGACGTCATAGTGTGCGCTCATACTTCGAAACCTACCCTTCACCGGCACTGTCCGAAGGGTGAGACTGCCTACTCGGGGCGGGAGCCGCGGACCTCGATCAGCAGCTCGGTCACCGCGGCCATGATCCGCTCGGTCGCCTCCTCCAGCACCTCGCGTGACGGCGAGGGCGTCATGAGGTCCGAGAGGTCCACCGGCGGGCCCGCGATCAGGTTCACGGTCTTGCGCGGGAAGGCACGCGGGAGCACGGCGTCCGACGGCAGCAGGTGGTGCGTGCCCCAGTTCGCCAGCGGGACGACCGGGACGCCGGTTTCCAGCGCGATCCGCGCGATGCCGGTCTTGCCGCGCATGGGCCACCCGTCCGGGTGATCAGTGAAGGTCGCCTCCGGGAAGATGACGACGCATTCACCCTCACGGACGGCGCTGACGGCGTCGCGGTACGCGTCCGACGCGGTGGCCGCCCCTCGGTAGACCGGGATGTGCTTGCCCGAGCGCATCACCGAGCCGACCACCGGCGCGTCCCACAGGCTCGCCTTCGCCAGATAACGCGGGACGCGGCCGTGCGCGAGGCAGTACGCCGTCACGGTCGTGGGATCGGCGAACGAGAGGTGGTTCGACGCGACCAGGAATCCGCCGGTCGAGGGCAGGTGTTCGCCGCCGCGCACCCGGAACCGGGTGAACAGCACCAGGAACGGCCACACGACGTTGATCGCGAGGCTGAACCAGAACCCCCGGCCGGCGCGGGCGAAGCGCCGGCCGAAGGCGATCATCTGGCGGAACGTCAGCAAGTCACCCGAAACGGGGCTCAGCGCGGTCCAGCGTTCACGGGGTATCGGCACCATGGACGTAATTCGTAGCCGAACCCGGTCCGGTTCGGCTGGATCCCCGCGTTAACGCGGCGCGGATCACACGCGTTCGAGGACCACCACGGGGATCTCACGGTCGGTCTTCTTCGCGTACTCGTTGTAGTCCGGCCAGACCGCGGCGAGCTTCTCCCACAGCTTCGCGCGCTCCTCGCCCGAGATGGTCCGGGCCCGCGCGGTGAACTTGTCCGCCTTGACCTGGGCCTGGACCTCGGGGTTCGCCTGCAGGTTCTTGTACCAGCCCGGGTCCTCCGGCGCGCCGCCCTTGGAGGCGACGATGACGGGGTTGTTCTCGTCGTCGAACTGGTAGATCAGCGGGAACTTGCGGTCCTCGCCGGTCTTGCGGCCCTTGGTGGTGAGGATGAGGCAGGGTGCGCCCTTCTCCCAGTCGTGGCCCACCTCGCCGTCGGTCTCTTCGTAGCGACGGACGTGCTCGTCACCGAAAAGCATGTCTGCGTTCCTCTCCTCGTGCCGGTGTGTGCTCACGCCCTGCCAGTCTGACGCGAACCTGTCGGTCGCGCTGATCAACTCGTGCAGGGTGCCGGGCTCGTCGAACGCGTGACCCGAGTCGCCGACCATCACCAGTTCGGCGCCTGCCAGCACCTGGCTGAGCTCCCACGCGGTGATGGCCGGGGTGACCACGTCGTAGCGTCCCTGGACCAGAACGCACGGGATGCCCCGGAGCTTCCCGGCGTCCCGGAACAGCTGGTCCTCGGCCAGCCAGCCGCCGTGCCGGAAGTAGTGGTTCTCGATCCGCGCGATCGCGAGGGCGAACGTGGGATCGCTGAACGCGTCGATCACTTCGTCCCGCGGGCGCAGTTTGACCGTTTCCCCCTCCCAGCGGCTCCACGCGATCGCGGCGGGACCGTGCACGGCGGGATCCGGGTGGCTCAGCAGTTCGTGGTAGACCTCGATCAGGTTGTCCTGGCGGCGCGAAAACGGCACCGGGGCCAGGAAACGCGACCAGGCCTCGGGGAAGAGGAACGCCGCTCCCCCGCCGAAAAGCCACTGCAGTTCCTTCACCCGCAACGTGGCCACCCCGCGGAGGACGAGTTCCGTGACCCGCGCGGGATGGGTTTCCGCGTAGGTCAGCCCGAGCACACTCCCCCACGAGCCGCCGAAGACCATCCAGTGTTCGATGTCGAGATGCTCGCGCAACCGCTCGATGTCGGCGACCAGGTGCCACGTCGTGTTGACCGAAAGATCCGCTTCCGGGGTGGCACAGTTCGGCGTGCTGCGGCCGCAGCCGCGCTGGTCGAAAAGGACGATCCGGTACCGCTCCGGATCGAACAGTCTGCGATGTCTCGGGCTCGAACCACCTCCGGGGCCACCGTGCAGGAAGATCACCGGTTTGCCCTCGGGATCGCCGCATTCCTCCCAATAGATCTCATTGCCGTCACCGACAGGCAACATCCCTTGGACGTAAGGTTCGATTTCCGGGTAAAGGCCGAGCATGTCCGCCACTATGCCCCAAACGCCAGCTTGGAGGATCGATGAAGGCCCGCCCTCACGTGACGCTGGAAGATGTGGCGCGCACCGCGGACGTCTCGCTCGCGACCGCTTCCCGCGTACTCAACGGCACCGCCACCGTCCGGGGAGATCTCCGCGAACGAGTGATCGCCGCGGCCGCCGACCTGTCCTATACGCCCAATGCTCACGCTCAGGCATTGGCCGGTGGCTCACAGCCCACCGTCGGGGTGATCTGCCACGACGTCGGCGATCCCTATTTCGCGGCGATCGCCGGCGGGGTCATGCGGGTGGCGAGTGAAAACGATCTTCTCGTGATGCTCGCGAGCACGTTCCGCGATCCGGCGAAGGAGGTCGCGTATGTCTCGACGCTGCGTGCGCAGCGCGCGTCGGCCATCCTGCTGATCGGCTCCGCGTTCGAAGACAAGGCGTGGGAAAAGGCGATGGCCGCCGAACTCGAGCCGTACCGGCGCGGCGGCGGGCACGTCGCCGCGGTCAGCAGGCACCGCGGGCTCAAAGTGGACTCCGTCCAGCCCGACAACCGGGGTGGCGGCGCCGAACTGGCGAAAGCGCTGCTGGACCTGGGGCACCGGCGGTTCGCCGTACTCGCCGGGCCGAGGAGCCTGACCACCGTCGTCGACCGCCTCGACGGCTTCGCCGCGGAGCTGCTGGAGAACGGTGTCGAGCTGGCCGAGGACGACGTCGCCGAGGCGGCGTTCACCCGCGACGGCGGCTACGAAGCTATGGACAAGATCCTCGCCCGGCCGCGCAAGCAATGGCCGACGTGCGTGTTCGCGGTGACCGACGTGATGGCGATCGGCGCGATGGCGGCACTGCGTGACGCGGGTGTCTCCGTGCCCGGCGAGATGTCCATCGCCGGTTTCGACGACATCCCGGTAGTGCGCGATCTCACGCCGGCGCTGAGCACGGTCGCGCTGCCGCTGGAGAAGCTGGGCGAACGGGCCATGGACCTGGCACTCAAGGCCTCTCCCGGGACCAGACCGCGCGTGGTGCGCATGTCCGGCGAGGTCGTCCTGCGCGCCAGCACCGCTTCCCCCGCTCGCTGAAACCCTTGTGCGGCGCCCGCGGCGTGACTTAACGTGGTCCGAGAAAGCGCTTTCTCACCCCCGCGCCACGGAGACCCGATGACCTTGATCGCCCTGCCCACCGCCGACGGCGGACTGGTGGAGTGGACGCCGCAAGGGGCGGAAACGCCCGCGAAACCGGCGTCGCCGCCGACCTCCCGGATCGCCTACGCGGCCGCGCACGTGGTCGCCGATCCGCTCGCCGCCGCCGATCCCGAAGAAGGCGCGGTGCTGGACTGGGACACGACGCTCGCCTTCCGCGAACACCTGTGGTCCTGCGGTCTCGGCGTGGCCGAGGCGATGGACACCGCGCAGCGCGGCATGGGCCTGGACTGGGACATCACCAAGGACCTCATCCGCCGCACCGGCGCGCTCGCCGCCGGACGGCCGTGGGTCGCGGGTGTCGGCACCGACCAGCTCCCCGGCGGCGACGCGACCGCCGAGTCCATTGTGGACGCCTGGCGTGAGCAGCTGGACCTGGTCGGCGAGGCCGGGGCGATCCCGGTCGTGATGGCCAGCCGGGCGCTGGCCGCGTCGGCGTCCGGTCCCGAGGATTACCATGCCGCGTACGGGAAACTGCTCTCCGGTGCCGACCGTCCGGTCCTGTTGCACTGGCTGGGCGAGCAGTTCGACCCGGCGCTGGCGGGCTACTGGGGCCACGGCGACGTCCGCGAGGCCGCCAAGGAACTGGGCAGGCTCTGCACCGAGCACGCCGGCGTGATCGCGGGCGTCAAGGTTTCGGTGCTCGACGCGTCGATCGAGACCGAGTTCCGCCGCGCGCTGCCCGAAGGCGTCAAGTGCTACACCGGCGACGACTTCAACTACCCGGAACTCATCGCCGGGGACGACCACGGCCACAGCGAAGCACTTCTGGGCATCTTCGACGCCGTCGCCCAGGTCGCCGGTGCCGCGCTCGCCCGGCTCGACGACGGTGACAAGGCCGGTTTCCACGGTCTGCTGGACCCGACGGTCGCGCTCTCGAGGGCGATCTTCCGCGCGCCCACCAGGAACTACAAGACCGGCGTCGTCTTCCTCGCCTACCTCAACGGGCACCAGGAGCATTTCCGGATGGTCGCGGGCCGTGAATCGGCCAGGTCCATCACGCATCTGGCCGAACTACTGCGCCTGGCGGACGCCGCCGGGGCGCTCGCCGACCCGGAGCTCGCCGTCGCGAGGATGCGGCCGCTGCTGGCCGCGGCGGGGGTGGCCTGATGGACCGGTTGAGCCTGAACCAGATCACCACCAAGGCGTGGTCGCTGCCGGAAGCCGTGGCTGGGTGCGCCGAGGCGGGCGTCCGCTGGATCGGCCTGTGGCGGGACAAGGTCGCCGAGACCGGCGTCGAGGAAACGGCCCGGCTGCTCAAGGAGTACGACGTCGGCGTGTCGTCATTGTGCCGTGGCGGTTTCTTCACCGGGATCACCCCGGAAGGGTCCCCTGTGGACGGTGTCGCGCAGACCAGGGAGGCGATCGACGAAGCCGCCGCGCTGGGGGCGGACGTCCTCGTCCTGGTCGTCGGCGGGGTGAACGGCGACCTGGCGTCGTCGCGGCAGCGGGTCGCGGACGCCGTCGGCGAGCTGGCACCGTACGCCGGTGAGCGCGGGGTGCGCCTCGGCCTGGAGCCCCTGCACCCCATGCAGTGCGCCGAACGCTCGGTGCTGTCCACTGTGGATCAGGCGCTGGCCGTCGCGCTGGAGCATCCGGCCGAGCAGGTCGGCGTGATCGTCGACGAGTTCCACGTGTGGTGGGACCCGCGGATCGAGGAGTCGATCGCGGCGGCGGCCGGGCGGATCGCCGGATTCCATGTGTGCGACCAGAAGGTTCCCTTGACCGACACGCTGCTCGGCCGGGCGCTGCCCGGTGACGGCCCGATCGACCACCGGCACTTGAAGGCGTGCGTCGAGGCCGCCGGGTACACCGGGCCGATCGAGGTCGAGGTGTTCGACGCCGACCTCTGGCGCCGTCCCGGCGGCGAAGTCCTCGCGGAGACCATCGCCGCGTACCGGGACCACGTCGCTTAAGACCTGACGAAAGTAAGGGACACCTGCTGCCCTTGGCCCGCTGTCAGGGCGGCCGTGGTTTCCTACCGTTCGCGGTATGAAACCACGGTTGCCCTGGTGGCTGGGCACGGCGCTGCTCCTGCTCGCCGTCCACACCGATTGGAACGTCCCCCTCGCCGCCTGGGTGTTCCCGATCTTCCTGCTCCGCTACGCCCGGCAGGTCCCCGTCCGGCGCGCGGTCCTGATGGTGGGCCTGTCCCTGCTGCTCGGGCAACTGTTCTGGCTCGGGGTCACCGGCCTGCTGTTCGTGCTCTCCGGGTTGCTCGCCTTCATCCTGCTCGCGGTGCTGCAGACGACGGCGTTCCTGGCCGACCGCCTGCTCGCCGAACACGCGGGACCGCTGAAGACGCTGGTGTTCCCGGTGACGCTCGTCGCGGGCGAGTACCTCTTCACGGTGATCACCGGCTTCGGGGACTTCGGCGCGCTCGGCAGCACCCAGTCCGGGAATCTGCCGCTGCTCCAAACGGCCTCCGTCACCGGCGTGTACGGCATCACCTTCGCCCTCGCGTGGTTCGCCTCGGTGGTGAACACCGTTTGGGCCGAAGGATGGCCGCGGGTCAAGCGCACGGCGCTCGTCCACGCCTGCGTGCTCGGCCTGGTGTTCCTCGCCGGTGGCGCGCGGTTGCTGTTCGACGCCCCGACGACGCAGACCGTCCGGATCGCGGGGATCAGCCCCGCCTCCGGCGCGGACAGGGCGAGTTCCGACGCGCTGGAGCGGCTCGGAGTGAAGTACTGGCGCGCCGAAGAAGTCAGCGCCGCCGATCCCGCGGCGGTCGGCGCGGCCTTCGCGCCGGTCACCGACGATCTCGTGACCAGGACCCGGCAGCAGGCGTCGGCGGGGGCGAAGATCGTCGTCTGGCCGGAAACGCATGCCCGCGTGCTGGAACGCGACCAGGACGCGCTACTGAAGCGGGTCGGCGCCGAAGCGAAGCAAGCGGGTATCCACGTTGGACTCGCCTACGCGCTCTACACCGCGCAAGCTCCCTACATCCGCAACGTGGCCGTGCTCGTCGCCCCGACCGGCGAAGTGTCTTGGACCTACGACAAGACGCATCCGACACCGATGGAACCGATGACTCCCGGCCCCGGCGTCGTCCCCACCGCGGATTCGCCGTACGGACGGCTCGCGACGGTCATCTGCTACGACGCGGATTTCCGTGAACTGATGCGCCAGGCAGCGGACAAGGAGACCGCGCTGATGCTCGTGCCCGCCAACGACTGGTCGGGATTCGGCACTTTGCACGCGGAAAAGGCCACGTTCCGCGCGGTGGAAAACGGTTACTCGCTCTTCCGCCACTCTGTCCACGGAAATTCCACAGCTGTGGACAGTCAGGGCCGCGTGCTCGGGCACGCCGACTACTTCCGCACCGATCAGCAGACGCTCGTCGCGGATCTTCCGGTCCAGCCGAGAACACAGACCGTGTACGGCCGTGTCGGCGACGTGTTCGCCTGGCTGTGTCTCGCCGCCGCCGCGCTCTGTCCTTTGTGGACATACCAGCGGAAGCGCACAGGGAAACGTTAGCGCCCTGTTACAGAAGGGGTGGCGTTCGTAACGTCTTAGCCGAAAAGAACAGTGTTCAACGGTTAAGCTCCCCCGCATGCCGAAATTGCTGGTGGTGGAAGACGACGACGCGATTGGTGGCGTCCTCGAATCGACCCTCCGCCTGCACGGTTACGAGGTTTCCTGGCAGCGCGACGGGCGCACCGCGCTCGCGGCCGCGGCGGCCGACGACATCGACTTCGTCCTGCTCGATCTCGGGTTGCCGGATCTGGACGGGGTCGAGGTCTGCCGTCGGCTGCGCGCGGCGCTCCCCGGCGCGGTCCTGGTGATCCTGACCGCCCGCCAGGAGGAGATGGACGTCGTCGTGGGCCTGGAGGCCGGCGCCGACGACTACCTCACCAAACCCATCCGCCTCGGCGAACTACTCGCCAGGGTGCGGGCGCATCTGCGGCGCGGGACCGCTCCGCCGGAGAGCAGGCCCGCGATCGCCGTCGGGCATCTGCGGGTGGACACCGCCGGTCGGCGGGTCAGCGTCGGCGGCCGGGAGATCTCGTTGCGGGCCAAGGAGTTCGATCTGCTCGCGCGGCTGGCCGAGCAGCCGGGCGTCGCGGTCAGCCGGGACACCTTGATGTCGGAGGTGTGGGACGCGCACTGGTACGGCTCCACGAAGACCCTGGACGTCCACATCGCCGCGCTGCGGCGGAAACTGACCGAGTCGGCGCCCACGCCCGAACAGGCACCGAGGATTTCGACCTTGCGTGGCCACGGCTACCGGCTCGAACAGCCCTTCGAGAGTCAGTAGTCCCGAAGGTCCGAGACCTCGTCGCGGGCGGCGAGTTGCGCTATCCGCGCCGACGCCGCCACGCACGAAACGATCACCACCGCCCCCAGCATCGCGAAGTACCCGTGGGGGAAGGCCACCCATTCCGCCGGCGTGAGCACGACGAACAACACGCCCAGCAGGTGCCCGGCGATCAGTCCTCCGCCGCCGACGATCAGCGCGTCGCCCGCGATGAACGTCGCCACCTGACGGCGTTTCCCGCCGAGGGTGCTGACGATCAGCAGGTCACGGCGGCGTTCGTTGAGCGCCAGCCCGAACGACGGCCCCGCCGCGGCGGCCGCGAGCACGAGCGACGCCATCCGGTCCACATCGGCCGCGACACAACCGTCCCGGGTGAGGGCGGACGAGATCGCGAAGCCCACCGCCAGCGCGACCAGCGCCACCGATCGCGCCAGCAGCGCGCTCCGCCACGAAATGGACAGCGCGAGCACACCCGCGAGCCCGGAGACGAGCGGCCGGAGCACCCCGCCGATCGCCCGCTTCCCCTTGCGCAGTCCCAGCTCCACCAGCCGCCACAACAGCATCGTGCCGCCCGCCCAGCCGAGCAGCGGCCAGACGAAGGCGAACGCGAGCAGGATGAGATCGAGGCCGTAGGGCGACCACCAGGGCGGCCCGTCGTCGGCGGGCATGAAATACCACTCGCGCACCACCGGGGGCAGGACGGCGACGGCCGCGACGAACAGCCCGGCGAGCAGCAAGAGAACGATTTCCCAGACGAGGGACAAGCCGGTTCCGGGCAGAAAACCACCTGCCAGCGAAAGCACGATGCCGAAGAGAGCACCGGCCAGCCCCGCGGCCACGGCTTCGGCCGCGGCCAGCCCGAGCACTTGCGCCCCTGTCGCGCCGCGGGCGCGCAAGAGGTCCTGATCCCCGCGCAGCGAACGCTCCGACGGGGCGGCGAGCAGCACCACGAGCACCGCCGCGGGCACCCACGGCGGCGCCGGCTCCCAGGCCCAGCCGTGCACCGCGAGCAAGGTGGTCACGATCGTGACCCCGGCCGCGGGAATGCCGAGCCGGACGGGCCGCACCCGCGCGATCCCGCCGACCCACAACGCCATCGCCGCGATCACCGGTCCCGCACCAGCTTCCCGTCGACCATCGCCCAGCGTTCGCCGAACAGCCCATCCGGCGCCTGCTCCGCCGTGGCCACCAGCAGCCCGGCGGCCAACCGGTCCGCCGCCCGCACGAGCCTGTCGAGAAGCCGTTCGCCCGCCCGCCGGTCCAGCCAGCCCGCCGGGTCGTCGGCGAGGATCAGTTTCGGCGCGGGCGCGAGCGCCCTCGCCAGGATGGCCAGCCTGATCTGCTCGCCGGTCAGGTCACGGGGCGCCTTCTTCGCGAAGCCGGTGAGGCCCACCAGGTCCAGCGCGCCGTCGACGGCGTCGCGGACAGCGGTGCCTGTCCGGCCCGCGAGGACCAGCGGCAGGGCGACGTTGAGCCGGACGTCGAGATCGCGCAGCAGCCCGCCGTCCTGCAGGACCAGCCCGATCAGGTCGGGACCCGGCGGCGACGGCTCGAACGCGGGCCAGGCGACGGTGCCCGCCGTCGGTTTCTTCATCCCGGCGAGCAGATGCAGCAGCGTGGTCTTCCCGGCACCGGCCCGGCCGGTCACCACCGCGCGGGTGTCCGTGCCGATCACGCAGCTGACGCCGTGCACGGCGACCACCGCGGTCAGCCCGGATCCATAGGTGTGCGCCAGTTCGTCGGTGCGGACCAGTGGTGCCGTCACGCCACTCTCACGATCCGGTGCGCGGCCGCCGCGATCTCGGGATCACGCGTCGCCACGACGACGGCCGTCCCGCGGGCCGCGACGGAGCACAGCAGATCCATGAGTTCGAGGGCGGCGAGCCCGTCGAGTTCGCCGGCCGGTTCGTCGGCGACGACCACCTCGGGCACCCCGGCGAGGGCGACCGCGACCCCGGCCCGCGCGCCTTCCAGCGCCGACAGCGTGTCCGGATAGGCGTCACCGCGGCCGGGCAGGCCGACCAGTTCGAGCAGGTCGTCGGCACTTTCGAAGGCGCGGCGACCGGCCAGCCGTCCGGCCAGCAGGACGTTCTGCCCGACGGTGAGATGGCCGAAGAGGTTCCCGCGCCTGAGCAGCACGCCGACGCCGGGAGCACCACCGGGGGCTTCGCCACTTCCGGCGGGCAGCACGGCCACACATTCGCCCGGGACGGCGAACCGGACGAGGGGGACGGATCCGGGCCCCGGGCCTGCCATGACGGCGGCACGTCGGCGCATGGCCCCAAGGTAAAGCGAACGGGGCCAACATCGCCTTGATCTCAGGTCAACGGACGGCAAAATATCGCGTCGGGTGGGTGATCCTCGTCCTCTTCGGCCACACTCGGTCCGTGCGCCGCCGGATCGTCACCCTCACCGTGCTGGCCGCGGTGCTGGCGATCAGCCTCTTCGGGGCGCCGCTGGCCATCGCGGTCGCCAGATTCCACGAGGGCAACTCGACCCACGATCTCGAACGGGTCGCCGACACGGTCGTCCTCGCCGTGACCGGGGACCTCGCCAACGGCAGGCTCCCGGAGCTCAGGCCCGCCAAACCGGACGAGGACCGGATCCGCGGCATCCGGGTCGCGGTCTACACGCCGACAGGCAGGCTCTTGCTCGGTGACGGCCCCGCCGCCGAAGACCGCTTCGTTCGCGAGGCGCACTACACCGACATGGCGACCGGGACGCGGGACGACGAGGTGGTCCTGGCCGTCCCGGTGCTCAGCGGACCGTCGCTGGTCGGGGTGGTCCGCGCCGCCCATCCCCGGTCCGAGCTGGACGACCGGATCCGGCTGACCTGGCTGAAGATGGCGGGGCTCGCCGTCATCGCGATCGGGGCCAGCTGGCTGATCGCGCGCCGGATCGCCACCCGGCTGGCACGGCCGCTGGAGGATCTCGCGGGCACCGCCGAACGCCTCGGCGAGGGCGACTTCACCGTGCGCGCCGGCCGCACCGGTGTCCGGGAGATCGATCAAGTCGCCGAAGCGCTCGACGTGACCTCCGAGCGGATCGGCGAGACCCTCGAACGGGAGCGGACCTTCTCCTCCGACGCCTCCCACCAGCTGCGGACCCCGCTGACCGGGCTGCGCCTGCAACTGGAGGCGGCGCTGGAAAGCCCCGATCGCGACCCCTACGTGACGATCCGCGACGGCATCGTGTCGGCCGACAGGCTGGAGCGCACGATCGACGACCTGCTGGCGCTGGCCAAGCAGACCAGGGCCCCGCGTGCGCTGCTCGACCTGGGCAAACTCTTCGAAGAGGTCCGCCAGAGCTGGCACGGCCTGCTCGCCGGACGAGGCCGGGCGCTGCGGATCAGCGGCCGCGAGGCGCTGCCGGCGCGGGCGGCCGACGCGGCCGTACGGCAGGTGCTGGCCGTGCTGCTGGACAACGCGGCGACACACGGGCGGGGCACGGTCACCGTCCTCGCGCGCGACGCCGGGGACGCGCTGGCCATCGACGTGAGCGACGAGGGCGCCCTCGCGGACGGACAGGATCCGTTCGTGACCGAGGAACGGTCTGAGGAACGCGAAGGGCACGGGATCGGGCTGCGACTGGCGCGGAGCCTGTCCGAGGCGGAGGGCGGGCGGCTGCGGCTGACCAGTCCGTCGCCGACGACGTTCACGCTGCTCTTGCCCGCCGAGCGGCCTTCACCGCAATAAGAAGGCCCGGGCCTGGCGAGCTAGGGGGGGTTACTCGCCAGGCCGGGCCGGTAGGAGGCAAACGCGCCCCGACAGCGCGCACGGCATGCCACCTGAAAGAAGACGGTAAAGACCAGCGGGCCAACAGACGGTACACGCCGGATTAACTGACACTTTGCTTTTATATGTCACACCGAATCCGGCGACCAGGCGGCCCGGCTGAATCGATCGTGGGAAGATATGACGTATGACCACCGAGCCGACGCCGAGATGGCGGAGACTGGAACCGGACGAGCGCAAGGAGCAGATCTTCGCCTGCGCGGCCCGTCTTTTCGGGGCCCGTCCTTACTCGGAAGTGTCCACATCGGACATCGCGGCGGAGGCCGGGGTGGCCCGGGGTCTGATCAACCACTACTTCGGTACCAAACGAGAGCTCTATCTGGAGATCATCCGGCGGGCACTGACCGTGCCGCGGCTCGCTGTCGAGATCCTGCCGGACGGCCCGCTCGAACTGCGCGCCGACGCCGCCATCGACTGGTTCCTGGACATGGTCACCAGCCAGGAGAAGATGTGGCTGGCCGCGATCGCGCCGGAGGGCATCGGCCGCGACCTCGAAGTCGAACGGATCCTCGAAGAGGCCGATCGCGAATCGGCGGACAGGGTGCTCGAAGCGGTCGGCCTCTCGCGCGAGAGCGAACACGGCCAGGAACTGAACGCGCTCGTCCGCGCGTTCGGCGGCATGGTCAAGGCGGCGGGCCGCGAATGGCTCGTGCGCGGTTCACTCGATCGCACCCAGGTGCACACGCTGCTCAGCAAGTCGCTGGTCACGCTGGTCGGCGACGTCTTCCCCGAGATCCAGCGCGCCGCCCCGCGAAGCTGACGTAAGAAGCCCCCGGCACCTCGAGGGGGAGGTGGGTGCCAGGGGCTTCGGGACCGGTGACGAAGCACCGGTATTCCTCCACACTACGCCGATCGGCTGTCACGGCTCTGTCAAACTTTCGAGAGCGGTCAGCTGGGTGAGCCGATGTTCGAGCCCGTCGAGACAGCGCTCGACCGCGTAACCGTAGAGACGCCCGTAGTAGCCGGCCGCGAGATCGGGATCGGCGACCAGCGCCGCGACCGACTCGCCCAGCGCCGCCATCCCCGGCAGGTCCGTGCGGGTGCGGTACGCCGCGTAGCCCTCGGTGCGGTCGAGCTGCAGCGCCATCGCGCTCTCGCGGTCGTCCTCCATCGCGATGAACTGGCAGGCGGTGGCGAGCAGCAGGTTGTAGGCGAACGGCGCTTCGGTGCCGAACCCGGCCGCGAGCAGACGGCCGATGCCGGTGTTCATGGTCGGCACGGCGGCGGCGACCGACGGCCCGAACAGGGCCAGCCGTCGCGCCGAACCGGGATAGCGGCGCAGCACCGACCGGACGGTGGCCAGGAACTCCTCGAACCAGGCCCGCCACGGCACGGCCTCCCCGGGCAGGGTCAGTTGCCCGACCACCCGGTCCAGCACCGCGACGACGACGGTGTCCCGGTCGCCCACGTGGTGGTAGACCACCGCGGGGTAGGCGTCGATGGCGGCCGCGAGCTGCCGCAACGTCCAGTTCTCCAGGCCCGCCTCGGCCGACAGCTCCAGCGCGGCGTCGATGATCCGGTCCTTGGTGACGGCCGGCCGTCCGGAAGCCGCGCGCGACCGCGGCCGGGAACCCGCGTCTTCGGAGAAAGTCGGCATGCGGGCTACCGTATCCGCCGCTGACTGGTCGCACGGCGGGGGCTTCCGGCAGGATCGTGCCATGCCCCGCGCGCGTGTGAACGGCCTCGAACTCGAGTACGACACCTTCGGCTCCCCCGCGGATCCGCCACTCGTCCTGGTGATGGGCCTCGGCGCCCAGATGGTCACCTGGGAGATCGGCTTCTGCGACCTGCTCGCCGAGGGCGGGTTCCACGTCGTCCGCTTCGACAACCGCGACATCGGCCTCTCGTCCTATCTGGACGATCTCCCCGCACCGGATCTGGCCGCGCTCGCCTCGGGCGACCTGACCTCCGCGCCGTACCTGCTGTCCGATCTCGCGGCCGACGTCACCGGGCTGTTCGACGCGCTCGGCTTCGGGCGCGCGCACGTCGTCGGCGCGTCGATGGGCGGGATGATCGTGCAGCAGCTCGCGATCGACGCGCCGGAGCGGCTGCTGAGCCTCACGTCGATCATGTCGACCACCGGGGACCCCGCGGTCGGGCATCCGGAGCCTGCCGCGCTCGCCGGGCTGACGCGCCCGCCCGCCGCCACGCGGGAGCAGGCGATCGAAGACGGCGTCGCGTGGTTCAAGCTCGTGGGCTCGCCAGGGCACCCTTCCGACGACGAGTTCCTGCGGATGAAGGCCGCCCGCAACTACGACCGGGCGAACCACCCCGCGGGCGGGTTGCGGCAGGCCGCCGCCGTCGTCGCTTCGGGTGACCGCACGGCGAAACTGCGCGAAGTCCACGTCCCGACGTTGGTCATCCACGGCGAGAGCGACCCGCTGATCAACGTCTCCGGCGGGAAGGCGACCGCGGAAGCGATCCCGGACGCCGAGTTGCTGCTGCTCCCCGGGATGGGGCACGAGCTGCCGCGGCAGCTGTGGCCCGCGATCGCCGAAGCGATCATCGCGCACGCGCGCAAGGCCTGAGGCGTCAGGATTTCGTCGAGAATCCCGGCCGGGGCGTAGAAAACCCGTTCACTCCGGCGACACGGCCGGTGACGCGGAGTTGACTGTCCGGATGAGGAATCCCGAGAGTTTCGGTTTCCCGTTCGGTTGTGTCTCCGTCGTCGTCGCGGCGTCGGTGGCCGGGCTCCTCGGCTCGGCACGACATCATGGTATTTCCTTGGCGGCCTTGGCTTTGGTCGTCCTCGTCACCGGTGCCGTGACGAGTCTGGCGGCCGCGGCCGGGACGGCGGCGATCGCCTGGAGTGTCCACTCGGGCTTCACCGCGGGATCGCTGGGCGCGCTCGAATTCAGTCCCGAAACCGGCGTCGCCGCCGTCGTCTTCTTCGGGGCGACACTCGCCGGAGCGGCATACCGCGGCCGCTGGGTTCAGCGGGCGACGACCATCGCGACCACGGTCGTGAAGGATCCGCCGACGTTCAAGGTCAGCACCTTCCGCACGCCGTCGATCTGAAGCGGCCCGGCGGTTCCCGCGACCTGGCGCGCCGCGTCGTGCACCATCCGCACCCCGGTCGCGCCGACCGGGTGACCGAGCCCGAGCAGCCCGCCGCCGGGATTCACCGGGAGGACGCCGTCGCGCGCGATCCCGCCGGATTCGATCAGCCGTCCCGCCGTCCCCGGCGGAGCGGCGCCGAGGTGTTCCAGCGCCACGAGCGCGGTGATGGTGAAACAGTCGTGCAGTTCGACGACGTCGATCTCCTCGGCGCCGGAGACCTTCGCGCGCCAGTACGCGTCGAGCACCGCGCCGCGCAGATGCGGGAACAGGTACTCGTGTCCTTCGGCGCGATCCAGCTTGCCCCGCAACGACAAATGCGCCGTCCGATGGCCGAAGCCCGCCAGCCTGGGGACTTCCGCGAGGTCGCGGCCCACGCGTTTCGCCCAGTCTGCGGCGAAACGCGGTGAGGCGAGCACGATCGCGGCGGCCCCGTCGGTGATGCGGCCGCAGTCGTTCTTGCGCAGCACCCCCGCCACGACCGGATTCAGCCGGTCGTCCTGGTCGAACGAGCCGTCGGGGAAACCCCAGTCCCGCGCCTGCGCCATCGGGTTGAGCGCGGCGTTCGCGAAAGCGTTGCGGGCGAACAGGCCGAGATGCGCGGGATCGAGCCCGTACCGCCAGTCGTAGACGTCGGCGACGTCGGAGAACAAGGCAGGCCAAGGGAATTCGGCCGTTTGCGCCTCTTCGCCGACCCAGGCCGCGGAACCGAGGTGGCCCGCCGCGGACCGCGCGTCGGTGTTGCGCATGAACTCAAGCCCGGTCACCAGCGCGACGTCGTACCGGCCGGACTCGATGTCCGCGCTCGCGGCGAGCACCGCCGTCCCGCCCGAGGCGCACGCGGCCTCGTGCCGGGTACTCGGCACCCCGTCCAGATCGGGGACCGCCGCCACCAGCAGCCCGCCGAGGTGGGCCTGGCCGGTGAACAGCTCGGCGGCCAGGTTGGCGACGTGGGCGACGCCGATGTCGTGCGTCTCGACCTGCGCGTCCACCAAGGCGTCGGGCACCACTTCGGCGAACATCTCGAAGAGCCCGCCGCCCTCCTTCGCGAAGTTCCGCGCGAAGTCGGTCTGTGCCCCGCCCAGTACGAAGACCGTCATCGGCCCGATCCGCTCTCTGGTGCCGTGCCCGAGTCGCCCCACCCCCTGGAAGGGGCGACTCGGACGGCGGCTTTCCGGCCCCTCGCCGCCTGCCCACACCCCTCTGGTGGGCGGGCGCGAAGGGGATGACTCACTTACAGGAAGGTTCCAGCTGGTCCGCCCGGACCCAGGTCGCGTGAAAACCGAGCGGGACACGCTGGGGCAACAGGACCCTGGCCACGGGTCCGGCAGCGAGATCGGCGGCGTCGAAGATGTCCAGTTCCGAGCGCCCCTCGCGCTCGTCCTGGACGAAAGTCACCAGATAGCCGTCATCGGAATCGGCGGCCGCGCCGTCGCGAGGTGCGAACGGCGCCTCACTGCCCCACCGGCCCGGACCGAAACGATATTCGGTCTTGGCGCCGGCACGATTGTCGTAACACACCAGGCCGTCGAACTTGAGCGTCGAATCCGGCGAGATGTGCACCGCGTAGGAGAAGCGATTCCGGCCGCCGACCACCCTCGAGTCGACGGACGGAAACTCGGTGTTGTCGTCGTCGAGCGGACTCTCCAGGCACTGTCCGGTCCGCAGGTTGAACCGGTAGCGGTGCAGCGAGGCGTCCAGCCGCAGGTACGACAGCATCTTGGCGAGCGGGGTGTGCGCGTCGGCGCGGGGTTGCGGGCGCTGGACGCGGCAGACGTCGAGGACGATTTCCTCGCCCTGCTCCCAGGAGTTGACGACGTGGTAGATGTAGCACGGGCTGGCTTCGAACCAGCGGATCTGGCTACCGTTACCGTAGCGGGGAAGCACCCCGAACCGGCTCGGCAGCGAGCGGTCGAACAGTAGCTTGTGCCTGCCGTTGCGGGCCGCTTCCATGTCCTGGACCAGCGGCAAGTCCATCAGCACGGCGTAGTTCTCGGTGATCGCCATGTCATGCGGCAGGCGCGGGCCGGGGAGTTCGATCTCGGTCGTGCTCACGACCTTGCCGTCGGCGCTGATCACGCCGTAGCGCAGGTAGGGCGGCCGCGGCCCGTAGTCGAACCAGAACATCTCGCCGGTGCGCTCGTCGACCTTCGGATGGGCCATCATGTCGCCGACCAGCGTGCCGAGGAAGTCTTCGGCGCCCAGCGTCTCCAGGGAGAGCGGGTCGACCGCGTACGGCGTGCCGCACATGTACCAGGTGGAGAGCACCTGGCCGCGGTGGAAGATCAGGTCGGTGTTGGCGCTGTCCTTGACGTTCAGCCCGTGCGTGTTGCCGAACGGGTTGTCCTTGGGCGACTCCATGACGCCCTTCCAGAGCGCCTTGCCCGCCGCGGATTCGGCCTCGAACGCCTTGGTGCGGACCCAGCGGTTGCGATAGCGGGCCTTGCCGTTCTCCAGGTGGACGGCGTGGATCATGCCGTCGCCGTCGAACCAGTGGTAGCGGCCCTCCGGCTCGAACCGCGGGTTGGGCCCGTTGCGCAGGTACACGCCGTTGAGGTCGGCGGGGATCTTGCCGATGACCTCGAGATCGCTCGCGTCGATCTCTTCGCCGACCGGGGCGTAGACGCCCATCAGGTACGGGTTGACCTCGGGTTCCCCGGTGGCGGCCGCCACCAGGATCGGTTGCTCGGAGGTACTGGTCATCGGTTCTCCCCGGTTGGTTCGCGTTGACCGATTGGCTGAGACACTATGATTTCTGTAGCCAGCTGTCAATAGGCTTCGTTTGCTGTAGTCAGTAGTACGCTGACAGCGACACCGTCAGAGAGGCACGTACGTGACAGAGGCGACCGCGCACCGCGTCAGGCCGGCGGGCGATCCGCTGCGCCGGGCACTCGAACTGCTCGGCGATCAGTGGACCCTGCTGATCCTGCAGAGCCTTTTCCTGCGCTTCCGCCGCTACGAGGAACTCCGGCTACGGCTCGGCATCTCCCCCACCGCGCTGTCCGGGCGGCTACGCGAAATGGTCGACGCGGGCATGCTCGTCCGCACGCCGTATCGCGACGCGCGCCGCACCAGGCACGAGTACCGGCTCACCGAACGCGGCCTCGAACTGTGGCCGCTGCTGATCTCGATCTGGGCCTGGGAACGGGAATGGGTCGAGGGACGGCGTGCCGTGCTGCCGACACTGATCCACCTCGACTGCGAACTGGCCACCTCGGCGCCACTCGGCTGCGCCTCCTGCGAACGCCGGGTCGACGCACGCGACGTCCGCGCGCGACGGCTCGACGACACCGGCGTCGTCGAAGCGACCGCGACGAAACGCTTCCGCCGCAAGGACGCCGAGTCCCTCGCGGGCGATCCGCTGATGTTCTTCCCCGACACCATGGAACTCCTCGGCGACCGCTGGTCGACAGGGCTGGTCGTGAGCGCGCTGCTCGGCGCACGGCACTTCTCGGAGTTCGAACGCGAACTCGGCATCGGGCCCAGCGTGCTCTCGGGCAGGCTGTCGAAACTCGTGGAAGTCGGCGTCCTGCGGACCGGGATAGCGAGGACCCGCACCGACGCGCACGACTACCGGCTGACGGCGAAGGGGCTCGCGTTCTTCCCCGCGCTCGCCTTCATCGCCGAGTGGTCACGGGGCTTCGAGATTCCGGGACAGGAGCCGGACATCATGCTGGAGCACGTGGACTGCGGCAACCGGCTGAAGCCGATGCTGCTGTGCGACCACTGCTGGCGGCCCCTGCTGCGGAACCGGATCGAGTTCGGTGGCCCGGTCCAGCTGCCCGCCCCGCCGAGGTGACGTAAATCGACTCGCCAAGCCGGTCTGTTCCTGACAGGCTGGCGTGGTCACACGTCGTCACCTCGGAGGTAGCAATGACTGAACCGGCACCGTCCCCAGCGGATGGCGAAGAGGACGACACGAAGCGCAAGTTCCGTGAGGCGCTGGAGCGCAAGCAGGCCCAGTCCCGCTCCGGCTCGGCCCACGAGAACGCGGGCGGCAAGAACCTGCACGCGCACGGTCCGGCCGCGAACAAGCGCACCTTCCGTCGCAAGAGCGGCTGAGTCCCGCCACGCACGTGTAATGAACGGGACTTTCATTGCAAATTTTGCAATGAAAGTCCCGTTCATTACATCTCTGAGCCTTAAGAGCTACACCGTCAGGATCGACCGCAGGCCGCCGACCTCGGTCATCCGGCGCTCGGCCAGCCTGTCGGCCGCCGTCGCCGGCGGGACCCCGTCGGCCTTGGCCAGCGCGAACACCGCCTTGGTGGTGTCGAAGATGGCCGTCGTCTTGCGCTTCGCGCGCGCGAAGTCGAAACCGTGCCGCTCGTCGTCGACCTGGATCACGCCACCGGCGTTGACCAGGTAGTCCGGCGCGAAGAGGATGTCGCGGTCGTCGAGCTGCTTGCCGACGCCGGGGTGCGCGAGCTGGTTGTTGGCCGCGCCGCAGACGATCTTGGTGCGGAGCTCGCCGACGGTCTCGTCGGTGAGGACCCCGCCCAGCGCGCACGGCGCGAAGACGTCGAGTTCGGTGCGGATCAGCGTGTCGAGGTCTTCGACGACCTCGACGGCCGGGTACGCCGCGCGGGTGCGCTCGATCGCCGCGGGCGAGACGTCGGTGATGACCACCTGCGCGCCCGCTTCGATCAGGTGCCCGACCAGGATGTGCCCGACCTTGCCGACCCCGGCGACGCCGACCTTGCGGCCCGCGAGGTCCGGGACGCCCCACACGGCGTCCGCGGAGGCGCGCATGCCCTGGTAGGTGCCGAAAGCGGTGAGCACCGAGGAGTCGCCGGCGCCGCCGTTCTCCGGCGAGCGGCCCGTGACGAACTCGGATTCACGGGCGACGATGTCCATGTCCTGCACGTAGGTGCCCACGTCGCAGGCGGTGATGTAGCGGCCGCCCAGCGTCTGGACGAACCGGCCGAAGGCGCGAAGCAGCGCTTCGGTCTTGTGCTTGTGGGGATCGCCGATGATGACGGCCTTGCCGCCACCGAGGTCGAGCCCGGCGAGCGCGTTCTTGTAGGCCATCCCCTTCGACAGCGCGAGGACGTCCGCGAGCGCGGCTTCCTCGGATCCGTAGGGATAGAACCGGGTCCCGCCGAGCGCTGGTCCCAGCGCCGTCGAGTAGATCCCGATGATGGCCTTCAGGCCGGTGGCCTGGTCTTGGCAGAAGACGACCTGTTCATGGCCGGTACCTTGGCCGAACACTTCGGTCACGGTGGTGACTCCTTGTCATGGAGTGCACGCCGCTTGTGGCGAGCGTGCGAAGTTCCTGGAACAAGCACAGCCCCCGCACGAAGGTCATCCGGCGGCGACGGTGCCACATCCGTAAACCTAGCGGACTGTCTCGGCCAGGATGCGGAGCGCGGAGTCGAGCTGGCTGTCGGAGAGATACGGCGCCGGGCCGAACCTCAGGTACGCGCCGCGGCTGTCGGTCCGGACGCCGCGTTCGGCGAGCGCGGCCTGCAGCGCGCCGGCGTCGGCGCACTTCAGCGACAGGAAGCCACCGATGCGGTCCAGCGGGGTCTCCCGGTCACGGGTGACGACGTTTTCGGGCAGCCCGAGCTTGTCGAAGCCCTCGGCGAGGAACCCGACCTGGTGCCGCGACACCTCGCGCAGGAACTCGGGAGAGAGCCCGTACTCGGCGAAGAACCGGAAGACGCGGGCGCCCCGGTAGTGGCTCGTCGGGTCGTAGGTCGCACCCGCGAACCTGTCCGATCCGCTGGCGTAAGCGACCTGACCGGGTCGGCGCTCGTCCGCGAGCGCGCCGAATTCGGCGTACCAACCGGTGACGACCGGCCGCAGTTCCTGGGCGTGCGCGGGCATCCGCAGGAAGCAGTTGCCCTCGCCGAGCTGGAGGTACTTGTAGCCGCCGCCGAGGACCCAGGCGTTGGTGAGCCCGAGGTCGTGCAGCGCGAACGGGACGACGCCGAGCGCGTGGTAGGCGTCGACGACGAGGTTCACCGACTTCGAAAGGCAGACGTCGGCGAGGTGCGCCAGGCCCGGCACGAGCCGGGAGGTCTCGAACAGCACCGCCGAGACGAGTACGGCGGCGGTGTCCTCGGTGACCTCGGCCGCGACGCGTTCGGCCAGCGTGCTGACCGGCGTCGAGGGGACGCGGACGACCTCGACGCCTTCTTCGGCCAGCCGCGCCAGCTGACGGCGCAGCGTGTGGAACTCCCCGTCGGTGGTGATCAGGCGCGGGCGCCCACGCAGGTCCATCGCCGACAGGAACCGGATCACCAGATCGTGGGTACTGGCGCCGAGCGCGATGCCGCCGTGCGGGTCGCCGAGCAGCGCCCGGAACCCGGCCCGCAGCTCGTCGGCCTTCGCGAAAGCCCTCTCCCACTTCGTGTCGACCTCTTCGGCCGCGTCTTCGAAGGCTTCGAGAAGGCCTTCCCGCGCGACGTCCGGCCACGCCTGGTGCGAGTGGCCGGTCAGCAGGATCCGGTCCGTCACACCGAATTTCGTGTAGTGCGCCGCGAGCGCGTTGGGGTCGCGGCGGAGTTCGTCGAGGGTCGTCAAAGCCTGCTCCGCACCGCCCAGAGGTCCGGGAACATCGGGGCGAAAAGTGTCGTACGCAGGTAGTGCGCGCCCGACGAACCCCCCGTCCCGGTCTTGTCTCCGATGGTGCGCTCGACCATCTTCACGTGCCGATACCGCCACTCCTGCATCCCTTCGTCCAGATCGACCAGGTGCTCCGCCACCACGGACGGCCCGGTGTCATCGCGATAAACCCGCAACAGAACCTCTTGGAGCGCCGGAGAGGGTTCGAGTGGCTTGGTGACATCGCGCCCGGTCGGGACGTCGTACCCCTTCACCGCGAGGTAAGTGGTGAAGGAATCGAAGAGCGACGGCCGTGACATCGCGTCCGAGATCTGGGCACGCTGGTCACCGCCCTCGGGATAATGCGCGAAAACCCGCTCGTCCCGGCGGCCGAGAACGGCCTCCAGGACGCGGAATTGAGCCGACTGGAACCCGCTCGAAGCGTCGAGTCGCGCACGGAAACTGGTGAACTGGCTCGGAGTCATCGTCTCGAGCACGTCAATCTGCGCGACCACCACCTTGAAGATAGTCAGGATTCGCCTCAGCGTCCGGGTGGCGTGAGCGGTGTTACCCGCCTCGAGTTGCTCCTGCAGGTAAAGCGCCTCGTGGAGAACTTGTTTGAACCAAAGTTCATACACTTGGTGGATCACGATGAAGAGCAGTTCGTCGTGCTCGTCGGACCGCGGATGCTGTGCGTCCAGCACTTCGTCCAGCGAAAGGTAGGACGTGTAACTCAATGCGGCCTGAGTGTCGCTGTCATTCATGGTTCGGTCACCTCGTCGAAGTGGCGCTGGGCCGCGGGGGCCAGCGCCTGATACAGATCATGGAACAGCTCCACCGCGGCCGCCCGGCTCGGCGGAGCGGGCACCAGCCCGACCGGGAGTTCCGGATCGAGTGACGGGAAGGCGCGGAAGGTGTGCGTCAGCCAGGTTCGGACCTGGAACGCCTCGGCGTCAGGCAGGTCGCCTGAATATCCGCCGAAATCTCGGACGAACGCGTCGTAACGCGCGGCGAGGCCGTCGAGGTCCCAGGCCCGGCCGGCGAACCGCCGGACGTCGAGCCCTGCCGACGGCTTGCCGAGCATCAGCCCGGCGTGTTCGGAGACGTCGAGTTCGGCCAGCAGGGTGAGCACCTCGGCCTCGCGGTCGTGCGGGGCGATCCAGGTGCCGTCCTGCACCGGGCCGAAGCCGAGGAAACGCAGGCGGCGCACGAGCCGTTCCCGCGCCTGGCGGCGGCTTTCCGGGATGCTCTGCCACAGCACGGTCCACTCCCCGACCTCGCGTTCGCGACGGCCGAGGGAGAAGATCCGGCGGTCACCGTCTTCCAGCAGCGCGAGTGTGCGGCGGGTCAGCGAGTAGTGGACGAGCCTGCCCGCCTTGTGTCGCGCGAGCAGATCGCGGCGGGCGAGCCTGGCGAGCGCGATCCGCGCGGCGCCGTCGGAGAAGCCGAGCCCGGCGAGCACGCCGACCAGACCGCCGGACCAGACACGGCGGCTCTCGCGCGGCGACACGTAGGTGCCGAGCAGCGTCATCACCAGTTCCTGGGGACCTGGGTCGCCGTGGGGCGGGGCCGATTCGGGCATGCGCGCAACTCTATACACCTCAGGCCGCTGCGGTGTAGCTTGATTCGAGTGACGTACTTCGCGGAGTTGAGCTCGCGTCAGGTGGCCGCGCTCGCGTCCGACGCACGCGTTCCCGTGCTGCTCCTGCCGGTGGGTGCCGTCGAACCGCACGGACCGCACGCGCCGCTGGGCACCGACCCCCTGATCTCGCGGGGGATGTGCGAACGCGCCGCCGCCCGGCTGGCGGGCGATCCGGGCGTTCGCGTGCTGATCCTGCCAGAGGTGCCCTACGGCGTGACCAGGTTCGCGGCCGGGTTCGCGGGCGGCGTCTCGATCGGCGAGGAGACGCTGTACTCACTGCTCACCGACATCTGCGGCGCGCTCGTCGAGCAGGGACTCCCCCGGATCCTGCTGGTCAACAACCATTTCGAACCGGCGCATCTGGCCGTGCTGCGGCGCGTGGCGGAGACCGCCGAAGTCGGCCTCGTCGACCTGGTCCGCCGCCGGTACGCGGCGCGGCTCACCGACGAGTTCCGCTCCGGCGAGTGCCACGCCGGGCAGTACGAGACATCGCTGGTGCTCGCCGACCGGCCGGACCTCGTCGACGCCGTCGTCCAGCGCGGGCTGCCCGCCGTCCACGTCGACCTGGCGCGCGGCGGAGTCACGGACTTCGCCTCGGCCGGGATGACCGAGGCCTACTGCGGAACCCCCGCCCAGGCGAGCGCCGAAGAAGGCGAGAAGACCTTCTCGGTGCTCACCGACATCCTGGTCGAAGCGATCCGGGAGCTGGTATGACCTTCAACCTGGCGACCCATTTCGTCGACCGCCTCCCCGGCGAGCGGACGGCGTTGCTGTGCGGCGACCAGGAAGTCACGTACGCGGAACTGGCCGCGCTGGTGAACCAGGCCGGGAACGTGCTGCGTGACCTCGGTGTCCGAAGTGGACAGCGGGTCCTACTGGCGCTGAACGACAGCGTCGAGTTCGTGGCCGTCTGGTACGCGGCGCAGAAGATCGGCGCGGTGACCGCCGAGGTCTACTCCTTCTTGCAGCCCAAGGACTACGCGTACTACCTGGCCTATACCGAGGCCGTCGTCGTCATCGCGGACGGCTCGACGCTGCCCGCGCTGCGCGAGGCCGGGGCGCGGAACCTGCTGGCGATCGGCGATGCCGCCTTGGAACCGGGCGAGCACTCGTTCGCCACGCTCGTCGCGGCAGCCTCGGCCGAGCTGGAGGCCGCGCCGACCACGCTGGACGACGTCGCGATCTGGAAGTTCACCACCGGGAGCACCGGTTCGCCCAAGGCGTGCGTGCACCCGGCGCGCAGCGCGCTGGAGAGCTTCGACCGGTACGCGCTCGGCGTGCTCGGCCTGCGCGAGGACGACCGCGTGCTGGCCGTGCCGAAACTGTTCTTCGGCTACGCGCGGGATCTGACCGCGTTGTTCCCGTTCGGCGTCGGCGCGTCCGGGATCGTGTTCCCCCAGCGCAGCACCGCCGACCTGCTGTTCTCGCTGATCGAGCGCTACCGGCCGACGATCCTGGTCAACGTGCCGACCATGATGAGCGCGATGATCGCCCACCCCTCGGCATCCACTGTGGACATGAGCTCGCTGCGGCTGGCGACGTCGGCGGGCGAGGCGTTGCCCTCGGAACTGCATCGCAAGTGGGACGCCCTGTTCGGTGTCCCGGTGATCGACGGGATCGGCTCGTCGGAGGCGTACCACATCTATCTGTCCAATGTGCCCGGTGCGCAGCGGGTCGGCAGCCTCGGCCGCGAGGTCCCCGGCTACACCGCGCGGATCCTGGACGAGAGCGGCGATCCGTTGCCGGACTGCGAGATCGGCACCCTGGAGGTCACCGGTCCGACGATCGCGCGCGAGTACTACGGCGACGCGGAGAAGACCGCGCGGACGTTCCACGGCGAAAGCCTGCGCACCAGCGACCTTTTCAGCCGCGACACCGACGGGTACTTCCACCACCACGGCCGCGCCGACGACCTGCTGAAGGTGTCCGGTGTGTTCGTCGCGCCGAGCGAGATCGAAGACTGTCTCATCGGGCACCCCGCCGTCGTCGACTGCGCGGTGCTGGGCGTGACCGTCGACGGCCTGGTGGTCCCGCGGGCCTGCGTCGTCCTGGCGGAGGACGCTTCCGTCACCCCCGAAGAGCTGAAGGACCACGCGCGGACCCAGCTGGCGAAGCACAAATATCCGCGCGAGGTGGTGTTCGTGACCGAACTCCCCCGCACCGCCAACGGAAAACTCGATCGGCGCGCGTTGCGCCGGGTGGAGGCAGAGTGAGCAGGATCGTCGTCGTCACCGGCGGGACACGCGGGATCGGCGCGGCCATCGCCGCCCGGTTCCAGGCCGCCGGGGACAAGGTGCACGCCCCCGGCCGGGCCGACTGCGACGTCACCGACGAAGACGCCGTCGCCCGGTACTTCGACGGCCTCGGCCCGGTGGACGTGCTGGTGAACAACGCCGGGATCTCGGCGAGCGCGCCGCTGGCGAAGACGTCGCTGGAACAATGGCGGACCCAGTTCGAGGTCAACGCGACCGGTGCTTTCCTTTGCACACGCGCTGTTCTGCCCGGCATGCGGTCGCGCGACACGGGCCGGATCGTCACCGTCGCCTCGACGGCGTCGCATATCGGCTACCGCTACACAGCCGGGTACACCGCGTCGAAGCACGCCGCCGTCGGCCTGATGCGGGCGACCGCCGCCGAGGTCGCCGGCACCGGCGTCACCGCGAACGCCGTCTGCCCGGCCTTCGTGCGCACCGACATGACGGCCGCCTCGGTGGCCCGGATCCAGGAACGCACCGGCCGCGACGAGGCCGACGCGGAAGCCGCCCTCGCCGCCGCGTCCCCGCTCGGCCGCCTGCTCGAACCCGACGAGGTCGCCCACGCGGTGACCTTCTTCGCGGCGGCCGAAGCCGCCGCGATCAACGGACAGACACTCGTCCTCGATGGAGGTGGGATCCAGTCATGAGCCCGTTCCGCGCCACGCCGCCGATCACGGCGAACTGGGAACACTTCGAGTTCACCGTGGACGACGGCGTCGCCACGGTCACCTTGGACCGCCCCGAAAAACTGAACGCGCTCACCTTCGACATCTACGCGGACCTGCGCGACCTGCTGGCCGAGTTGCCGCACCGCGGCGACGTCCGGGTGCTGGTCATCACCGGCCGCGGGCGAGGGTTCTGCTCCGGCGGCGACGTCGAGGAGATCATCGGCGAACTGCAGAAAATGGAGTCCGCCGAGCTGCTGGAGTTCACCCGCATGACCGGGGCGGTGGTGAAAGCGCTGCGCGAGTGCCCCATCCCGGTGATCGCCGCGGTGAACGGTGTCGCCGCGGGCGCGGGTTCGGTGATCGCGCTGGCGAGCGACTTCCGGCTTCTGGCGTCGTCGGCGAAGTTCGCTTTCCTGTTCACGAAGGTCGGACTGGCCGGGGCGGACATGGGCTCGGCGTACCTGCTGCCGCGGCTGGTCGGTTTGGGCCGGGCGACGGAACTGCTGATGCTGGGCGACAAGGTCGACGCCGCGCGGGCGGAGGCCATCGGACTGGCTTCGCAGGTGGTCCCGGATTCCGACTTGGCTTCTGCTGCTTCCTCTCTGGCACGACGATTGGCCGACGGGCCTGCCTTGGCGTACAGCACGACGAAGGTGTTGCTGACGCGGGAACTGGACATGGACCTGGGGAGTTCCATCGAACTCGAAGCGATCACGCAGGCTTTACTGATGACGGCCAAGGACCACGGGGAGTTCTATGCGGCCTGGACGGCTGGACGCTCGCCTCGGTGGACCGGCCGGTGACCCCCTCATCGAACTCGTGATGCTCGCGGGTATACAGCCGAGGGGTCGGACCCGCGGACGTCCGGTGTGATCGGTCGGGTATCAGCCGCGGGTCTCGATCGACAGATCACCGCTGTTGAACGCGCGGCCCCTGTCGCCGGCGAGCAGATCGTGTGGGTAGCCGAGTTCGATCGCGCTGGCCTGGTCGAGGCGGACCAGCTGGGCGGCGGTGAAGTCGACCTCCAGTGCGCCCAGGTTGTCCTCCAGCTGCGCGGGGGTGCGTGCGCCGATGATCGGTGCCGTCACGCCCGGGTTCTGCAGGGTCCAGGCCAGTCCGACCTGGCCGGGTGGGCGGCCCATCTCCGTGGCGACCTCCTTCAGGACGTCCGCGATCGCGAGGTTGCGTTCGGTGACGTCGCCGTTGGCGATGTTGAAGCCCTTGCGGGTGCCGTCGGCGTCGACCTTCGCCGCGGTCAGGTCGTCACGGCTGTACTTGCCGGCGAGCACCCCGCCTGCCAGCGGTGAATACGGGATCACTCCCAGCCCCAGCTCGCGTGCCATGGGGATCAGGTCCCGTTCCGCGGTGCGCTGGACCAGGTTGTATTCGACCTGCAGCGCGACCAGCGGCGACCAGCCGCGCAGGTCGGCGATCGCCTGCATCCGTGACACCTGCCAGGCCGGGACGTTGGACATCGCCACGTACAGGATCTTGCCCTGGCGGACCAGGTCGTCCAGGCCGCGCAGGACCTCGTCGACCGACGTCGTGAAATCCCACACGTGCAGGTAGAGCACGTCGAGGTAGTCCGTGTTCAGCCGTCGCAGACTGGTTTCCACCGACGCGAACAAGGTCTTGCGGTGACTGCCCCCGGAATTCGGATCGCCCGGGCGGCTCAGCGTCGAGTATTTCGTCGCCAGCACCAGGCTCTCGCGGTTCTCGCGGGTGAATTCGCCCAACAGGCGCTCGGAGCTGCCGTTGGTGTAAGTGTTCGCGGTGTCGATGAAGTTGCCGCCGCGCTCGACGTAGAGGTCGAACAGCTTGCGCGCGTCGTCCTGCTCGGCGCCCCAGCCCCACTCGGTGCCGAAGGTCGCCGCGCCCAGCGCCAGCGGTGAGACCCGCAGCCCGGAGCGGCCCAGCAGCCGGTACGTGTCGAGGGTGAGCGACATCGTGGCCTCCTGTGCTCGTGATCGGTTGTCGAAAGCGAGTCTGCGACCACCGCGAACAGGGGATAAGGGAAAGAACTTCCTGGGAACGGCAGTCCTACCCTTCTGTAGAATCGAAGATCATGACCCGCACCGTGGACACGTCCCAGGAGCTGGCCGCGTTCCTGCGGACCCGGCGCGAGCGCCTGGACCCGCACGATTTCGGCCTGCCGTCGCGTCGGCAGGCCCGGCGGACCCCGGGATTGCGCCGCGAAGAGGTCGCCGAACTGGCAGGGGTCAGCATCGACTACATCGTGCGGCTGGAACAGGCCCGCGGGCTGCGGCCCTCGGCGGACGTGGTGGAGGCGCTGGCGGGCGCTTTGCGCCTGGCCCCGGACGAACGCGCCTATCTGTTCGACCTGGCCCAGCAGCGCCCCCGCACCGCCGACAAGCTCGCCACCACCGCGGCGGCGCCACTGGCACGGCTGGTCGCCGACCTGTCGCCGCTGCCGGCCATGCTGATGAACCACCGCTACGACATCCTGGCCTGGAACGGCGAAATGGCGAGGCTGCTCCTGGATTTCGACACCCTGCCACCGCCGCAGCGCAATTCGATGTGGCTGTGCCTGATGCATCCGGGAACGCGCGAGTTCTACGTCGACCGCGAACGGGTCGTGCGGGAGAGCGTCGCCCACCTGCGCGCCGCGTGGGCCGCGCATCCGGAGGATCAGGCGTTGACCGACCTCATCGCCGAATTCACCGCGGGCGACGAGGAATTCGCGCACTGGTGGGCCGAGCAGGACGTCAAGGTCAAGGGCCGCGGACGCAAGGTGCTGCGACATCCTGACGTCGGCACGATCGCGGTGGATTTCGAAACGCTTACGCCACTTCAAGATACGGACCAGCTGCTGGTGATCTACCGCGCCGCGGACGAGGAGAGCCAGTCGGCACTGGACCGGTTGCGGCCACGGTGATGCCGAACCGTCTGTTCGGCTCCCGTTGTCGAACCTGCCGGGAGTGCACCATGTCGCCAATGTACGAACATGCCCTGGTATTGGCTAGCGATCTGGGCGATGCGCTTCCGGGCTTTCGATGGCCACCGGTGCGGGTGTTTGAATTTGCGCATGGCCCACCGGACCAGATGAGGATTGATCCGATCGGCAAGGAAGCTGATCAACAGGGATTTGCAGAAGCGCCCATAGTAGTTGATCCAGCCCGCCACGACACGGTTGATCATCGCGGCGATCTCTCACGACCCCGAAACCGCCGCCCCCAGCAACCGTTCGGCCAGCACCCGGCACCGCTCCCCCAGTTCCACCGGCTCGATCACCTCGAAAGAATGCCCCAGCAACACCACATGCATCAACAAGAAGTCGAGATCCCCGGCCCCACTCAACACTTCGCACCGCGAACGTCCACGCGAGCGAACCACCGCCGCCGAAGCCGGAATCTGTTCCCGCACAACCGAAGCAGGCGCATGCACCAGAAAGCGCGCCTGATGCCGATACACCCGGCTCGCCACGTTCTCCTGCACATAAGCCGCCGCATCAGGCGCCGGACGCGGACGGAAACGCCACGACCGCACGGAAACCTCGGTCATCTTGTCGACGCGGAAAGTGCGCCAGTCGTCGCGGTCCAGGTCGAAAGCCAATAAATACCAACGCGGACCGGAAGCCACCAGGCGGTACGGCTCCACCCGCCGAGTAGCGACCCCAGAGGAGGACGGATACCCGAAGCCCGCCTCGACCTCGTCGCGGCACGCGCGAGCCAGCGTCATCAGCATGTCGGGGTCGATCGGCGCGCGGCTTCCGTCGAAGGAGACCACCGAGCCGGACAGCGCTCGCACCTCGTGCCGCAGCCTGGTCGGCAGCACCCGGTCGAGTTTCGTCAGCGCCCGGAGCGTGGCGTCACCGCTGCCCGCGCCGGCGAGCAGCGAGACCGCGGTGGCGATCGCCTCCTCGTCGTCGAGCAAGAGCGGCGGCATGTCGTGGCCGGCGCCGAGCTGATAGCCGCCACCGACACCGTTGCCGGCCTGCACCGGATAGCCCAGCGCGCGCAGCCGCTCGACGTCCCGCCGGATCGTGCGCGGGGTGACGCCGAGCCGTTCGCCCAGTTCAGGGCCGGTCCACACCGCGCGCTGCTGGAGCAGTCCGAGCAGGGTGAGCACCCGCTCGGTCGTGCCCCGCTCGTCCTCCATACCGCCAGAATGCCAGAGATAGCGGACCGATCCTGTCCGCTAGGCATGTCAGAGTGGTCCCATGAACCGCAAGAGCCGCGAAATCCAGGTCAGCTTCGACGCCCTCGACCCGAAAGCCCTGTCGACCTTCTGGCGCGACGCCCTGGGCTACGTCCACCCCGGCCCGCCCGGGGTCGAGGTGCCCGAGGGCACCGATCCGCTGGACGCGTGGGACGAGTTCCTCGAGCGGGTCGGCGTGCCCGTGGAGCAGCGCAACAGCCGCTCGGCCCTCAACGACCCCGACGGGGAAGGGCCGAGGATCTTCTTCCAGCAGGTCCCCGAAGACAAGATCGCCAAGAACCGCGTCCACCTCGACATCCGGGCCGCTCCCGGGCTCCAGGGGGACGAGCGCATGGCGGCGCTCGAGGCCGAGTGCGACAGGCTCGTCGCCCTCGGCGCGAAGCGGGTTCAGCGCTTCGAGCCCGAGCAGCCGCTGAGCCTCGGCTTCATCGTGATGAACGACCCGGAAGGCAACGAATTCTGCCTAGACTGACGTGACGGCGATCGCGTTATCCTCCAGGGAGCCGAAGTACAGCTTCCCGGCCTGTTCGCGGACTCCGACGAGCACGTGGAACCCGTCGATCTCCCCGCGCAGTTCGTGGACCTGCTTCCCGTCCGGGGTCACCCCGCGCACCCCGCACTCCCGCGCGGGCGCGGGCTGCAGGGCCGTCGGCAGCGCGCGGACACCGGCCCGCAGCGGCGCGGGAAGCTTCTGTATCAAGGAAAGCGCGGGCACCTTCGGGCTCGCCACGGTGATCCAGATCAGCCCGTCGCTGCCGGTCGAGATGTTGTCGGGGTAGCCCCACAGGTCGTCGACCAGATAGTCCCGCGTGCCCGCCTTGTCGCCCGTGAGCCACACGCGCGCGACCCGGTAGGCGCCGGTCTCGGCGACGGCGACGTAGGACTCGTCGGGCGGCAGCGCGACGCCGTTGGCGAACTGGAAACCGTCGGCGAGCTGCTCGATCTTCCCGTCGGGCGTCCGGCGCAGCAGCCTGCCGCCGCCGGTCTGCTCGATCAGGTCGTCGCGCCACTTCTCGATGCCGAAGCGCCGCGACGAGTCGGTGAAGTACACGGTGCCGTCGGCGGCCACGGCGGCGTTGTTGCAGAACACGAAGTCCAGCCCCACCGCCGACGTCGCCAACGTGGTGATGGCGCCACCGGCCAGCGGCATGGTGAGCAGCCCGGCCTTGGCGTCGCAGATCAGGAGGTCGTCGCCGAAGAACTCCAGCCCCAGCGGGCGGCCGCCGGTGTCGCCGAGGACGTCGATCCGCTTGCCGTCCGGCGAGACGCGCAGGATCCGCCCGTCGTCGACGCCGGTGTAGATCCGGCCCTGATCGTCGACCACGACGTCCTCGGGACCGTGCCCGTTGACCGGGATGACCGTGACCTCGCCGAACGCCATCTCGTGTCTCCTAGCGGTAGGTGAGCAGTTCCGCGGCTTCCGCCTCGAAATGCGGATGTTCGTTGAACGACAACAGGGTCACCCCGCCGCGGCCGGACACCAGCTTGGTGATGCCAGCGTTGACGGTGACCCGGTTCAGCCTCAGCAGGCCCGCCTCGGGCGTGCCCATGAGCGCGCCGCAGACCGTCGCGATCACGCCACCGGAGCTGAACACGACGGCATGCTCACCCTTGCCCAGCGACGCCACGACATCCGCCAGCGCAGCTTTGACCCGCTCCAAGAACTGAGGCCAGGTCTCGGCGCACGGACCGGAATCCCCTGCCGCGACCCAGGCACTCAAAGCACTGTCCAAAGCGGACTGATACGCCCTGGAATCGTTCTGCCGCACGCCGTCCGCGTGGTACTTCGCGATGTCGACGTGGTCGTACTCGTTCCAGCGTTCGTCCTCGACGACGACGGCCCCGGAGCCGAGCACCTTCAACGCCGTCGCGGCCGTGTCCCGTTGGCGGGCCAAGGAACCCGACCGCGCTTGGGTGAACTCGACGCCGCGCCGCAGCAGTTCCTCACCGACCACAGTGGACTGTTCGAAGCCAAGCGGCGAGAGCTGGTCGTAGTTCTCCGCACCGAACGAAGCCTGGCCGTGCCGGACCAGGTAGATCGCGCCCATTTACGCCTGCCCCTTCGCGATGATCCGGCGGCAGCGCCCGTCGAGATAGCCGACGAACTGCCAGAGATCCTTCAGCGCCGGGTTGGCCGTCTGTCCCTCGTGGAACCGGTAGTAGATCTGCTGGATCACCACCGCGAGCCGGAACAGGCCGTACACCTCGTAAAACGTCCAGTCGCCGATTCCGAGGCCGGATCGCTCCGCGTACCGCCGGACGAACTCCTCGCGTGTGTACATCCCCGCCACGTGCGTCGGCTGACGGCGGCTGAGCTTCATGACGTCGTCATCGTCGTCCTGCACCCAGTACGCCAGGGTGCTGCCCAGCTCCATCAGCGGATCGCCGAGGGTCGCCATCTCCCAGTCCAGGACACCGACGATGTCGAGGTCGTCGTCGAGCACCAGGTTGTCGAGCCGGTAGTCGTTGTGGATCAGGCAGATCTTCACTTCGGACGGCCGATTCTCCTTCAGCCACGCCATCACCTCGGCGCAGTCCGGGACGTTCTCCGTGCGCGCCTTGAGGAACCGTCCCGACCAGCCGCGCACCTGGCGCTCGACGTAACCGGAGCCCTTGCCGAGATCGGCCAGCCCGGCGGCTTCGACGTCGACGGCGTGCAGCTCCACCAACCTGTCGACGACCTTGCCGCACAGCTCGCGCGCGCTTTCCGGCGGCAGATCGAGCCCTGCGGGCAGATCTCCCCGCAAGATCAGGCCTTCGAGGCGCTCCATCACGTAGAAGTCGTCGCCGAGCACGGCTTCGTCGTCGCAGAAGGCGAGAACCTCTGGCACGTAAGGGAAGACCGGCCGCAGCGCCTGCTGGACCCGGAACTCGCGGCGCATGTCGTGCGCGGACGCGGCCTTGTGCCCCAGCGGCGGGCGGCGCAGGATCAGCTGTCGGTCCGGATAGGTCAGCAGGTAGGTGAGATTCGAGGCGCCGCCAGGGAACTGGCGGACCTCGGGCGGCGATTCGCCGAGCCCGGGCACCCGTCCGGCCAGCCAGGCGTGCACGGCGGCGGGGTCGAAAGCGTCCTCGCCGCGCACCTCGACGGTCTTGTCCGCGGACAGGGTCACCCGAACTTCCTCAGCACCGACACCGGCACGAACCGGAACACCTTCGCCAGCACGCTCCACGGCCACGACGGCACGAACGCCTTCGGTTTCTCGGGTTCGATCGCCTTGACCAGCGCCTGCGCACCCGCCTCCGCCTTGGTGGCGAGCGGGATCTTCGAGATGTCCACGTTCATCTCCGACTCGATGAACCCGGGCAGCAGCTGGGTGACCTTGATCGGCGTCTTCATCAGCTCGATGCGGGTGCCCTCGGTCAGCGCCGAGACGCCCGCCTTCGAAGCGGCGTACGCGGTCAGGTTGCCGGGGAAGGCGCGAAGAGCGGAGAAGGAGGAAACCACGACGAGGTGGCCTTCCTTCTGCTTGCGGAAGATGCCGACGGCGGCTTCGATCTGGGCGGCCGCGGCGAGGAAGTTCGTCTGCAGGGTCTGACGGTTCGCGTCGAACCGGCCGGAGCCGATCGGCTGTCCCTTGCCGAGGCCCGCGTTCACGATCACGCGGTCGAGGGAGCCGAGCTCCTCACGGAATTCCTCGAAGACGGTGAAGACCTGGTCGTGGTCGTTCACGTCGAGCTTCCGGGTGACGACGGTGATGCCGGGATACGCCTTCTTGAGCTCCGCGGCGAGGGCGTCGAGCCGATCGAGACGGCGGGCGGCCAACGCCAGATTGCGGCCTCTGGCGGCGTACTGCCTGGCCATTCCCTCGCCGAGTCCGGAGCTCGCCCCGGTGATCAGGATGTTCTTCCGCAGGACCATGGCTGGAGCTTACCCGTTGGTAACAAGTCCGGCGCCCCTCGGACGGATGGCTGCCCCCGGCGCCTGGAGTTCGCCGGGGGCAGCCTGTCCGATAGGGCTTTACTTCACCTGGAGCAGCTTGTTCGCGGTGCCCCCGGTCGGGTTGCTGATCTTGCCGTCGGCAGCCGCGGCGACCAGGCCTTCGGAGACCTGGGCCGGAGTGGCGTCCGGGTGGGCCGAGAGGTACAGCGCGGCAGCGCCGGCGACGTGCGGCGAAGCCATCGAGGTGCCGCTGATGGTGTTCGTGGCGTCGTCACCGGTGCCCCACGACGACGTGATGTCGACACCCGGGGCGTACAGGTCCACGACCGAACCGTAGTTCGAGAAGCTGGCCTGCTTGTCGGTCTTGTCGCTGGCGGCCACCGTGATGGCCTCCTTGACGCGGGCCGGGGAGGTGGTGCCGGCGTCGGCGGACTCGTTGCCCGCCGCGAGCGCGAAGGTCACGCCCTTGCCGATGGCTCCCTTGACCGCCTCGTCCAGGGCGTCGTCCGCGCCGCCGCCCAGGCTCATGTTGGCGACCGACGGACCCTTGGCGTTCGCCGCGACCCAGTCGACACCGGCGACGACGCCCTCGGTGGTGCCGCTGCCGTTGGCGTCCAGCACGCGGACGCCGACGATCTTGACACCCTTGGCCAGGCCGTGGTCCGTGCCGCCGATGGTGCCGGCGACGTGCGTGCCGTGGCCGTGCTCGTCCTGGGGAGTGTCGTCGTTGTCGATGAAGTCCTTGCCGCCGGTCGCGCGGTCACCGAAGTCCTTGTGCGAACCGCGGACACCGGTGTCGATGACGTACGCGGTGACGTTGTCGGCCTTCGTCGGGTAGGTGTACTTCTGGTCGAGCGGCAGGTCCGCCTGGTCGACGCGGTCCAGGCCCCACGACGGCGGGTTGTCCTGGGTCTCGCTGATCTTGAACGTCTTGTTCTGGACGACGTACGCGACCTGCGGGTCGGCGGCGAGACGCTTCGCGGCGGCCTCGTCGGCCTTGATCGAGAAGCCGTTCAGCGCCGAGCCGAACGTGCGGGACAGCGTGGTGCCGTACTGACCGGTGAGGCCCTGCGCCTTGGAAGCGACGTTCGCGGTGATCTCGTTCGCCGCGGCCACGCCCTGGCCGACCGCGGTCGGCTTGAGGACGACGATGTAGCTGCCGCCGACCGCGTTGGCCGCGCCGGCGCCGCGGATCTCGCCCTGCTGGTCGGCGCTGGCCGCACCCGCGCCGAACGTGGCGACAGCCGCTGTCACACCGGCGATGGCGACACCCGCCACGAGGCCGCTACGGGTCTTTCGGGACTTCAGGTTCTTCCGGGACTTGCTCACTGGTTCCCTTCCTGCCGCGCCGTGCGGATCACCCGGGAGGATGATCGTTGCTGAGGCCATGCAAGCCGGTGCGCCAGGGGGCGGGCAATGATTCACAGTTACCAGTACTAGGCCAAAAGGAGTAGTGACGCTCGTCCGGAAAGGCGTTTTCGCCTGGCAGAAGGCGCCCCTGGGGTGTTACCCCCGACTGATAAAGTTATTCGTGTTGTTATCAATCGGACGGTGGCGCGAAACAGCAGGCGGGGGCGGTCGGGCGGCATATGGTGGCGGGGAGCGCGGCGGACCGGGTGACCACGGACGATGAAGACCAGCCGCGGACCGCGTTCGCCACGGCGTTGCGCTCGGCCATCGCCACCAGCGGCCTGAGTCTCGACCGTATCCAGGCGCGGCTCCTGGCTCGCGGTGCGTCGGTCAGCGTCACCGCATTGAGTTACTGGCAGTCCGGGAAACGGCAGCCGGAGCGGCAGAGCTCACTCTCCGCGGTCAGGGTCCTGGAGGAGGTCCTGGCGATCCCCGCCGGTTCACTGCTCAGCCTGCTGCCGCCGCCGCGGCCGCGCGGGGCGTCGTCACGCCGGAGCCGGGCGACGACCGAGCAGCCGCTGACTTTCCCGCTCGAAGCGCTCCAGGCACTGCTGGAGAAGGTCGGCGCGCCCAACGCGCTCGAACAGCACCATCAGCTGAAGCTGGTCGGCCTGCACGACCTGTGCGAGATCGCCGAGGACGGCGGGCAACGCGCGGTGACCGCGCGGGCGGTGTTCCAGGCGGGCGCGGACGGGCAGGACCGCTGGCTGCTGGTCTACGCCCAAGGCGATCCCGGGGCGGGCCCACCGGTGCTGAACACACTGCGCAACTGCCACGTCGGCCGCGCCGAGGTCGACGACGAACACGGGCTCACGGTGGCCGAACTGCTCTTCGACCGGCCCATCGACCGCGGCGAGACCCACCTGATCGAGTACTCCCTGACCAACCCCGGGCCGCCGTACCCGGAGTGCCGGAACACGCACTACCGCGAATTCCGGCGCCCCGTGCGCGAGTACCTGCTGGAGATCCGGTTCGACCCGGACACCATCCCCGCGAGGTGCTGGCAATACAGCAGGCAAGGCACGTCGCCGCTGGATCGCCGGGACTTGAAGCTCGATCAGAACAACGGCGTCCACGCCGTCGCGCTCGACTTCGGTCCCGGGGTCTTCGGCATCGACTGGGAGTACTAGTGCAGCTTGTTGCGCAGCACCTTCCCGGTCGCGTTGCGCGGTAGCTCGTCGAGGAACTCCACGTCGCGCGGCACCTTGTACCGGGCGAGGTTGGCCTTGACGTACTCGCGCACCCCGTCGACGTCCAGGTCCGACTTGTCGGCCCGCACCACGAACGCCTTCAGCCGCTGCCCGAACTCGGGATCGTCGACGCCGATGACGGCCGCCTCGAGCACGTCCTCACGCTCGACCAAGAGGTTCTCCACCTCGATCGGGAAGACGTTCTCGCCGCCGGAGACGATCATCTCGTCGTCACGGCCGTCGATGAACAGCAGGCCGTCCTCGTCGAAGTGGCCGACGTCGCCGCTGGAGAGGAGCCCGTCGATGATCTCCTTGTTCCGGCCGTCGGTGTAGCCCTGGAAGCTCAGCCCGCTGCCGACGAACACCCGGCCGGTGACGTGCGGCTCGGTGATCTTGCCGCCCTTCTCGTCGTACAGCGCGACCTTGCAGCCCACCGGCGCGCGGCCGACCGTGCCCGGCGCCTTGCGCCAGTCCTCGGGGGTGGCGACAGTCGCGACCGCGACCTCGGTCGAGCCGTAGAGGTTGTGCACGACGTCGCCGAAAGCGGCGGTCGCGCGGTTCCCGAGGTCCGGGGACAGCGCGGAGCCGGCGACGAAGATGATCCGCAGGCACGAGGTGTCGTACTTGGCCCGGATCTCTTCGGGCAGGTCGACGATCCGCTGCAGCATCGTCGGCACGAGGACCAGCGTGGTGCACCGGCTCTCCGCGACTCCGCGCAGCGTCTCCTCCGGCACGAACTTGCGCCGCATGACGACCTTCGAGCCGAGCGCGAAGGACAGGATGAACTGCGAAAGCCCGGTGCCGTGGAACAGCGGCGCGCCCATGTAGGTCGCCTCGCCGGTCCGCAGCGGGATGCGGTCGAGGAACTGCGCGGACGCGAGCGCGGAGGTGTGCGGTCGCGGCGCGCCCTTCGGCGTCCCGGTGGTGCCGCTGGTCAGCAGGATGAACCCACCCGGTTTGGCGGGCGCGGGCCACACGCGGTCGTCGGTGCTGGCCACCAGTTCGGTGACGACCGGGATGTCCCGTGGGCGTGCGGTGTCCGAATCGACCCACGCGAGGTAGTGCTCGACGTCGCCTTCGACCGCGTCCAGCAGGGCGGTGAACTCCTGGTCGTACACGAGCGCCGTGACACCTTCGCGCTTCGCGACGTCCGCGAGCTGCGGTTTGGCGAACCCGGTGTTCATCAGCAGCAGCTTCGCGCCCAGCTTGCCGGAGGCGAGCATCGTCAGCACGAGACCGCGGTGGTCGCGGCACAGCGCGGCGATCACCGAACCCGGGCCGAGTCCGCGTTCGGCCCAGGCCCTGGCCAGCGCGTTCGACTGGGTGTCGAGCTGCTTGAAGGTCAGCGGGCCGAGCTCGTCGATGATGCCTGTCGCGGTCGGGTCCCGGCGGGCGGCGATCATGTTCGCCCCGGCGAACGGACCCCACTTCCGCACCATGACCAGCGAACGCAGGCCCTCGTCGACCCGCGGGATCGGGAGCAGGCCCGCCTGGCGCATCACGTCGATGCTCCGCACGGTCTCGGTCACCTTGCCCGCCACCAGGGTGGCGAGGCCGGTGGGGTTTCTCATCCGGGCACCTCCGTTGCTGCTGCGGCGAGACACCATGCCGACGGTGGGTGGTTCGCGTACCGGCGGTATGGGTTGCTACTCGACAGTAGCCGACCGATAGCGCAGGCGCACTAGCCGTCTGGTGACAGAAATGTCGGTGGGAACCACCACAATGTGAGTGTGCAGGCGATCGCAGGTCAAGAGGAAGAGGGCGGCTTCGCGATCTCGATTACCGGGCAGCCGCTGCGTCAGGGCCTGAAGCTCGCGGAGTTCGTGAGCGAGGTACGGGGTCTGGAGGCGGAGCACTCCCCTCGCTGGGTGTTCGCGTCCGTCGAACGCGCGTACCCGGCGTTGATCAAGGCAGGCGTCCGGGTGCGGCGATGTCACGACCTGACGCTGACCGAGGGACTGCTCCTGGCTCACGAGGGCCGCCCGCAGGAGTCGCGGAGCCTGCGTGCCGCGCTGGCCAGGGCGAACGGGCAGGAGGCGCCCGCCGACGAGCCGCCACTGTGGGCCGAGGACGACCAGCCGACGCTGTTCGAGACGCGCGGCCCCCGGCTGCCCGACGGCGTCACCATGATCGAGGCCGCCCGCCGGGTGCTGGCCGAGCAGGAGAAGCGGGTCGCTGTCACCGAGCATCCGGAGCGGCTTCGGCTGCTCTTCGCGGCCGAGTCGGCGAGCGCGCTGGCGGCCGCCGAGATGTCGGCCGACGGGCTGCCGTGGCGGGCCGATCTGCACCTCGCGCTGCTCGCCGACCAGCTCGGGCCGCGCGTCCCGGCCGGGCACCGGCCGAAGAAACTGGTCGAACTGGCGGCGAAGATCAGCGACGCGTTCGGCGGGCGCCCGGTCAACCCGGACGCCCCGGCCAGCGTCGTCCGGGCGCTCGGACGGGAGGGCATCGAGGTCACTTCGGCCAGGAAGTACCTGCTGCGCGACATCGACCACCCCGCCGTCCCTCCGCTGCTGGAGTACAAGGAGCTCGCGCGGCTGCATTCGGCCAACGGCTGGACCTGGCTCGACGAGTGGGTGCACGACGGCCGGTTCCGCCCGCACTACATCGTCGGCGGGGTCGTTTCGGGACGCTGGGCGAGCCGGGGCGGGGGCGCGCTGCAGATCCCGAAAGTGCTGCGGACCTGCGTCCGGGCCGATCCGGGCTGGAAACTGGTGGTCGCCGACGCCGCGCAGCTGGAGCCGCGGGTGCTGACGGCGTTGTCCGGGGACCGCAAACTGGCCGACGTCGCCGCGTCCACCGATCTGTACGCGAGCCTCGCCGAGGCGATGTTCTCCGGAGTGCGCCGGGTGCCGGTGCCGGTCTGGGACGACAGGGACGATCGGGACCGCGCGAAGATCGCGATGCTGTCGGCGATGTACGGCGGCACGTCCGGGGAGGCGGGGCCGCTGCTGGCGTTGCTGCGGACCAGGTTCCCGGACGCGGTGTCCTATGTGGAGCGTGCCGCGCAGGCCGGGGAACGCGGCGAGCGCGTCCGCTCCCGGCTGGGCCGCACCTCACCCGCGCCGTCGGAGGCCTGGCGCGCGCTGACAGGCGGTGTCGCGGAGGACGAGGCCGGCGAGGTGAAGGCGCGCCAGGCGTCCCGCAACTGGGGCCGGTTCACCCGGAACTTCGTCGTGCAGGCGAGCGCGGCGGACATGACCGCGGTCCTGCTGGCGACCCTGCGCGGCAAGCTTCCCGACCCCGCGCATCTGGTGTTCTTCCAGCACGACGAGGTCCTGGTGCACACCCCCGCCGAGTTCGCCGACGAGGTCTCGCAGTCCATTATGGACAGCATGGCCGAGGCGGCGCGGATGCTGTTCGGGGCCGCCTGCCCGGTCCGGTTCCCGCTGCACATCGCCGCCGTGGAGACCTACGCCGACGCGAAGTGAGTCCCGGCTCCAAGCACGCGAGATCCGCCTTCGATCACGCGAGTTCCGCCTCTGATCACGCATGTCCCGCTTCCCCGCCGCGGAACATGCGTGATCAGAGACGGGACATGCGTGATTGGAGACGGGACTCGCGTGATTGGAGACGGAACATACGTGATTGGAGACGGGACTCGCGGGGTCAGGAGGCGGCGGCGTCGTCGAGAGCCTTGATGACCCGCTTCAGCGAGACGGGGTGGGCGGTGCCGAGCGTCTGGGCGAAGAAGCTGACCCGCAGTTCCTCGATCATCCACCGGATCTCTCGTAGCGCGGGAGACGAAGTCCCCGGCGGCAGCGCGTCCAGCGCCGTCTTGTACTCGGTGCGCAGCCACGCGATGTCGCCGGTCCGCTGGATGTCGCGCGTCGGCTCGGTCGGGAGTTTCTCCAGCCGCCGTTCGATCCCCCGCAGGTACCGGACGACGTGCTTCAGCCTGTCCTGCCCGGTTTCGGTCACGAAACCCTTGTGCACCAGCCCGTCCAGCTGCGCCCGGACGTCCGCGAGCGAATCCGCCGGGCCGCGGGTGTCGGACAGCCGCGTCTCGACGTCGTTCGCCGCGCGCAGGATCTTCTCGACGTTGGTCAGCACGTCGAGCACTCCGGCGTTCAGCCCGGCGCGCACCTTTTCCAGCAGGACGGCGAAACCGGCCTCGTCCCAGCGCGGTCCGCCGTTTTCGGCCACGAGTTTGTCGACGGCGCAGTCGACGCAGTCTTCGAGCAGCGCCGCCACCGAACCGTGCGGATTCCGGTTCAGCACGAGCTTCGAGGAGTTGCCGAGGTTGCGGGTGATGAACTTCATCGGCGACGGGATGTTCAGCCGCAGCATCCGCCGCGTACCCGCCCACATCGACGCTTCCTGCTGCCCCGGCGTGTCCAGCAGCCGCACCGCCACGGTGCCGCCTTCGTCGACCAGCGCCGGATACGCCTTGACGTCGTGCCCGCGCTGCTTGCTGGCGAACACCTTCGGCAGCTCGCCGAACGCCGGTGTCGTCAGGCCCTGACGCTCGATGCTGTCGGCGGCCTTGGAGATCGTCGCGCGCACCTGGCCGCTCAGGTCTCGTTTGAGCGCCTCGACGTCCTTGCCCTCGGACACCTTCTTGCCGCGGACGTCGACGACGCGGAAGGTCATCTTCAGGTGTTCGGGGACCGTCGACAGCTGCCAGGCGTCGTCGGGGATCACCACCCCGCGCAGGGCCTCGAGTTCGTCCGCGGCGGCGTGCAACAGCGGCCCGTCGGCCGGGCCGACCCGCGAAAGCACCAGCTTCGCGTGATCGGGCGCCGGCACGAAGTTGCGCCGGATCGCCTTGGGCAGCGACTTGATCAGCTGCGTCACCAGTTCTTCGCGCAGGCCGGGGACCTGCCAGTCGAAGCCGTCCGCGGTGACCTGGTTCAGCACCGGCAGCGGGATGTGCACGGTGACGCCGTCCGCGTCCGCCCCCGGCTCGAACTGGTACGTGAGCTTGAAGGTCTGGCTGCCCTGCGTCCAGAAGTCGGGGTAGTCGGCCTCGCGCACGCCCCCCGCGGTCTCGTTGATGAGCATCGTCTTCTCGAAGCTCAGCAGATCGGGCTCGGTGTGCCGCGTCTTCTTCCACCAGCTGTCGAAATGCCGCGCGGAGACGACGTCGGCCGGGACGCGCTGGTCGTAGAACTCGAAGAGCGTCTCGTCGTCGACCAGGATGTCGCGACGGCGGGCGCGGTTCTCCAGGTCCTCGACCTCGTCGAGAAGCGCGCGGTTCTCACGGAAGAAGTGGTGCCGGGTCTCCCAGTCGCCCTCGACCAAAGCGTGCCGGATGAACAGCTCGCGGCTCGTCTCCGGGTCGATCCGGCCGTAGTTGACGCGGCGGTCGGCGACCAGCGGGACGCCGTACAGCGTGACCTTTTCCAGGGCCATCACCGCGCCCTGCTTGCGTTCCCAGTGCGGCTCGGAGTAGTTCCGTTTCACCACGTGACCGGCGAGCGGCTCGATCCATTCCGGCTCGATCCGCGCGTTGACCCGGCCCCACAGGCGCGAGGTCTCGACCAGTTCGGCCGACATCACGAACCGCGGCTGCTTCTTGAACAGCGCCGAACCCGGGAACACCGAGAACCGCGCCCCGCGCGCGCCGAGGTAGTCGCCCTTGGCCGGATCCTTGAGCCCAACATGGGACAACAGCCCGGCGATCAGCGACGTGTGCACACGTTGCGGATCGGCCGGGCCGTCCGAATTGAGGGTGATACCGAGCGGTTTGGCCAGCTGACGCAGCTGGCTGAAGATGTCCTGCCATTCGCGGATGCGCAGGTGGTTCAGGTACTCGTTGCGGCACAGGCGGCGGAACTGGTTGGAGGACAACGCCTTCTGCTGCTCGCTGACGTACTCCCACAGGTTCAGGTACGCCAGGAAGTCGGACGTCTTGTCCGCGAACCGCGCGTGCTGCTCGTCCGCCGCCTGCTGCTTCTCCGCGGGCCGCTCACGCGGGTCCTGAAGGGACAGCGCGGCGGCGATGATCATCACTTCGCGGACGCAGCCGTTGCGCGAGGCCTCCAGGACCATCCGCGCCATTCGCGGGTCGACAGGGAGCAGCGCGAGCTTGCGGCCCGTTTCGGTGAGCTTCTTGCCGTCCGACATCTCGAAGGCGCCGAGTTCCTGCAGCAACTGGACGCCGTCGGTGACCTGACGGCGGTCCGGCGGTTCCACGAACGGGAACGCCGCGATGTCGCCGAGGCCGAGCGAGGTCATCTGCAGGATGACCGACGCCAGGTTGGTCCGCAGGATCTCCGGATCGGTGAACTCGGGCCGCGCGTCGAAGTCGTCCTCGGAGTAGAGCCGGATGCAGATCCCGTCCGACGTCCGGCCGCAGCGGCCCTTGCGCTGGTTCGCCGACGCCTGCGACACCGGCTCGATCGGCAGCCGCTGGACCTTGGTGCGGTGGCTGTAGCGCGAGATCCGGGCGGTGCCGGGGTCCACGACGTACTTGATGCCCGGCACGGTCAGCGACGTCTCGGCGACGTTGGTGGCGAGCACGACGCGGCGCCCGGTGTGCCGCTGGAACACCCGATGCTGATCCGACGACGAAAGCCGCGCGTACAGCGGGAGGATCTCGGTGTTCTTGAGGTCCTGTTTGGACAAGGCGTCCGCGGCGTCGCGGATCTCCCGCTCGCCGGAGAGGAACACCAGGACGTCGCCAGGTCCCTCGTGCTGGAGTTCGTCGACGGCGTCGCAGATGGCCTGCGTCTGGTCTCGGTCGGTGTCCGCGTCCGGATCGTCGGGGTCGATGATCGGCCGGTAGCGGACCTCGACCGGATACGTCCGGCCGGAGACCTCGACGATCGGCGCGTCGCCGAAGTGCTGGGAAAACCGCTCGGGGTCGATCGTCGCCGAGGTGATGATCACCTTGAGGTCGGGACGGCGCGGCAGGAGCTGTTTGACGTAGCCGAGGATGAAGTCGATGTTGAGGCTGCGCTCGTGCGCCTCGTCGATGATCAGCGTGTCGTACTGCCGGAGCATCCGGTCGGTCTGGATCTCGGCCAGCAGGATGCCGTCGGTCATCAGTTTGACCAGCGTGTCCTGACCGGACTGGTCGGTGAACCGGACCTTGTAGCCGACGGCCTCGCCGAGTTCGGTGTTCAGCTCGGAGGCGATGCGGTCGGCGACCGTGCGCGCGGCCAGCCGCCTCGGCTGCGTGTGCCCGATCTGGCCCCGGATCCCGCGGCCGAGTTCGAGACAGATCTTCGGCAGCTGGGTGGTCTTCCCGGAGCCGGTCTCGCCCGCGACGATCACCACCTGGTGGTCGCGGATGGCCGCGGCGATCTCGTCCTTACGCTGGCTGACCGGCAGCTCTTCGGGATAGGAGATCTTCGGGACACCGTCGCGACGGCGGGTGACCCGCAGTTCGGCGGCCTCGATGTCGGCCTCGATCTGCGCGGCGGCGCTCTCGCCGTCGCGCGCTTTCCGGGCACCGTCGAGCCGGCGCCGGAGGCGGTGCTCGTCGCGCGACATCAAATCGGGCAGGCGAGCGCGCAGGGCGCCGAGCGGGGAAGTTGTGGAACCAGCCATGACCGGCACCAGGATAGCCGTGCGTGACGATCAGGGCCTCCGAATATGCCGGAGACGACATCCTGCTGGTCAGGCGTGCCGGAGGGACGCAGGCGTGAGGTCGGCGAGCGTCCGGTGCCCGGACAGGCCCATGGTCAGGTCGAGGTCGGCGAGCAGGCTCCGCAGCACGTGCCGGACACCCTCCTCCCCCGCGTGCGCCAGGCCGTAGACCCACGGCCGCCCCACCAGCACGGCCTTCGCCCCCAGCGCGAGCGCCTTCGCGATGTCGGCGCCGGTGCGGATCCCGGAGTCGAACAGGACCTCGAGCCGCTCACCGACCGCGGCCACGATCTCCGGGAGCACGTCGAGCGAGGCGACGGCGCCGTCGACCTGGCGGCCGCCGTGGTTGGACACGACGATCCCGTCCATCCCGGCGTCGACGGCGCGGCGCGCGTCGTCCGGGTGCTGGATGCCCTTGAGCACGATCGGCCCGTCCCAGTGCTCGCGCAGGAACGGCAGCCGGTCCCAGGCGAGATCGCTGCCGGTGATCATCGAGATCCACCGCAGGATCGCGGTGGGCGGGTCCTCTTCCGGCGTCTTCTCCAGCAGGCCGCGGAACACCGGGTCGCTCAGCGGGACACCGAGTCCCTCGCCCTTGATGAACGGCAGGTACGCCTGGTCGAGGTCGTTCGGGCGCCACGCCAGGGTCCAGGTGTCGAGCGTGACCACGAGCGTGGTGAAGCCCGCGGCCTTCGCCCTGGCCAGGATGCTCGCGCAGACTTCGTTGTCGGTGGGCCAGTACAGCTGGAACCAGCGCTGCCCGTCGCCGCTGGCCTCCGCGACGTCCTCGATGCTCGTCGAGGACGCCGTCGACATGACGTAGGGCAGGCCGACCGACGTCGCGGCCCGCGCGACCGCCGGCTCGGCCCCCTCGTGCACGATCGACTGGACACCGACCGGCGCCAGCAGGACAGGCGCCGGTACGCGCGTCCCCAGGACCGTCGTCGAAAGATCGCGTTCGGTGGAGCCGGTGAGCATCCTGGGCACCAGGCGCCAGCGGTCGAACGCCTCCCGGTTGGCGCGGGCGGTGGCACCCGAACCGGCCGAGCCCGCGACGTACCAGAACGGACCGGGCTCCAGGATCTCCCTCGCCGACTCCTCCAGCTTCGTGGCGTCGGTGGAGCACGGCGGGAAGGTCCCGCCGAGCCCCTGCAGGTAGATCTCGTTCTGGTAGCCGCCGAACCGCTCGGTCACCCAGGCCTCCTCGTCACGTCACCGGTGCCGGCTCGTCGCGGTCCCGGGTGGTCGAATCCTCCCGGACGATACTCGCCGGTAGCAGCCAGGTGAGTTTCTCCGACCGGATGACCGCGACTGGACCGATCACGGCCAGCAGGAGGACGTAGCCAGCGACGAACGGCGCGACCCGCGAGTCCAGTCCGGCGGCGGTCGCCATGGCGGCGAGCACGAGCGAGAACTCGCCCCGGGTGAGCACGGTCAGCCCGATGTTCACCCCCTCCTGACGGCCGAACCCGTTCAGCCGCGCGGCCAGCGCGCCCGCGCCCAGGTTCAGCACGATCGTCAGCGCCACCGCGATCAGCACCGGCACGACGACCGAACCGACCGCGTTCGGGTCGATGCTGAGCCCGAAGATGAAGAAGAACAGCGCGCCGAACGCGTCCCGCAGCGGGAGCACCAGCTTGTGGATGCGCGGCGCGACCTTCGATCCGCCGAGCATCATGCCGACCATGAACGCGCCGATGGCGTCGGACACCCCGACCTCTTCGGCGACGGCGGCGCCCATGACGGCGACACCGACGAAGCAGACTGTCAGCAGTTCGTCGTCGGCCGAACCGAACAGTTTCGACACCACCCGGCCGCCCCAGCGGGCGAGCGCGGCCATCACGATCAGGAACGCGAAGGCCTTGCCGAAGTCGGCCATGGCCGAGCCGAAGCTGCCCGCGCCGGACAGCACCGGCTGCAGCATCGCCAGGTACAGCGCGAGGAACAGGTCCTCGATCACGATGATGCCCATGATCAGCCGGGATTCGGGGTTGTTCATCCGGCGGGCTTCGAGCAGGAGTTTGGTGACGATCGCCGACGACGAGATGCCGACGGCACCGGCGATGACCAGCGCTTCCCGGGTTCCCCAGCCCAGCAGGAAGCCGAAGGCGAGCCCGCCGCCGATGTTGAGGATCAGGTAGACCAGCCCGGACCAGACGAGTTTTCGCCCGCCCTTCGCGAGGTCGTCCAGGGAGAACTCGAGACCGAGGTAGAACAGGAGGAAGACGAGACCGAGCCCGGCGAGGACACCGAGCTCCTTGGGATCGTCCACAAGGGACAGTCCGGGGGTGTTGGGGCCGAAGACGAATCCGGCCAGCATGAACAGGGGGATGGTGGGCAGCCCGATGCGGGCGCCGGCTCTGGCGATGACACCGGCGGCGAGGAACGCCCCGCCGACGGCCAGCAGGGCATGACCGGAACTCATGGAGACCTCCGATGGTGGCTGATGCGGAATGAGGACGCAGATCAGCCAGGAGGCGCCCGTGCGGGAGCCTGGGGCACCGCACGGGTGACGACGACGGGTTCGCCCTGTTCAGGGACGGGGCCGGCGTCGAGGAGGTCGACGGTCTCCGCTTCGGCGGGAACGTCGGCGAGGGGAACGGCTTGGCCGCCGTGGAAGGCGGGCAGCGGATGGGTCGCGAAGACGGCGACCGGGTCTTCCTTCACCGTCCGCCCGTGCCCATGGGGAACGGTCGGGGTGACGAAGGCGAAGACGAGCAGGATCAGCAGGAAGTAGACGGAACGGTGCCGTGGGGCGGGGGCACGGTTCGTCGTCATCTGGCGGGGACTTTACCAGTCCTTTATAGACATATCGACGAGAGATCTGTCACGGTGCCCGCCACAGGGGCCACATCGGCGGCCCGCCCTCGACGGCGAAAGCCGGGCCGTGCTCGCGGAAACCCAGCCGCCGGTACAGCTTCGCGCTCTCCGCGCTGCTGGCCTCCAGGTACGCGGGCACGGCGCCGTTGCGGTCGAGTCCGTGCCGCAGCAGCCGCGCGCCGATCCCCTGCCGCTGTGCGCCCACGCGGACGCCGATGAACTGCGCGTGGTGGTACTCGCCGCCGGGGGCGCGCTCGGTCATCAGCTCGAACAATGCCGCGAGTCTGCCCAGTTCTCCCCTGTCGAGCCCGGCGAACGCGTCTTCGCCGGTGTCCTCCTCGCCGCCGGGCGTCCAGAGGACGGCGGCGGACAGGTCGTCGGTGACGTCGACGTGGCCGCCCGCGGCCAGTGTGCCGCGCACGATCGCCCGGTGGAAGATCGACAGCCCCGCCGCGCGGCGCTCGTCGTCGGGGAAGACCCACACGCTGACCGGGTCCGCGTGGAAGGCCTCGGTCAGCACGTCGGCCACGGTGTCCATTTCGGACGGTTCGGCGGCACGGACGATCATCGGCCCGCCCTCAGCGTCGCGGGTTCTTCGTCTTCACCTTCGAGCGGACCGCCGATCGCGGCGTAGGTGTCGGGATCCCTTGTCCGCAGCACTTCCGCCCGCAGGAAGCCGACCAGCGCCGCGACGACCACCAGGCCGGGCAGCCCCCAGCGCAGCACGAAGTTCCCGGCCGGGCCGAGCAGCACGTCGAAGTTGAGCAGGATCAGCCCGAGCACGGCCGACAGCGCGAGGATCGCCAGACCCGGCGCGATCCAGCGGCGCCAAGCGTTTTCGGCCTCACGGCGGCGTTTGAAAAAGCCGATCACCGAAAGCGAGACGGCGATCATGATCACCACGACACCTGTCGACGCGGTCGTGCCGAGCCAGGTGAACAGTTCGGTCACCGGGTCGCGGCCCGCGATCGCGAACAGGGACACGACCACGAGGGCGAGCGCGGTCTGCGTGAGCGAACCGGCGGCGGGCGCGCCTGTTCGCTTGCTGGTCTTGGCCAGCGAGCGCGGCAACAGCCCTTCCCTGCCCAGCGCGAAGAAGTAGCGCGCGACGGCGTTGTGGAAGCTCAGCAGCGCCGCGCACTGGCCGGTCACGAAAAGCGTGTACGCGATGTCGGAGAACGTGCCGCCGAGATGCTGTCCCGCCAGGTTGAACAGCAGATCCGGGCCCTGGGCGGCCGCGGTGGTGACGATGACGTCGGGTCCGGCGCCGACGGCCAGCGCGAGCGACGAAACGACGTAGAGCACCGCGGTGAGACCGATCGCGGCGAACGTCGCCCGGCCGACCGTGCGGCTGGGGTCGCGCGTCTCCTCGCCGTAGGTCGCCGCGCCCTCGAAGCCGATGAACGCGGCGGCGGAGAACGCGAACACCGCGCCCACACTGGTGGTGAACAGGCTGGATGGCTCCAGCGGAACCCAGGAAACGCTGCCACCGGCGGGATTCGCGAACAACGCGATGTCGACGATCGCGACGACGGCGACCTCCAGGCACAGCGCCACCCCGAGCACCTTGGCGTTGAGATCGACCCGCAGGACACCGAGCGCGCCGACGATCAGCACCATCACCAGCGCGCACAGCCACCACGGCGGCGGGGATCCGGTGAGCGTGCCCAGCCAGGTCGACACCGACCAGCCGAACAGCCCGTAGATGCTGATCTGGATGGCGTTGTAGGAGATCAGCGTGACGAACGCGATCCCGGCGCCGGTGGATTTGCCGACCCCGTTGGCGACGTAGGGATAGAACGCGCCGGCGTTGGTGATGTAGCGGCTCATCGCCGCGTACCCGACCGCGAACAGGCCCAGGATCGGGGCGAGCAGGAGGAACGACAACGGGACACCGACACTGCCGGTGACCGAGTAGTTGGTCGGGACCCCGCCCGCGATGGCGAAGAGCGGACCCGCCGCCGCCACCACGAAGAAGACGATCTGAGCGGCTCCGAGCCGCCGTTGGCCGAGACCGCGCCGCGGTCTGTGCGTACCCATGTACCCGTCCCCCCGGACGTCGATTTGTCGGCGAACACGGTCGGTTCGCGTTCTTGATCTTGCGAAAGCCATCCCACCTTAGGGCCGGGCACCCCGCCGAGATACGTCCGTTCAGGCTAAAAACGGACCTCGGGTCGCAGTGGTACGCGGGCTACCGCTACTTTGGCCGTCCCGCACTTTCAACGCCGGAGGGCGTGCCATTCATGCGTCGGCTGACCTTGGTCGATTCCCTGTTCTTCCTCGCCCACGACGAGTTCACCGGAAAACCCGCGCTGCGCCGCACGGGACTCGGCATCGGAATGGCCGGTGCCGCGCTCTGCGATCTCCTGCTCGCCGAGCGGATCACCGTGGAACGCAAGCGAATCAGGCCGCTGTCCCGGCGTGGCCTCGCCCATCCCGCGCTGGATCGGGTGTTCTCGGAAATCCTCGGCGAACGCGAGTGGCACACCGTCCGGGAATGGGTCGACCACCTTCGCCAAGATCTCGGGGAATCGGTCGCGGACAATCTGCTCGCCGCGGGAGTGATCAACCACGAGACCGACCGGGGGCTCATGCGGAAGAACCACCGGTACCCGCCACGGGATCTGCTGATGTCGACGGCCGCGCGCAGCAAGGCGAGGGCGGCCGTGCTCGGCACCGAACGGCCGGATCCGCATTCGGTCTGCCTGGCCCTGCTGGCCTGGACCGTCGGGCTCGACGACCTCTGCGAACCGGAACTCGACCGCGCCGGCCTGCGGACCTGGGCCGAAGCCACTCACCGGGAACTCCCGAAGGCGCTCGCCGAGCTGATCTCGGGGGTGGACGCGGTGGGCGCCGCCGTCGTCTACACCGGCGACAGACGGTGACCGGCGGTCTGACGGCGGAGTATCTCGCGCGCACCGCGTCGCCCGGTCTGCGCCCGGCACTGGCCGGATGCGACCTCGGCAAGCTGGAAGCGTTGCGGGGAAAGCTTTTCGCACTGAACCCGGACTTCGGCGGATCGCCACTGTTGCGAGCCGACGTCTCCGATGTGGACTCGCCGCGGAAGGTCGCGGAGTCCACAAAGGTCGTCACCACCACCGTCGGACCGTACGTGCACCCGCTTCCGGCGTACGGCCCTGTAGCAAAAATCTTCCACCGAATCGACCCCTTGCCGGAAACTGTCACCCATGGTTATCGTGTGCGCACGCCGCAGCACCACCTGACAGAAGATGACAATTCTCTGTGGAAAGGGACACCTTTCATGAGTGACACCCTGCGGCCCGCGATGCGTCGTGCTCTCGGCGCGGTTTCCGTTCTCGCTCTCGCCGTTTCCGGACCCATCGCGCTCTCTTCACTGGCGTCCGCCGAGCCCGTCCCGGCGTCGGCGTCGATCTTCGCCTCCGGTGGCGACCTCGCCTCGCCGGAGAAGAAGGAGATCGCGATGCAGATCGTCTCCAGCGCGGAAAACTCTTCGCTGGACTGGAAAGCGCAGTACTCCTACATCGAGGACATCGGTGACGGACGCGGGTACACCGCCGGCATCATCGGGTTCTGCTCCGGCACCGGCGACATGCTCGACCTCGTCGAGCGCTACACGAACTCGGTCCCGGACAACCCGCTCGCGGGCTACCTCCCGGCGCTGCGGAAAGTCGACGGCAGCGATTCGCACGAAGGTCTCGGCAGCGGTTTCGAAAACGCGTGGCGGGAGGCCGCCGGCCGTTCGGACTTCAAGGAAGCCCAGAACGGCGAACGCGACCGCGTCTATTTCGACCCGGCGGTGAACCAGGCGAAATCGGACGGCCTGGGCGCACTGGGACAATTCATCTACTACGACGCCATCGTGATGCACGGTCCGGGCACCAGCCAGGACAGCTTCGGCGGCATCCGCTCCGCCGCGATCCAGAAGGCGAAGCCGCCGTCCCAGGGCGGTGACGAGACGGCGTACCTGAAGGCGTTCCTCGACGCGCGTCGCGTGGTCATGAAGCAGGAAGAGGCGCACGCGGACACGTCGCGGATCGACACGGCCCAGCTGGTGTGGCTCAACGACGGCAACCTCGACCTGCACACCCCGCTGAAGTGGAAGGTCTACGGGGACCCGTACGAGATCAACTAGCGTCCCGCCACGCCTCGGGTCTCGTGAGTGGCTAGGACGGTTCTAACCGTCGTTACCACTCACGAGGTCTGGACCTCCTTGGTGCCGGGTCTTTTGCCCGCTTGAAGTACGTGAAGGCCCCCTTCACTGCGCTAGGCGCAATGAAGGGGGCCTTCACGTACTTGGGGGAGGTGCGAAGGTCGAGTTTCCTCGGCTGAGCCGAGGGAAGGGGTCCTTCACGCGCATCCTTCGTGACTACTGGTGCGCGTGGGGCGAGTGTGGCGATCAGCAAGCCCGCGATCAACCGCAGCCAGAATCCGGTAGGTACCTAAGACGCCCTTGGTCCTAACCAGCCTTGCCACTCACGAGGCCAGCAGGTCCTCGGCGGTGCGCGTGTTGATCACCCGGTCCGGCTCGATGCCCAGTTCGGTGGCCCGCACGCAGCCGTAGACCAGCCAGTCCAGCTGGCCCGGCGCGTGCGCGTCGCTGTCGATCGCGAAGTCGCAGCCCAGGTCCACGGCCAGGTTCAGCAGCCGCGTCGGCGGGTCCCGGCGCTCGGGACGCGAGTTGATCTCGACGGCGACCCCGTTGTCGCGGCACGCGGTGAACACCGCCTCCGCGTCGAACTCCGATTCGGGCCGTTTCCCGCGCGCCCCCATCACCAGCCGCCCGGTGCAGTGCCCCAGCACGCGGACCCGCGGATGCTGGACGGCGGCGATCATCCGCGGCGTCATCTCCCTGGCGGGCATCCGCAGTTTCGAATGCACGCTCGCGACGACGAAGTCCAGCCGCTCCAGGAGGTCTTCCTCCTGGTCGAGCGTGCCGTCGAGGTGGATGTCGACCTCGATGCCGTGCAGGATCCGGAACGGCGCCATCGTCTCGTTCAGTTCCGCGACGACGTCCATCTGCCGCCGCAGCCGCTCGGGCGAGAGGCCGTTGGCGACGGTCAGCCGCGGCGAATGGTCGGTCAGCACCATCCATTCGTGCCCGAGCGCGCGGGCGGCCTCGGCCATCTCCTCGATCGGGCTCCCGCCGTCGGACCAGTCCGAATGGGTGTGGCAGTCGCCGCGCAGCGCCGCCCGCATCGGGCCGCCGTCGGGCAGCTTCGGCTCGCCGATCTTCTCGAAGTACGCGGGACGGCGTCCGGCGAGGACGTCTTCGACGACGGCGGCGGTCGCCTTGCCGATGTTCGGCAACGCGGTCAGCGTGCCCGCCTCGGCACGTTTGCGCAGGTCGTCCGGCTTGACCTTGGCGATCACCGAGGCCGCCTGCCGGAACGCCCGCACCCGGTAGGTCGGCTCGCCCGCGCGCTCCAGCCGGAACGCGATCTCCCTCAACGCCTGCGCCGGTTCCATGGCTACCTGTCTACCCCGTCAGCGGCGGAGAGGCAGCTCATGCAGAGCGACATCGCGCAACTCGCCGTCGCGGATCTCGGCGGTCTGATACGTGCGGAACGGCTGCCGCCGCCGGTCGGTCGGCGAGCCGGGGTTCAGCAGCCGCAGCCCGTTCGGCGTGACCGTGTCCCAGGGGATGTGGCTGTGCCCGAACACGAGGACGTCGGTGTCCGGGAACTGGTCGTCGCAGCGACGCTCGCGCCCCTGTTTGCCGCCGGTTTCGTGGATGACAGCCAGCCGGACACCGCCGAGTTCCGCCCGCGCGATCTCGGGGAGCCGCGACCGCAGATCCGCGCCGTCGTTGTTGCCCCAGACCCCGATGAGCCGCTCGCTGCGAGCCGCGAGTTCGTCGAGCAGGGCGGCCTCGACCCAGTCGCCGGCGTGGACGACGACGTCCGCCTCGCCGACCTCGCGCCAGACCTGATCCGGCAGCGCCTTGGCGCGCGGCGGCAGATGGGTGTCGGCGATGAGCAGCAGGCGCATCACTGGTCTCCGATCGCCCCGAGGATCCGGTCCAGGAAGTCACCGATGTGGGTGCGCAGCAGCTCGGCCGCGCCGTCGGCGTCGCCCTTCCTCGCCGCCGCCAGCACCGCCTTGTGCTCGGTCCATTCCTTGCGCCAGCTGGGATTCGCCTCCCAGCCGACCACGCTGATCAGTGCGGCGCGATCCTTGAGGTCGTCCAGCATCGAGACCATCAGCGGGTTGCCGCAGCCGCTGTAGAGCGCGCGGTGGAACCGGCGGTTGAGCAGGCTGAGCGCGGCCTGGTCCTTGTCCGAGATCGCCGCCGACGCCTCTTTCAGCGCCTCCGCGGCGTCTTCGAGCAGATCCGGCGAGCGGCGCTGCACCGACCGGCGCACGGCCTCGGGCTCCAGCACCATGCGGACGTCGTAAACGGACCTCGCCAGCTCCGCGTCCACCACGCACACGGACGCGCCCTTGTACGGGCTGAACGTCACGAGCCCCGAGTTCGACAGGACCTTGAGCGCCTCGCGGACGGGCGTCTTCGACACCCCGAGCCGGGCCGCGAGTTCGGCTTCGACCAGCGGCTGCCCTGGCTTGAGCTCACGGGTGAGAATGCCGCGGCGGATCTCCTCTAGCACCACTTCGGTGCGCGAAGCGGGCAGGCTGAAGGTCGATGACATAGGCCGATCATATATGAGATGCCATACTCGGGTGATGAAAGACCCCGAGGAACTCCGCAGCCACCGCTGGTTCGGCGGCGACGAGCTGCGCGGCTTCAGCCACCGCGCCCGGAGCAGGCAGCTCGGCTACAACCCGGAGGAGCACCTCGGGAAGCCGGTCATCGCGATCCTCAACACCTGGAGCGACATCAATCCCTGCCACATGCATCTGCGCGAGCGCGCGGAACAAGTCAAGCGCGGGGTGTGGCAGGCGGGCGGATTCCCGCTGGAGTTCCCTGTCGCGACGCTTTCGGAAACCTTCCAGAAACCGACGCCGATGCTCTATCGCAACCTGCTTTCGATGGAGACCGAAGAAATCCTGCGGTCCTATCCGATCGACGGCGCTGTCCTCATGGGCGGCTGCGACAAGACGACTCCCGCGTTGCTGATGGGCGCGGCGAGCGCGGGACTCCCAGCGATCTTCGTGCCCGCAGGGCCGATGTTGCGCGGGCACTGGCGGGACGAGGTGCTCGGCAGCGGCACCGACATGTGGAAGTACTGGGACGACAAGCGTGCCGGGCTGATCGGCGACGCGGAACTGTCCGAATTGGAGCGTGGGCTCGCGCGTTCCCCGGGCACCTGCATGACGATGGGCACCGCGTCCACGATGATGTCGGTCGCCGAAGTGCTCGGGCTGACCTTGCCCGGCGCGGCGTCGATCCCCGCCGTGGACTCGGCGCACCATCGGATGGCCGCGGCGAGCGGCGCGCGCGTGGTGGACATGGTGTGGGAGGACCTCACCATCACGAAGATCCTCGACAAGCGCGCGTACGCCGACGCGATCACCACCGTGCTGGCGCTCGGCGGCTCCACCAACGCCGTCATCCATCTGATCGCGATGGCCGGTCGCGGGCGGATCCCGTTGTCTGTCGACGATTTCGACGCTATCGCGCGCCGGGTGCCGGTACTGGCGAACATCCGGCCCGGCGGGGACTGGCTGATGGAGGACTTCTATTACGCGGGAGGGCTTCCCGGCCTGCTGTCCCGGCTGACCGACTTGCTGCACACCGATCGCGTCACGGTCACCGGCCGGACCCTGGGCGAGACACTGGAAACGGCGCGGGTGCACAACGACGACGTCATCCGCCCCCGCGACAATCCTGTCGCCGCCGAAGGAGGAGTCGCGGTGCTGCGCGGCAATCTCGCTCCTTCGGGCGCGGTGATCAAACACCTCGCCGCTGAGCCGCATCTGCTCGTCCACACTGGACCCGCCGTGGTTTTCGACGACTACAAGGACTTGAAGAAGCGCATCAACGATCCCGCCCTCGGCATCACCGAAGATTCCGTCCTGGTGCTGCGCGGATCCGGCCCGCTCGGCGGCCCCGGCATGCCGGAGTACGGGATGCTGCCGCTGCCCGATCACCTGCTGGCCAAGGGGGTCCGGGACATGGTCCGCGTTTCCGACGCCCGGATGAGCGGCACCAGTTACGGCGCGTGCGTGCTGCACGTCGCGCCGGAATCCCACGTGGGCGGGCCGCTCGCGCTGGTCCGCGACGGTGATCCGATCACTTTGGACGTCCCTTTGCGACGGCTGAGCCTCGACGTCGATGATGCGGAATTGCAACGCCGCCGCGCGGAGTGGACCACACCCGCTCCGCGGTACGAACGAGGTTACGGCGCGTTGTACTCCGAACACATCACGCAAGCCGACGAGGGCTGTGACTTCGACTTTCTCGCCAAAGTAGGTGAAAACCCGGAACCTGACGCCCAGTGACCACCCGACGGAGTGACCCGCTCACCCAACCGGGCGAGTTGCAGGCCCACAAAACGCGCCCCGTATCTTGATACATACGTCCGGAACGTGTGGAAGGCCCGGATGTTCGATCACGACGTCCGGTGTACCGCCGGACCGTGGAGGGTGGAGAGTTGCCGCAGGAACCGCGCTGGCCCGAGTCCCACGCTGAGCAGACGGACATTCTCCCGGTCGTCACGCCCGGGTTCGCGGAGTCTGCCACGCCCCAGGAGCCCACGCCACCGAAGCGTCGTCGCAGCTACCGCAAGGCCGCCTTCATCGGCGGCGGCGTGTTCGGCCTGCTGGTCGTCGCGTACGCCCTCGACGTGCTGGTCTCCCAGGGCAGCGTCCCCCGCGGCGTCACCGTCGCCGGGGTCGACGTCGGCGGGATGGACCGCACGGTGGCCGAGAAGGAGCTCAGGGGCGGCATCGAGCCGCGGCTGACCCGGCCGGTGAAGGTCGTCGCGGGCGACGCCGAGGAGTCGCTGGCGCCGAACAAGGCGGGCCTGCTCCTCGACTGGCCCGCCACCCTGGACCAGGCGGGCGACCAGCCGCTGAACCCGTTCACGCGGATCGCGTCGTTCTTCACGACCACCGAGGTCGGCGTCGTCACGCAGACCGACGACGGCAAGCTCACCGGGGCGCTGGAGAACCTGCGCGACAAGGTCGACCGCGACCCCGTCGAGGGCACCGTCCGCTTCGAAGAGGCCAAGCCGGTCGCGGTCGAGCCGAAGACCGGGCAGAAGCTCGACGTCGAGGCCGCCAAGAAGACCATCCTGGACCGCTGGGCCACCGGCGAGCCGCTGACGCTCGCGGTCACCCAGACCCCGGTCAAGGTCTCGGCGGAAGCCGTCCACGCCGCCCTCGACCAGATCGCGAAGCCCGCCGTGGCGGCGCCGGTGGTCGTCAAGGGCGAGGGCAAGGACGCGATCCTCAAGCCCGAAGCCATCGCGACCGCGCTGACCTTCGAACCCGCCGACGGCGGCGTGCTGAACCCGAAGGTGGACAACAACAAGATCATCGAGGCCGCGGGCCCGCAGCTGAAGTCCACCGAGAAGGAGGGCAAGGACGCGCAGATCGTCTTCGAAGGCGGCAGGCCGACCGTCCAGCCCTCCGAGGACGCCAACGTCGTCGACTGGGAGCCGAGCCTCAAGCCGGTGCTCGACGTGCTCAAGGTCACCGGGACCCGCGAGCTGCCGGTGACCTACAAGAAGACCCCGGCCAAGGTGACCACCGAGCAGGCGAACCAGCTCGGCATCAAGGAGGTCGTCAGCGAGTTCAAGACCTCCGGTTTCGCCGCGGACTCGGGGACGAACATCCGGGTCGTCGCGCAGAAGGTCAACGGCGCCATCGTGAAGCCGAACGAGACGTTCAGCCTCAACGGGTTCACCGGACCGCGCGGCGCGCCGCAGGGCTACGTCGAGGCCGGTGTCATCAAGGACGGCGCGCCCGGCCGCGAGGTCGGCGGCGGGATCTCGCAGTTCGCGACCACGCTGTACAACGCCTCGTACTTCGCCGGCATGAAGGACACCGAGCACAAGGAACACAGCTACTACATCAGCCGCTACCCCGCCGCGCGCGAGGCGACCGTGTTCCAGAACCACGGCGGCGGCAGCGTGATCGACCTGAAGTTCACCAACGACGGTGACACCGGTGTCGCGATCCAGACCATCTGGTCGCCGTCGGACATCACGATCCGGCTGTGGGGCACCAAGAAGTACACCGTCGAGTCGGTACCCGGCGGCCGCAGCAACCCGTCGGACCCGCCGACCAAGCCCGGCCCGGCCGAGAACTGCAAGCCCAGCAACGGCGCCCCCGGCTTCACGACGTCGGACACCCGGATCATCAAGGACGCCGCGAGCGGCCGCGAGGTCCGGCGCCACACCCGGAACGTGCACTACAACCCGCAGCCGAAGATCACCTGCGGCACGGAGTAGCCCCCGGGACCCGGAAGTACGTGAAGGCCCCCTTCATTGCGTCTAGCGCAGTGAAGGGGGCCTTCACGTACTTCCAGGGTTCACTACACGCGTCCAGGGCAGTACTCTGAGTGGCGAACCCGACCGAGCGGGGGTGGCCACGACATGACCTCGACGGCGACCTTCCGGCAGATCCTCGCGGTCGGTGAACTGCGGGCGATCTGGTTCGCGGAACTCCAGTCGATCCTCGGCGACCAGGTGGCCAGGGTCGCGCTGTCGGTCCTGGTGTTCCAGCGGACCGGTTCGGCGACCTGGCCCGCGCTGACCTACGCCCTCACCTACCTGCCCGACCTGATCGGCGGGCCGCTGCTCGGCGGGCTGGCCGACAGGTTCCCTCGCCGCGCGGTGATGGTCTGCTCCGATGTCGTCCGAGCGCTCCTGGTCGCGGTCCTCGCCGTCCCAGGCATCCCCTTGGCCGTGCTCGCCGCCGTCCTGGTGGTGGTGCAGCTGGCGAACGCGCCGTTCACCGCCGCGCAGGCCGCCGTCCTGCCGTCGGTCCTGAGCGGGGACGACTACGTGCTGGGCCAGTCCCTGCTGAAGATCACCAACCAGGTCGGCCAACTCGCCGGCTTCGCTTTGGGCGGCGCGGTGATCGCCGCGATCGGACCGGGACGCGGACTGGCCGTCGACGCGGTGACTTTCGGGATCTCGGCGATCGTCCTGCGGCTGGGTGTCCGCGCCCGGACCGCTCCGGGTTCCGGCGGACCGGCGACGTCGACCCTGCGGCGGCTTTCGGCGGGCGCCCGCACGATCTGGCGCGACCGCCGGTTGCGCGCGCTGGTCGGCCTGGCGTGGCTGGCGGGTTTCGTGATCGTGCCGGAAGGCCTCGCCGTGCCTTACGCGGCGGAGATCGGCGGCGGGGCGGCGACGGCGGGACTGCTGCTCGCGGCGCATCCGGCGGGGATCGTGCTCGGGGTGTTCGCGCTGGGCCGTCTGGTGCGGCCCGACGTGCGGCTGCGGCTGGTCGGGGTGCTGGCGCTCGGCGCTATCGTGCCGCTCGCGGCGTTCTGGTTCCGGCCCTCGCTCCCCTATGCCGCCGGATTGCTCGTACTGTCCGGGATGTGCGCGGCCTACCAGGTCACCGCGAGCACCACGTTCATGCGGTTGGTCCCCGACACCGAACGAGGCCAGGCCTTCGGCCTCGCCGGGTCGGGACTCATCGCCGTCCAGGGAATCGGGCTGATCGCCGGCGGCCTGCTCGTCGGCGTGCTCGGTTCACCCGCGACGACGGTCTCGGTCATCGCGTTGGCCGGTCTCGTAGTGGCTGTTCCGGCCACCCGGGCTTGGCGCCATGTGGCCCCGCTTCACCCCCTTTGACCGGAACCGGATGTTCACCAGTTCTGCCCGCGCATGGAGCTCACCCCCTCCGCTTCCCCGTCCCGGTCACGCGTGGTGCACCCACGCCTACCCATACAGCGTAGTGACACCTAGTATCCAACCGATTACGTTCGTCGCCATGGCGCTAACGAATTGGGCGCTGTGGCGGCTCCCCAACCGCGGCTTGATCGGCTTCGTCCTCCTGGTGGACGTCGCGGCGATCGCCGGATCCGCCTGGTCTTTTCTCCGCGTCCCGTTCACTCAGGGCGACGCGGTCCCTTTCGCGATCCTGATCACCAGCATCGTGCTGTACACGGAATTGTCACGTCCGGTGGAGCGGGTGCGGGAACGGTTCGCGGGCACACCGCACATCTCGCTCGACAGCGTCTGGACCTTCGCCGCCGTCCTGCTGGTGCATCCCGGGCTCGCCGCGCTGGTCATCGTCGTGTCCTTCTTCTACCGCTGGTTCCGCGGGCAGCCGAACCCGTTGTTCCGGCGGATGTTCTCCACGTCGGCGACAGTGCTCTCGGGCTTCGCGGCCGCCGCCTACCTCGCCCGGTACGCGTCCCCGTTCGACGTCCTCCCCCGCGATCTCTCCTCGTTCGGGTCCGTGGTCGCGGCCGGCGGGGTGTTCCTGCTGGTCAACACCGCGCTGATGACGGTCGCGGTGTACTACGGCACCCCGCACGACAGGCTGCGCGACGCGCTGGCGACGCCTTTCGAGTACGCCCTCGAAGCGGCGACGATCGCGCTCGGTGTCATCGTGGCGTGGGCGCTGCGGGACTGGCCGGTGGTGCTGCTGCTCGTCGTCGGGATCACGCTGGTGCTGCACCGCGGGGTGCTGCTGCGGCAACTGAAACGGCAGGCGAGCAGCGACGCCAAGACCGGGCTGCTCAACGCCAAGGCGTGGCGCGAGGCCGCGACCGACGAACTCGACCGCGCTCGGCGCGCGGGACGGCACACCAGCCTGCTGATGGTCGACGTCGACCGGTTCAAACTGATCAACGACCGGCACGGTCACCTGATCGGCGACCGGTATCTGGCGGCGATCGCGGAAACGCTGCGCACCGAGGTGCGCGGCACGGATCTGGTCGGGCGGTTCGGCGGGGAGGAGTTCGTCGTCCTGCTGCCCGGTACCTCCGCCGTGCACGCCCACGCGATCGCGGAACGGATCCGGTCGAGCGTGGCTTCTCGACACGGTGACCTGCCGGAGCACGTCACCGTGTCGATCGGGTTGGCGGACAGGCCCGGTGTCACCGACCTCGACGCGGTGATCGCCATCGCGGACCGGGCGCTTTACGAGGCGAAGAACACCGGGCGGAACCGGACCTCGGGCTACCAGGTGACCGGCTGACCCCTCACGGGAGCCCGGCCAGGGACTTCGCGAGGACCTCGTCCGGCAGCGCGTGGTCGGAGATGTCGCCCGCCAGGTAAGCGCCGTACGCCGGAAGGTCGAGGTGCGCGTGCCCGCACAGCGCTGTCAAGATCACCTTCTCCTCCCCGGTTTCCTTGCACCGCGACGCTTCCTGGATGCACGCGGCGAGCGCGTGCGTCGGCTCGGGCGCCGGGATGATCCCCTCGGTCCTGGCGAACTGCACACCGGCGGCGAAGCACTCCTCCTGCCCGATGGCGAGCGCTTCGATGAGCCCGAGTTCGTAGATGTGCGAGATCAGCGGCGACATCCCGTGGTAGCGCAGGCCCCCGGCGTGAATGGGGTCGGGGATGAAGTCGTGACCGAGGGTGTGCATCTTCAGCAACGGCGTCAGCCCGGCGGTGTCACCGAAGTCGTACGCGTACTTGCCGCGGGTGAGCGTCGGGCAGGCGGCCGGTTCGACCGCGCGGATCACCGGGTCCATCCGCCCGGCGAGTTTCTCCCGTAGGAACGGGAAGGCGAGCCCGCCGAAGTTGGACCCGCCGCCGGTGCAGCCGACGAGGACGTCCGGGGTGTCACCGGCCAGTTCGAACTGCTTGAGCGCCTCTTCGCCGATGATCGTCTGGTGCAGCAGCACGTGATTGAGCACGCTGCCGAGCGCGTAGCGGGTGTTCTCCGCCTGCGCCGCCTGCTCGACGGCCTCGCTGATCGCGATACCGAGGCTCCCGGTCGAGCCCGGGTCGGCGGCCAGGATCGCGCGGCCGGACGCGGTCAGCTCGGACGGGCTCGGGTGCACCGTCGCGCCGAACGTCTCCATCATCAGCTTGCGATACGGCTTCTGGTCATACGATGCGCGGACCTGCCACACCTCGCACTCGAGCCCGAAGGTGGCGCAGGCGAACGCGAGCGCGCTTCCCCACTGTCCGGCGCCGGTCTCCGTCGTCAGCCTCGCGACGCCCTCCGCCGCGTTGTAGAACGCCTGCGGTACGGCGGTGTTGGGCTTGTGAGAGCCGACTGGGCTGACACCCTCGTACTTGTAGTAGATGCGGGCGGGGGTGCCGAGCGCCTTCTCCAGCCGCCTGGCGCGGAACAGCGGCGAAGGACGCCAGAGCCGGTAGACGTCCAGGACCTCTTCCGGGATGTCGACGTAGCGTTCGGCGGTGACCTCTTGGGCGATGAGCGCCTGCGGGAAGAGCGGCGCGAGATCGTCCGGGCCGATCGGTTCGCGGGTGCCCGGATGCAGGGGCGGCGGCGGTGGCTCGGGGAGATCCGGGATGACGTTGTACCACCGGGCCGGCATGTCAGCTTCGTCGAGGATGTACTTCGTCCGCTCCGCCATTGAGCCTCCTCCGTTCTCTCCAACCTAAAGGGACGGACGGCGCGACACCAGGGACGACTACTACGGTGGGGCGATGGGGAATCTCGTACTGCTCGACGCACCGTCCAACCTCGGCCTGCGGCCGCCCGCCGAAGGAGTGGTCCCTGGCTGCTACAAGGCGCCGGGCGCGCTGCGTGACCACGGCCTGCTCACCCGTTTGGGCGCGACCGACGGCGGCGTGGTCACTCCGCCGCGGTACCTGCCCGACTGGTCGCCCGACAGCGGCGTCCGGAACGCCGCCGGTATCGCGACCTACACGGCCGCCCTCGCCGCGCGGCTCGCGAAGATCCGCGCGGACGGCGGCTTCCCGGTCGTACTCGGCGGGGACTGCTCGATCGCGCTCGCCGCGATGCTGACCCTGCGTCGCGAAGGACGCTTCGGCATCGTCTACTTCGACGGTCACGACGACTTCCGGCATCTCGGCAACTCCGACCACGTCGCTTCCGTCGGCGGCGAGGCCCTCGCCGTCGTGACCGGTCGCGGCACGCCGGAACTGGCCGATGTGGACGGCCTTTCGCCCTATGTCCGCGACGAAGACGTCCTAGTGCTCGGAGTTCGCGCGGAGGAGTCCGCCGAGGCGCGGGAAGCCGGGCTTCGCATCGTGACCAGCCAGGAGATCATGGCGTCCGGCACCGACGGCGCGCTCGCCGCCGCCCGCGAGATCTTCGCACCGCTGGACGGTTTCTGGATCCACATCGACATCGACACGCTCGACCCGGAGTTCGTGTCCGCCGTGGACAGTCCCGATCCCGGCGGGCTCAGCCCGGACAAGCTCGTCGAGCTGCTGCGCGGCCTCGTCGCGCTCCCCGGCGCGGCCGGACTGGAACTGACCATCTTCGATCCCGACCTCGACCCCGACGGCACACAGGCCGCCCTCGTGGCGGACTGTCTCGTGCGCGCTCTGGAAGGAACCCGATGACCCAGGTGACCGTCGCCGACGGCTCGTTCGACGCCCCGCTCTGGCTGCCCGAATCCGGCTCCGGCCCGGGTCTGGTGCTGATCCAGGAGATCTTCGGCCTCGACGACTACCTCAAGTCGGTCGCCGCCGATCTCGCCAAGCTCGGCTACGTCGTCGCCGTGCCCGAACTGTTCTGGCGGATCGCGCCCGGCTGGTCGGCCACGCACGACGAAGCCGGTATCTCGGCGTCGATGGAGGTCTCCGGCAAACTCGACCCGGCGCGCGCCGTCTCCGACGTTCTCGCGACCCTGGCGATGCTGCGCGCGCTGCCCGAAACCGGCGGCCGAGCGGGCGTCTTCGGCTTCTGCCTCGGCGGCTCGATGGCCTACGCGGCCGCCGCCGAGGGCGACCCGGACGTCGCGGTTTCGTACTACGGGTCGACCGTGCCGGGGCAGATTCCGTTGCTGGACAAGATCAGCTGCCCGATCCAGTTCCAGTTCGGCGGGGCGGATCCCTATATCCCCGTCGAAGGGGTGCGTCGCCTGGCCGACGCTGTCGCTTCTCATGACGGCGCGGAGATCCACATCCACGAGGGCGCGGGGCACGCGTTCCACAACCACGTGGCGCCGATGTTCCATCAGCCCGAGCCCGCCGCGGCGGCCTGGGAGCTGACGCTGGAATTCCTGCGGCGAACCTATCCTGTGTAAGGCCGCGGAAGGACTTTCAGGACAGCGCCTAGCAGCGGCAGAGACCGTCGTCGCGGACCGCGATACCGCAGCCGTCGCAGTAGTCGACCCCGGCAGGTCGCGTCGGGGTCGACGTCGGGCGAACGATCGAGCGACGGGACGGTTTCGCCTTGCCGGGTTTCGCGTCATGGCGGAGCTTGGAAATCGCCGCGTTGGTGACTCCGACATACCCCGCTTCCTCGACCGCCTCCCGCCATTTACGGTTGCTCGCGCCCGGATGAGTTCGCAACCACTGGACGGCGAAGCCTTGCCACGATACGGCTCCGGTGGCACGGCGCCGCTTGTTTCCAGAAGTGCTCCGCCGGGTGTCGCCGACCGCGGCCTTGGCTTTCGGCGGCGGCGGCGGTGTGGCGGCGGGCAGGTCGCGCCGTAAGCGCTCGATCACTCGGGTCGTCGCCTTCAGGTGGCCCGCCTGTTTCAAGGCACGCTCGCACTCGCGGTTCGTGCCCTGCGGGAAGGCGGTCAGCCACTTCCGGGCAGCTGATTGCCATGCGCCTCCAGAGACGGCGGGTGGCAGCTTGCGCGGCCCCTTGGGCGCCGAAATCCGCAGCTTGTGCCGGGGCTGTCCACCGCTGTGGATGCTCCACCCGTGAGCCGGGGCCTCCCCGAAAGCAACCGGATCCGGGATGTCGTCGTCTGGGTTGTACTCCGGCTGTACGTCGCCCCGATGTGCGCGGGTCTGGTACCAATCGTCGATCCCCATCACGGCCGGCCGCCCCCTCTGCCTCCTGTTACCGGTGAATCTTGAGTCGTGCCGACGGCCGAATCCGCAACATGCGGAAGATCAACTGTTATGCGGGAGCGTCGTCGCGCCGGAATATGTCGGTGCCCCGCGATAGTTTCCCCATCATGGCCACATTGGTGAGTTTTCACGCCCACCCCGACGACGAGTGCATCGTCGCGGGCGGCGTCATGCGGAAGGCCTTCGAGGAAGGCCACCGTGTCGTGCTCGTCGTCGCGACCAGGGGCGAGGTCGGCGAGGTGCCGGACGGGTTCCTCGACGACGGAGAGGAGTTGTGGCAGCGCCGCGTGCAGGAGACGCACGCTTCGGCCGAGGTGCTGGGGGCCAAGCGCGTGGAGTTCCTGGGGTACACCGACTCCGGCATGATGGGCGAGCCGCGCAACGACGTGCCCGGCACGTTCTGGCAGGCCGACGTCGAGGAGGCCGCCCAGCGGCTGGCCGAGATCCTGCGCGAGGAGCAGGCCGACGTCCTGACCGTCTACGACGACAACGGCGGCTACGGGCATCCGGACCACATCCAGGTGCACCGCGTCGGCATGCGCGCGGCCGAGCTGGCGGGCACGCCGCGGGTCTACGAGGCGACGAGCAACAGTGACGAGATGCGCCGCGGCATGGAAGAGGCGGTGCGGACAGGCCAGCTGAAGGCCGAGGACCTCCCCGACTTCGAGGACGGTGCCGAGTTCGGCAAGCCGGAGGAGATCCTGACGGCAAGGGTCGACGTCGCCGCGTACCTGCCGCAGAAGCGGGCCGCGATGCGCGCGCACGCCAGCCAGATCAGTGAGGAATCGTTCTTCCTCGCGATGCCCGACGAGGGTTTCGCGCAGGCGTTCGGCGTCGAGTGGTTCATCCGCGCGGGCCAAGGGCCGGGCATCACCGAAACCGATCTCATGGCGGGGCTCTGACCGATGGGCATGTGCGGTGCGTACCTGCGCGTCACCTCCGGTGAACTGCGCGAGCTGATCGAAAAGCCCGAACGATACTGGGAGTACGCCGAGAAGGCCGACGGCACCGAGCGGGCGGTGGACATCGACAAGGCCTGGCACGCGCTGTGGTTCCTGGTCCAGCGAGCCGGGTTCGAGGTCGACTTCGTACTGGGCGGAACCCTGCTGGGAGAGGCCGACAGCGACGGGCCGCCGCGGCACTTCAGCGCGGACGAGGTCCGGAAGATCTCGGCGGAGCTGTCGCGGACCGGATTCGAGAAGCTCTCGCAGGGCGTCGAGCTCTCGGAACTCGACGCCGCGGGGATCTACCCGTCGATCTGGGACGAGCCCGACGCGCTGGACTACGTGCGCGGCTACTACGACGAGCTCCTGCCCTTCTTCGCCGGAGCCGCGAAGGCCGGCGAACCGGTCGTCACGATCATCACCTGACGACGCGGGTCACGGTGGTGGGGGGGGGGGGGGGGGGGGGGGGGCGCCCCCCCCCCCCCCCCCCCCCCCCCCCCCCCCCCCCCCGCGCGGGGGGGGGGGGGGGGCGGTGGGGGGGGGGGGGGGGGGGGGGGGGGCGGC
>NZ_JBVJLY010000016.1:0-82294 GCF_055584485.1 Amycolatopsis sp. NPDC102522 | reverse complement strand
CCCGGGGGCCCGCCGCCCCCCCCCCGCCCCGCGCGATCCCCCCACAACCCGCCGGGGGGGGGGGCCGGGGGGTCGGGTGGGGGGGCGGTGGGCCCCACCCCCCCCCCCCCCCCCCCCACGACCCACGGGACGGTCAGGCCGTGGCGGCGGTGACGTCGAGTTCGACGAGCTGCCCGGGGTAGCCGAGCTGCGCGACGCCGAGCAGGGTGCTCGCGGTCGTGAAGGCCTCCCCGATCTCCGACTCGACGAACCGGTCCCACACGGCCGAAAGCACGTCGGCGTCCGGCGTCACCACGTAGACCACCGTGCGCACGACGTCGGCCGGGGTCGCCTTGGCGAAGGCGAGCGCGGCGGCGGTGTTCGCGACGACCTGGTCGACCTGGGCGAGCACGTCACCCTCGACGACCTTGCCGTCTTCGGCGAGCGGGCACTGGCCGGCGAGGTGGACGTCCCGCCGCCCTTCGACGATGGTCACGTGGTGGTAGGTGGGCGTGGGGTGCAGTCCGGGCGGATGGTGGCGTTGAATGGTCACGAGCCGCATCCTGTCCGAGGCGGCCGCGGCCGGACAACCGGATTTCACGGGGGAGCCATGCGCAGGACGATCGACTGGACCGGCGACGCGGTCACGATCATCGACCAGACCGTGCTTCCCGCCGAGTATCGCGTACTCGAACTGCGCACGGTCGGCGAACTCGTCGGCGCCATCCAGCGGCTCGCGGTCCGCGGGGCACCGGCGCTCGGCGCGGCGGGCGCGCTCGGCGTGGTGCTCGCGACCCGCGCGAGAGGTGACGTCGAGGCCGAGGCGCACCGCGTCGCCCAGGCCCGCCCGACCGCGGTCAACCTGAGCTGGGGCGTCTCCCGTGCGCTCGCGAAGCTCCCGGAGGGGCCGGAAGCCGTCCTCGCCGAAGCGCTGGCGATCCTCGACGAGGACGAGCGGATCAACCACGAGGCTTCCCGGCTGGCGGCCGAAGTGGTGCTCGAACACTGCGAGCGGCGGCCGTTGCGGCTGCTCAGCCACTGCAACGCCGGCCACCTCGCGACGGTTTCCTGGGGCAGCGCGCTCGGCGTCGTCTGGCATCTGCAGACCCGCGGCCTGGTCGAATCCGTGCTGGTCGACGAGACCCGGCCGCTGCTGCAGGGGGCCCGCCTGACCGCCTGGGAACTGGCCGAAGCCGGTGTCCCGTACCGGATCCAGCCCGACGGCGCGGCCGCCGCCGCGATGAGTCGCGGCCTGGTCGACTGCGTGCTCGTCGGCGCCGACAGGATCGCCGCCAACGGCGACGTCGCCAACAAGATCGGCACCTACGGGCTGGCGATCGCGGCGAAGTACCACGGGGTCCCGTTCGTGGTCGTCGCCCCTTCGTCCACTGTGGACGCCGCGATGCCGGACGGCGCCGGGATCGTGATCGAGGAACGCGATCCCGGCGAGGTCCTGAGCTTCGGCGGTACGACGGTCGCCCCCGAAGGCGCCGAGGTGTTCAACCCGGCTTTCGACGTGACGCCGCACGAGCTGATCACCGCGGTGGTCACCGAGCAGGGAATCCTGAACGGCTAGAAGGATTCCAGGCAGGACGGCTCACGGTCGGTGGCGAAAGCCATCGTCGCCCGCGAAACCGCCCCCGCGGTCCGCTCCTTGATCCGGCCCGCCGCGGCCAGCGTGCTCGGCCGGGTGCCGCCGAGGAAGATCGCGCCGAGGTCGATCACGTCCAGTTCCAGATCCGGGGCGTCCTCCACCTTGGTCACCTCGGCGTTCCCGTCGGCGTCGGCGACGAGCCGCCAGTTCCCGGTGTTCCACGGGCAGAAGGCGTCGTGCACGCCGAACACCAGATCCACCGGAGCGCTGTAGCGGCGGGTGACCAGGGCGCGATCGACGTCGACGAGCCGCACCCACAGCGAGTCTCCGGCGGACCGGCTCATCTTGCGGGGATCGGCGAGGAGGTGGATGAGCGGTTCGTCGAGGGCGGCGAAAACCTCGATGGTGCCGATCAGGTCGTAGTCGAGCAGGAAGCGCCACAGAGTCGCGTACGCCTGAGGTGTGGTCGCGACGAGTTCTTGCAGGCTCAGCGTTCCGCGCGGACCTTCCTCGTCCCAGTCGCTCTTCACGCGATAGATCGCGTAACCGTCCGACAGCACGGCGAACTTCATCTCCGTCGCGCCGTCGCGCCGGATCTCCCGGTCGTCGAGGATGAACTCCCACGTCGATTCGGGCCGGTCGAGTGCGCCGACCCGCATCGGTGCCTCTTTGTCGTAGATCGCTTTGAGCAGCGGGATCGCCTCCTCCCGCCCGACTTCACGCACCCGCTCGGCCTCGAGTTCGACGCCGGGCCGGAACGCGGCCTTCGACCGGACCTTCGCCCGGTAGAACTGCGCCCCGAGGCCGTAGCCGAAGCGGGAGTAAATGACCGATTCGGACGCCCACAGCGCGGCGATCGCTTCACCGCCGTCCTCGTGCAGGCCGTGCAACTGCGCCCGCATGATCCGGGTGAGCACGCCCCGCCTGCGGTGGCCCGGGGCGACCCCGACCGAAGTCACCGCGGCGAGCGGCGTCTGCCCGGCGCCGGGAACGGTGATCTTGCGGGTGAGCAGTTCACCCGATCCGATGAGTTCGTCTCCGTCGAAGACGCCATGCGAACGCTCAGGCTCGAACACCAGCCCTTCGCGGTACTGCAGTCCTTCCGCGTTGTCCGAGAGGAACGCCCTCACGAGCACGGAGGAAAACGCGGGCAGGTCGTCGGTGGTCAGGGTTCGGATGGCCAAGCTGTCATCGCTCACCCCAGTCGTCCTACGCCGTTTCACCGACGACCGCCACGCATTAACGGGCGACGATCAGGGCCGCGGCCCGATCACCTCACCCTTTTCCAGCACCTCGATGGCCATGGCGGGGCAGGAGTCCGCCGCGTCCAGCACCATCTCGTCCGGACTCACCTCCCCCTCGGCCACCGTCGCCGTCGCGCCTTCGAGTTCGAAGACCTCCGGCATCAACGCGGCGCACATTCCCGAGCCGATGCACGTGTTGCCATCGACCTCGACTTTCCAGCTCATGCTCACCATCCGATCGGCATGGAGCGGGGCCCCCGCACCAGCATCTGCGTCTTCCACACGATATCGCCGTCAAGGCGCAGTCCGGGAAGATCTCGCAGCAAAGCCCGCAAGGCCTCCTGCAGTTCGAGCCTGGCGAGCGGGGCTCCGAGGCAGTGGTGCACACCGTGCCCGAAGCCGAGGTGGGGATTGGTTTCCCGGCCGAATTCGAGGGTTTCCGCCGAGGTGAACTGGAGCGCGTCCCGGTTGGCGGCACCGATCGCGACCATCACCGGCTCGCCTTCCTTCACCAGCACGTCACCCACCTGGATGTCTTCGGTGGCGTAGCGGGCGAACCCGGCTCCGGCGCCCAGCGGGATGAACCGCAGCAGTTCCTCGACCGCGGCCGGGATCAGGTCCAGGTCCGCGCGCAGGCGGGCGAGCTGCTCCGGCTGTTCGAGCAGGGCGTAGACGAAGTTGGGGATCTGACTGGCGGTGGTCTCGTGCCCGGCGACCAGGATGCCGATGCACATGTCGACCAGTTCCAGCTCGCTCAGCTTGTCGTGGACGTCGCGCGCTTCGATCAGCGCGGTCATCAGGTCGTCCTGAGGCTCGGCGCGGTGCTGCTCGACGAGCACGTGCATGTACGCCCGCAGCTCGTCCTGGTTGGCCATCATCTCTTCGGTGGTCAGCGGGCTGGTCGACAGCGCGGCGTCGCTCCACACGCGGAACTTCGGCCGGTCCTCGACGGGGACGCCGAGCAGTTCGCAGATCACCGCGACCGGGATCGGCAGCGCGTAGTCCTCGACCAGGTCGACAGGCTGCCCCTTGGCCTTCATGTCCTCGATCAGGCCGGCCGCCAGCTCGGCGACCCGCGGCCGCAGCGTTTCGACCCGGCGCATGGTGAACGCCTTCGCGACCAGCGTGCGCAGCCGGGTGTGATCGGGCGGGTCCATGCTCAGGATCCCGCCGGGCCGCCTGCCCGGCGCCATCCTCGGCTCGTCCTTGTCCACGGACATCGCGCGGGAGAAGCGCCGGTCGCCCAGCACGAGGCGCGCGTCGGCGTAGCGCACGGCGAGCCACGCCGGCTCACCGTGCGGGAGGCGGACACGGAGCATGCCCTCGGCGGCGCGGGCGGTGGCGTAGGCCGCGTCGAGTTCGAGTCCCGCGTCCTGGTTGAACGGATAGGTGACGAATTCGCTGTCAGTGGTGGTCATTTGTCCGGAAACCCCCCGGCTCGGCGGTTTGTAAGCAACTGCTTACAACGCTAACCATGATCACGGTGAGCGTCAATGCGCCTACCGTGCGACGTCCCGTTAGCCTGTGCGGACCCGGGGAGGCTCGATGACGGAAGAACCGCAGGTCCGCAAGCGCGACTCGGCCGCCACCAAGGCGGCCTTGCTCGACGCGGCGGCCTCCCTGTTCGCCGAGCGCGGCTTCGACCGGACGACGGTGCGAGACATCGCGAAGCTCGCCGGAGCCAACCAAGCGCTGCTGTTCCGCTACTTCGGCTCGAAGGACGCGCTCTTCGAAGAGGTCCTGGCGCGCGGCGGACGCGAGCAGATCGCCACCACACCACCGGACGAACTGCTCGGGACGGCGTTGCGCAGCATGCTGGAGTCCGACGCCAGGCGCGATCGCACCCTCGACGCCTACCTGCGCTCGACGGGGCACGACAGCGCCGCGGCCGCTGTCCGGCGGCAGCTCGGCGAGGAGTACGCGAAGGTGCTCGCCACGCTGACCGACTCCGACGACGCGGATCTGCGGGCCGACCTCATCCTGGCCTGGCTGCTCGGGATCGGCCTGGTCCGCGAGATCACCGGCAAGGAGCCGCTGGCCAGCGCGGATCCCGACGACGTCTGCCGCCTCGTGCTCGGCGCGGCGCGGACGCTGCTGGAGCGCAGCGGGTAATTGCGTCGCCGTCCCCGGCCCGCTGTTCTACGGTCGGTTCCGTGACCTCGTTCCCGCCCGCCGGCACCGAAGCCGAGTTCGACGCGCTGACCAGGCAAGACCTGCTTCCGGCGGTGACGTCGCTGACCGGGTCGCTCGGTCTCGGCGAGGTCGTCCCGTTCACCGAGGGCTCGCTGCCGGTGTACGCCGTCGGCGACGACCTGGTGCTCAAGCTGTTCCCGCCGGTGCACCTCGACGAACTCCCCACCGAACGGACGATGCTCGAGGTCCTGCACGGGAAGCTGCCGATCCCGACCCCCGCCGTGCACGGCGTCGGCGAGCGGGACGGCTGGGGCTACGTACTCATGGAACGCCTGCGCGGCGAAACGCTGAAGGACGCCTGGCCGAAACTGTCCACAGAGGACAAGACCCGGCTCGCTCCCGAGCTCGGCGAGGCGCTGGCCGCCCTGCACTCGCTGCGAGACCCGCGCCTGGACGTCCTCGATCCGCCGGACTGGGCCGCGTTCGTCGCCGAGCAGCGCGCGAACGTCGTCGAGCATCACCGCCGGACGGGTCTCGCCGAAAGCTGGATCGCACAGATCCCGGCGTTCCTCGACTCCGTCGAGCTGGGCAACCCACCCGTCGTCCCGCTGCACACCGAGTTCATGCGCGACCACGTCCTGGTCGCCCACGACGGCGAACGTCCGCGGCTGACCGGGCTCTTCGACTTCGAACCGGCGATGCGGGGCGCGGCCGAGTACGACTTCGTCGCCGTCGGCCTGTTCGTTTCCGGCGGGGACAAGGACTTCCTGCGGCGGCTGCTCGCCGGGTACGGCGCCGAACCGGACGAGGAGTTCTCCCGGCGCTGCCTGGCGTACGCGTTCTTGCACGTCTACAGCAATTTCACCTGGTATCTCAAGGTTCTTCCGGCGCCGGAAGAACCGACGCCGGAAGCCCTCGCTCGCGCTTGGTGGTGAGCTCACGCTGGTCGTGAGTGGTAAGTGTCGTTAGAACGACACTTACCACTCACGACCACCTCGACCGACGCCTCACTCGTCCCGCCAGTCAGGTAGCGCGCGTCGCAGCAGCTCGGCCAGGTGCAGTGCCCGCCGCCCGTCGAGCTGCTCGATCTGCGTCCGGCAGCTGAACCCGTCCGCGACCACTTCGGTGCCCTCGGCGGCGGCGCGGATCGCGGGCAGCATGCGATCTTCGGCGCAGGCGACGGAGACGTCGTAGTGCCCGCGTTCGAAACCGAAGTTTCCCGCCAGCCCACAGCAGCCGGAGTCCATTGTGGAATTGTGGACACCCGCGGCGCGCATCGCGGCCTCGTCGGCATCGAAGCCGAGCACGGCGTGCTGGTGGCAGTGCACCTGGCTGAGCGCTTCGACGTCCAGGGACCGGAATTCCAGCGGCGAGTCCTCGACGAGTTCGGCGAACGTGCGGGTGCGCTCGGCGAGCAGTGCCGCCACTGGGTCGCCAGGCAGGAGGGCCTCCAGGTCACCGCGGAAGAGCGCCGTGCAACTCGGCTCCAGCCCGGCCACCTGGTATCCCGCCCGCAGATACGGTTCGAGGACGGAAAGCGTGCGGCGCAACACGTTCTTCGCCACATCGAGCTGTCCGGTGGACACCCAGGTGAGGCCGCAGCAGACGCCTCGATCGGGCAGGACGACGTCGTAGCCCGCCGCGGTGAGCACCTCGGCGGCGGCGTCGAGGACATCCGGGGTGAGGTAGTTGTTGAAGGAGTCCGGCCACAGCACGACAGGCCGGGAACCGGTCGCCCAGCGCTTGAGATCCGCGCGGCGCCGCGTGAACGGCGTCTTCGCGAACGTCGGCAGGTCCCGCTCCGGCGCGATCCCGCCGAACTTCTTCAGCAGCCCGGAGAACCGGCGCGACATCGTGTTCGCCAGCCGCGGCGCCAGCGAGGCCGCGCGCAGCCACATCGGGAGCCAGCCCATCGAATAGTGCGAAGCCGGGCGCAGCCGCCCCTTGTGATGCTGGTGCAGGAATTCCGCCTTGTAGGTCGCCATGTCGACGTCGACCGGGCAATCGGACAGGCAGCCCTTGCACGACAGGCAGAGATCCAGCGCCTCGGCGACCTCCTCCGAGCGCCAGCCGTCGGTGATCAGCTCGCCGTTCACCATCTCGGCGAGCAGGTGCGCGCGGCCCCGCGTCGAGTGCTTCTCCTCGCGCGTGGCGCGGTAACTCGGGCACATCACGCCCGCTCCGGTGGTGTTGCGGCATTTCCCGACGCCGACGCAGCGCCGCATCGCCTGCCCGAAGCTCCCCTGATCCTCCGGGTACGCGAGCGCGGTGACGTCTTCGAGCTCCAGCGGCGCGCGCCGCACCCGGAGATCGGCGTCGACCGGCCGGGGGTTCACCAGGATGCCCGGGTTCATCATGCCCGCCGGATCGAAGATCCCCTTGAACCGCGCGAAAAGCGCGAGGATCTCGGGGCTGTACATCCGGGACAGCAGCTCCGAGCGGGCCTGGCCGTCACCGTGTTCGCCGGACAGTGAGCCGCCGTGCGCGGCGACCAGGTCGGCCGCTTCTTCAAGGAACGACCGGAACCCGGCGATCCCTTGCGGGGAAAGCAGATCGAAGTCCAATCGCAGGTGCAGGCAGCCTTCGCCGTAGTGGCCGTAGACCACGCTTTTGCGGCCGTGCTCGCGCATGAGCTGCTTGAATTCCCGCAAGTAGGCGCCCAAGCGCTCGGGCGGGACGGCCGCGTCCTCCCAGCCGGGCCAAGCCTCCTCGCCCCCGGCAAGCCGGGTCGCCAGGCCGGCGCCCTCTTCCCTGATCCGCCACAGCCGCTTCTGCGCGGCCGCGTCGTCCAGCAGCGCGGATCCGGTCAGCGCGCCGCGCAGTCCGTCGATCAGCCCGCGTGCCTGATCCGGATCGGCCATCTCGACGAACAACCAGGCACCGCCCGGCGGAAGCCCGTCGGCGCGGCCCGGCTCCAGCAGCGCGACGAGGTCCGCGTCGACCCCTTCCACGGTCAGCGGCGACCACGGCAGGATCGCCGGGACGGCGTCGGCGGCGGCGATGTCGGACTCGAAGCCGAGCACCGCGAGCACCTTGCGTTTCGGCATCTCGGCGAGGGAGACCGTCGCCTCCAGGATGGTGACGCAGGTGCCCTCGCTGCCGACCAGTGCCTTGGCGACGTCGAACCCGTTCTCCGGCAACAGGTGTTCCAGCCCGTACCCGGACACCCGCCTGCTGAAGGAGGACAGTTCGGTGCGCAGGAGCGCCAGGTTTTCGTGCACGAGAGCGCGGAGTTCCGAGAAGACGCGGCCTTCGGTTCCGGGCTTGGCCGCTCGTGCGTCCACTTCGGACGGTGAGGTCGGGCCGACGGTCATGCGGGTGCCGTCGTAGAGCAGCACGTCCAGCTCGCGGACGACGTCGACCGTGCGGCCGTAGGCGACCGAATGCGATCCGCAGGCGTTGTTGCCGATCATCCCGCCGATCGTGCAGCGCGAATGCGTCGACGGGTCGGGGCCGAACCGGAGCCCGTGCGGCGCGGCGAGCCCTTGGAGGTGGTCGAGGACGGTTCCGGGCTCGACCCTCGCCGTCCGCGCTTCGGGATCGAGGCCGAGGACGCCGCCGAGGTGACGCGACGTGTCGACCACGACGCCGGGCCCGCACGAGTTGCCCGCGACGCTGGTGCCGCCGCCGCGGGCGATCACCGGCAGCCCGGCCTCCCGGCAGGCGGCGACGGCCGCGATCACCTCGCCGGCACTCCTCGGCAGCACCACACCCTTCGGCACGTGCCGGTAGTTGGAGGCATCGGTCGTGTACAGCGCCAGTGTCGCGGCGTCGGCCAGGATCTCCACGGAGTCCATTCAAGACAACCGCGGGCCCCGCTGCATAGTCGCACCCTCTCCGGTCGGGTATGTCCGAAAGCCGCTCCGGTGTGCGATCGTGAGCGCGTGACGGCGAGATGGCAGGTCACCGAAGACCTCGCCGCCGAGCACAGCGCGGTGCTCGGCGGGCTTCTTCGCGACCGCGAAGAGCTGCTCGCGACCCTCCTGTACGGACATTTCGCTTCCTCCCACGCAATCTGTCGACTAATTGAGCTGAAGTTAGGCTGATCGTCAGGCTTGAAGGAGTCTTGCCGAACGATATTCGGCAGACCGGGGAAAGGGGTGGACATGGACGAACTCGATTCGGCGATCATCCGGGAACTCCAGGCGGATGCGCGGCAGTCGAACCGCGACATCGCCCGCAAGGTCGGCGTCGCGCCGTCGACCTGCCTGGAACGGACCCGGCTGCTGCGGGAACGCGGCGTCATCCGCGGGTATCACGCGGACATCGACCTGCGGAGCCTCAACCGTGGCGTGCAGGCGATGGTTTCGGCGCAGGTACGGCCGCTGAGCCGGGAGGTGATCGACTCCTTCCAGCGTTCGGTCTCCGAATTGCCGGAGGTCCTTTCGGTCTTCGTCACCGCCGGCAGCGACGATTTCCTGATCCACGTCGCCGCACAGGACGTCGAACAGCTCCACGCATTCCTGGTGGATCGTTTGTCGAAGCGCAAAGAGATCGTCGGTTTCCGGAGTTCGATCATTTTCCGGCATCTGCGCAAGACCGAGCTGGAACCGCTTCCGCGCCGAATACCAGGGGACAGCCCGTAGGGGGGCACCCCTGAATACGCGACTCGCCACCCCTAAGTCCGCCCGAAATCCAAGACTTCGCACCGGAGAAGACGGAAACTGTCGGGGGTGTGGGTTTGACTGTGAACAGCGAACCGGAAAGGAGGCGCGCCATGGACGTTCTGGCAGAGCTGAACCATCGTGAGCGGGCCACCCTGAGAGCCGTGGCCGAGGGCCACGCCGAGATCAGCTGCAGCTGCGAGCCGGACCTGTTCGTCGATGGTCTCGCCTGCTGCGACCAGCACACCGCGCACCGCCTCGCCCACCTCGGCCTGGTGGCGCCCGCCAGGGGTGGCAGGTGGGGCGAGCGTGTTCCCGCCCTGCTCACCGAGGCCGGAGTGGAGGCGCTGAAGGGTCTCACCAGCCCTGGGGTGGCCGCTTAAACAGGTTGCCCGGGCGTCCTCGCGGCGCCACGCTTTGGCGATGCGTGTCTTTCTGGAGACCGAGCGGCTCCTGTTGCGGCAGTTCACCGGCGCCGACGTCGACGACCTGTTCGCGCTCTATGACGACCCCGAAGTCATGCGCTATCTCAACGGGGGAGAACCAGCCGATCGGGTGGAGATCGAAAACCGTGACCTTCCCGCCTTTCTCGGTTACTACGAGCGTTTCCCCGGTTACGGGTTCTGGGCGGCGATCGAGAAATCCGGCGGGGCATTCCTGGGGTGGTTCCATTTCCGCCCGCTGCGCGGTCATCACACGGACGATCCCGAACTCGGGTACCGGCTGAACCGGTCTTCCTGGGGCAAGGGGTATGCGACAGAGGGGTCACTCGCGCTCTTGGAGAAGGGCTTCACCGAATTCGGGGCGACGCGGATCTGGGCGGCGACCATGGCGGTGAACCTGGGCTCCCGGCGGGTGATGGAGAAGATCGGGATGAGGCACGTCCGGACCTTCCACGAGCACTTCGACGACCCGATCCCCGGAACCGAGGAGGGCGAGGTCGAGTACGCCATCACCCTGGACGAGTGGCGGTCCCGCACTCGCCCGTGACCAGACACGTCACTCGCGTGATCAAGCACGTCACTCGCGTGATTGAAGCCGGAACTCACGTGTTCAGCGGCGTAACTCTCGAGTTCCGCCGCTGAACACGTGAGTTACGGCTCTGATCACGCGAGTCACGGGGTGGGGAGCCAGGTCTCGCCGATCTCCTCGGCGAGGGCCTCCCCGCCGGTCAGATCGGCGAGCCAGGCATGAAATGCCTCGCCCTGATCCGGCGCGAGCCCGACGTCGAAGTGCGCGACGTCCTCGAACCGCGTCGCGTGCAGCAGGTACGGCGACGAGCGGATGTCGTTCTCCAGCCGCCCGGCCCGGTCGTAGTCGACGACGACCTCCACCAGCCGCAGCCGCCGGTACTCCCGTACCCCGATCGCGTCGACGGCCTCCGAGACGGCCTGCCCGTACGCGCGGATCAGACCGCCGGCGCCGAGCAGGACCCCGCCGAAGTACCGGGTCACCACCGCGACGGTGTCGGTCAGCTCCCGGCGCCGGAGCACCTCCAGCATCGGGATACCCGCCGTCCCCGCCGGCTCGCCATCGTCACTGGACCGCTCGATTCGAGGCACTCTTTCCCGCCGAGAATCCATCGAGCCGGCGCGGCCGTCGGCGCCCAGCACGAACGCGTGACAGTGGTGCCGAGCCGCCGGATCGGCCTTCTTCCTGGCCGCGATCACCGCACGGGCGGCCTCCTCCGAGGTGACCGGGGCGAGCGCGCAGAGGAAGCGTGAACGCCGTATTTCGATCTCGTGGACCCCGGTGCCCGCCACGGTGAGATAACGATCCGCCATCGGCCAAGCCTCTCAAACCGGGCAGGTCGCTCTGCCGTTCGGGCGATACGACCGTCACCCCAGGTCACCGCGACACCGGTGAAACTCACCCCAATGCGCGATCCAGGTCACACTATCGGGCGAGGTGAGCGAGCGTTTACGCAGGTCAGCGCGCTAATGCACCACTCAGTGGACACATCATTCCAGCCAGTGGGCAGATGATGTTTGAAGTCAACGCCCGCGTGGCATTTCCCACCCCGACCAAGCGACGTATGTCGATAACAGCGATTTCACACTATCGTCATAAGACCGGCGAACCCGGGAGTAATACGTGCGCCCCGCCTGCCCTCCACCACAACGGTCCGGCGGCACCCGGCGCGCGGCAGTACACATGAGACACAAAAGCGCATCGGCCGCCCAGTGCAGTGCGGCTCTACGAGGCCTGTCCCCGTTTCGCGGGCAGGATCGTTCCCTCTCGACTGACCATCGCGGTCCCGGACCACTTCGTTAGCAGGTTCGCTTTCGAACCACTCGAACGGAGTGTTACCGGTCGCGCCGACGCCTTGGGAGGCGGCCAGCCGTGACCCACCATGCCAGCAACAAGGGCAGCAAGGCCCCCGAAGGCCTGTATGACCCGGAGTTCGAGCACGACGCCTGCGGTGTCGCGTTCGTCGCCGATCTCTCCGGGAAGCGCGATCACGGCATCGTCGCCAAAGCGCTGATAGCGCTGCGGAATCTGGAACATCGCGGAGCCCGCGGCGCGGATCCGGAAACCGGCGACGGCGCCGGGATCCTCATCCAGGTCCCCGACGAGTTCTATCGCGAGGTCGTCGACTTCGACCTGCCCGAGCCCGGCGCGTACGCCGTCGGCACGGCTTTCCTTCCGCAGGAGGAGATCCCGCGCGGCCGCGCGATGACGACCATCGAGCGCGTCGCCGCCGAAGAAGGCATGCGCGTGCTCGGCTGGCGCGACCTGCCCGTCCACACGGAACACGTCGGGACGGGCGCGGCTGAGACCATGCCGCACTTCAGCCAGCTGTTCCTGGCAGGACAGGACGCGCTGGAGGGCCTCACCCTGGAACGCGCCGCGTTCGTGGTGCGCAAACGCGCCGAGCACGAACTCGTCGAGGAAGACGTGTACTTCCCGAGCCTGTCGTCGCGGACGATCGTCTACAAAGGAATGCTCACCGAGCCGCAGGTCGAGAAGTTCTTCGCCGACCTCACCGACGAGCGCGTCACCAGCGCCATCGGCCTGGTGCACTCCCGCTTCTCCACCAACACCTTCCCGTCGTGGCCGCTGGCGCACCCGTACCGGTACGTCGCCCACAACGGCGAGATCAACACCCTGCGCGGCAACCGGAACTGGATGGACGCGCGTGAGGCGCTGCTCGAATCCGACCTGATCCCGGGTGACCTCAAGCGGGTCTACCCGATCATCACGCGCGGCGCGAGCGACTCGGCGTCCTTCGACGAGGTGCTGGAGCTGCTCCACCTCGGCGGCCGGTCGCTGCCGCACGCGGTACTGATGATGATCCCGGAGGCCTGGGAGAACCATCAGGAGATGGACCCCGCGCGCCGCGCGTTCTACGAGTTCCACTCGACGCTGATGGAACCGTGGGACGGCCCCGCGCTGGTCTCCTTCACCGACGGCACCCAGATCGGCGCGGTGCTCGACCGCAACGGCCTGCGCCCGGCGCGGTACTGGGTCACCGAAGACGGCCTCGTCGTCCTCGCCAGCGAGGTCGGCGTGTTGGAGCTGGAGCAGTCCACGATCGTCCGGAAAGGACGGCTGGAGCCGGGCCGCATGTTCCTCGTCGACACGGCCGCCGGCCGGATCGTCGAGGACGACGAGATCAAGAACCAGCTCGCCACCGAGCACCCGTACGACGAATGGGTCGAGGATGGCCTGCTCCCGCTCGAAGGGCTTCCCTCGCGGGAGCGCGAGATGCCGCCACACACGGCGCTCGTGCGCCGCCAGCAGGCTTTCGGCTACACCGAAGAGGAACTCGACGTCCTGCTCGAACCGATGGCCCGCACCGGTGCGGAGCCGATCGGCTCGATGGGCAACGACTCCCCCATCGCGTCGCTGTCCAGCCGCCCGCGGCTGCTCTTCGACTACTTCATCCAGCTCTTCGCCCAGGTGACCAACCCGCCGCTGGACGCGATCCGCGAGGAGCTGGTCACTTCGCTCGGCACCCAGCTGGGCGCGGAGCCGAACCTTCTGGAGGCCGGCGCGAAGTCGTGCCGCCGGATCGTGCTGCCGTTCCCGGTGCTGGACAACGACGAGTTCGCGAAGCTGGTGCACGTCAACGACGACGGCGACCTGCCGGAGTTCCAGGCGGTCACCGTTCAGGGCACCTACGACGTCCACGGCGGCGGCGAGGCGCTCGTGCGACGGCTCGCCGAGATCCGCGCCGAGGTGTCCGCGGCCATCGCCGAGGGCGCCCGGCTGCTCGTGCTGTCCGACCGCGGGATCGACGAAGACCACGCGGGCATCCCGTCGCTGCTGCTCACCGGCGCTGTCCACCACCACCTGGTGCGGGAGAAGACCCGCACGCAGGTCGGCCTCATCGTCGAGGCCGGTGACGCGCGCGAGGTGCACCACATCGCGCTGCTGATCGGCTACGGCGTCGCGGCGGTCAACCCGTACCTCGCGATGGCGACCGTCGAGGGGATGGCCGGCCGGGGCCTGTTCCCTGGTTCCACCGCCAAGCAGGCCACCGCGAACCTGATCAAGGCGCTGGGCAAGGGCGTCCGCAAGACGATGTCGAAGATGGGAGTGTCCACAGTGGCCTCCTACACCGGCGCGCAGATCTTCGAGGCGGTCGGGCTCGGCGACGAGGTCGTCCAGGACTGCTTCACCGGCACCACCTCCCGGCTCGGCGGCGTCGGCTTCGACACGCTGGCGCTGGAGGTCGCCGAGCGGCACCGCCGGGCGTTCCCGCGCGACGGGTTCCGCGCGAACCACCGTGAGCTGGAGACCGGCGCGGACTACCAGTGGCGTCGCGAGGGCGAGCCGCATCTGTTCAACCCGCAGACGGTGTTCAAGCTGCAGCACTCCACCCGCGCCGGGAAGTACGAGGTCTTCAAGGAGTACACGAAGTCCGTCGACGACCAGGCGCAGAAGCTGTACACGCTGCGTGGGCTGTTCGACTTCAAGGTCGGCAAGCGGCCCGCGGTGCCGATCGAAGAGGTCGAACCGGTCTCGGAGATCGTCAAGCGGTTCGCCACCGGCGCCATCTCCTACGGCTCGATCTCGTCGGAGATGCACGAAACCCTGGCCATCGCGATGAACCGGCTCGGCGGCAAGTCGAACACCGGTGAGGGCGGCGAGGATCCGGACCGGCTCTACGACCCCGAGCGCCGCAGCGCTGTCAAGCAGGTCGCGAGCGGCCGGTTCGGCGTCACCAGCGAATACCTGGTCAACGCCGACGACATCCAGATCAAGATGGCGCAGGGCGCGAAGCCCGGCGAGGGCGGCCAGCTGCCCGGCGCGAAGGTGTACCCGTGGATCGCGAAGACGCGGCACTCCACGCCGGGTGTCGGGCTCATCTCCCCGCCGCCGCACCACGACATCTACTCGATCGAGGATCTGGCGCAGCTGATCCACGACCTCAAGAACGCCAACCCGGCCGCGCGCATCCACGTGAAGCTCGTGTCCGAGGTCGGCGTCGGCACGGTCGCGGCCGGTGTCTCCAAGGCGCACGCGGACGTCGTGCTCATCTCCGGGCACGACGGCGGCACGGGCGCTTCCCCGCTGTCGTCGATCAAGCACGCGGGCGGACCGTGGGAACTCGGGCTCGCCGAGACGCAGCAGACGCTGCTGGCCAACCGGCTGCGCGACCGGATCGTCGTGCAGACCGACGGCCAGCTCAAGACCGGCCGTGACGTCGTCATCGCCGCGCTCCTCGGTGCCGAGGAGTTCGGTTTCGCGACCGCGCCGCTGGTGGTGTCGGGCTGCATCATGATGCGCGTGTGTCACCTCGACACCTGCCCGGTCGGCGTCGCGACGCAGAACCCCAAGCTGCGCGAGAAGTTCAGCGGCAAGGCCGAGTACGTGGTGAACTTCTTCGAGTTCATCGCCCAGGAGGTCCGGGAGTACCTGGCGGAGCTGGGTTTCCGGTCCATCGCCGAGGCCGTCGGCCACGCGGAGATGCTCGACAAGCGCAAGGCGATCGACCACTGGAAGGCCGCCGGTCTCGACCTGTCGCCGATCTTCCACGTGCCCGACTCGGCTCCCGCCGGGCTGCGCCATCAGCAGACTGTGCAGGACCACGGGCTGGAGAAGGCGCTGGACAACACGCTGATCCAGCTCGCCGAGGGCGCGCTGTCGTCCGGGGACAAGGTGCGGCTGGAGCTGCCTGTCCGCAACGTGAACCGGACCGTCGGCACCATGCTCGGCCACGAGCTCACCAAGCGGTGGGGCGGCGAGGGCCTGCCGGACAACACGATCGACGTCACCTTCACCGGGACCGCCGGTCAGTCGTTCGGCGCGTTCGTGCCCAAGGGCATCACCCTGCGGCTCTTCGGTGACGGCAACGACTACGTCGGCAAGGGCCTGTCCGGTGGACGGCTCGTCGTACGGCCGCCCGAGGTGGCGCGGTACAACGCCGAAGAGCACATCATCGCGGGCAACGTGATCGGTTACGGCGCGACCAGCGGCGAGATCTTCATCCGCGGCAAGGTCGGCGAGCGGTTCTGCGTGCGCAACTCGGGCGCGCTGGCCGTCGTCGAAGGCGTCGGCGACCACGGTTGCGAGTACATGACCGGCGGCCGCGTGGTCGTGCTCGGCAGCGTCGGCCGCAACTTCGCGGCCGGGATGTCGGGTGGCGTCGCCTACGTGCTGGATCTGCCGGCGCACCGGATGAACCCGGAGATGGTCGACATCGACCCGCTGGATTCGTCCGATGTGGACTTCCTGCGCGAGGCGCTCGAAAAGCATTACGACGAAACGGAGTCCGCGGTCGCGCGTGCGCTGCTCGCCGACTGGGACGCCGCCGTCGACCGGTTCGGCAAGGTCATGCCGAAGGACTACAAGCGGGTGCTCGCGGCGCAGGCTGAGGCCGAGCGCGACGGGCGTGACGTGAACGAGGCGATCATGGAGGCCGCACATGGCTGACCCCAAGGGCTTTCTGACCACCACCCGCGAGACGCCGACGAGCCGTCCCGTCGACCTGCGCCTGATGGACTGGCGCGAGGTGTACGAGGACTTCGCTACGTCGAAGCTGCAGAAGCAGGCCGGGCGCTGCATGGACTGCGGTATCCCGTTCTGCCATCAGGGCTGCCCGCTCGGGAACCTCATCCCCGAGTGGAACACCCTGACCTGGCGCGACGATTGGCGCGACGCGGCCGACCGGCTGCACGCGACCAACAACTTCCCGGAGTTCACCGGGACCCTTTGCCCGGCGCCGTGCGAGACGGCGTGTGTGCTCGGGATCAACGACGATCCCGTCACCATCAAGCGGGTCGAGATCTCGATCATCGACCGGGCCTTCGAAGAAGGCTGGGTCACGCCGCAGGAGCCGGTCACGCGGACCGGCAAGAAGGTGGCCGTGGTCGGGTCCGGGCCGTCGGGACTCGCCGCGGCGCAGCAGCTCACGCGCGCGGGCCACAGCGTCGTGGTCTTCGAGCGGGCCGACAAGATCGGCGGGCTGCTGCGCTACGGCATCCCCGAATTCAAGATGGAGAAGCACCGGCTCGACCGTCGTCTGGACCAGATGCGGGCCGAGGGCACGGAGTTCCGGACCTCGGTGAACGTCGGCGTCGATCTCACCGTCGAGGAGCTGAAGTCGTCCTACGACGCGGTGGTCCTCGCCGGCGGCGCGACGGCGTGGCGTGACCTGCCGATCGACGGCCGCGAGCACCGGGGCATCCACCAGGCGATGGAGTTCCTGCCGCCCGCCAACCGGGTCGCGGCCGGTGAGCTGGACGTGTCGCCGATCAGCGCCGAGGGCCTCGACGTCGTCGTCATCGGCGGTGGCGACACCGGCGCGGACTGCGTCGGGACCTCGCACCGCCAGGGCGCGAAGTCGGTCACGCAGCTGGAGATCATGCCGAAGCCGCCGCTTTCGCGGTCCGGCGCGCACCCGTGGCCGACGTACCCGATGATCTACCGCGTCTCGTCCGCGCACGAAGAGGGCGGCGAGCGGCTGTACTCGGTCAACACCCAGGAGTTCGCCGCCGACGCCGACGGCCGGGTGCGGGCCTTGAAACTCATCCAAGTACGCAATGAGGGCGGCAAGTTCGTCCCGGTCGAGGGCACCGAGAAGGAGCTTCCGGCGCAGCTGGTGCTGCTCGCGATGGGCTTCGTCGGCCCGGAGCGGGAAGGTCTGCTGGAGGCGCTCGGCGTCGAGCTGGACCAGCGCGGCAACGTGGCCCGGGACAAGGCGTTCAAGACCAGCGTCGACAACGTGTTCGTGGCGGGTGACATGGGCCGCGGCCAGTCGCTCATCGTGTGGGCGATCGCCGAAGGCCGCTCCGCCGCGGCCGGGGTGGACGCGTTCCTCACCGGACGGGACGTCCTGCCCGCTCCGATCGCTCCGACCGACCGGCCGCTCACGTAGGTCTCCCCTCTCACGCATTCAGTCCTCTGCTTGCGGTGGTTCGACGACGAACTATCGCAAGTAGAGGACTGATTGCGTTGCGTGATCGTTCACTGGTTCTTTCGGGTGATAAAAGCGCCGAAAGCGCATACTTGAGGGTGCTGTCAGCAGTCTTTCGGTATCGGTTGTATCAAGGAGTAAGCCCCGCCCGGCGGTGGGGACCGGCAAGACCTGCCGGGGCCGCCGGACAGGGTTCCCGAGGAGGGGGTTCCTTGTTATGCCCGTTGACCTGACTATTCCCTTGGAATGGAAGACGGCGTCCGGTGACGCCGCGAAGATGCTCGACGAACTTCAGCCGAATATCCTCAAAGCGCACGCCCGAGACCATTTCTCCGCGCTTTTCCTCCGTTTTTCGGAAGAAAAGACCGCGAAAAAGTTCCTCGCGTCGCTCGTCCCGCTGATGAAGTCGGCGAAGACCCACATGACCGAGATCGAGCGCTTCAAGGCAGAGGGGGTGAAGGGGTCTCCCTACGTCGGCGCCGGGCTGACCTCGGCAGGCTACCGATTCCTGAAAATCGAGGCACCGCAAGACGAATCCTTCCGCCGTGGCATGCGTACACAAGAGACCCGCGACAAGCTGGACGACCCGCCTCACTCCACGTTCGACAGTGGATACCACGACGAGATCCACGCCGTCGTCATCGTCGCCGACGGCGCCGACGCACCGATGACCGCGCGCCGGAACGCGGTTCTCGCGCTGGTTCCGTCGACGATTTCCGTCGTCGCCGAGGAAACCGGACTCGGCCGGGTTAATTCCCACGGCGAAGGCATCGAACATTTCGGCTACGTCGACGGGCGGAGCCAGCCGCTCTTCCTGGTCGAGGACATCCACGCGGAAAAGACGGCGACGGACGGAATCAGCGTCTGGGACCCGAGCGCGCCATTGAACCAGGTGCTCGTCCCCGATCGCGCCGCTCCCGATCCCGGGGTGCATTTCGGCAGCTACTTCGTTTTCCGCAAATTGGAACAGAATGTGCGGCGATTCAAGCAGGCCGAAGAGGCTCTGGCCGATCAACTGGGACTCTCCGGCGAAGACCGTGAACGCGCGGGGGCGATGATCGTCGGCCGGTTCGAGGACGGCACACCGCTGACCGCGCAACGGCAAGAAGGTGCGGAAAGCCCGGTACCGAACAACTTCGACTACGGAAGTGACATCTCCGGTGCCAAATGCCCGTTCCAGGCCCACATCCGGAAGACGAACCCGCGCGGCAGCGGCGGGGCGGAACTACCCCCGCGGGAACGCCTGCACCTGATGGCGCGGCGGGGCGTGCCCTACGGCGAGCGGGCCGACGACCCGAACGCCGATCTGCCGCCGTCGGCCCGGCCGAGCGGCGGGGTCGGCCTGCTGTTCATGGCGTTCAATTCGTCCCTGGGCAACCAGTTCGAGTTCACCCAGGAGACCTGGGCGAACAACCCGGGGTTCCCGATTCCCGCGGTCGGGGTCAAGCCGCCAGGTGTGGATCCGGTCATCGGACAGGGTCCGCGTCCGGAATCCGTCTACGCCAAGGACTGGGCGGGAACCCGGACGGTGACCGCGGATCCGTTCCCGCAGGCGGTGACACTGAAGGGCGGCGACTACTTCTTCATGCCGTCACTCGCGTTCCTGCGCGGACTGGGCGGCAGGGGCTGATTTCTCACGCACTGCGGCCGGTTCCGGTGATCGAATGGCGGGTTATCCGCTAAACGTCACCGGACCGGGCGCAATGCGGATATCAGCCCGGAACCCGCGGCGATAACCTCCGAAACAGGCCGGTCCTGGGCGTACCGGCCGTCGGGTGGGCGCCGATCACACTGGGGGTGACCGGCGCTCACTCTCCCGATTCCGCCTCCCCGGCGTCCCAAACCTGCCGCTTCCCGGCGACCGCATCGCGACGCGTAGTACTTTGTCCGGTGCGGTAAGCAACATCGCGCTTCGGGGAGGGAGCTCGGATGAACCGGCATGAACGGCTGACGGCTTTATTGGACATGGTGGGAGAGCGGGAAAAAGTCGACGTCGAGGTTTCGGCGGGCGAACTCGGTGTCTCCCCCGCGACGATCCGCCGGGACCTCGATCACCTGGCGGGTCGCAATCTCGTGGTCCGCACCCGCGGCGGCGCCGTCGCGAGCAACGTCGCCTACGACCTTCCGTTACGGCACAAAGCGGCGCGCAACGCGCCGGAACAGCAACGGATTTCCGCCGCCGCGGCCAAAATGGTCGACCCGGGCATGGTGGTCGGGCTCAACGGCGGCACCACGAGCACCGAGGTGGGCCGCGCGCTCGCGACCCGGCCGGACATGGGCGAGCCGAGCGGCGGGCCGTCGCTCACCGTGGTGACGAACGCACTCAACATCGCCCACGAACTCGCCGTCCGGCCCAACATCAAGATCGTGGTGACCGGCGGGGTCGCGCGGCAGCAGTCGTTCGACCTGTCCGGGCCGCTGTCGCATCTGTTCCTCGATCAGATCTCGCTGGATCTGGTGTTCCTCGGGGTGGACGCGTTCGACCCGGTGCACGGCGCGCAGGCGCACCACGAAGGCGACGCGAGCACGAACCGGCTGATGGCGGCCCGTGCCCGGCAGGTCGTCGTGCTGGCCGACAGCGGCAAGCTCGGCGGCCACGCCTTCGCGAAGATCTGCGCGACCGCCGACGTCGACGTTCTCGTCACCGACGGCCGCGCGGATCCCGAGCGGGTGCACGCCTTCGAAGAGGAAGGCGTGCGGGTGGTCAAGGCTTGAGCCGGTCCAGCGCCAGCAGGGCCGCGCCGAGCCTGCCCGCCTCGTCGCCGAGCTGCGCGATCCGCAGTTCCGGCATGCGCTGGAACTGCAGGTTCGCGCTCAGCCAGGCCCGCACCGGTTCGAGGACGTAGTCGCCCGCGGTGAACAGGCCGCCGCCGAGGACGACGACCTCGGGCGCGAGCAGGGTGACCAGGGTCTTGATGCCGTGGCCGAGCCCTTCGAGCGCGTCGTTGACCACGGAGATCGCGGCCTCGTCGCCGTGCCGCGCGGCGTCGACCACCTGCTCGGCGCCTTCGGCCGGGCGTCCGGTGTGCTCGCTGTAGCGGCGGGCGATGGCCGAAGCCGACGAGATCGCCTCGAGGCATCCTGTCGCGCCGCAACCGCACGGCAGCCGGTGGCCGACGTCGATATGCCCGATTTCGCCACCCTGCCCGCCTGCGGCGTACAGCTTCCCGTCGAGCTGGAGCGCGGCCGCGATCCCGGTACCGACCGGGATGAAGGCCGCGTCGGTGCAGCCCTTGCCCGCGCCGACGCGGAACTCCGCGAGCCCGCCCGCGCGGACGTCGTGCCCGAACGCGAACGGCAGCCCCAGCCGACTGTCGAGCATCTCGCCGAACGGGACGTTCCGGAAGTCGAGGTTCGCCGAGAACCGGGCCACTCGCTCGACGTCGTCGACGATGCCCGGGATGACCACGCCGACGGCGTCCGGCGTGCCGGTGCCTGCCTGCTTGCCCAGTGTCTCCACGATCCGCGCGACCTGGTCCGCGAGTGCCTCGCCGTCCGCTCCACGCGCCGTCGGCTCGCGCAAGCTGGCCAGGTCCTTCAGGTCCGCGTCGTACAAGGCCGCCTTGATGGACGTTCCGCCGACATCGAGTGCCGCCACCGCTGGAGTCATAGCTGGATTTTGGCATGCGCCCCGCCACCGACGGCAGGGATTCCGGCGGTAACGAGCCTGCGCCGACCGGTTCCGTCACATTGACCGGACGCTTCGCGGCGACCTACGCTCGACCGGCCAGACGACGGCACCCGGAACGCGGTGAGATTCCGCGCGGTCGCGCCACTGTGACCTCGAACCAGCCGGTTCGGGGAAGCCAGACCCGGAGCCGTCGTGTCACCCCTGAAGAGGCCGCGCTAGCCCGAGGAGGTCCCACCGCCATGTCCGAAGCGGTAGCCGCAGTACCCGTCCCCGTCCGGATCCCCGTCCGAGAGATCCTGCCCTGGGCGGTGCTCGTCATCCTCCTTTCGCTGATCACGCTGTACTTCATCAGCGCCGAGCAGGGTGCGGTGTCGGTGTTCGCGAACTCGTACGTCCACGAGTTCGTCCACGACGGCCGGCACCTGCTGGCCTTCCCCTGCCACTAGGCGGCACGCGCCCAATGATGAGGACCTTGCTGGTCCGCGGCATGCTCGCGGGCCTGGTCGCTGGTGTCTTGGCGACCCTTTTCGCCTACTTCCTCGGTGAGCCTTCGGTCGAGACCGCCATCGGTCTCGAAGGCACCTCCGCCCATTCGCACAGTGCTCCGGACGCGGCTCCGGGTGCCCACGAACACGCTCCCGCCGAGGCTGAGCCCGCGGAGGAAGAGCTCGTCACGCGCGGCGTGCAGAGCACAGTCGGCCTGCTGACCGGTGTGGGCCTGTACGGCGTCGCCGTCGGTGGGCTGTTCTCGCTCGCCTTCGCCTTCGTCTACGGGCGGCTCGGCACGCTGCGGCCGCGGATGACCGCGGCGCTTCTCGCCGGTGGCGCCTTCGTGGTCGTGTTCCTGGTGCCGTTCTTGAAGTACCCGGCGAATCCGCCCGCCGTCGGCCAGGCGGGCACGATCGGGAGCCGGACTTCGCTGTACTTCGGCTTCGTCGCGCTTTCGCTGCTGATCAGCCTCCTCGCGGCGGCGTTCGGCCGGAAGCTGGCCGACAAGCTCGGCGCCTGGCGCGGCGGCCTGATCGTCGCGGGCGGGTATGTCGTGCTGATCGGGGTGGCGGCGGCGCTGCTGCCCTCGATCGACGAAGTCCCCACCGGTTTCCCGGGTTCCACGCTGTGGACCTTCCGGCTGGCCTCTGTCGGCACCCAGCTGGTGCTCTGGACCGCGCTCGGCCTGACCTTCGGCGCCCTGGCCGAGAAGGCGTTGGCGCGCAAGGAAGTGGCTAGCCCGCAGCTCGGCTGACCGACTCCCACGAGCGCCATTCCGCGACGCGGTCCCGGTGCAGTTCCACGATGACGTCGAAGTCCCCGTCGCCGAGCAGCAGGCGGCGGGGCGGCGCCTCACTGGCCACCAGTTCGAGGACAGCCTCGGCGACCTTCACCGGGTCGCCGGGGACACCGTCGGCGTACTTCGCCATCAACGCCGCGCGCACCGGGTCGTAGGCCGGGCTCAGCGGTGACATCTTCAAGCTGGCACCCAGGAAGTCGGTGGCGTAGACCCGCGGCTCGACCAGTGTCACGTGGATTCCGAGACCCTCGACCTCTTGCGCGAGCGCGTCACTGAGTCCTTCGAGGGCGAACTTGCTCGCGTTGTAGAGGCCCATGGTCGGCACGGCCATCAGGCCGCTCACGCTCGACATCTGCAGGATCCGGCCCTCGCCCTGCTTCCGTAGCACGGGGAGCACGGCCTGGGTGACCCACAGCGCGCCGAAGAAGTTCGTCTCCATGATGGCCCGCGCGTCGGCCTCGCCGACCTCTTCGACCGCGCCCATCAGGCCGAAGCCCGCGTTGTTGACCACGACATCGATCCGCCCGAACACTTCGGCCGCCTTTTCGACCGTCGTGAAGACGGCGGGTCTCTCCGTGACGTCGAGAGGCAGGACGACCAATCTGCCCTCGCTCGCTTTGACGAGGTCTTCGAGGACCTCGGGGCGGCGGGCGGTGCCGACGACGTTGTCCCCCGCCCTCAGCGCGTGCTCGACGACGAGGCGGCCGAGGCCGCGACCTGCTCCGGTGATGAACCAAGTACGCATTCCGACTCCTTCGATTCAAGCGAGACGGACCGTCTCGTCTCGTGGTGCTACCATACCGGCATGGCTGGAAACGTCAAGTCCCCGGATCCGACCCGGCGCAGCGAACGCTCGCGGCAGGCGATCCTGACAGCGGCGACGGAACTGCTCGGGGAGGTGGGCTACCCGAAGCTGGCGGTGGAGGCGATCGCGTCACGGGCGGGAGTCGGGAAACAGACGATCTACCGCTGGTGGCCGGACAAGGGCGCGCTGGTGCTGGACGCGTATCTGACGCTGGTGGAGGGCGCCGGCGAACTGACGTTCCCGGACACCGGCGATTTCGAGGACGACCTGCGCACGGTGCTCCGGTCCACTGTGGACCCGCTGGCGGACAGCGGGTACGAGGCGTTCTACCGCGCGCTGCTGACAGCGATCCAGGGTGACGCGAAGTTGTCGGCGGAGCTGGACGAGCGGCTGATGCGGCCGTGGCTGGAGGCGACGAGGGCACGGTTCCGGCTGGCCGCGACGGCGGGGACGATCGACGGCACCGATCTCGAAACGGGGGTGGATCTGTTCTACGGGGCGGTGTACTACCGCTGGCTGCTGCGCACGGGCCCGCTCACCGCGGAGTTCGGCGAATCGGTGGTCCGGCTGGTGCTGCGCGCGCTGCGGCCGCGTTCAGGCGCCGGGCGGGACGAAGGGCAGGCCGGGCCGAGCGCCACCCTCGATCAGGTGCATGAGACCCACGGTGTCGACGTGGACCTCGACAGCGTCGGCGAGCCGTTCCAGCATGCTCTCCCGGAGCACGCCGAAACCCGGCGCACCGTCGACAGGTGACCAGTCCGCCACTTCGCCCAGCCAGGCGCGGCGGAACTCGTCGTTCTCGAAGGCGCCGTGCCACATCGTGCCCCACACCGCGCCCTGCCGGTAACCATCCAGAAAGGACTCGGCGGGGCCGGTGGCGGTCACGGCACCGTGGTGGATTTCGTACGCCTCGACGGGACGGCCGCGCCACTCCCCCGAGGGGCGCGCCAGCACCTTGTCCGCGCTGAACGAGACGCGCGTCGGCAGCAGGCCGAGACCGGGCACCGTCCCGGCGCCGGATTCGACGTCGTCCTCGATCTCGGCGGCCAGCATCTGGTAGCCGCCGCAGATCCCGAGTACCGGACGGCCCGCCTCGGCCCGCTCCCGGACGGCGTCGGCCAAGCCGCGGGCACGCAGCCATGCCAGGTCGTCCACGGTCGCGCGGGAACCGGGCAGGATCACCACGTCGGCGGACCGGACCGTGTCCGGATCGGCCGTCAGCGCGACCGAGACACCGGGCTCGGCGGCGAGCGCGTCGACGTCGGTCGCGTTCGAGGCGCGGGGAAACCGCACGACAGCGACGCGCAGGGATCCACCGGACGCTCCCCAGCCCGCGGCGGCCAGCGCGTCCTCCGAGTCGATCCACACCTGGTCGAGCCAGGGCAGCACCCCGAAGACCTCGCGGCCGGTGAGTTTCTCCAGCGTCTCCAGGCCGGGCCGCAGCAGGCCCACGTCACCGCGGAACTTGTTGACCAGCCAGCCCGAAACCAGCGCCTGGTCTTCGGCGGACAGGAGAGCGAGGGTGCCGAACATCGCGGCCATGACGCCGCCGCGGTCGATGTCGCCGACGACGACCACGGGCAGGCCGAAGCGTCGCGCCAGCCCCATGTTGACGTAGTCGCCCTCGCGCAGGTTGATCTCGGCGGGGCTGCCCGCACCCTCGCACAGCACGACGTCGAAGCGCTGTCGCAACGAAGAGAACGTGTCGAAGGCGATCTCCGCGAGCCCTGCCCGGCCCGTCGCGTACTCCCCCGCCTCCAGCGTGCCGAACGGTTTCCCGAGCGCGACGACGTGGCTGCGGCGGTCGCTCCCGGGTTTCAGCAGTACCGGGTTCATCGCGGCTTCGGGCTCGACCCTGGCCGCCCGCGCCTGCAGCCATTGCGCGCGGCCGATCTCGGCCCCGTCCGCGCACACCATCGAGTTGTTCGACATGTTCTGGGACTTGAACGGCGCCACCCGCACACCCTGTCGCGCGAGCCAGCGGCACAAGGCGGCCGTGACCAGGCTCTTGCCCGCGTCCGACGTCGTCCCCGCGACGAGCAGGCCGCTCACCGCGTGACCGCGACAGCGACGGCGAGCGCCGCGAGACCGACCGCTCGCGACAGCCGGACGGCGCGGCGCACGTCCACCGGCTCAGGCTCGCGGCCGTCGCCGAGGACGCCGCGGCGTTCGGTGCGACCGCCGTAGCTGTTCGTCCCGCCCAGCCGGACCCCGAGCGCGCCCGCGAAGGCGGCCTCGACCTGGCCGGCGTTGGGGCTCGGATGATGCTTCCCGTCCCGGCGCCAGATCCGGAACGCGGATTTGGCGAACCCGCCCGCGAGCGGGGCGGACACCACCGTCAGCGCCGCGCCGACACGGGAGGGCACCAGGTTGGCCAGGTCGTCCGTCCTGGCCGACGCCCAGCCGAAGTTGGCGTACTTCGGCGAGCGATAGCCGACCATCGCGTCGAGCGTGTTGAGCGCGCGGTAGCCCAGCAGACCGGGGATCCCGGCGACGGCTCCCCACAGCAACGGCGCGACGACGGCGTCCGAAGTGTTCTCGGCGATGGACTCGGTGGTCGCGCGCGCGAGCTGTTCGGTGTCGAGCCCGGTGGCGTCGCGGGCGCACAGATGCGACAGCCGCCGCCGCGCGCCGGGCAGATCGCCGTCGTCGAGCAGCCGGGCCATGCGAGTGCCCTCGGCCGCGAGCCCCTTGCCGCCCAAGACCACCCAAGTGGACGCCGCGGTGAGCGCGAACCGCGCGAACGGACGCTTCCGGGTCCAGAACTGGGCCGCGACCCCCAATCCGGTGACGGTGCCCGCGCAGACCGCGGTGTACGCCGCGCCCCGAACCTTCGAGTCGGCCCAAACCCGCTGTTCAAGGGCTTGCGCGGCGCGGCCGAAGCCCGCGACCGGATGCCTCTTTCGCGGATCTCCGAACACGGCGTCGGCGACGTAACCGGTAACGAGTCCGGCTGCGGTGGCGGCTTGTCGGAGTGGCACGTGGCGAACGGTAGCGCGTGCACGAGAATGCGGGGTATGACCAAGCTGACGCATCGCCTCGCGGGGGGTCTCGAGACCCTCGCGAGGGCACTTCGCCGCTATTCGCGCGACGACGGCAAGGTGCTGATACTGGGCGGCGTCCGCTCTGGGAAGTCACGCCACGCCGAGGGCCTCGCGTCCCGCCACCCGCACCTGACCTACGTCGCGCCCGGACTGCCGCCGAGCGCCGACGATCCCGAATGGGCCGCTCGCGTGGCCGCGCATCGCGCGCGGCGGCCGGCGAACTGGAAGACGATCGAGACCACCGACCTGGCCACGGTGCTGCGCACGGCGACGCATCCACTGCTCATCGACTGCCTCGGCACCTGGATCAGCCGGGTGCTCGACGAGGTCGGCGCCTGGGAGCAGCGCAAGGGCTGGGAACGGCGGCTCGACGACCGGCTGGAGGACTTCCTGGCGGCGTGGGCACAGGCCGACGTGCCGGTGATCGCGGTCAGCAACGAGGTCGGCAGCGGTGTGGTGCCCGCGACGGTGTCCGGACGCGTGTTCCGTGATGTGCTGGGCGCGTTGAACAACCGGGTGTCCGCCGAGTCCGACCGGACCGTGCTGGTCGTCGCCGGACGGATGCTCGACCTGCCTTAGGGAGCCGCCATGCGTATCGCCACCCCGGACGCCGCCGCCGAAGCCGCCGCGCGCGCCAGACTGGACGGTCTGGTCAAGCCGCTGGGTTCACTCGGGCGGCTCGAAGACCTGGCCGCCTGGCTCAGCGCGGCGCACGGCACCGTCCCGCCGCGGCCGCTCGACGACGTCCGGGTGGTCGTGTTCGCCGGGGACCACGGGGTTTCCGGGATGTCGGCGTATCCGCGCGAGGTCACCGCGGCGATGGTCCGCGTGTTCCTCGCCGGGAAGAGTGGTGTCGGTGTGCTGGCCGCGCTGGCCGGGGCGAAGGTGCGGGCGCTGGACATCGCCGTGGACTGGGACGGCGCGGACGTGCCCGCCGAGGTCACCGCGCACAAGGTCCGGCGGGGTTCCGGTTCGATCGATGTCGAGGACGCGCTCGCCGAGGGTGAGGCGCGGACGGCGTTCGAGCACGGGCTGGCGATCGCGGACGAGGAGATCGACGGCGGCGCGGATCTGCTCATCCCCGGCGACATGGGGATCGGCAACACGACGATCTGCGCGGCCGTGGTCGCTTCGGTGCTCGGCCTGGCGGCGGAAGAGGTCGTCGGCACAGGCACCGGCATCGACGAGGACGGGCGGGCGCGGAAGGTCGCCGTCGTCGAGGCCTCCTTGACCAGGGCCGGTGCGGTGAAGGACCCCTTCGCGGTGCTGACCGCTCTCGGCAGCGCTTGTCTCGCCGCGACGTCGGGCTTTCTCGTACAGGCCGCGGTCCGCGGGGTCCCGGTGCTGCTCGACGGCGTGTTCTCCGGTGCCGCGGCGCTCGTCGCGCGCGAGATCGCGCCGGGCGCCGAGCAGTGGTGGCTGGCCGGGCACCGGTCGACCGAACCGTCGCAGGCGTACGCGTTGAAGGCGCTCGGGCTGGAGCCGATCCTCGACCTCGGGCTGCGGCTCGGCGAGGGCAGCGGCGCGGTGCAGGCGGTGCCGACGCTGAGGGCCGCGCGGGCGATCCTCGCGGACATGGGCCTGCTGGCGGATCTGGCTTGATCTCCGACGCGCTGAAGATGGCCGTCGGAACCCTGACCACGGTCCGGGTTCCGGCTCCGTCGGTGATCGACCGGCGGGTGGCCGGTGGCGCGATGGTGCTCGCTCCGCCGGCCGTCTTGCCGCTCGCGGCCGTCGCCTCGGCGATCGTCTACCTGGGTGAACTGGTCGGCCTGCCCGCCTTCGCGTCGGCGGCGCTCGCACTGGGCGCGGTGGCGCTGGGCAGTCGAGGGCTCCATCTGGACGGACTCGCCGACACGGCCGACGGGCTCGGCGCTTCCTACGACCGCGCCCGCGCGCTGGAGGTCATGCGGCGCGGCGATTCCGGGCCGACCGGGATCGCGACCTTGGTGCTGGTGCTGCTCGTGCAGGTCGGCGCGCTGACCGGCGCGACCTCCGCCGGGCACGGAGTCGCCGCGGCCGCGATCGCCGTCGTCGCCGGACGCGGTGTGCTGTCCCTGTGCTGCGCGCGCGGGGTCCCCTCGGCCCGGCCGGAAGGCCTGGGCGCGACCGTCGCCGGTTCGGTGCCGGTGTGGACCGCCGCGGTGGTGTTCGCCGTGCTCGCGGGTGCGGCGGCGCTGGTGTTCCCGTGGCGGCAAGGGCTGATCGCGGTGGCGCTGGGGTATCTGGCCGCGTCGGCGCTGCTGGCGCGGTGCGTGCAGCGGCTGGGCGGGGTCACCGGGGACGTGCTCGGCGGCTGTGTCGAGGTGGCCGTGGCGGGGATTCTGCTCGGCTTGTCGTTCTGAGGGCTCGTGCTTCCACGCGGTCCGGTGCGTCGTGATGCCCCGAATGTGGCATTGGGGACATTGAACGTCCCCAATGCCACATTCGGGGCATCCCTTCCCGCTGGCCCATACGGTCCGGCGATGTCCTGAAGGCCCCCTTCAAGACGTTGATCGTCTCAAAGGGGTCCTTCAGGACATCCGGTGCATGTGGGGTCAGGAGGGTTCCGGGGCAGCCTCGTCCGCAGCCAGCTTCTCGTCGATTTCCGGGATCCAGAAGCACAGTTCGAGGGTCTTCATCCCGGCCCACAGGCTGAGCTTCCGGCCCTGCGAAACCAGCGTGAGCGACGCGAACAGGAGCAGCACCGCGAACCCTGCCGCGATGAACGGATGCTTCCCGGCGAAGATCTCGACGATCGCGGCGACGGCGCCGAACAGCAGCGGCGGCGCGCAGTTGCGCACCATGAGCCCGGACGCGCGCAGCCGCGTGATGTCGACCGCGACCTCCTTGTCGTGCAGTTGCAGCGCGCCGAGCAGGAGATGCGGGTTCTCCTTCAGGAACGCGCGGTCCTTGGCCGCGGGCGAGCGCTTGAGGAACACCTCGACCGGGTTCCGGTCCCGCCTCCGCGGCACGATCCGCTCCAGCGCGTCGCCTGCCGGATAGGCCAGGTAGCCCAGCAGGAAACTCAGCACCACGATCACGACGACCAGCACCACGGTCGGCACGCCGGCGACGCTCGCGGCCGTGAGGATGTGGAGTTTCGTCCCGAGGTAGCCGAAGAACGCGACGTACAGCGCGCCGGGGATGGTGTAGGCGAAGAGATCGAAGACGCCGATCACGAAGTTCACCGGCTCATCCAACCATCCCGGGGGGTGTGGTCGTGAGTGTTTTGGACGGTTCTAACCAGCCTTACCACTCACGACGACCTGACCTCGGCGAGCGCGGCCAGGAAACGGTCCACCGTCTCCCGATCCCGCACCGCGATCCGCAGGTACCGCGAGTCCAGCCCCGGGAACGTATCCCCACGCCGGACCGCGAAACCGTTCTCCCTCAACCGTTCCCGAACGCCGTCCGCACCGGGCAGCCGCACGAGCACGAACGGCCCTCGCGGCTCCCCCAGCACCTCGACACCCAGCGCCGTCAGCCCCGAAACCAGGTACTCCCGATCCGATTCCGCCGACACCGCGAGCTTCTCGGCCTCCTCCAGCGCCGACGGGCGGCAGCACGCCACCACGGCGACGGCGGCGAGGGAGGACACCGACCACGGCGGCTGGACCGCGCGCAGACTGTCCACAACGGACTCGTCCGCCAGCACGTATCCGGCGCGCAGCCCGGCGATCCCCCAGGTTTTCGTCAGGCTCCGGAGAACGGCGAACCCGGGTTGTCCCGCGACGCTTTCGGTCTCGCCGGGGACGGCGTCGAGGAAGGCCTCGTCGACGACGACCAGCCGGCCCGGGCGGCCCATGGCCAGCAGGTCCGCGGCCGGGTGCAGGACCGAAGTCGGGTTCGTGGGGTTCCCGACGAAGACCAGGTCCGCGTCGTCCGGAACGTCGCCCAGCCGGAAGCCGTCGTCGGCGGACAGCAGCACCCGGGTCACGGGATGCCCGGCCGCGCGCAAGGCGGCTTCGGGTTCGGTGAACTGCGGATGCACGACCACCGCGCGCGACGGCCGCAAAGCCGTGGCCAGCAGCGTGAAAGCCTCCGCCGCGCCCGAGGTCACCAGCACCTGGGACTCCGGTAGACCGTGCCGCCGGGCCACCGCCGCCGCAGCGGCGCGGACGTCCGGATAGGCGGCCAGATCGTCCAGGGCCGCCGCCAGTTCGGCGCGCAGCCAGGCGGGCGGCGCCGGGAGCCGGACGTTGACCGCCAGATCGACGAGCCCGTCGCCGACCTCGCGGTCTCCGTGGTGCCAGAGGTCGTAGTCAGCCATGGGCGCGTGCCGCGGCGGCGAACCGCTCGGCGAGTTCGGGGTAGCCCGCCCAGTGGACGTGCAGGTAGGACGCGTGCAGCGACGCCGACGCGAAGCCGTCGGGCGTGCGGTCCCAGCCCCAGGCCGGTGTCGGGCCGCTGCCGGGTTCGACGATCGTGCGGTGGAACTCGTGACCGGTGACGCGCTGCCCGGCGACGGTCAGCACGGTGTCCGCGGGTGAGAAAGCCTTGCGGTAGCCGAGTTTCCCGCGTTTGGTCATGGTGGCCGAGGCGTCGAGGACGCCGGTCATCGGCATCCCGTCGATGTCCTGGCAGAGATACAGCAGGCCCGCGCATTCGGCCACGACGGGCATTCCGTCGCCGATCGCCCGCGCCACCGCCGTCCGCAGCGGGACGTTCGCCGACAGCTCTTCGGCGTGCACCTCGGGAAAGCCGCCGCCGAAGTACAGTCCGGCGCAGCCTTCGGGAAGTTCCTTGTCCTGCAACGGGTCCACCTCGACGACGTCGATGCCGGCGGCGGCCAGCAGTTCGTCGGCCTCGGTGTAGCGGAAGGTGAATGCCGGACCGGCCGCGGCGGCGACCACCGTACGCGGGCCGTCATGGGAAAGCGGCGGCCGCCAAGGCTCGCCCGAAAGCCGGGAAGCCGATCGCGCGACCTGGACGACGGCGCCGAGATCTACTCCCTCGCTGATCCATCCGGCCAGTTCCGGCAGCAGCCGCTCCGACTCGCTCGCGCGTTCGGCAGCCGGGACAAGGCCGAGGTGACGGCTGGGCGCGTGGATCTCTTCGTTGCGGTACAACGTTCCCAGCAGCGGGACACCGGTCGCTTCCAGCGCGGTGACGATCTCGTCCGCGTGCCGTTGCGAGCCCAGCTTGTTGAGGATGACGCCGGCGAGCCGGACGCAAGTGTCGTACTGCGCGAACCCGAGCACGGTCGCGGCGACACTGCGCGACGCCGCCGAGGCGTCCACCACCAGCACGACCGGTGCGTCCAGCAGCCGCGCGACGTGCGCCGTCGACGCGTAGCCCTCGGTGCCCAGCGCGCCGTCGAACAGGCCCATCACGCCTTCGATGATCGCGATGTCGGCACCGGCGGAACCGTGCCGCAGCAACGGGATCAGCTGCTCCTCACCCTGCAGGAACGGGTCGAGGTTGCGCGGGGGCCGCCCGGTCGCGAGGGCGTGATAGCTCGGGTCGATGAAGTCGGGGCCGACCTTGTGCCCGGACACCCTCAGCCCCCGCGCGCGCAACGCCGCCATGAGGCCCGCGGCGATCGTGGTCTTGCCGTGCCCGGAACCGGGCGCGGCGATGACCACGCGATTCACCATTCGATGCCTCGCTGGCCTTTTTGCCCGGCGTCCATCGGATGCTTCACCTTGGTCATCTCGGTGACCAGGTCCGCCGCCTCGATCAGCTCCGGCGGCGCGTACCGGCCGGTGATCACCACGTGCTGGTGCCCGGGGCGCGACGTCAGCGTCGAGACGACGTCGTCGACTTCGAGCCAGCCCCATTTCAGCAGGTAGCTGAACTCGTCGAGGACGTAGAAGTCGTGGGTTTCGGCGGCGAGACGGCGTTTGATCTCGGCCCAGCCCTCGCGGGCGTTGACGGCGTGGTCCTCCTCGGACCCGGACTTGCGTGCCCAGCTCCAGCCCTCGCCCATCTTGTGCCACTCGACAGCGCCGCCCTGGCCGGTGTCTTCGTGCAGCTTGCCGAGCGCGCGGAACGCGGCTTCCTCCCCGACGCGCCATTTCGCCGACTTCACGAACTGGAACACGCCGATCGACCAGCCCTGGTTCCAGGCCCGCAACGCCATCCCGAACGCGGCCGTCGACTTCCCCTTCATCTCGCCGGTGTTCACGGCGAGCAGGGGCCGGTTGCGACGCTGGCGCGTGGTGAGCCCGTCGTTCGGCACCGTTTCCGGTTTGCCCTGTGGCATTACGCCGCCCTCCCGGAAATACGCGTGCGGACGGCGCCCGCGAGCGTGTCGGCGGCGACCTCGGTGACCGGAACATGTTCCGCGCCCAGGTGTTCCGCCAGTTCGGCGGCGAGCCCGAGGCGCATCTTGCCGCTCTCGCAGTCCATCACGATCGACGTCACGTTCCCGGCCAGCAGCCCGGCCGCCTGCCGCGCGCGCTGAACGGCGTCCGCGCCGCTGGTCGCGCGGCCGTCGGTGACGACGACGAGCAGCGGGCGCCGCTGCGGATCGCGGACCGCTTCGATCCGCAGAACCCGTACCGCTTCAAGGAGTCCCTCGGCCAGCGGCGTGCGGCCGCCGGTCGTGAGACCGTCCAAACGGGACGCGGCGGCGTCGACACTGATGGTCGGCGGAAGCGCGAGTTCGGCGCCGGAGGCACGGAAGGTCACCAGGCCCACCTTGTCGCGACGCTGGTAGGCGTCGAGCAGCAGCGACAGCACGGCCGTCTTGACCTCGCGCATCCGCTGGCGCGCGCCCATCGAGCCGGACGCGTCCACGCAGAACAGCACCAGATTGCCCTCGCGCCCTTCCCGCCGGGCGAACCGCAGATCCTGCGGCCGCACCACGAGTCCGGCGCCGCTGCGACCGCGGGACCGCTGATGCGGCGCGGCCGCGCGCACGGTCGCGAGCAGATGCGGATGCCCATCCTTGGTCCCGGCGGGCTGGACGCCGATGGTCCGCCCGTTGTCGGTGATCGCCCGCGACCGTCGTCCGGCGGCACCCTCTCCGGTGCCCTTCACCTCGAAACGCTTGGCACGAAAGGCTTCCCCGGCGCCGACCGGCTTCTGGTCGCCGCCGCTCTTGCCGCCGCCCGACGGCTCCTGGCCGCCTTCCTGCGGAGGCGCGTCGCCTTCCGCGGAAGGAGGCGGGGTGCCCGAACCGGGGCCGTCGTCGTCGGGGCCTTCCGGGCCGGGGTCTTCGGGCTGGGCGTCCTGGAGGGCCTGCTCCAGCTGTTCCTCGGAGATTCCGGGCGCGTCGAAGGGATTGCGGCGACGGCGGTGCGGCAGCGCGAGCCGGGCCGCGACCCGGACGTCCTCGGTGGTCACCTCGGTCCGCCCGGCCCAGGCGGCGTGCGCGACGGCGGTCCGCGCGGTCACGATGTCCGCGCGCATGCCGTCGACCTCGAACGAGGCGCAGACCTCGGCGATCTGCCGCAGCGCGTCGTCCGGCAGTTTGACCGAGGGCAGAAGTCGTTGCGCCGCCTCGATGTCGGCCGCCAGTTCGGCGTCGGCAGCGGCGTACTGGCCGGCGAAACCGTCGGGGTCCGCCTCGTAGGCGAGCCGCCGCCGGACGACCTCGACGCGCAGTTCGGGGTCCCGGCTGGACGCGACCTCGACGGTGAGCCCGAAGCGGTCCAGCAGCTGCGGCCGCAGTTCGCCTTCCTCGGGGTTCATCGTGCCGATCAGGACGAACCGGGCGGAGTGCGACACCGAGACGCCCTCGCGTTCGACGGTCGCGCGGCCCATGGCGGCGGCGTCGAGCAGCGTGTCGACCAGGTGATCGTGCAGGAGGTTGACCTCGTCCACGTACAGCAGGCCTCGATGCGCGGCCGCGAGCAGCCCGGGCTGGAAGTCGGTGACGCCGTCGGCGAGCGCGCGTTCCAGGTTCAGCGAGCCGATCACGCGGTCTTCGGCCGCGCCGACCGGCAGTTCCACCAGCCGCGCGGGACGGCGATGCGCGGCCGAGCCCTCGGCGTGCGGGCCGTCCGGGCAAGCGGCGTCGGGTTCGACGGGATCGCAGGAGAACCGGCACGCGTCCACGACGTCGACGCCCGGCAGCAGTCCGGCGAGCGCGCGCACCATGGTGGATTTCGCCGTGCCCTTCTCCCCGCGCACCAGCACTCCGCCGACGGCGGGCGAGATGGAGGAAAGCACCAGCGCCAGGCGCAGATCGGGCATCCCCACAACGGCGGTGAACGGGTACGGCTTCACAGCACTCCCTGTCGTAGACGACCTCTGGCCGATCATCGCACAGGAAATCCGTCGTCTAGCGTGACGAACGTGCGCGAAAAATCACCCCTGACCGTGGTCGGGATCGGGGCCGACGGCTGGCCCGGCCTGTCAGCGCAGGCCAGGGAAGCGGTGCTGCGCGCGGACGTCGTCGTCGGTGCTCCGCGCCAGCTCGCGTACCTGCCTGCCGGGGTGAAAACCGAGCCGTGGCCCAGCCCGCTCCTCCCTGCTCTGGACGACTTCCTAGCGGGCCGGAGCGGCGTCTGCGTCCTGGCCAGCGGTGACCCCTTGCTTTCCGGCATCGGCACGACGCTGATCCAGCGCGGCTACGACGTCGAGATCCTGCCCGCGCTCTCGTCCGTGACGCTCGCCCGCGCGAGGCTCGGCTGGTCGGCGGAGGAGACCGAGGTGGTCACGGTCGTCGGCCGCGCGATCGGCCGGGTGAGCCGGGCCCTGGCGCCCGGACGGAAGATCCTCGTCCTCGGAGCGAACGCCGAAGACCTGCTTGACCTGCTCAGAACCCGCCGGTACGAGAAGAGCCGCGTCACCGCGCTGTCCGACCTCGGCGGCCCCGACGAGCGGATCGGCCCCGGCTCGCTGACCGTGTTCGCCCTCGAGGCCGACGGACCCGCGCTGCCCCTCACCGGTCTGCCGGACGACGCCTTCGAGCACGACGGCCAGCTCACCAAACGCGACCTGCGCGCGTCCGCGCTGGCCAGGCTCGCGCCGTCGCCCGGCGAACTGCTGTGGGACGTCGGGGCGGGCGCGGGCAGCGTCGGGATCGAGTGGTCGCGGATGCATCCGCTGAACCGCGCGATCGCGATCGAACGTTCCCCGGAGCGAGCCGCCCGGATCACCCGGAACGCGCACGCGCTCGGCGTCCCCGAACTCGAAGTGGTGATCGGCGGCGCGCCAGACGCACTAGAAGGACTGACCAGGCCGCACGCGATCTTCATCGGCGGCGGGCTGACCGTGCCCGGTGTCCTGGACGCCTGCCTGTCGACCGGCGCGCGGATCGTCGCGCACGGCGTGACCCTCGAATCCGAGCAGGCCCTGGCCTGCGCGTACACCGAACACGGCGGCGAGCTGATCCGCGTCGGCGTCGAACAGGCGGCGCCGCTGGGTGGATTCACCGGCTGGACCCCGGCACGAGCCGTGACACAGTGGAGCAAACCTTGACAGTGCACTTCATCGGCGCCGGTCCCGGTGCCGCCGACCTCATCACCGTGCGAGGCCGTGACCAGCTGGGCCACTGCGGAACCTGCCTGTACCCCGGCAGCATGACGCCGACAGCCCTCCTGGAGTACTGCCCGGACGACGCGGTGCTCATCGACACCGCGAACCTCGACCTGCCCGCGATCGTCGAGCGCATGGTCGAGGCCCACGGGAACGGCCACGAGATCGCGCGGCTGTGCTCGGGCGATCCGTCGATCTACAGCGCTGTCGCCGAGCAGATGCGCCGCCTCGACGCGGCCGGTGTCCCCTACGACGTCACCCCCGGCGTCCCCGCGTTCGCCGCCGCGGCCGCGCTGCTCAACCGCGAGCTGACCGTGCCCGAGGTCGGCCAGAGCCTGGTCATCACGCGCGCCCAGGCGCGGTCCACGGCCATGCCGCCGGGTGAGACGCTGGCGAACTTCGCGCGGACCGGCACCACGCTCGCGCTGCACCTGGCGATCAACCGCATCGAGCAGGTAGTCGACGAACTGCGGCCGTTCTATCGGGAAGACTGCCCGGCGGCGGTCGTCGCGCTGGCGAGCCAGCCGGGTGAGCAGGTGCTGCGCGGCACGCTCGGCACCATCGCCGCGCGGTCGCGTGCGGCCGGGATCAGCCGCGCGGCGATGATCTTCGTCGGGGAAGTCCTTGCGGCCGAAGGATTTCCCGATAGCTTCTTGTATTCGGCCACCAGGGATCGCGCCAACCAACCGGAGTCCTTGTGAAGAACCTACGCTGGGGCCTGCTGGCCGCCGGGACCATCGCCGCCGAGTTCGCGGCGGGCGTCGAAGAGAGCAAGCACGGCGTGCTCGAAGCCGTCGCGGCGCGGTCCGGTGACCGGGCGGCCGAGTTCGCGAACCGCTTCGAGATCCCGAAATGCTATGGCTCCTATGAGGATCTGCTCGCCGATCCGGACGTCGACGCGGTCTACATCTCGACGCCGCATCCCCTGCACGGCGAGTGGGCGATCCGCGCGGCCGAGGCGGGCAAGCACATCCTGTGCGAGAAACCGCTGACCGTGTCGGTCAGCGAGGCCGAGAAGGTCATCGAAGCGGCCCGCGTCAACGACGTCTTCCTCATGGAGGCGTTCATGTACCGGCTGCACCCGCAGATCCGGCGGCTGGCCGAGCTGATCTCCTGCGGCGCCATCGGCGAGGTCCGCGCGGTGGACGTCGCCTTCAGCTACAACTTCGCCGTCCCCCGGCTCACCGATCCCGCGCTGGGCGGCGGCGGGATCTTCGACGTCGGCTGTTACTGCACCTCGCTCGCGCGGCTGGTCTCGCAGGCCGCGACCGGGCAGGACGTCGTCGAGCCCGACGAGGTGCTCGGGATGGCGAGGCTCGACCAGAACGGTGTCGACGAGTTCGCGTCCGGGCTGCTGCGGCTGCCCGGCGGGATCATCGCGCAGGTGTCCTGCGGGTTTCAGCTGACGCAGGACGACCACATCCGCGTGTACGGCTCGCAAGGACAGCTGTACGTGCCGAAACCGGCGTGGATCCACGAAATGCGCAAGCCGAAGACCTCGCAGATCGTCCTCACCCCGGAAGGTGGCGAGCCCGAGGTGATCGAGGTCGAAGCGACTCAAGGCCTCTTCGCTCGCGAGGCCGACCACGTCGCCACGCATCTCGCCGACCGGCAGGCACCCGAGCTCACCTGGGCCGAAACGCTCGCCAACCTGCGCACGCTGGAACGGTGGCGCGCGGCCGTGGCGCGATGACGCTGCTGATCCTGGGCGGCACCGGCGAAGCGCGAGAGCTCGCGAAGGAACTGGTGGCGCGCGGCGAGCAGGTCGTGTCGTCACTAGCGGGCCGCGTCGCGCGGCCGAAACTGCCGGACGGCGAAGTGCGCCTCGGCGGCTTCGGCGGCGCTGAAGGTCTCGCGCGCTGGCTGACCGAGAACGACGTCAAGGCGATGATCGACGCCACACACCCTTTCGCGGAACGCATCGGCGCCAACGCGGCCGAAGCCGCCCGCGCGACGGGCACACCGTTGCTGAGGCTGGCCAGGCCCGGCTGGACCGAACAGCCCGGCGACACCTGGCACTGGGCCGACGACCTCGACCACGCCGCGCGGCTGCTCCCGGCTCTCGGCGACCGCGTCTTCCTCACCAGCGGGCGTCAAGGTCTTGCCGCGTTCGCGGGACTCGATCTCTGGTTCCTGATCCGCTGCGTCGACCCACCCGAGGCGCCGCTCCCCCGGCGGCGCGAAGTCCTGCTCGACCGCGGGCCGTACACAGTGGAGAAGGAACGCGCGCTCATGGAGCGGCACGGCGTCCGGGTGCTCGTCACCAAGGACAGCGGCGGCGCGATGACCGCCGCGAAACTCGCCGCGGCCCGCGCGCTGGGCCTCCCCGTGGTCGTCGTCCGACGGCCGAAGCGACCCGAAACGGCCAGCGTAACGACAGTTCAGGACGCTATAACCTGGATCAGCGGCGCGACGAAGGGCAGCCCTGCGTAAGCCGTTCGGACCAGACCCGTTAGCGTTGCGCCGATGCGTTTGATCGCTGTCACGCTGGGGTTGCTCTCCGCCTTGTGCGCGTTGGCTTTCCCCTTCCTGCCGGTGGTGCAGGACACAGCGGAGGTCGTCTGGCCAACGGGCGGCGACACCCGCTCCGTCAACGCGCCCTTGACCGGGTACTGGGCCCAGGATCTGCGCGTCGATCTGCCGTGCACGACCGTCCGATCACTCGACGCGCGTTCGCAGGGCCAAGCACTCCTGTTCTCCACCGTTCCCGACGGCCGCACCGACCCGCGCGCGGGCAAGGGTGTCGGCCTGCAGCTGCGCATCGACAACGGCGTGCTGCTCGCGTCCAGCCAGGGACAGCAGATCGTGCAGCAGCCGCTGCCGCCTCAGTCAGCGGCACAGGACAAATGCGATATCAAGCTCCGTGCGGACGCGAACCAGATGACGCTTTCCGTCGCCGAGACCGTGGTCTTCCACGCGGAGGGCGATGTCCGGCCGCGGCTGGTCGGGATCTACTCGTCGCTCAACGCGGGCAAGGACCCGATCGACGGCCTGCACGTCTCCGTCGTCCCGGACACCCGCTACCAGACCTCGCCCACGGTGCTGAAGTGGATCATCGGCGTGATCGCGGCGCTGTCGTTCATCGGCTGCCTGATCGCGGTGTGGCGGATGGACTCCGGTTCCGCCCGCCGCGCGCCGCGCTGGGCGCCGGTCGGCTGGTGGCGGCTGACCGCCCGCGACGCGACGGTGATCATCGCGCTCGGCGCGTGGGTCTTCATCGGCCCGGTCACCTCCGACGACGGCTACATCCTCACGATGTCGAGAGTGGCCGAAGAGACCGGCTACCTCACGAACTACCACCGCTGGTTCGGCGTCGCCGAGGCGCCGTTCGGCTGGTTCTACCACGTGTACCAGCTGATGGCGCACGTCAGCACGGTGCCGCCGTGGATCCGGCTCCCGTCGTTCCTGCTCGGCGTGCTGAGCTGGCTGCTGATCAGCCGCGAGGTCATGCCGCGGCTCGGCACCCAGGTGCGGACGAGCCGCGCGGCCGGCTGGGCCGCCGCCGCGGTCTTCCTGGTCTGGTGGATGCCGTTCAACAACGGTGTCCGGCCGGAACCGGTCGCCGCGCTGGGCTCGCTGCTGGCGATCTGCGCCGTGGAGCGCGCGCTCGTGACACGCCGTCTGCTGCCGCTGGCCCTCGGTCTCACCGCGGCCGGGTTCACCTTGGCCGCGACGCCGACCGGGCTGATCGCGGTCGCGCCGTTCCTGGTCGCCGCCCGCCCGCTGTTCAAACTGGTCCGCCAGCGCGCCGAGAACGGCTGGCTGCCGGTGCTCGCGCCGGTGCTGGCCGCCGGCCTTCTGGTGCTGGTCGTGGTGTTCGCCGACCAGACCTTCGCCACCGTGCAGGAGGCGACCCGGATCCGCACCCAGGTCGGCCCGAACCTGTCGTGGTTCCAGGAACTCGCGCGCTACCAGTTGCTCTTCGAAAGCCTGCCGGACGGCTCCATGCCGCGCCGGTTCCCCGTGCTGCTCGTGTTGCTGTGCACCGGGACCTGCCTGGTGGTGCTGCTGCGCCGCGGCCGGATCCCCGGCGCCGCGCTCGGCCCCAGCCGCCGCCTGATCGGCACGGTCGCTCTGTTCTTCCTGCTGCTGGCGCTGACCCCGACCAAGTGGACGCACCACTTCGGCGCGTTCGCCGCCGTCGGCGCGGCCATGGCGGCGCTGACCGCGCTGGCGACCAGTTCGACGGTGCTGCGCTCGAGACGGAACCGGGCGGCGTTCCTCGCCGGGCTGCTCGTGGTCGGCGCGCTGGCCGCGACCGGCCCCAACTCCTTCTGGTTCGTTTCGAAGCTCGGCGTGCAGTGGACCGGGGTGGCGCCGTCGATCGGCGGGCTCCCGCTGTCGACGATCCTGCTGGTCGCGGCCGCGATCTCGGGGATCTACGCGTTCGTGGAGAACGTCCGCGCGCACCGGCCGGGACTGTCCGCGGGGCCGCAGGAAGGCCGGGGCCGGTCACTGCGGCTCGGGTCGCTCTCGCTGGTGGTCGTCTGTGGCCTCATGGCCGGGGGCGAGTTCGTCAGCATGGCGTGGGCCATCCACACCCAGGCCGGTTCCTACAGCCTCGGCGCCGCGAACTTCGGGCATCTGTCCGGCAAGAGCTGCAACCTCTCCGACCACGTGATGGTGGAACGCGACGCCGCGACCAGCATCCTGCGGGCCCAGCCCGAACAGCGGACCGTGCCGGTGAAGAAGGAGGAGCCGCCCGCCGGGCAGACCCCGCCTCCGCTGCCCGATCCGGAACAGGACAACGGCCGCGTGCAGACCGGGTTCCACACCCGCGCGATCGACGACAAGGACCCCCTCGCGGAACCTCCGCACGGTTTCAAACCCGACGAGGTGCCGATGTGGAGCAGCTTCCTCGACCCCGAAACGCGGGCCGGACGGCTGCGCAGCGACTGGTACGCCCTCGCCGAGAAGCCCGCGGACGGCCAGATCGTGGTCGCCACAGCGGGTGCGTCGCGGCGGCCGACGTCGGTCAGCCTCGACTACGGCGTGAACACCGGCGAAGGCGTGAAGGTCGTCCGGAGCCAGTTCGTGCTCCCGCCGGGCGCCGGGACCAACGGCTGGAACGACACCCGGATCAACCTGCGTGACCTTCCCGCCGAGACGACATCCGTGCGGATCAACATCGTCGACAACGACCTCACCGAGGACGGCTGGATCGCCGCCTCGGCTCCCCGCGTGCCGACGTTCACCACGCTGACCGAGAAGATCGCGGGCAAGCCGGTGTACGTCGACTGGCCGGCGTCGTTCGTCTACCCGTGCGTGGAGCCGGTGACGTCGCACGACGGCATCTCGAAGATGCCCGAGTACCGGATCACCGCGGGCGCCGTCGCCGACGAGGCGAACTGGGCGTCCAGCACCAACGGCGGCCCGATCGGCTGGCTCGAAGAGGTCGCCGCCGAACCCGAGGTGCCGAGTTACCTGATCGGCCAGCCCAGTCAGTCGTGGGGCCAGCTGCTGCAGGTCGAACCCTTCACCGAGGGGATCGCGCCGACGATCATCCACGGCGAGAAGGTCGTGCCCGGCTGGTGGTCGCCCGGTCCCGGGCCGCGGCAGCCGAACGGCAAGGACCCGACCCGCTAGGACAACTCGTGGGTTACGGGGCCAGCCCGGCCAAAGCGGGCGGCAAGGCGTCCTCGTGTAGGACGCCGAGCCGCTGCGTAGCGCGGGTAAGCGCGACGTAGAGCTCAGCCGCGCCGCGCGGGCCGTCGGCGAGGATCCGCGCCGGGTCCACGACGAGGACAGCGTCGAACTCGAGCCCCTTCGTCTCCGAAGCGGGCACGGTGCCCGGCACCCCCGGCGGCCCGATCACGACGCTGGTGCCTTCACGGCCGGCCTCGTCCTTGACGAACTCCTCGATGGCGCCGGCCAGCGAGTCCTCGGTGACCGGCCGCGCCCACGGCCGCACACCGTTGGACCGGACCGACTCCGGCGCCCGGACGTCCGGCGCGAATTCGGCCAGCACCGACGCCGCGACGGCCATGATCTCCGACGGCGTGCGGTAGTTCACCGTCAGCGACCGGTAGACCCAGCGGCCCGGCACGTACGGCTGCAGCATCGCGTCCCACGACCGTGCCCCGGCCTCGGACCGGCGCTGCGCCAGATCGCCGACGACGGTGAAGGACCGGTTGGGACAGCGCCGCATCAGCACCCGCCAGTCCATTTCGGACAGTTCCTGCGCCTCGTCGACCACGACGTGCCGGTACGTCCAGTCCCGGTCCGCAGAGGCGCGCTCGACGAGGCTGCGCGTGTCGTGCTCGACGAAGCGGTCGGCGAGTTCGTCGGCGAAGAGGAGGTTTTCGGCGGACAGCATGACGTCCTCGTCCATCTCCTCGCGGTCGAGTTTCATCGTGTCCAGCACACCTTCGGCGTACTCGGCCTCGGCCTTCTTCTCCCGCTCGACGGCCCGCTCCGCCGCCTGGTCCGCCCGCTTGTCACGGCCGAGCAGGTCGACGAGTTCGTCGAGCAGCGGTATGTCCGACACCGTCCAGGCTTCCCCGTCGGCGCGCAGCAACGCCTGGTCGGCACCCGCGGCGCGCAGCCTGTCCGCGGAAGAGAACAGCGACCCCAGCAGGCTTTCGGGCGTCAGGATCGGCCAAAGCTCGTCGAGCGCGGTGGTGAACGTCTCGCTCTCCGCCAGTTCCTTGAGCAGGTCCTTCCGCAGCCGCTCCCATTCGTCGCGGTCGTCCCGGCTGAGCCAGCCGCGGCCGATCCGCGCGATCGCCCGCTCGGTCAGGACGTAGGTGACGATCTCGGTGAACGTCACCCGCGCCTCGTTGTGCGGCAGACCGCTCTTGCGCGCCTCTTCCCTGGCCCATTCCGCGGTCTCGGCGTCGATCCGGACGGTGACGTCGGCCAGGTCGACCAGCACCGGCTCCGAAGGCAGCCGCTGACGGTCGGCGACGGCGGCTTTGAGGACGTCCAGCATCTTCAGCGAACCCTTGAGCCGCGTCGTCTCCGGGCCGTCCTCGGCGGTGACGTGCTTGCCTGGCACGAAATCGCCGGTGGTCATGAACACCACGTCGGTCTCGCCCAGCGACGGCAGGACCCGGCCGATGTGGTGCAGGAACGCCGGATTCGGCCCGACCACGAGTACGCCGTGGCGCTCCATCCGCTCGCGCTGGGTGTAGAGCAGGTAGGCGACACGGTGCAGCGCCACCACGGTCTTCCCGGTGCCCGGCCCGCCCTCGATCACCAGCACGCCGGGATGCTCGTGCCGGATGATCTCGTCCTGTTCGGACTGGATCGTCGCGACGATGTCGCGCATCCCCTCGCCCCGCGGCGCGTTGACGGCCGCGAGCAGCGCCGCGTCACCCTCCGCGTCGCCGCCGGGACGGCCGAACACCTCGTCGGTGAACCCGAGCACCTCGCGCCCGTGCGTGTGGAACTGGCGGCGACGGCGCATCTTCTCCGGCGTCGCCGCTGTCGCGGTGTAGAACGGGCGCGCCGCCGGGGCCCGCCAGTCGAGCAGCACCGGTTCGTAGTCGTTCTCCTCTTCGAAGAGACCGATCCGGCCGATGTAGGCCGTCTCCCCCGCGTCGCTGTCCAGCCTGCCGAAGCACAGGCCGTTGTCCACGACGTCCAGCCGCCGCGACTCCCTGCCCAGCGCGCGCACCTCGACGTCACGTTCCATGGCCGTCCCGCCGGTTCCCCCGAGCGCGGCCTGGAACTCCCCCTTCACCCGCGCGCGTTCGGCGTCCAGGCGCGTGTAGAGCCCGGCGACGTATTCGCGTTCGGTCCGGAGTTCTTCTTCATGACCCTGAGTTGACACAGACTCCCATTTCGCCAGGTTTCGGCTACGGCGAGTGAGTCTGAAGCATGACCGGGGTCTTGTGGCAAGTCCCCCTATGCGCTATATGTTTATTACGGAGGGAGTTACTCATCCGCACGGTGGCGCGTAGTCGAGCCCCGGAAAGTACCTCTCCCACTCTTCCCTGGTGATCCTCGGCGTCGCCAATCTGCAGATCTCCTCGCCCACTCGCGCGGTGTCCGTCTGCCACAGCTGCACGCCACTGCTCCCGATCGCGAGCGTATGCCCGTCGTCCCGGTACGCCAGCGAGTTGACCGTCGCGGCGAAGCCGGTGAGCTGCGCCGATTCGACCGGATTCCGCGGATCGGTCAAGTCCCAGACGCGCACCGTCCGGAACGCCGAGGCCGCCAGTTCCTTGCCTGTCGGGCCGAACGCGAGCGGCCCGACGCCCTCGGGATTGCCGCCCAGTTTCGCCAGCCGCACAGCGTGCGCGCGATCGGCGATGTCCCAGAGGTAGACGTTCCGGTCGCTGCTGCCCGCGGCGACCGTGCGGCCGTCGGGGCTGAGCGCCATCTTGAACAACGTGCCGCCGTCGGGCCGCAGCGTCGAGACGAGGCCCGGGCGGTGAGGGTCGGCGACGTCCCACAAGGTCACCGCGGACGAGTCGGGGCCTTGACCGGCCACGAGCGTCCGCCCGTCGGGGGTGAACGCGAGCGACCAGACGGTGCCATCGCCGACAGGCAGGACCCGCGGCTCGGCGAACCGCGTGGGATCGCCGACGTCCCAGAGCTGGATCGGCCCGTCGTCGTGGCCGGAGGCGAAGGTCTTCCCGTCCGGGCTGAACGCGAGCGAGTACGTCGGCCAGACCGTGGTCGACGCCGTCAGTTTCGGCGCCGTCGGATCACTGATGTCCCAGCGCTGGAGCACGAACTTCCCGCCGACACCGGCACCGTCGTGCGCCGCCAGCGCGAGACTTCGCCTGTCCGGGCTCAGCGCGACGGCGGTGACGGTGGCCGGGCCGAGGAGTTTCGCGAGCTGTCTCGGGGCGCGAAGGTCGTCCATCGCCCAGAGCCGCACGTCGTCGCCCGAGGTGACGAGGATCCGGCCCTGTTCGGTGAAGGTGCCCACGTTCCAGCCCGCGCTCGAAGCCAGCGCCAGCTCGCCGACGTCCTGCAGCCGGACGGTGCGGTCGGCGCTGGTGGACACGATGGTCTTGCCGTCCGGGGAGAACGCCGCCCACCAGATGGAGTTCGTGTGCCCGGACAGCGGCGGCAGTTCCTTCGCCGGTCCCGTGACGTCCCAGAGCCGGACGGACTGGTCGTCGCCCGCGGTCACCACGAGCCTGCCGCTCGGGCTGAACCCGGCCGCCCAGACCACGGCGGGCGTGGTCAACGTCGTGAGCCGGCGCGGCGCCGCCGGATCCGCGACGTCCCAGAGCTTCGCCGTGCGGTCCCAGCTGGTGGTGAGCAGCCGTTTGCCGTCCGGGCTCCACGACGGGGTGAGCTGCAGGTCCTGGTGTCCGGAAAGGACGGACCGCTTCAGCGGCGCGGACGGCGTGGTGACGTCCCAGAGTTCCGCCGTCCAGTTCGTGTTCGTGACCGCGAGCAGCTTGCCGTCCGGGCTGAACACGGCGCGTTCGAGCTGCTCGGCCCGGATCACTCCGAGCGGTTTCGGCGCGCCGAGGTCGCCGACGTCGGCGAGCCGGACGGTGTGATCCACGGAGCCGGTGACGAGGACACGGCCGTCGGGGCTGAAGTCGAGGGAGAGCAGGACGTCCCGGTGCCCGGTGACGTCCGCCTTCCGCACCGGATGCCGCGGATCGGTCAGGTCCCAGAGCCGGATCCGGTGATCCCGGGTGACAGTCGCCAGCGCCCGTCCGTCCCGGCTGAACGCGAGCGGCCCGCGGACCTCCTCCGAACCGGGCAGCGTCGACAGCAGCACCGGCTGCCGCGAATCGGCGATGGACCACACCCGCGTCGACCGGTAGGAGTCTGCGGTGATCATGAGCTGCCCGCTCAGCACGACGGTGACGTCGCCGGGGTCGAAGGGCATCCGGGTGGCGAACGGCGCCGCCATGGACGCGAGCAGGCCGTCGTGGGTCTCCTGGATCGGCGCGAGCCGGTACGCGGCGAGGCTGAGCTGCGTCGACAGCGCCGGATTCGACTCCCGCAACGTCTTCGCGTCGACGACGGCCTTGCGCGCGAGCGCGACGTTCCGTTCGTCGGTCGCGGTGTTCCTGGCATCGACGGCGTACACACCGGCCGCCACCGCCAGCACCAGCAACACGTGAAGGAGCGCGACGAGTCTTCGCAGCCTCCTGGTCCGCTTGCGGCCGGCGGCGGTCTCCTCGGCTTCGGCGTCGAGCCCGGCGCGCAGGAACTTCCGCTCACGCGTGCTCAGCGCGTCCGGTTCCCTGGCCGCCCATTCGGCCGCGAGACCCAGCCGTGTGCCGCGATAGAGGCTGCCCTTGTCGCGATCCAGCGACTCCCACAGCTCGGTCGCCTCGGCCAGCTGACGATGCAGGCGGTGCCCTTCGCGGTCCTCCGCGAGCCAGTCGCGCAGCCGGGGCCAGCTGCGGATCAGGGCCTCGTGGGCGATCTCGACGCCGTCGCGGTCGAGGACGAGCAGGCGTGCGTCGGCGAGTCGTTCGAGGACCTCCGTGGTCGCCGGATCGTCGTCGAGTTCGCGCCGATTGAGACGCCGCTTCGTGTCTTCGGTGCCTTCGCCGAGCGCGGTCAGCCGAAGGAAGATCTGCCGGACGACGCTCTGTCTGTCCGGCTCCAGATCCGTGTAGACGGCTTCCGCGGTCTGCGCGATCGCGTTCAGGATCCCGCCCGCCGCCTCGTACGCGGCGCTGGTCAGCGTGATCCCCTGGCGCCGCCGCCAGGTCTCCAGCAGCGCGTGCGAGACGAGCGGGAGCATCGCGGGCTGGCCGGTGGCGTCGGCGACGAGCGTCGTGACCAGCGCGGCCTCGACCCGGCAGCCCGCGCGGACGGCGGGTTCGACGATCGCGGTCCGGAGTTCGTCCGCGGTCATCGGGCCGACCATCACCTGCGCGTCGGTGAGCGCCTCGACCAGCCCGGCGTGACGGCAGAGGTGACCGTAGAAGTCCGCGCGGACGCCGAGGACGACCCGGGTCCCGTGCTCGTCGCGGGTGAGCGCGAGCAGCGTGTCGACGAACTTCTCCTGTTCGGCCTGGTCCCGGCAGAGGGTGTAGACCTCCTCGAACTGGTCGACGATCAGCAGCCGTCCCTCGGCGTCGAGATCCTCTTCGACGGGATGCGCCCCGGGCGTGCGAAGGACGACAGGGCGTTCGCTCGCCGCCGCCAGCCCGGCCCGCAGGACGGACGACTTCCCCGAGCCCGAAGCGCCGAAGACTCCGACGAGCCGTCGCTGGCCGAGCTTGCCGGTCAGCTCGGCGACCAGGCGCTCGCGGCCGAAGAACCGGGCGGCGTCGGCCGTCTGGAACGCGGCCAGTCCCAGGTACGGGAGTTCAGCGGCCTCACTGTCGTCACGTTCGCCCGAAGCCGCGGCGAGCCCCGCGGCGACAGCGCGCCAGCGTTCCTCCCACGCCTGGACGTCTCCACCGCACGCGGTGACGTACGCGACCGTCACCGCGAGCCCCGGCAGTTTCCGGCCGCCCGCCGCCTCGGACAACGCGGCCGCCGAGTACCCCGCGCGGGTCGAAAGCTCGCGGTACGTCGGCCCGCCGGCCGTTTCCCGGAGCAGGCGAAGATCCGCCGCGAACCTCACGACGACGTCGTCGCCCGGTCCCAGCGGGCGCTCACGTCTCGGCACCAGGCCCCCTGATCGTCGAAGCGTTATCGAATGGACATTGTTCACCGAAAACGGCCGGACACTGTACAAAAGTTCTGCGCTACAACCGATGGCGTGCCGATTCGAACCCCAGTGGTGAGCGTGGTCTTCGCCGGTGTCCCCGAGCCGCCCGTGTCCCCGGAGCTGGAGGTGGTCGCTCATACCCCCGACGAACGCGAAGCGGTCTGGTACGCCACCACGCTGCGCCCGGACGTCCTGGTCCTGTCCGTTCACCCACCCGCGCTCGACGGGCTCGCCATCACGCGCGAAGTGTCTTCCCGCGTACCGGGAACCGCCGTGCTCGTGCTGACCCCGCCCGGCGACGGGGAACTCGTGGTCGCCGCGATGCTCGCGGGCGCTCGCGGCGTACTGTCCCGGACCGCCGGCCACGACGACCTGGTCCGGTTCATCCGCGGGGTGGCGGCGGGCGCGGTCGTCTTCGGCGAGCGCGCCGCGGACCGGCTTTACGGCCTGCTGGCCGCGTCCCAGCCGATCCGGGTGTTCCCCCGGCTGACCTCACGCGAGCACGAGGTGCTCGACCTCCTGGCGGGCGGACTGGTGATCGCGCAGGTGGCTCGACAGCTGGGAGTCGCGCCCAAGACCGTGCGCAACGTCGTCTCGTCGATCCACGCCAAGGTCGGCACGGACGACCGGGAAGTGCTGCTCGGCCAGGCGCGCAACGCCGGGCTCGGCCGTCACTCGTAGGTGCGCGGCGTCCAGACCACCCCGTTCTCGGCGCGGGTCTTCGACGAACCCACGATCAGCAGGCAGCGCATGTCCACTTCCGACGGCTCCAGCGTGCCGAGGGTGACGACGCGGATGTCCTCCTCCGGCCCGCCGACGTCACGCGCGACGACCACCGGTGTCTCCGGCGCGCGGTGCCGCAGCAGGACTTCGCGAGCCTGCGCGAGCTGCGTGGTCCGGGTGCGGGACGCCGGGTTGTACAGCGCGAGCACGAGATCCGCCGCGCCCGCCGCGTCGAGCCGTCGTTCGATGATCTCCCACGGCTTGAGCCTGTCGGACAGCGAAAGCACGCAGTAGTCGTGGCCCAGCGGCGCGCCGACCCGGGACGCGGCCGCCTGCGCGGCGGTCACCCCCGGCACGATCCGCACCCGCGTGCCCGCGCCGTGCCCGGCGGCGACCTGCTCCAGCACCGCCGACGCCATCGCGAACACGCCGGGATCACCCGAAGACACGACCGCGACCTTGGCGCCGTTCGCGGCCAGTTCCAGCGCCTCGACGGCGCGTTCGGCCTCGACGCGGTTGCCCGACGCGTGCCGCTGCTGGCCCGCGCGCTGCGGAACCCGCGCGACGTACGGGCCGTAGCCGACGATGTGCTCCGCCGCGGCCAGCTCCTCGGTCGCTTCGGGCGTCAGCCAGCCAGGGCCCGCCGGGCCGAGGCCGACGACCACGACTTCGCCGCCAGTACGCGTTTCCGGCTTCTGGGCGGCTTCGGGTTCGTCGGCGAGCCTGGACGCGTACGCCGGGCTGGGCAGCAGCGCCAGCGAGAAGTACGGCACCGAGTCCGGGTCGACGTCGGCCAACGGCTCGACGCGCTGCGTCTGCCAGGTCGCGCGTTCGATGTAGAAGGCGTCGTCCAGCTTCCCGGCCTCGGCCAGCGCCTCACGGACGTTGCCGAACGTGCGGCCGAGTTTGAGCACCGCCGCGGCCTGTGTGTCGGCCAGGCGTCGCGCGAGCTCCGGCGCGGGCAGCGTGCCGGGCAGGATGGTGAGGACCTCGTCGCGCTGCACCAGCGGCCGCCCGAGCACCGACGACGCGGCGCTGACCGACGTCACGCCGGGCACCACGGTCGCCTCGTAGCGGTCGGCGAGCCGTTCGTGCATGTACATGTAGGAGCCGTAGAAGAACGGGTCGCCTTCGCAGAGCACGACCACGTCATGTCCGGCGTCGAGGTGTTCGGCGAGCCGCTTCGCGCTCAGCTCGTAGAAGTCGGCGATGGCGCCTTCGTAGCCGCCGGGGTGGTCGGTGGTCTCGGTCGTGACCGGGTAGACCAGCTTCTCTTCGAGCTGCCCCTCCCGCAGGTACGGCTCGGCGACCGAACGCGCGATGCTCCGGCCGTGCCGCGCGCTGTGATAGGCGACGACGTCGGCCTCGCCGATCAGTCGCGCGGCCTTGACCGTCATCAGTTCGGGGTCACCGGGCCCGAGCCCGACACCCCAGAGTTTCCCGGGCCCGCTCATTCGACCTCACTCGCCATCGCGTTGATCGCGGCGACGGCCATCGCGCTGCCGCCACGGCGTCCGTGCACCACCAGATACGGCGCGGGTGCCTGCTCGACGAGCTCCACTTTGGACTCGGCGGCGCCGACGAAACCCACCGGGACACCGATGATCGCCGCCGGGGCGCCGACACCCTCGTCGAGCAGTTCCAGCAGGCGGAACAACGCGGTGGGCGCGTTGCCGATCGCCACCACGGAACCGGGCAGCTTGTCGCGCCAGAGTTCCAGCGCGGCCGCGGAACGGGTGGTGCCCATCCGCTCGGCCAGCCCCGGCACCTTCGGATCGGACAGCGTGCACAGCACCTCGTTGGCCGAAGGCAAACGTTTGCGGGTCACGCCGGAGGCGATCATGTTGGCGTCGCAGAGGATCGGCGCGCCCGCTTCGAGGGCCGCGCGACCGGACTCCACGACGTCCAGGCTGTAGCGGAGGTCGTCGACCAGGTCGACCATCCCGCAGGCGTGGATCATCCGCACGGCCAGCACCGCGACGTCGTCGGGGAGGATCGCGAGATCCGCCTCCTCGCGGATGGTGGCGAACGAATGCCGGTAGATCTCGGCCCCGTCCCGGATGTAGTCGATCACTGTGTTCCTTTCTGCGCCAACGTCGCCAACGTCTCCGCTAGCTCGCCGACCGGGACGAACGCCCCGTCGACCAGATATCCGTCCTCGGTCGCGAGCACGTCGACGTGCTCGTGCGCGGGTTTCCCGCATCGTCGTTCACAACCGGCGAAATGGGCTCTCGGGGCCCGGCCGACCCGCGCCGCGTCGGCCCGGACGTCGGCGAGCGACTTCGCGCAGCCCGGCCGTCCGATGCAGGCGCTGATCCCGAGCGACGGCGCGGCCGGATCGGCGACCAGCCCCGTACCCGCCTCCAGGTGGCCGCGAACCAGGATCGACCGCCACGGGGTGACCACGGCGTCCCCGGCTTTCGCGATCGCTCGCGCTTGGGCCGAGGTCAGGCGGCCGAAGACCGGGGCGACGACGATCGCTTCGCCGATCGGCCCGATGGGCAAGCCCGGCCTCGTGGCGAAGACCTCGGGCTCGGTTCGTTGTCCCGGAATGCCGCTGACCAGCGGTTCCGTGTCGGAGAGTTCGCTGACGCGCCAGACCGTTCCCCTGATCCGGAGGAACGCGCGCGCGACCGAGATCAGCGCGTCGACGGCGTGCTCCGCGCTGACGCGCAGGCCGGTGTCGTCGCCGGCGAGCAGCACCGCGCCGTCACGCCAGCAGACGTCGGCGCCTTCTCCCGCGACGTCGCCTTGGCCGCAGTCGAGAGCGAAGAGGAAGCGCCCCGGGAGTCCGGCCAGTTCGGGGACGGCGCACAGGGCCGCGTCGAGCGCGGGGGCGAGTTCCTGGGCGACGTCGCTCAGAGGCGAGGCGAGGATGTTGCGGACACGTTCGTGTGACGGCGAAGGCAGGAGTCCCGCCGCTGAAAGCCTGGTCGCGAGGCCTGGACGGGTGACGCCGCGAAGCTGGACGTTGCCACGCGAAGTGAGATGGAGAGCGCCGTCGCCGAGGTCGTCGGCTGCGTCCGCGAGAGCCCTGAACCGGTCCGCGGTGATGGCGCCGCCGGGCAGCCGGACCCGGGCGAGCGGACCGTCGGCGGCGTCGTGCGTGGCGAAAACACCGGGGCACGCGTCGGCTCGGACACGTGCGCTCGTGGACATGCGCTCACTGTAGATGGCCCACTTCGAGGAGAGTAATCATCGGATCGAATGTAGTAGATGTGCTACATTCGATCGCAGCACTGAGATGGGGGTGACCTATGAGAGATCCACACGATGTGATGATCTCCGTCCAAGGTCTACGGATGCGGTACGGGACGAACGACGTCCTCCACGGCGTGGACTTCACCGCGCACCGGGGCGAGGTGATCTGCCTGCTGGGGCCGAACGGGGCGGGCAAGACCACGACGATCGAGATCCTCGAAGGCTTCCGGATTCGGTCGGAGGGCGAGGTCAGCGTGCTGGGCATCGATCCGGCGCACGCGGACGAGGACTGGAGGGCGCGGCTGGGGGTCGTCCTCCAGTCCTGGCGCGACCACGCGAAATGGCGGGTGCGGGAACTGCTGGAGCACCTGGGCGGCTACTACGCGCCGTACTCCACCGACCGCATCAGGCGGCCGTGGGATCCGGACGACCTGATCGCCGCGGTCGGGCTGACCGCGCACGCGGACAAGCGGGTCCGGATGCTGTCGGGCGGGCAGCGGCGCCGCCTCGACGTCGCGATCGGCATCGTCGGCCGCCCGGAACTGCTGTTCCTCGACGAGCCGACAGCCGGACTGGACCCGGAGGCGCGGCGCGAGTTCCACGAACTCGTGCACCGGCTGACCGATGACGACGACACGACGATCCTGCTCACCACGCACGACCTCGACGAGGCCGAGAAACTGGCCGACCGGATCCTGATCCTGAACCACGGCCGGATCGCGGCCGACGGTTCGGCCGACGCGCTGAGCAGGCAGATCGCCGGCGAGGCCGAGGTGCGCTGGACGCTGGACGGTCAGCGGTTCGTGCACTCGACGACGGAATCGACGAAGTACGTGCACGAACTGTTCAAGCAGCACGGGGACGCCATCGGCGACCTGGAGGTCCGGCGGGCGTCGCTCGAGGACACGTACATGACCCTGGTGCGCCAGGCGGAATCCCCGCTCGCGGAGGTGAGTGCGTGATGAACGCGGTTCAGCACAGTGTCCGGTTGGGCATCCGACGGGGCTGGCTAGAAGCCCGCCAGATGATGACCAACCGCGAAGACCTGTTCAACACCTTCCTCTTCCCGGCGATCTTCATCGTCGTCATGTTCTTCATGCGCGACGCGAAACTGCCGGGCATGGAGTTCTCACTCGGCGCCGCCACCGTGCCGAGCGTGCTGGGCGCGTCGATCGTGTTCAGCGGCATGCTCGGCATGGCGGGCGTCCTCGCCGTCGAACGCGAGGACGGCACCCTCCTGCGCGCCAAGGCGACCCCGAACGGCATGGTCGGCTACCTCGTCGGCAAGGTCGTCACGGTATCCCTCAACACGGTCATCGGGATGCTGCTGGTGCTGATCCCGAGCCTCATCCTGTTCGACGGCATCGCTCCGGGCGGGCTGACGTCCTGGCTGGGCCTGCTGTGGGTGCTGGTGCTCGGCCTGCTCGCCACCATGCCGCTCGGCGCGATCTTCGGCTCGCTGACCACCAACGCGCGCAGCATCGGGCTGATCATGCTGCCGACGCTGGGCATCGGCGCGATCTCCGGGATCTTCTACCCGATCACCGCGCTGCCGGAGTGGCTGCAAGGCATCGGCCAGGTGTTCCCGATGTACTGGCTCGGCCTCGGCATGCGCTCGGCGCTGCTGCCGGACTCGACGGTGATGATCGAGATCGGGCACTCCTGGCGACCATGGGAGACCCTCGGTGTCCTGACCGCATGGGCCGTGATCGGATTGACACTGGCCCCGGTGGTCCTGCGGCGCATGGCGCGCCGCGAATCCGGGTCCTCGGTGGCGGCACGACGGGATAAGGCGATGCAGCGAATTGGCTAGTTCATGAGCGAGGTCGTTTACAACCGGATCGCGATGCTGCGGGCGGAACGGGGCATCTCCCGCCGCGAGCTCGCCGATGCGCTGGGCGTGCACTACCAGACCATCGGCTACCTCGAACGCGGCGAGTACAGCCCGAGCCTCTACCTGGCGCTGCGGATCGCGGGATTCTTCGAGGTGGCGGTGGAGATCATCTTCTCCACCGCCCCTTTCCCGCGGATCGGTGAATCTTCGGAGTGGACAGCATGAGCCTGCTGGCGCGGGCGCACGCCCACGCGGTCCGACTGGGACGCGATCGGATCGGCGGGGAGGAGCTTCTGCTCGCCGTTTTGGATGATGGCGTCGGGTACGCACTTCCTGGCGTCTTGGGGATTTCTCGCGATGTCCTCGTCTGGCAACTGGAGAAAACACCTGCTTCCGACGTCGCCGCAGGCACCGAGTCGGGGTTCGCGGTCACCGCCGAAGTCCGCGAGGTGCTGCGGCATGACGGGTTCACCGAGATGATCGCCGCGTTGCTGTCGCCCGGAGGCGGGCCGGCTCGCATCCTGGCCGAACACGGCGTGACGGAGGAGCTGACACGGGAAGCCCTTGCCCGGATCTGGGCTCCTCTGCTCGACGAGAACGCCGCCTGGGGCGGGCCCGATCTCACCACCCCTGTCCGCGGCCCCGCCGATCCACCGCTCGAGATCGACCTGCTCAGCGCGCAGATCGCCGAGCACCGGCGACGCAAGGAAGCGGCCGTCGACGCGCAGGAGTACACCCAAGCGGCGATCGTGCGCGATGCGGAGAAAGAGGTCGTCCGCTTGCGGTCCGGACTCATCCGGGACTGGGCCGCGACGGTCGACCCAGTGGATCTCGCCGAGGCTGTCGTTTCGCTGCGGGAAGAGGTCGCCACACTTCGACGTTCTCGCAATTAGTCGCCTAATTGCGGCCTGACCGCCGGATTGGCCACTAGCGCCGTTCACATTGAGACGCAGCACTCGGGCGAATTCACTCTTCAGCATTAGATTCGCCGCTTCATTGTCACTTAAAATTACGAACACATGTTCGACTGAAGTGGCGTATTATGGAGGGGTGTCCGAGACTGTTCTTCCCGAGTTGCCGCAGGAGCTGTGGCGCGCCGGCAAGCTGGAGCTTGCGCATGGCGTGCAGCAGTTCCTGCAGGTGATGCGTGTCGCGTCCGCCGGGTTGGGGCAGTACTTGGCGGAAGTGGAGTCTCGGGGCGTCAAAGACTTGTATGGGTATGGGTCGACGGCGGCGTGGTTCGCTGATGTAGCACGGTTGTCGCGGGGTGAGGCGGGCCCGATCGTGAAGCGGGCGATCGCGGTGAACCCGACCCGCGCGTTGGACGGCACCGAGGTCCCGCCTGTCGCTCCCGCCACAGGTGCCGCAGCTGCTGACGGTGCGATCGGTGAGCACCGTATCGAGCAGATCCTGGAGATCCTGAAAAGGATCCCAGCCGACACCTCGACAGAGGACCGTCAGAGCGCGGAGAAGATCCTGGCCGACCTGGCCCGGGACGCGGGCCCCCGGCAACTGGCGAAGGCCGAGGAGGACATCCTCGGCTGGCTCGACCCCGACGGGAACGAACCGAAAGAACCCGAACCCAAACAGCCACGCCGGGAAGTCACCCTTCAACGCCGCCGGGACGGGTTCTGGAAACTCACCGGGCTGCTCGACGACGAACTGGGCGCCCGGACCGCGGCCGCCCTGGAGGCGTACGCGACACCGCGTCCGGTGGACGAGTTCGGGCAAGCCGACCTGCGCATGAAATGCGAACGCCTGGGTGACGCCTGGGCCGAACTCCTCGACCTCGCGATCGCCTGCCCGGACCAGCCCGGCACCAGCGGATACCGGACTTTGGTGCACGTCACCATCGGCCTGGAGGAGCTCAAGTCCGGGATCGGGAAGGCCTGCCTCGACTTCGTCGGGACCATGACCGCCCGCGAAGCACGGATGGCCGCCTGCGACTGCCTCATGCTCCCCGTCGTGCTCAACGCGACCGGTGAGCCCCTGGATGTGGGACGCCTACGACGGTTCGTCACCCCCGGCCAGCGACGGGCGTTGAACATCCGGGACCGGGGCTGCGCGTTCCCGGGCTGTCATCGACGGCCCAAGAACTGTCACGCCCACCATATTCATCACTGGGCAGACGGCGGACCCACAGACCTCCGCAACTTGGTGCTGGTGTGCGGTTTTCACCACCGGCTGATCCACCACGGTGACTGGGAAGTCCGGATGGCCGCCGACGGGTTACCGGAGTTCATCCCTCCCCAGTATCTGGATCCGTTACGAAGAACCCGGCGCAACACCCTCCAGCGCGCCTGAACCCCCGCATGACCCGAGGAGCCCGCCAGCCAACACGGCGACGGGCCCTTCGGCGTGCCCACGGACAGCACCAGGTCAAGTGGCGACCGGTCTTTGCCTCCCTACCGCTGACCCGCACATCCCAGCGGACGCCCGGATCGACGGTGAAGGAATCAGGACACGCAACGTCCCAAATCCTCCATCCCACCCAATCCCTGGACCCGCTACTGAACACGAAGAGCCCGACAGCCACACCGACGACGGGCCCCACAGACCGCGCCCAGCTCACCCGCCGCCTGGATCAAGGAGTCGTGAGCAGCAATTCGCGCTAACAACCCCCGGGATCGACGGTGGAGGATTCGGGACGTTGAATGCCCCAAATCCTCCACCGTCGCGAGCTCACCCCGCCCCGGACCGACGACCGAGCGGGCAGCTCCGCGCCACGCCGCGTCCGGAACCGCACCACCCCTCCCAACTCACCCGCCGCCCGGGTCGGGGGGGGGGGGGGGGGGGGGGGGGGGGGGTGGGGGGGGGGGGGGGGCGCGCCCCCCCCCCCCCCCCCCCCCCCCCCCCCCCCCCCCCCCCCACCCCGACCCACGCCTCACCGCCGCTTTGACTGCCTGAGGTACGTGAAGGACCCCTTCACTGCGTCTAGCGCAATGAAGGGGTCCTTCACGTACTTGGGCCCACCGTGAAGGGGGCCTTCACGCGCAGCTGCTGCCCCCAGGGCGAAAGTAGCGATCGCGACCGGACCGGGGCTCAGTCGGGATGCACGTCGACGACGTGGACGTTGATCGCCGGCGGCGCCGACCCGAGCTGTCCCGCCAACGCCACGCCGACCCGGTGCCGCACCAGCTCCGCGACCCCCGCTTCGACGCCGAACCGGATCGTCACCAGCACCTGGAGCACGTCGTCTTCGAGGGCGACGGCCGAGACGTGGACCCCGCCGAGCTCGCGGCCGATCTCGGCGACGAGCTTCCTGGTCATGAGCACCAGCGCCCGTTCCGACACCTGGGTCTTCCCGCCTGCCGAGGGCAGGTCGAGCGGGGCTGTGGTGTGCCGTCCGCGGACGCCGCCGACCGAGCGGAGCACGCGTTCGACGAGCCCGGGCGGAGTCGGCACCGGACGGCTCGCGGCGGCGCGTACTTGCTCCCACCGGGGGTCGTCGCGCGGATCCTCGCTCATCACCGTTCCCCGGGTCGGAAGTTGTCGCCGAGTTTCGCCAGCAGCGCCACCCTCGCGCGGTGCAGGCGGGCGCGTAAAGCGGGCACGCTGACCTCCAGCACCTCGGCCACCTCGTCGTAGGTCAACCCTTCGAATTCTCGCAGAATCAGCGGGATCCGCTGGCCGACGTCGAGTTCCGAGATCGCTCGCAGCACCGTGCCGACCTGCTCGGCGCTCACCACGTGCCCCTCCGGACCAGGCACGACACCCGCGTCGCCCTCGTCGAGCGGCACGGTCGGTTTCCGGCGCCGGACCTGGCCGAGCGCGCCGTTCGTCGTCACCCGGTAGAGCCAGGTGGACACCGCGGACTCGAACCGGAACCCGGGCAGCGCGCGCCACGCGGAGAGCCAGGCCTCCTGGACGACGTCCTCGGCTTCCGCCGCGCTGCCGGTGATCCGCAGCGCCACGCGGTACATCCTGGCCGTGTGCCGCCGCACCAAGGTGTCGAAGGCACCGTGGTCCCCGGCGGCGGCCCTGGCCGCCAGCTCCTCGTCCGGAACCGGCGCCGGCTCGCTCACCCGCCCTCCCGGCGGCGGTAGCGAAGCATGGTGAAGCCGTCCTCGAAGAGCACGGACGCGAGGTCCATCCGCCGGGGTTCCGGGGACGGGCGGCCGTGGGCGATCCGGCGCTCGCCCGCGCCCGCCAGCAGCGGGGCGACGGTCAGGCACAGCTGGTCGACGAGGTCTGCCGCGATCAGGTCGGCGAACAGCGCGGGCCCGCCCTCGCAGTCGACGCGCCGCAGCCCTCGTTCACCCAGCAGTTCGAGCGCCCGGTGGAGGTCGACGTCGTCGGTCCCCGCGACGAGCACCTCCGCCCCCGCGCGTTCCAGCGCGGCCCGCGGCGCCTTCTCGGTGGTGATGACGATCGGCGGGACCTTGGTGTCGGTGAACAACGGGCCCGCGGGGTCGAGTTCACCGGAACGGGTCACCACCGCGATCGGCGGGACCTCGGACAGCCCGAGCGCGACCCGGCGGGCGGCGCGTCCCGGAGTGATCCGCGCGCCGCGGTAGCCCTCGGCCCGGGCGGTACCGGCGCCGACCAGGATCACGTCGGACAGCAGCCGTCCCGCCAGGAAGATCCGCTTGTCGGCGGGGTGCGAAAGCCCTTCGGACAGCTCGTCGACCGCCACGGCGCCGTCGGCGGAACTGACGAAGTTGACCTGGACCCAGGGACGGGTCAGGCCTTCCGGATACCCGTAGAGCCGTTCGAGGTCGGTGTCGGAGACGGGATCCGCCGGTGTCGTTGGCCACAAAAGCTGCACACGACCATCCCAGCATGGGCCCGGCAGCACCGCTGAGCGGGGGATACGCCCGGTCAGGGAGGGTGAACGGGTGACGCCGGTGCCGTTACTCTCGGCGCATGCCCGCCCGCCTGATCGATCGCCGTCCGGAGCTGTCCGCGGACGAGCTGATCACCGCGCTCGTCCCGCCGCCCCGGTTCGACGCGGTCCGGTTCTCCACCTACGTGCCCAATCCGGACGAGCCGAGCCAGGCCGAGGCCGTCGTCGGCTGCGGCGCGTTCGCGAAGCGCGTGGCGGAGGCCGCGAACCGGAAGCCGAAGTCGAAGCTGCGCGCGCTGTTCGGCGGCGGGGACGAGACGCCGTCCGGGCCGAGCGGGCTCTACCTCGACGGCGGTTTCGGCGTCGGCAAGACGCACCTGCTCGCGTCGACATGGCACGAGACGCCGTCGCCCAAGGCGTACGGGACGTTCGTGGAGCTGACCCACCTCGTCGGCGCCCTGGGCTTCGCCGAGGCGGTCCGGCGGCTTTCCGAACACCGGTTCCTGGCGATCGACGAGTTCGAACTCGACGACCCCGGCGACACCATGCTCGTCACCCGCCTGCTGCAGGAGCTCATCTCGGCCGGGGTCTTCGTGGCGGCGACCTCCAACACGCTGCCGGACAAACTCGGCGAGGGCCGGTTCGCCGCCGCGGACTTCCTGCGCGAGATCCAGTCGCTGTCCGCCAAGTTCGGCGTCTGCCGGGTCGACGGCCCGGACTACCGTCACCGCGGCCTGCCGGACGCGCCGCCGCCCGCGAGCCCGGAGGAGCTGGAAGCCTCCGCCGCCGCACACCCCGAGTCCACTGTGGACGACTTCGACGCGTTGTGCGACCACCTCGGCGGGCTGCACCCTTCGCGCTACGGCCGGCTTCTCGACGGCGTGACCCGGGTGCATCTGCGCGACATCCACCCGGTGCCCGACCAGAACGTCGGACTGCGGATGGTCGCCTTCGCCGACCGGCTCTACGATCGCGCGATCCCGCTGGTGGTCTCGGGCGATCCGGTGCCGCTGCTGTTCACCGAGGAGATGGTGAACGGCGGCTACCGCAAGAAGTACCTGCGCGCTGTCAGCCGTCTGACGGCACTGGCGCGCGACGCCGTGCAGCCCAGCTGAGCAGCTCCCACGTCGCGCACACGGTCGCGATGGCGAACAGCGTGCCGCCCACGACGTCGGTCAGGTAGTGGTAGCCGAGGCCGATCATGCCGATCGTGACCCCGGCGAGCACCACCGCGCCCACGACCGAGATGACGGCCGTCGCGACCCCGGGGCGGACCAGCAGGACGAGCACGGTCAGCACCGCGACCAGCGCGACGGTATGCCCGCTGGGGTAGGCGAGGTAGGTGTACTTCCAGCGGTCGAAGAGCGGTTTGAGCACCCAGGTGTTCGCGAGGATCGCGACGAGCGGGCCCGCGACGGTCAGGGCCGCTTCGGGCTTGCGCCGTGCGGCCAGGCAGAGGGCGACGGTCACCGCCGCGACCGGGATGAGGACGTAGGCCTCGGTCGGCAGCACGAGCAGCTGCAGAAGGCCGGTGTCGGAGCCGAAGGCGCGCTCCACCCACTTGACGGCGAGCTCGTCGGGGCCGGAAACGCTCGTGCCCGACACCAGCATCCCGAGTACGACCATGATCACCGCGCAAGTCACCGCGACCAGCCCGTACGGCGCTCTTCCGCTCATCCGGCGAGATTACGTGATCACCGACGGGGCGTCAGAGGGCGGCGAAGGCCTCGTGGTCCGCTTCGGTCTGATCCGCGTACCGCACCGCGTACGCCCCGATCGCCTCGTCGAGGTCTTCGTCGTCCTCGAAGTACCCCGCGAGCATCTGCGGATGCAGCGACCGTGCGTGCGCCCGCGCCAGCAGCGCGCCCGCCAGACGGCCGTAGTCGTCGAGGTGGTCCTTCTTCAGCTCCGCCGGATCGATGTCGCCCTTGAGGTTCCGGAACTGCCGCACGATGTACGGCACGCCGTCGATGGTGGTCCAGCCGAGCAGGATGTCCGTCTCGGCCTGGACGAGCCGAGCGCCTTCGACGATCCGGCGGCCTTCGTGCTCCGGCGCGGCCAGGCCGAGGAACGGCGCGAGCGCCGACGGATTGGCCTGTTTCACCTGCAGTACAAGGTCTTCGCCGCTGTTTCCGTGCAGCAGCGCGACGTAACTGCGCAGCCCGACGCTGCCGGTGCCGACCACCCGGAAGGCCACGTCGGACACCCGGTAGCGCGAGATCAGCGTCCGCCGCGACTCTCGCAGGGTGTCCACATAGGACATCAGTCCGGTGATGACGGCTTCCGCCGTCGCGTCGTCGATGTGCGTGAGCACCGGCGGGTCTTCGACGAACCGGTGCCGTTCGAGGCCGGTCTCGCGGTCGTCGATCCGCCGGGTCCACTTCGCGGTGACCTTGGCGCTGGTGTTCTTCCGCGCCTTCTCGGCCGCTTCCTCGAAGTCGTCGATCAGGTCGTGCGCGCGGACCTTGCTCAGCACCGACGCGTCCGGCAGCGCGTTCCACGACCGCAGGAACGGCAGTTCCGCGAGCCCCCGGATGGTGCGCCGGTAGGACTTCGCCGCGTCTTCGGCGGCCTCACGGCAGCCCGATTCGCCGATGCCGCCCTCGCGTCCGGCCAGCACGAGACTCGCGGCGAGCCGTTTGAGGTCCCACTCCCACGGGCCCGGCACGGATTCGTCGAAGTCGTTGATGTCCATGACGATCCGGCCTTCGGGCGTGCCGTACAGCCCGAAATTCGCGGCGTGCGCGTCCCCGCACAGCTGCGTCGTCAGCCCGGACACCGGGGAGCCCGCGAGATCGGCGGCCATCAGCCCGGCGGCCCCGCGGAAGAAGGTGAACGGCGACGCGAGCATGCGCTCACGCCGCAGCTCCACCAGCTCCGGCAGGCGGCCTTCGTTGGTCCGCGCGAAGAACTCCGCCACGTCGGGACGGCCGTCGCCCGCCGCCGCGTGATCGTGCGCGGACGACGGCACCTTGTCCCGCAGTGCCTTGCCTTTCGCGAACCAGTCTTCCGGCGTCACCGTCTCGGTGCCGACCAGCGGCCGCTCCACCCACTCCCGCGCGTCTCCCATGGACAGCCAACGTACCGGCCGCCCGAAAGGTTCACCGGGTCCGGACGACCTCCGTGATCGCGTCGATACCCCGGTCGAGTTCCTCGCGGGTGATCACCAGCGGCGGCGCGATCCGCAGCGTGTGGTCGTGCGTCTCCTTGCACAGGACGCCGCGTTCGGCCAGCGCGGTGGACGCCTCCCGGCCGGTCGGCCCGCCGGGGGCGATGTCGATCCCCGCCCAGAGCCCGCGGCCGCGGACCTCGGCCAGCCCGTTCCCGACCAGTTCGCCGAGCCGCGAGTGCAGGTGGGCGCCCAGGTCCCGCGAGCGCTCCTGGAACTCGCCGGTCTTGAGCAGCCCGACCACGGCCCGGCCGATCGCGCAGGCGACCGGGTTCCCGCCGAAGGTGGAGCCGTGTTCACCCGGTCGCAGCACGCCGAGCACATCCTGGCTGCCGACGACGGCCGAGACCGGCATGATCCCGCCGCCGAGCGCCTTGCCCAGGGTGTAGACGTCGGCGCGGACGCCTTCGTGGTCGAGCGCGAGGACGGTGCCGGTGCGGGCGAGACCGGACTGGATCTCGTCGGCGATCAGCAGGACGTTGTGCTCGTCGCACAGCCGCCGCGCCTCGGCGAAGTAGCCGGACGGCGGCACGATCACGCCCGCCTCGCCCTGCACCGGCTCCAGCAGGATCGCGGCGGTGTGCTCGGTGATGGCGTCGCGCAGCGCTTCGGCGTCGCCGTACTTGACCGTGACGAAGCCCGGGGTGAACGGCCCGAAGTCGGCGCGCGCGGTCTCGTCGGTGGAGAAGGACACGATGGTCGTCGTGCGGCCGTGGAAGTTCGAGCCGGCGACGATGATCTCGGCTGTCCCGTCGGGAACGCCCTTGACCTGGTACGCCCACTTCCGGGCGATCTTCACCGCGGACTCGACGGCTTCCGCGCCCGAGTTCATCGGCAGGGTCATCTCGGTACCGGTCAGCTCGGCGAGCTCCCGGCAGAACAGCCCGAGCTGGTCGTGGTGGAAGGCGCGCGAGGTCAGCGTCACCCGGCCGAACTGCTCGACCGCGGCGGCGATGAGCCCGGGGTGGCGGTGCCCGAAGTTCAGCGCCGAGTAGCCGGAGAGGAAGTCGAGGTAGGTCTTGCCCTCCACGTCGGTGACCGAAGCGGCCTCGGCGGTGGCGATCACCACGGGCAGCGGGTGGTAGTTGTGCGTGCTCCACTGCTCGTCGAGCGCGATGAAGTCGGCGGTCGTCATGCGTTCAGGTTAGATGCCCCAGTGGTGGACTTCATCCGGGAAACGTTGCTTTGACCCGTTGTTCGTTGCGTATCGACTCCATTGGGTGGCGATATCGTGCAGACGAGTACTTGATCACCGTCAGGCGCGGGAGGCGGACCGCGGTTATCGTCGCCGGATGGCGAAAAAGGACACCGTCTCCGTCCGGGACGCGCTGAGGATCGGCAAGGGGACCGAGCGGCCCGGTCCGGGCGAGTTCCCGATCGGGCCGCGGAAGAAGCCCAAGGCGCTGGAAGATCTCGCCGATGCCGGGGCCAAGCTCGCGAAGCTGCAGGAGGCCCTCTACGCGGAGGGCGTCGGCGGGGGGAACCGCAGCCTCCTGCTGGTCCTGCAGGGGATGGACACCTCCGGCAAGGGCGGCACGGTGGGGCACGTCCTCGGCCTGGTCAACCCGATGGGCGTGCGGTACGCGGGGTTCAAGAAGCCGACCGCCGCCGAGGCGCGCCACCACTATCTGTGGCGGATCCGGAAACAGCTCCCTGTGCCGGGGCAGGTCGGCGTCTTCGACCGCTCCCACTACGAGGACATCCTGGTCCCGCGGGTGCAGAAGCTGGTGCCCGCCGCCGAGTGGCGCAAGCGCTACGCCGAGATCAACGAGTTCGAGAAGGAACTGGCCGACGCCGGCACGACGGTCGTGAAGGTCTTCCTCGACATCTCGCCCGAGGAGCAGCTGAAGCGGCTCAAGACCAGGCTGGAGACCCCGGCGAAGTGGTGGAAGTACAACCCGGCCGACCTCGACGCGCGCGCCCAGTGGGGCGACTACCAGAAGGCCTACGCCGACATCTTCGCCAAGACCTCCACGGCGGACGCGCCCTGGTACTCCGTCCCGGCCGACCACAAGTGGTACCGCAACTGGCTGGTCGCGCGGATCCTGATCGAGACGATCGAGGAGATGGACCCGAAGTTCCCCCAGGCCGACTTCGATCCCGAGGCGGAGCTGAAGAAGCTGGAAGGCGTTGGCGTCCCGGGTTGATCGTCTGAGAGAGTTCGGACGTGACCGACACCAGCTTCGAAGACCTCCCGTTCCTCCGTCGTCAGGCCCGTACCCAGCGCTTCACCCTCGGCGCGCCGAAAGAGTTCAAGGTCGCCCCGGACGGTGCCCGGGTGCTGTTCCTGCGGTCCGAGTCCGGTACGGATCCGCGGCACAGCCTGTGGTCGCTCGACGTCGCGTCGGGCGAGGAGACGAAGCTGGTCGACGCGGCCGAACTGCTGCCCGGTGAAGAGGACCTGCCGCCCGAGGAGCGTGCCCGCCGCGAGCGCAGCCGGGAGACCGGCGGTGGCGTGGTCGGCTACGCGGTCGACGACGCCTTCACCGTCGCCGCGTTCTCGCTCTCGGGCAAGCTCCACACCCTCGACCTGGTCACCGGCGAGGTGTCCGTGCTGGTCGAGGGGTCGGTCGTCGACCCGCGGCCCAGCCCGGACGGGTCCCGGGTCGCCTACGTCCGCGACCGGCGGCTGCGGGTGATCGACCGGGCCACCGGCGCGGACAGCGTGCTCGTCGAGGAAGACGGCGAAGACATCGCCTGGGGGCTCGCGGAGTTCATCGCGGCCGAGGAGATGGGCCGCACGCGGGGTTACTGGTGGGCCCCGGACGGGCAGAGCCTGCTGGCCGAGCGCTCTGACAGGGCGAACGTGCCGCGCTGGACGATCGCCGATCCGGCCAATCCGCAGTCGGCGGCCAACGTCGTCGCGTATCCGGCGGCGGGGACGACGAACGCGGACGTGACGCTGGCGATCCTCGGCCTCGACGGCTCGCGCGTCGACGTCGCGAAGACCGACTGGGAGTACCTGGCCGCGGTGCACTGGTCGGCGGCGGGCAAGCCGCTGCTGTCCGTGCAGTCGCGTGACCAGCGCACACTGGAGATCCAGGCGGTCGATCCGGCGACCGGTTCGGTCGAGGTGCTGCACACCGAGACCGACGAGCGCTGGGTCGAACTCGCCGCGGGCGTCCCGGCGTGGACCTCCGACGGCCGTCTGGTGCGCGAGAGCGCCGCCGACGGCGACCACAGGCTGGTCGTCGACGGGGTCGCGGTCACCCCGCCCGGACTGCAGGTGCGGTCGATCCTGCACGTCGGCGACGAGGTGCTGTTCAGTGCTTCGGAAGCCGACCCGACGCAGATCCACGTCTTCCGCACCGAAGGCGGCGAGCTCCGTCGTCTGTCCACTGAGGACGGTGTGCACGTCGGCTCCGGGAACGCTTCACTGACCGTGCTTTCGTCGTGGAGCCTGGACCGCAGCGGCCCGGTGGTGACCGTCGTCTCCGGCGAGAAGCCGGTGGCCCGCATCGGTTCCCGCACCGTGGACCCCGACGTCGTGCCGAACCTGACCTGGCTGACGCTGGGGGAGCGGGGCCTGCGCGCCGCGCTGGTGCTGCCGACCGGTTACGAGGAGAGCGAAGGCAAGCTCCCGGTGCTGCTCGACCCGTACGGCGGCCCGCACGCCCAGCGTGTCCTGCAGACCCGCAACGCCTTCCTGACCCCGCAGTGGCTGGCGGACCAGGGCTTCGCGGTGCTGGTCGCCGACGGTCGCGGGACGCCGGGCCGGGGTTCGGCGTGGGAGAAGGAGATCGCGGGCAAGCTCGCCGACGTCACCCTCGCCGACCAGGTCGACGCCCTGCACGCGGCGGCCGCGCTGCGTCCGGAACTGGACCTGGACCGGGTCGCGATCCGCGGCTGGTCCTACGGCGGCTACCTGTCCGCGCTGGCCGTGCTGCGCCGCCCCGACGTCTTCCACGCCGGTGTCGCGGGCGCCCCGGTGACCGACTGGTCCTTGTACGACACGCACTACACCGAGCGCTACCTCGGGCTTCCGCAGAAGGACACGGCCGCCTACGAGCACAACTCGCTGATCGCCGACGCCGGCGACCTCTCGCGGGCGCTGCTGATCGTCCACGGACTGGCCGACGACAACGTTTTCGTCGCCCACTCGTTGCGCCTTTCGTCGGCACTGCTGGCCAAGGGACGTCCGCACGTGTTCCTGCCGCTGGCCGGCGCGACGCATATGACGCCGCAAGCCGAAGAGGTCGCGGAGAACCTGATGCGCACGCAGGTGGACTGGATCGTGCGCGAGCTTTCCGGTGACGCGGCCAAGAGCGAGGAGAACGCATGAAACGGTGGGGCATCACCATTCCGCTGACCGGGGTGCCGCTCGCGGCGCACAAGGAAATGGTGCAGGAGCTGCCGGATCTCGGCTACACCGACGCGTGGTCGGCCGAGACGGCGGGCAACGACGCCTTCACCCCGCTGGTGCTGGCCTCGCAGTGGGCGCCGCAGCTGAGGCTGGGCACCGCGATCGTGCCGGTGTACACGCGCGGCCCCGGTCTGCTGGCGATGAGCGCGGCCACGGTCGCGGAACTGGCGCCCGGCCGGTTCGTGCTCGGTATCGGCGCGTCGTCGCCGGTGATCGTGAAGAACTGGAACGCCGCCGAGTTCGAAGCCCCGTTCGCGCGCTCCCGGGACACCCTGCGGTTCCTGCGGTCGGCGCTGGCGGGGGAGAAGGTCACCGAGACCTACGAGTCCTTCTCCGTCAGCAAGTTCCGGCTGGAACGGCCCGCCGACCCGCCGCCGTCGATCATGCTCGCCGCGCTGCGGCCGGGGATGCTGCGGCTGGCCGCGAAGGAGGCCGACGGCGCCATCACCAACTGGCTCGCCGCCACCGACGTGCCGAAGGTGCGCGCGGAGATCGGGCCGGACGCCGAACTGGCCGCGCGGATCTTCGTCTGCCCCACCGAGGACAAGGCCGCCGCGCGCGGGCTCGGCCGGATGCTCATCTCGAGCTACCTGACCGTGCCGGTGTACGCGGCCTTCCACGACTGGCTCGGCCGCGGCGAGGCGCTCGCGCCGATGCACGAGGCGTGGGCCGCGGGCGACCGGCAGAAGGCGAACCAGGTCATCCCGGACGAGGTCGTCGACGACCTGATCGTCCACGGCAGCCTCGATTCCTGCCGCGAGCAGGTGCGGTCCTATGTGGACAACGGGCTGACGACGCCGATCATCGCGCTGCTTCCGACGGGGGAGGATCCCTTCGCGCATGTGCGGGGTCTTGCTCCGCGGTAGTCGCTCTCCTTCATGTACTCCAGGAGAGAGGCGCGGCGGTGAGGTGTCGGTCGGGGTGGTCGTGAGTGACAAGTGTCGTTCTAACGCGACTTGCCACTCACGAGCCCTGCTCGCCCCCGAACAGCTCCTCGTATCGCGACACCATCATGTGCGACCCCTTGATCTCCGCGGTCGTCGCCGCGTCCAGGATCCCCACCTCCTCGGCGTAGGTCGCGCCCCCGGACGGCCCGAGCGGCAGCGAGATCATCGGCCCGCCCGGGGTGTGGGCCCGCAGCTCGCCGCCCTCGATCAGCGCCCGGATGTTGGCGACGACGACCTCCGCGTGGTCGCCGGCCACCTTCGCCAGTTTCCCCTCCGGCAGCGCGGTGATGTCGCCGAGCGCGAACACCCCCGGCTGTCCCGGCAGCCGCAGGTCGGCGGTCACCTCCACCTGGCCGTTCGGCTGCCGCGCGGAGGCGAGGGAGCCGTCGAGGTACGCGGTGTGCGGCGCGCCGCCGTAGCACTGGAACCACAGGTCGGCGGTCACCTCGCCGCCGCCGGTGAGACCCAGGGTGAACGTCTTCGCCTGCCCCGGTTCCGAGACCGGCGGCTCGGACAGCGAAGTGCCGAGCAGGAGTTCGACGCCCAGTTCGCCGAGCTGGCGGCGGATCTCCGCGCGGAACTCCTCTGGGAACCCAGGCAGGATCTCCTCCGCCGGGTCGACGATGGTCACGGCCTTCTCCGGCCACATCGCCTTGATCTCGCCCGCCAGTTCGAGGCCGACAGGGCCCGCGCCGAGTAGCAGTACCTTCTCCGCGCCCGCGAGTCCTTCCCGGGTGGCGCGGATCTTCGCCTTCGCCGAAGCGCTGTCCTGGAAGTCGATCTTCGCCGGGAACGGGTACGCCGAGCCTGTCGCCAGGACGACGTAATCCGGCGTAAGCCGTTCGCCCGACGCGAGCGTGACGCCGTCCTGGTCCACGCTCACGGCGCGGTCGCGCAGCACTCGTCCCCGCTCGAGAAGCCGGGCGTACGGGTAGAACAGCCGATCGGTCCACTCGGGATCGACGAGGCCACGCAACGCGGCGACGTGGTGGACGAAGTCCTCGCGCGGTTCGACGAGGACGACGTCGGTGAACGAGTCCAGTTCCTTGGCGACGGTCGTGCCGCCGTATCCCCCGCCGATGACGGCCACGGTCGTGCTCATGAGTTCCCCTAGTTCGTAGTACATAATGTTGGTACTACGAACTACAGTAGTTCGTAGTCCGAACCATCGTCAAGTAGGCTGCGGACATGACCACGGCCGAAGACCTCGGATTCGCGACGGCGCTGGTACGGCTTTCGCATCTGGTGCAGCGGGCTTTCATCGACGTAGGCCGGTCCCACGACCTCACGCCGCAGCAGGCGCAGCTGCTCTGCGTGCTGGCGCAGGGGGAGGCGGGCGTCGGGATGACCGAGCTCGGCAAGATGCTGAACCTGGAGAAGTCCAGTGTCACCGGCCTGGTGGACCGGGTGCAGCGGCGCGCGCTCGTCGAGCGGGTCGCGGATTCCTGCGATCGGCGCGCCCTCAAGATCACGCTGACGGAAGAGGGGCTCCGGCTCGCGAACGCCGCTCACGAAGGCGTCGTCGAGAAGCTGGAAGAGATGGCGGCCGGTCTTCCGGACGAGCAGCGTGAGGCGATCGCGGCGGCCGTGTGGCGGATGACGCCCGAAGACTGATTCAGTGCCAGACGGCGGCGGCGAGCAGGAGCCCGGCCGTCGCGGCGCCGATCCCGGCGACCATCGTGACGCCGACGTTCAGCACGGCGCGTGCTCGCGCCTTCTCGGTGAACAGGCGCAGCGTTTCGTACCCGAAGGTCGAGAACGTCGTGAGCCCGCCGCAGAACCCGACGGCCAGCAGTGAGCGAACACTGTCCGGCTCGCCGCCGTGCAGCGCCCAGCCGGTGAGCACCCCGAGGATCGCCGAGCCCACGATGTTGACCGTCAGCGTGCCCCACGGGAAGGCGGCGCCGCGCCACGCCCGCACCCGCAGATCGGTCACGAAGCGCAGGATCGCGCCGATGCCGCCACCGAGCGCGACGAAAAGGGCGGTCATTTCGTCACCGCCCGGGTGATCTCGTGCCCGGCGTAGACCGCTACCAGCGTGGCCGCCATCGTCCCGAAGGCGTACGCCAACCCGGTGAACGGACGCCCGTTCGTCACGAGATCGAGTGTGTCCGTCGCGTAGGTCGAGAACGTGGTGTAACCGCCCAGGATCCCGACCCCGAGGAACGGCCGCAGCAGCCGGTGCGGGTCGGCCGTAGCGCCCAGCACGGCCATCAGGACACCGATCAGCAGACAGCCGGAAACGTTGGTGGCGAAGGTCGAAAGCGCGAACTGGCCCCGGGAATGGGGGAGCGCGACGGACAGTCCGTAGCGCGCCAGACTGCCCCCTGCGCCACCCGCGCCGACGGCCGCGAGCACGTCCCATCGCGGGCGCGGGACGAATGCCGGTTCAGCCATGGATGGCAGCTTAGAACCGCTGTCCGGGTGAACTCGCGCCACGGTGTCGAAGATCGCTCACCAGGCCGTTTTTCCCTGCTGGACAGTGAATTTTCTCGAAACGTGTCGTAGGCTGGCGGCGCTCCAGGCCGATTTTCGGTCCGTCCGCTCGTCTGAGAAAAGGTGGCAGGATGGCACAGGAACAGTCAGGTACGCAGGCTCCCGACAGCGGTTTGCTGCTGGAGGTCGAAAAGATCCCGACCGCGGTGGATCGCGGGAAGGCCAACGGCGCGGCCGCCGACAACGACGGTAACGACGGCTGAGTGCCCGATACGCCGACACTGGCTGACCTCGTGGCTCCGCTCGGGGTCAGCCAGTTCTTCCAAGACGTCCAGGGCGAGACCTATCGCCGTTTCGAAGGCCCGGCGGGCCGGTTCGCCGACTTGCTGCCGTGGCCGGCGTTGAACGCGATCCTCCGGCAGCATCGCCTGGAGTTCCCGCGGCTGCGCCTGGCTCTCGACGGCACCCCGGTGCCCATGGAGAGCTACACCGATCTCGTCCCCACCCGCCGCAGTGGCACCGTCCCCCGCCTGCAGGCCGCTCCGTTCACCGAGCACCTGCGCGGCGGCGCGACGATGGTGCTCGACGCCATCCAGGAACTCAGCGACCCGATCGGCGATCTCGCCAGGGGTCTCGAACACGACCTCCGCGAGAGTGTGCAGGTCAACCTGTACGCGGGCTGGGGCGTGACCCACGGCTTCGACGTGCACTGGGACGACCACGACGCGTTCATCATCCAGGTCGCCGGCCGCAAACGCTGGCGGATGCACGGCCCGACCAGGCCCGCTCCGCTGCACCGCGACGTCGAACAGCCCGAGCGGCCCGGTGAGCCGATCGACGACTTCGTCCTCGAAGACGGCGACGTCCTCTATGTCCCGCGCGGGCACTGGCACGACGTCACCGCGGTGGGGGAGATGTCGCTGCACCTCACCCTCGGGTTCAGCCCGGCCACCGGGATCGACCTGGTGTCCTGGCTCGCCGACAAGCTGCGGGCGAGCACCGCGTTCCGCCAGGACCTCCCGAGGTTCGGGACGGAAGAGGAGCGCGCGGCCCGTGCCGCCGCCCTGCGCGCGGAACTGGACGCCGCGCTGACCAGCGACGTCGTCGACAGGTTCCTCGCCGAGCGCGACTCGTCGGCCCCGGCGCATCCGCGGGTCGGACTGCCGTGGGCGGCGACCCCCGGCCTGTTGCCGGACGGCGACGAGACCGAGGTCCGGTTCCTCGTCCCGAGGGCGGTGCTCGAAGAAGCCGACGGCCGGGTGACCCTGCTCGCGGACGGCAAGCGGTTCGTTTTCGCGGGCGCGGCGGCCCCGCTGCTGAAGGCGCTGCTCGACGGCACGCCGCAGGCGGTCAAGCGACTCGCCGAGCTGTCCGAACTCGATCGGGGGACCGTGCGGGCCTTCCTCGGTGAGCTCACCACGCAGGGGCTTCTCTCGATCGGCTGAATCTCACAGGGGAGGACAAGTGTGAAGGGAGTCCGGACGGGGTAAGCTAAGGCATGCCTAAGGTCAAGTCCGGAGGGGTCAGCCGATGACCGCTCAGCTCTCGGACACCTCTGCGTCCGATGGTTCGGCGCCGCCCGCCGCGTTGCCGGGCTGCGCGACCGTCGCCCGCATGCTGGGCGCGAGCCCCGCCGGCACCGCGGCCGACATGCGCTGCTGGCTGCTCATCGAGCAGCCGGGCCCCTGGCCCGCGGACGCGCTGGAGAACCTGCTCGACGAGGCCTTCCCCGCCGAGCGCCGCGAACTGCTCGAGAACTTGAGACGGTCCCACGGGCTCCGTCCGCTGCTGATCCGCCGCCCCGGCAAGCACCGGCGAGACCCGGGTAGCCCCCGCTCCGTGTACGTCGGCGGGGGCGAGCCGGGCAACCGCTGGCTGGAACGCCTGGAGATCCACGACCTGAGCGAACTGGCCGAGCTGGACCTCGAAGCGGTCGCGAACGGCGTCGGCGGGCTCGGCGAGCGAGTGGACGGGCCGCTGTTCCTGGTCTGCACACACGGGACCAAGGACATGTGCTGCGCGGTGCTCGGCCGTCCGCTGGCTTCGGCGCTCAACGCCAACCATCCGGGCCGCTCCTGGGAGGTCAGCCACGTCGGCGGCGACCGCTGGGCGGGAAACCTCCTCGTCGTCCCCGACGGCTTCCTCCACGGTCAGCTCAACCCGGCCGAGGCGGCGCTGGTCGCCAAGGCCGCCCTGCGCGGCCAGGTCGAGCCGGAGCAGCTTCGCGGCCGGACGTCCGCCCGGACGGCGTGGGCGCAGTTCGCGGAGATCGCGATCCGGCGGCAGCTCGATCTGTCCGGTTTGGACGACGTGCTCGCCGTCCAGGAGGAGCCGATGCTCGAATCCGACGCCAGGGTGGTCACCGTGCGCGGCGGCGAGGACTTCTACTCGGTGACGGTGCGCCGCCGGTCGGCGACGCCGCGCGGGGACAGCCGCTGCGCGGGTCTCATCCAGCCTGCCGGTTACGTCACTGACGAGATCGCGAAGCTTTAGCCTCGAAGATCACCCGCGTTCGAACACCTGTTTGACACTTGTCTAGAACATGTGTTCGACTGGCCGGGTGCGATGGGAACGACAGCGGGCGGACGGCGGCGAGCCGGTGCTGCCCGGAATGGACGGGTTGCCGCGCTCGGTGCGCACCCCCGGGTTCGACGGCGTCACCTTTCACGAGGTGCACGCCAAATCGGTGCTGAACAAGGTGCCCGAGGGGTCGGGTGTCCCGTTCGGATGGACCGTGAACCCGTACCGCGGCTGCTCGCACGCGTGTACGTACTGCCTCGAAGGCGCGACGCCGGTCCTGATGGCCGACGGCCGGACGAAGGCGCTGGCGGACCTGGCACCCGGCGACACGATCTACGGGACGCGCGGACGCGGCGCGGGCAGGCGCCTGGTGCCGACGGAGGTGCTGGCGCACTGGTCGACGCTGAAACCGGCCTACCGCGTGACCCTCGACGACGGAACGTCCATCGTGGCCAGTGGCGACCACCGGTTCCTGACCGGCCGCGGGTGGAAACACGTCACCGGCACCCGTTTCGGCGCGGCGCAGCGGCCGCATCTGGTCGGGGGCACCGAACTCGTCGGCGTCGGAAAACTGGCCCGCACCCCGGACGACACCCTCGGCTACCGCGCCGGGTTCCTTTGCGGGATGTTGCGCTCCGGCGGGTTCTCGGCCGAGAAGGACGCCGCGGACCGCGCGCTCAGGTACCTGCCGGACTTCGGCGCGTCGGTCGGCTTCGTCCAGGTGCCGCCCTCGCCGGATTCCCACTGGCAGCGCGGATTCCTGGCCGGGTTGTTCGACCTCGCCGGCAGCTACCGGCACGGCGCGCTGCGCGTCACCCACGACGAGCAGGATATCGTCTCGACCTTCTGTACCGCTCTCGACAACTTCGGCTTCCGCTACGTCAAAACCGAAAACGTCAAGTTCCGTCCGTTGTGGACGGTCCAGCTGCTCGGCGGGCCGTCGGAGGAGCTGCGGTTCTTCCATCTCGCGGATCCCGCCGTCGCCTGGAAACGGTCGCTCGACGGGCTCGCCATCGGCCGGACCAGGCGGAAGGTGTCGTCCATCGAAGCGCTCGGCATCGAGCTGCCGCTGTTCGACATCACCACCGGCACCGGCGACTTCATCGCCGACGGCATGGTCACGCACAACTGCTTCGCCCGGAACACCCACATGTATCTGGATTTCGACGCCGGACGCGATTTCGACACGCAGGTGATCGTCAAGGTCAACGCGCCCGAGGTGCTGGCCGCGCAGCTGCGGCGGCCGAGCTGGACTCGTGAGCGCGTCGCGATGGGCACGAACACCGACCCGTATCAGCGCGCCGAAGGCCGGTACGAGCTGATGCCGCGCATCATCACCGCGCTCGCGGATTCGGGCACGCCGCTGTCCATCCTGACCAAAGGGACCGTGCTGGCCAGGGATCTGCCGCTGCTGGAGTCGGTGTCGAAGGACGTGCCCGCCGGGCTGGCGATCTCGCTCGCGCTGCTGGACGAGGACCTGCGACACCGCCTCGAACCGGGGACGCCGAGCCCGCGGGCCAGGCTCGACCTGATCCGCAAGGCGCGGGACGCCGGGCTCCCTTGTTCGGTGCTGGTCGCCCCGGTGCTGCCGTACCTGACCGACTCGGTGGCGGCGCTCGACGCCCTGTTCTCGCGTCTGGCCGAGGCCGGCGCCACGCGGGTCACCGTCATCCCGTTGCATTTGCGGCCGGGCGCGCGGGAATGGTTCGCACGCTGGCTCGGCCGGGAACATCCGGAACTGGTGCCGAAATACCGCGAGCTGTACTCGCGCGGCGCCTATCTCCCGAAGTCCTATCGGGAGCGGCTGGGAGCCCGCGTCGGCCCGTTGTTGCGCCGTCACGGCTTCGGTTCCCGTGCCGATGACGAGGAACGAACGCAGGTGACGATGCCCGTGCAACGGTCGGAGGAGGAGGTGGTGATGCCTGCCGCGGAACAGCTCAAGCTGCTGTGAGCCGCTCACGACCACCTTGACCTGTTGCGTCACTTTTGCCTCATCCGACCAAAAGATCGTCTCTTTTCGTGCAACACGGAAAACGTCTTCCCGGTTCGCGGCGCGCAATGTGAATCTTCTTACCGCACAACGGATTCGGCCGTTCGGCTCAGTCACTTGGCGGAAATCCTTTTCATGCCTAATCTCGGAGTGACGAAGGCGAGGAGGTGCCTGTTGACCACCCGGACGGATCGCACCGCCGCTGTCCGCATCGCCTGGACCGCGACCAAGCTGACCAGAGCGGGCAGACACCCCATCGCCATCGGCAGGCTCGCCGCCACCGTCGGCATGGACCCCGCCGAGGCCCACCGGCTGATGGACCTGATGGGGTTCGCCATCCGGGACGGCCTGGTCGTGATGGACCGCGGCTCACGGCCTGGCCCGGTTGGCAAGGCGGCTTCCGACCGGTACCAGATGGACCTGTTCCTGCTGGCCGTCGCCACCGGTGAACCCGTGCACGCCGACTCGTTCTGCCCGGCGACCGGTGCACGCGTCCGTGTCCACTTCACTCGCGACAGGGTTTTGAGCGTCGACCCGCCGCACGCCGTCGTCGCCGCGTCGCGGCTGTCCGGCATCGATCTCACCCTCGGCCAGGACTACGTCGAGGCGCTGGTCTGCACGCAGTTCTTCGCCTCGAAGGAGGCGGCCGCGGGCTGGCTGCTGGAGAACATCGACGGCAGGGTCCTGTCGGTGCCCGATTACCTCGTCCACACGCGGCGGATGGCGGCGGCGCTGGAGGCCTGGCCGTCGATCTGAGCGGCGCCCGGTTCGTACCTGGTCGCGAGGCATCCGGGGCGGTTCGTTAGCCTTTGACGTCGGCGCAGAGCAGTCGAAACCGCAGCGCCGTCGAATCGCAGAATCGTGATGCCGAAGGAGAGCACCCGCAGTGCTTCGCACCCACAAAGCCGGCACCTTGCGTGCCGAGCACGCCGGTCAGACGGTCACCCTCACCGGATGGGTGGCCCGGCGGCGCGATCACGGCGGCGTCATCTTCATCGATCTGCGTGATGCCAGCGGCGTGAGCCAGATCGTCTTCCGCGAGGGCGAGATGGCCGAGCGCGCCCACCTGCTGCGCTCCGAGTACTGCGTCCGCGTCGTCGGCGAGGTCTCGAAGCGGCCGGACGGCAACGCCAACACCGAGATCCCCACCGGCGAGATCGAGGTGCTGGTCACCGAGCTCGAGGTGCTGTCCGAGGCCGCCGTGCTGCCGTTCCCGATCGACGACCGGGTCGACGTCGGCGAAGAGGTGCGCCTCAAGCACCGCTACCTCGACCTGCGCCGCAGCGGCCCCGCGGCCGCGATGCGCCTGCGCAGCGAGGTCAACCGCGCCGCCCGTGAGGTGCTGCACGCGCAGGAGTTCGTCGAGGTCGAGACCCCGACCATGACCCGCTCCACCCCCGAGGGCGCCCGCGACTTCGTGGTCCCGGCCCGGCTCAAGCCCGGCTCCTGGTACGCGCTCCCGCAGTCGCCGCAGCTGTTCAAGCAGCTGCTGATGGTCGGCGGGCTCGAGCGGTACTACCAGATCGCGCGCTGCTACCGGGACGAGGACTTCCGCGCCGACAGGCAGCCCGAGTTCACCCAGCTCGACATCGAGATGAGCTTCGTCGAGCAGGACGACGTCATCGCCCTCGGCGAGGACATCGTGACCTCGCTGTGGAAGCTGATCGGCGCCGAGATCCCCCGGCCATTCCAGCGCATCACCTACGCCGAGGCGATGGAGAAGTACGGCTCGGACAAGCCGGACCTGCGCTTCGACCTCGAGCTCACCGACATGACGGCGTTCTTCGCCGACACCCCGTTCCGGGTGTTCCAGGCGTCGTACGTCGGTGCCGTCGTCATGGCGGGCGGGGCCGACCAGCCGCGCCGCACCCTCGACGCCTGGCAGGACTTCGCCAAGCAGCGCGGGCACCGCGGGCTCGCCTACATCCTGGTGAACGAGGACGGCACGCTCGGCGGGCCGGTCGCGAAGAACCTGTCGGAGAAGGAGCGCGAGACGGTCGCCGAAGCCGTCGGCGCCAAGCCCGGTGACTGCGTCTTCTTCGCCGCCGGCAAGCCCGCCGACGCGCGTTCGCTGCTCGGCGCCACCCGGCTCGAAATCGGCAGCCGTCTCGGCCTGATCGACGAGAACGCCTGGTCGTTCGTCTGGGTCGTCGACTTCCCGATGTTCATCTCGGCCGAGGAGTCCGACGACGTCGCTGTCGGCGGTGGCAAGTGGAAGGCCCTGCACCACGCCTTCACCTCGCCGACCCCGGAGTGGATCGGCAAACTCGCCGACGACCCCGGCGGCGCGCTGGCCTACGCCTACGACATCGTCTGCAACGGCAACGAGATCGGCGGCGGCTCGATCCGTATCCACCAGCAGGAACTTCAGAAGCAGGTCTTCGAGCTGATGGGCCTCGGCGAGGAGGAGGCGCAGGAGAAGTTCGGCTTCCTGCTCGACGCCTTCGCCTTCGGCCCGCCGCCGCACGGCGGCATCGCGTTCGGCTGGGACCGGATCGTCATGCTGCTGGCCAAGGCCGACTCGCTGCGTGACGTGATCGCGTTCCCGAAGACCGGCGGCGGGTTCGACCCGCTGACCGCGGCCCCGGCGCCGATCACGCCGGAACAGCGCAAGGAGGCGGGCATCGACGCCAAGCCCGCGCCGCCCGCCAAGAACTGATGCTCCACCTCAGGGCCGTGTGCCCGCCGGACCGGACCGACGAAGCGATCCGGATCCTGCGGGCCCACCCCGGGACCGCGCACCTCGTCGTGCATCACGGGGTGGCTGTCGCGCCCGAGGGTGACCTGATCGAGGCGGACATCGCCCGCGAGGCGACCGACGAGATCATCGAGTCGCTGTGCGGGCTCGACCTCGACCACACCGGCGGGATCACGCTGGAAGCCCTCGACACAGCGGTGTCCGACGCCGCGGACAGGGCCGAGGAGGACGCGCCGGGTGAGGCCGCGGACGCGGTGGTGTGGCAGGAACTCGTCGGCCGCTCCGGGGAGGAGTCCCGGCTCACCTGGACGTTTCAAGCGTTCTTGACCATCGCGTGCCTGCTGGCGTCGGTCGGCGTGATCACGAACTCGGCGGTCACCATCGTCGGCGCGATGGTGGTGGGGCCGGAATTCGGTCCTCTGGCGGCGATGGCCGTCGGCCTGGTGCTGCGCCGCGGGGATCTCGTCCGGCAGGGCGGGATCGCGTTGCTCGGCGGCTTCCCGATCGCGATGGTGGTCACTCTCGGTGTGGTTCTGGTGGGCAACGCCACCGGAGTGCTCGAAGTCAGCAAACTCGCGGACAACCACGAGGTTGATTTCGTTTACCAGGTGGGAATCGCGTCACTGATAGTGGCACTGCTCGCCGGCGCGGCGGGAATGCTTTCCATGACCTCGGCCAAATCCGCCGCGCTCGTGGGGGTGTTCATCTCGGTGACCACGGTGCCCGCCGCCGGATACGCGGTGGTCGCCGGGGTTGCCGGTCAGTGGGACCGGTGCCTGTATTCGACCGGTCAGCTGCTGGTCAATCTCGTCGGAATCGTTGCAGCTGCGGCCATTGTGCTGACATTTCGCCGTCGTAAGCAACGATCGAGGATAACGGAACGTCCGCTTTCACGGGGATGAGTCCCAGATCGCGCCAGTGCGCGCGGTTGCCCGGATCTCAGTGGTCATGGTTGCTCAGTCACGAGTAGGGTCGGTGGTAATGACAGTCGATACCTCCTCTGCCGACGATTCAACCGTCGGAGCTGGAGCCGAAACCCTCGCCGTCGCGGCCGCGGTCGCTGCCGGTGAGTCAGTCCTTTCTCGCCGCTTCGGCAGCGCGATCACCCTCGTCGCCCCTGAAGACCTCGCCGGTAGTGGTCCGGCGACGGTCGTGCGGGCGCGGGTGGCGTCGTCGCCGTTCGCGCTGCCGCGCACCCTGGTCATCAAGCACTACCCCGATCCAGCAGAGCCGGGACGGCCCGATCCGTTCGCGCAGGAGGCGGTCAGCTACCAGCTGTTCACCGCGCTCGCGCCGGAGGACCGGATGTGTCCCGAGCTGCTGGCGCACGACGGCCGGGATCGTGTCCTCGTGATCGAGGACCTCGGCGGCGTCCCGACGCTGCACGACAAGCTCTACGCCCGTGACGCGCGCGGCGCCGAACGCGCGCTGTTGTCCTGGGCCCGGTCGCTGGGCAGGCTGCACGCGAGCACGGCGAGCCGGGAGCCCGACTTCAACGCGCTGCTGCGCCGTCTGGGTGGCCCGGTCAAGAACGAGGACGCGCCGCTGCCCGCGGTCTGCGCGCAGTTGCCGGGGCTGCTGGAGGAACTGCTCGACGTCGAGACTCCGGAGCCGGTGCAACGGCGGGTCATGGAGGTCGCCGAGCGGGCGGGGGCACCGTCCTACCGCGCGTTCAGCCCCGTCGATCTCAGCCCGGACAACAACCTCGTGACCAGCAGCGGGGTGCGGTTCCTCGATTTCGAACGCGGCCGGGTGCGCAGCACCCTGATGGACGCGGCGTACCTGCGGCTCCCGTTCGCGTCGAGCGCGGAAGCGATGGCGCTGCCGCCGGGGATGAGCGAGGCGATGATCGCCGCCTGGCGGTCCGAGGTCGTCTCGGTCTGGCCGGGGCTCGCGGACGAGGAAGCGCTGGCCGAGCACCTGATGGACGGTCAGCTGCTCCTGCTGTGGATCATCACCTGGGAGATCCTCCCGGAGCTGGACCTGGACAGGCACGCGACGCCGATCAGCCGGGAGGCCGCGCTGGTCACCTGGTGGCGGGAACTGGCCAAGCACTCGCTGCGTGCCCGCCTCACGGACATCTCCGAGCACGCCACCAGGGTCGCCGCGGCGCTCGGGGCCAGGCTGGGGCCGCACGCGGACCTCGCGTTCTACCCGGCGTTCCGGTAACCGCCGCACGGACTTTTCGCTCGACCGTCCTCGTCGCGTTACCCAGGCATCACCGCAGGTGAGTCTGCGTGGCCGATGGTGGCTACCGTGACCGTGATCAGTGTCGAAGTCACTCCGAGTCCCGAACCTCTCCTTCCTCCCGCCCCGGCCGTACCCCGGTCCGCTCGCAGACTGGTCGTGCTCGGCGATTCCACCGCCGTCGGCCTGGGCGACCCGCTGCCGGACCGGGGCGGCTGGCGCGGGGTCGGCCCGCTCGTCGCCGCGGCGCTGGGCGTCGAGCCGGACGGCTACTTGAACCCGTCGTTCGCGGGGGCGCGCGTGGGGTGCGTGCTGACGAAGCAGCTTCCCGCGGCCGTGGCACACCGCCCGGACGTCGCGCTGGTGGTGGCGGGCATGAACGACACGCTGCGCCCCGACTTCAGCGCCGGGAAGATCGCCGCGGACCTCACCGAGGTGATCCGTTCGCTCGCCGCCGTCGGCACCACCGTGGTGCCGGTGCGCTACCACGACCACGGCAAGGTGTTCCGCCTCCCGCGGTCGCTGCGGCGCGCGCTGAGCGAGCGGGTGGCCGAACTGAACGCCGCCATCGACGGCGTCGTCCAGCGTGAGGGCGTGCCGTGTCTCGACCTCGAACTGCTGCCCGGCGCCTACGACCTCACCTCGTGGAGCGTCGACCGGCTGCACCCGTCGGAACTCGGACACCGGATGCTGGCGACCGGGTTCACCGAACGGCTCGCCGAGGCCGGGTTCGCGGTACCGCGGCCGGTCAGCCTGACCTGCGCGGGAGGCGTCGAGCCGAGTACCGCCGGGCACCTCGGCTGGCTGGTGCTCAAGGGGGTGCCGTGGGTGTGGCGGCGAGGGCGCGAGTTCGTGCCGTACGCGGCCGTGATCATGTGGCACTCGTTCCGGGAGCGGCTGCGCTGACCTGTGGCCGGAACCGTCGGTGGCTACGGCTACCGTCGACACCGTGGCACAGGACGAACTCTTCACCGTGAACCCCGACCTCGGGCCGCCTCCGGAGCCGGCCGAGCCGAGGGAGGTCGCTGTACCCGCGGGCTCGCCGCTGGCGGTACGGATGCGGCCGCGGTCGCTCGGCGAGGTCGTCGGTCAGCAGCACCTGCTGCGCGAGGGCGCGCCGCTGCGGCGGCTCGTCGAAGGCGCGGCGCCCGCTTCCGTGCTGCTCTACGGCCCGCCGGGGACGGGCAAGACCACGCTGGCGAACCTCGTCTCGGCCGCGACCGGGCGCCGGTTCGTGGCGATGTCGGCGCTCTCGGCAGGCGTGAAGGAGGTGCGCGGGGTCATCGAAGAGGCCCGGCGCCGCCGGAACTACAACGCCGAGAACACCGTCCTGTTCATCGACGAGGTCCACCGGTTCTCCAAGACCCAGCAGGACGCCCTGCTCGGCGCCGTCGAGGACCGGACGGTGCTGCTGGTGGCGGCCACCACGGAGAACCCGTCGTTCTCCGTCGTCTCGCCCCTGCTTTCTCGGTCGCTGGTGCTGCAGTTGCGGCCGCTGACCGACGCCGACATCGTCGCGCTGATCGAGCGCGCGCTGGCCGACGAACGCGGTCTCGGCGGCGAACTCGCCCTGACCGAGGACGCGCAGGCCCATCTGGTGCGGCTGGCCTCCGGCGACGCACGGCGCGCGCTCACGGCGCTGGAAGCGGCTGCGGACGCGGCGGGCGCGACCGAGGCCAAGACGATCGATCTCGCCATCGTCGAGTCCACAGTGGACAAGGCGGCGGTGCGGTACGACCGGGACGGCGATCAGCACTACGACGTCATCAGCGCGTTCATCAAGTCGATCCGCGGGTCCGATGTGGACGCCGCGCTGCACTACCTGGCACGGATGATCGAAGCGGGGGAGGACCCGCGGTTCCTGGCTCGGCGCCTGGTCGTGCACGCGAGCGAGGACATCGGCATGGCCGATCCGACGGCGCTGCAATCGGCCGTCGCGGCGGCGCACGCGGTGCAGTTCATCGGCATGCCGGAAGGGCGTCTCGCGCTGGCGCAGGCGACCGTGCACCTGGCGACGGCGCCGAAGTCGAACGCCATCGTCACCTCGATCGACGCCGCGCTCAGCGACGTCCGGTCCGGGCGGATCGGGACGGTGCCGCCACATCTGCGCGACGGGCATTACGCGGGAGCGGAAAAGCTCGGCAACGCGAAGGGGTACCGGTACCCGCCCAACGCGCCGGAAGGCGTTCTCGCGCAACAGTATCCGCCGGACGAGCTGGTCGGGCGGGACTACTACGAACCGACGCAGCGCGGTGCGGAACGGACTCTGCACGAGCGGGTGCCGAAGCTGCGGCGCACGATCCGGGGCGAGCGTTAGTTCGCGCATTCGGAGCAATGCCGGGCCGATCGGTAACGTTCGTTGATCATGGGGCTATATCCCCTGTGGCTGGGGGATCACCGGGTTGTCACTCTGGGTGGGGTGTTCCCTCGTGCTCGACCATGTCGGCGAGCAGAACAAACCTGACAGCCAAAAAATATGGCAACTATGGGTAATTCCAAGGTCCGTGGCTTCGTGGCCTCCGTTTCTCTTCTCGCCGCGGTGACCGGGACGACCGGGGTTCTCGCCCCGGCGGTGGCGACCGCCGCGCCGGCCGGGGCTTCGGCCGCCGTGACACAGACGCCGGACGAGGTACGCACCAGCGCCGCCGCCGTCGTCGGACTCACGGTCACGCCGGAACTGCTGCGGCTCAGCGAACGCGACTTCGTCTACGAGATCTTCCGGGCGGCGAAGCTGCAAGGCGAGACCGCGCGGGAAGTTCAGTTCGCGGCGCTCGACGCCTACAACGGCGGGTGGAGCTCACTGTTCCTCAAGACCGGGATCTACGAGGCGCACCAGCGGGACCTGGACCGGGAAGCGCTCTACCAGGCCAGGCGCACTGAGCGGCAGCCCGCCGCCACGCTGCTCGGCTTCGAGCTGACCTCGATCCTGCTGGCCCAGGACGACAAGAACTTCGTCTTCGCGCTGTGGGAACGGGCCGCCCGGGGAACGTTCGTGAAGTCCGCCGCGGGCAAGGCTTTCAGCAGCACGCCTGCGGAGCAGAAGGAATTCATCGTTCACGGCATCTTCGTCGAGCACCAGCGTGACTTGGACGCGGCCGAGCAGGAAACCGCGGAAAAGAAGCTTCGCGACGCGCGGGTGAAGGCGGCCGCCGTCGTCGGCATGGACCCGGCACTGGCCGCGCAACTGACGGACGAGTACTTCGTGCAGCACATCTGGGCCCGTGACCTTGCGCCCCGAGACTCCGAGGTGTGGTACCAGGCCTACCGCAGCCGGACGCCGGAGCAGTGGCGAGCTTTCATCGACACCGGCATCTTCGAAGCCGCGGCCAAGGACAAGGTGGACGGCATCAAGGTCCGCGCCGCCGCCATCGTCGGTATCGAGGCCGGCTACGCCAGGTATCTCCAGGAAGGCCCTTTGGTCCGCGAGATCTGGACCAGGGCCAAGGCCGGCAGCCAGGTCCAGGCCGCCGCCTATCGCGCGATGCAGAGCGAATCCCCAGCGCAGTGGCGGATCTTCCTGGAAACGGACATCTTCATCGCCGCCGCGGCGGACAAGCCCTGAGTTTTCCCCAGCGGTCGCTTCGTCGTCGGCAAAGCGAGGGTGTTCTGGCGCGACAGTATTACGGGCCGACGCCGTGGCGCATGATCCGGGTTCTAGTAGTGCTTTGTTAGGTGTGTCGTTGTGGCTGGTCAGGGTGCTGGTGTGATCTGCTGCTGGAGTGAAACCGGTGGAGTTGGAGCAGGTCCGT